>JBGCDK010000001.1:0-141797 GCA_045105295.1 Mariniblastus sp.
AGCATCTCGTTTACACCGAGAGGGTCGGGGGTTCGAGTCCCTCAACGCCCATTTTGAAGCACCGTCGAGTCTTTTGGATTCTCGTCGGTGCTTTTTTTGTTGGTTTTGACCGTCGCCAGTCTTTTCAGTGCTTGTCGGTTCAGCTTCAGATTTCGCGTCAAATATCGCCTGCGCCGAAGAGATGGAAGACGACGGCGTCCCCTTCGCGGAAAAATGGTGACACCTACCGCCGAGCTTGCCGACCAATTCGCCCAGTCTGCCTTCCTCGAAAAAGCCATCCTCAAGAGCATTGGCGATCGAACAGTACGAGAAATTCAAAGCCGAGCAACATCGGATTGAAGCAACCGAACCAGCGAGCGACTTTGACTAGTTGGTTGACGACATCGGCAAATTGAATCCTCCTGAAGAATCGGAGGACGACGATGCATAACGCAATGTTTGGAAACGCAATGTTTGGAAACGCAAAGACGCTGAGGACGCAGAGTTTGTGTTCGAGCATTTCCTCTGCGCTCTCGGCGAATGCCGAGCCACCTACGGTGACGAAGTGCAACCCGGCTCGCGAAAGGCGGGTGTGTTCTGGCACACGCAGGGCAGCGGCAAGGGCATTTCCATGTGCTGCTACGCAGGCAAGCTGCTGCCTCGGCGATGAAGAACCCGGCGCTGGTCTTGCCGAAGTCCCAATCATCGAACGATTGCGTCTCGACGGAATCCAGCACGATTGATCTTTTCGCTGGACGCGAGCTTTGAAGGGCTTAAAAAGGCTTGAACGGACTTTGGTTGGCGGCAAGTCAAGTTTAGTTTTGGCGCAACAGAGATTTTCACTGCCTTGGGTTAGGCAATGCTACCGGCCTCGTCGGGGACTGCTTGAAGCGCAAATTCTGCGGCTTGTTCACCGCTCAATTGAAATGGGCAAATTACTTTATCCACTCCGATTCGCATCATCCGGCTGGCAACGTCGAGGTCGTTCGACCGGGCGATGACTTTGATGTCTGTGCCTAGGTCTTTGCAAGTCATTGAGATCATCAAGTTCTCGAAGTCTGACTCAAGAGCCGCGACCAGCCAACTTGCTTCCAGTACGTTAGCCGTAGCCAACGCCATTTCGTCGGTCGCAGATGCGTGGACGACAGAAATGTTGGGGTACCTAGCGCGGATTTGCTCAAGGTTTTCCGAATCGGAATCGATAAGCACGACTTTGGCTTGCTGTCGTACCATGATCTCGAGTACCGTTCGGGCCATCGTGCCAGAGCCGCAAATGATTGTATGTTCGTTCATCGATCCCGCTTTCTTGATTGCTTTTCGGTTTTTAAAAGTGCCCGCCAAATCGCCTTCGACGAACAGACTTGTCAAGCAAGCTGTCCAGCACGTCAGGCAAATAATCGAGACAAATATCAACAGGCAAGTGAATAATCTGCCAAGTCCAGTCAGCTCTTGTGTCTCTCCGTATCCAACCGTTGCCAACGTAATGACAGACATGTACAAACCGTCCTCTGTGTTCCACCCTTCAATTAGGCTGTAGCCCGCCGTTCCGAGGATCAAGACTAGTGCGATCCAAGCCGTAAATTGAATCATTCTTTGAATCGAAGGATCGCTCAGCGTAATTTTTTCCATGGTGTTGACTCAGGCGTTAATTATTTGCGTCGTCGATTGTTTTGGCAGTTTGATCGGTTGGATTCATCAGTTTGGTATCGGTGTCGATCGCCAGCGGAGTTGGGTGTTGGGAGGATTAGCTTGTAGCGGTCGGTCTAAGAAGCGAATTTAATTCCGCAAAATGTTCCATCGCAACTGACTGAATTTGTTCGATTGAGTCTGAGCTTTGATCTAACAGCCAAGCCTCCGAAGCCTGCCCAAGTAGCGCCTCTGGCGCATCGTTGGGTTGGCCTATTCCCCAGGACTTTGCAAGGTCGTTTGCAATATTCGTAATCACGGTGACTTCGTTAGGCGGTTGTGGTTGGCTGGCAGGAATCGCGATGTGATGGTCTGCGATGGCTTGTTGAATTCCAGCCGGTAATCCCCAAAATTCACCGAACTTTGCTCCTAAGACGGTGTGGTCAACTCCAAAAGTTTGCTGCTCGATTTGGAGAGGAGATTGCTGTTCGCGATTGTCTTCGATTGTTCTGTACTGGACTGGCGCGAGATCGAAAAAGATCAGCTTTCCGATGTCGTGCATCATCCCGGCAAGAAACGCCTCGCCTGGGTCACTTGCAAAACTGCTTTTACTAGCCAAAACACGCGACACGCTGGCGCATCCCAAAGAATGTTCGAATAGTTTTTGACGATCTTGTCCCAGCGAATCGTCTTCAGAAAAAACGTTGGACATTGCAACCGAGACAGCGAGTTCAGACAAGTTTTTAAATCCGAGAACGACGACTGCCTGACCGATACTTGTCACTTGCCGCGAGTAGCCATAAACAGAGCTGTTGACCGTCGCGAGAATACGTGACGAAATTGCCGGATCGCATTCTGCAATTTGAACAAGCGTTTTTACTGAAACTTGTTTCTCACGACAGGCTTTCATGATTTGCATTGCAACAACCGGCATCGGCCGCAACTGAACCAATTCGTCCAGTTGAGTTGCAAGCAAATGTTTGACTTCCAAGATTTCCATCGTCTTCACAATTTGGGTGAGTGCTGATTAATTGGTGGATGCATGCGACGGGCTCGCAGGCACGATCGACTTTTATCGCTTCATCATTGATTTGACTTCGTCCGTTGACGAAGTGATTAACACTTGGGCGAACTCCCGCAAACGTTCCGCAGCGTTCTCAACCCCCAGTTGTTCAAGGATCTCAAGATTCTCGCAAGCAGCGAATGTCTCGTAGGCGAATTTGGGCGAGTCCGCCCCCTCACGTTGATAGGTGTTGGCGAGTTCATCAGCGACTGCTGTTAATGCAACCAGCCGTTTGAATTTCGTACATTCAGGAACTGAGTGATGATATCTGGCGACTGTTACCAGTTCCTCAGGAAGAGCGTTCCTTTGAAGAAACCAAGCGCCAATCACAGCATGATTGGTGCGAATGAATTTGTTCTCAACGGAGAGTAGTTCATCTGACTCATCGAAATTGAGTGGGTCAAATTCAGAAAACTGGTCTGGTAGAGCGACCGCTAAGAGTGTTCGCCCAATATCGTGAACCAATCCGGCAGTGAACTCTTCGCCTTGCATTCCAAGTTTGAACAATGTGCTCAATCGAGTGTTGATTACCGCCGTCATCAGCCCGTGTTCGCAAAGAATATCTCGGGTGCGAACTTCTTTCCAGTCAATGCTTTGCATCATTGCAGTGACACTGGCCGCCATGATCATGTTTTTGATTTGTCGACGTCCAACGCGAAGTATCGCTTGTTCCAAATTCAACGTCGGGCCTGTGCCGGCGAACAGAGCACTGTTGGATAGCGACAATACATCGGTTGTCAGTTGGACGTCTTGCGCAACTAAGTCAACGACCTGTTGGACAGTTGAGACTTGGGATTCAGTGAGGGCAATTGCCTGGATTGCGATGTCCGGCAGCATTTGGATATTGCGTGCCGTTTGGATGAGAGCCTCTGCCAGTTCTCGTGGCGGTGTGTAGGCTTCCGCAGTTGGCAGGTCCGCGGCGACTTCTTCATTCTTGCTATCTAATTTGGCTTGGATTTCTCGCTCGCTGACTCTGTTCTTCGAAAGCCACGAAAATCGCTTTGTTCTTGTTTTTGTTTCCACGGTTGAGCCTAAGTCCTTAAATTTCGAGATCAAAACGATTGACAAATATCAAGTCCGTTCCGCTACGAAGTAACCAAGTCTCATCGGGCTGGCTACTTCGATTGAGGGAATGACATGCCATTACTGTCATCGAAGGAAAGTTAGAAACCTTGACCAAGCTGCAATAAAAGATTCACCAAATTGCCCAGCCCGACGTTGGCTTTGGCGACTTTGGTGGTTGTGCAGGTTATTCGTTTGTTCGGATGGTGAATCACGGTTCACCTAGCCAAAACAGTTATCTCCCCAAAGGATTGTGTTGAGCACTGGCCATTTCCATAACGCGAGATGGGGCGGCAAGTTATCCAATTGCTTGAGAGCGTCAGGTTGGAAAACCTCTTTTGCAAACGAACTGGAGTTGAATTTCTCGGTGATCCAGGACTTCCAATTGTTGTGAAGCCAAGTTGGTAAAGGAGTTGGAAAACTCATTTTTGGACGCATTGCGAGCCGCTCTGGCATCAGGCGCGACGCAATGGCTCGTAGGATTCGTTTGGAACGAATGCTTCCTCGTTGAGCCAATTCCAGAGATGAAAGCCAGGGTTTCTTTTCTTCTGGCGAGACATCGATTCGAAAATTGAGCGGTGTGCGAAACGCGTGTTCGACTAGAACGTGATCCGTAAACGGAACTCGTGCCTCAAGTCCGTGAGCCATCGTCGCGCTGTCCAATCGTCCAAGCAAGCTCTCAAGGTTGACTTGGAAAAGCACTCGGGCGTATTTCTCTGTCATCGACAGATCGCCCTTTTGGTCGAACAGTTGTTCGTAGTATTGTTCTGTCGCATTATCTTCGACGGAGAAATGTTCTGATTGAAACAGCTGCTGTTGAGCCGGTTTGGGAATGAGCCCATTGGCGGTCAGGTAGTGATCTGAAGCGGAAGCAAACTTGTCACGCCCGTATTGACGAAGTAAGCTCGCGCGAGCGTCCAAGTTGTGATTGCCGGCTGCCGCCGGGGCAAACGAACGCTCAAGATCTTTTCCGGACCAGTGCGGAATGGTGTATCCACAGAACGCTTCGTCCGCACCTTCTCCTCCGATTGCGACTCCGACAGATTGCTTGAGTTCGCGAGCAACGTGAAAAATAATCGCATCCGTTGGCGTCGAAAGTGGCGTTTCGTAGTGGCTAATGAGCTGTTTCCAAGTATCGAGGTATTTGTCATCCTGGACACGAGTTTCGGAATAGCTAATTCCCATCTCCATCGCACAGTCGTGAGCAAAAGTGAAATCTCCCCCCTGCTCTGCGACCTCGGAGTCAACTCCTCCTCCGCAAACTCCGACAAAACGTTGGCCATGATTTTTTTGAGCCAAACTTGCGAGTGTGTTTGAATCGACTCCTCCGCTCATCATCATGCCTACGGGAACATCACTTTTGAGCCGAAGTTTAACCGACTCTTCGATGACCGATTGAAGGCGGTCAGTGGCATCCTCGAAACTAATGTTTTCATCCGCGCTGGTCGGTAGCTCCCAGTAGATCCGGTGATGCAACGAACGACTTTGTTGAATTCGAATGATCTCTGCAGGACGCACTGAATAGATTTTTTTGAAAACTGTTTCGCGGCCGACCGTCAGGCGGAGCGTTTGCAGGTAATGTCTAATCGCCGAGAAATTAGGCTCGTTCGAGACCCGTGGATGCTTGCGAATCGCAGCAATGGAACTCGCGAAAATCAATTCGTTTTCTACTTCAGCATAGAATAATGGTTTCACACCTGTGCGATCACGAACGATCCAACACTCGGCGGTTTCTCGATTGACGACACCAAATGCAAACATGCCTCGTAGTTTTTCGATGCAGGCTTCACCCCAGGCTGACCAGGCTTCTACCAGGACTTCAGTGTCGCAGCTGGTGTGAAAAACAGTTCCCCGTTGTTCGAGCTGTTTACGAATCTCGGCGTCGTTGTAGATCTCTCCGTTGAATACGATTGCGAATCGTCCGTCTTGAGAGAAAGATGGTTGCGGGTCGGCATCGAGATCGCGGATTGCAAGCCTTCGGTGAGCGAGTGCAAAGTTTCGTGCAATGGCCAAGCCGGCGTTGTCTGGCCCGCGAGCTTCCATCGTATCTCTCATCGATACGATGTCTCGACTGCCAGTTCGCAAGTCTCCGCCGTCTCTATTGATTACGCCTAGGATTCCACACATGCTATGGATTTCGGCTCGCTTCGGCGATTCAAATCAACGGGCGGTTTTGTTTTCGGTTTAGTTCGAAGGTAACGCGTGGCGCAGATGATGTTTGTCATAACAAAATGGTGTGCATATATGCGCGCAAAAGCACGGTGGCGATAATTCTTCCGGAGAAAGAAAGTCGCCACCGTGCACACACACTTGCATCGTAGAGTGATTGGCCTGTTTCAAGCCTTTGTTTTTCTTCCGGCGTTGTTTAGGCGACCGTGTTGACTCCGCCGGAGCTCACGAGAGGTGGGATTTCTCCGCTTTTTTCCAGTTCAGATCCTTCTTCGCGAATCTGCTCAAACGTTGCCCGGAGTTTCGATAGGAAAACGATTGCTTCGTCAAAATCCTGTTCTTCCAGTCGGAACGCGACAAAGTTCAAGAGCCGGGCGACATTCTGGGCGACTTCGCAATTGTTGTAGTCCAGCCCACTGTGCAGAGCAAGGATGAAACGATTGACTTCGATCATGTTGCTGGCGAACTGAGAAGTGTCGCCTGATTCTTTCGCCTGTTTAGCTAGTTGAACTCTTGAGATTGTTTGCTCGTAAAGTGCAACCAGCATGTCGGCTCTGGTCCATCCTTTTACCATGTTGTCGATAGCGTAGCTTTGAAAGTTGTTCACGGGGGAATCCTTGGCTGGTTGCTTTTAAGTTTGGGTCAAAATCTACAGTTGATTAGAGTGCAGCCAGCTGGCTGGTCAAAAAACTGCTTGTGCTTTGTAGTCCGCCAAGAACTCTTTCAAGTTGGGCAAACTGTTCAATCAATGATTGCGTTTTTGCTTCGCTGATTTCGTTGACACGCTCGATGGAAGATTCGAGTGACTCGACTCTCAAGTCAAAATCATCATTTGCAATCTTGATGGTTCCAGTGTCAGGGTTCAGGATGTCACCGAAGTACTTGTCGAGGCGAGACGAGATTCCTCTGCTGACCGCGAGATCGCCTTCGATGCCGGTGCCTACCTGCGATTGATCGAGTGTTACTCGGACTTGCAAGTCGGCTGTGTTGGTGTTTTCAGAATCGCCGATCAAAATGCGTCCGGAACCAGTCGCGGCTTCGATGACGCCGTCGACGATGAAGTTGCCAACAACGTCTTGTCCCTGATCATTTTCTGCTCCGTCGAAACCCAAGCTCGCAATGGCGGAACCAGAGATGCCTCCGATTTCGGAACTGAGTCCATAGCTATCGGAAGTGATTTCCAGAGAGTTACCTTCCATGGATACCGAAACACTACGACCGGAGAGATTGCTGGATGCATTGATCAAAGATTGAAGATGCTGGGCGACCTCGGTTTGAGAGTAAGTACCGTTATCTAAAGTCAGGACTTCACTTTCTTGGCCGTCGATTGAGATTTGGAATTGATTGTTGGTGTCATCAATCGTGACGGAGTTTCCAAGCGTCCCGTTGGCGATGACGGATGCTTTTTCAGCAGCTTGGAGAATGTCTACCTCGTAATTCGATGTCGACGCTTCTGTGCGGGTGCTGCCAAGAACAAACTGAATGTTTGAATTTGAGCTAGTCGCACTCAAGCCAAATAGCTTTTTGATGTCACCAGAATCAATGCCATCGAGATCACCATCAAGCGCTTTGTTGAGCTGAGCCGAGTCGACGGAAAGCTTACCCTTGCCATCAATGTCGATGCCAATTTGTGAGAAACGATTGAGTGTTGAATCTAAGCCCGGGACTGTCTCGGTCACCATCGCGCCAAGTTTGTTCTTGAGCGTTGAAACATTTCTGTTGCCCAAGAGCGGGCTGGCGCTGTTGGTTTCGCCGTTGTATTGTGTTTGCTCGTCGATGTAGCCGATCAACGCGTTGTAGTCTTCGACGAATCCTTGGATGGCCGACAACGCTGGTTCGGTGTCTTTTGTGACATTGACGGTGATGTCTTTGTCGGGATCAGCGATGGATAGATCAAGAGTCACGTTTTCAATCAAACCTTCGACTGAATTTGTGTCGTACTCTGCGACGATCGCACCCGGACCAGAGCCGAGTTGGACAACAGCGTTAGAGGCTTCTTGGACGGCCAAACCTGAGAAATCTGGGCGAGTTTCGCTGCCACTGGATGCACCAAGGTTGTTGGTGATTTCAATTTGGTTGGACGCACCGGTGTGTCTGGAAGTCAGAAGAATTCGATCGGCATTGTTGGCTTGATCATGGACGATGGATGCTGAGATATCTTCCGATTGGGAATTGATGGCATCTACGAGTCCGCTGACGGTATTGTTTGATTCGTCGATCGTGATTTCTGTTGCTGGGCGATCACCGACTTTGAATGAGATCGTTCCTTGAGTGATTGACGCACTCGTACTGTCAAATCCCTCAGACCCAACTTGATGTGCTTTGGCCAATGAATTGACTCGAATGGAGTACGAACCCTCGGCAGCGTTGCTTCCCGCTTTGGCGACGAGGTTTGATTCATCGCTTGATGTCGCAGCACTTGAGTCAAAAACGGAACCCGTTGACCGGTTCAGACGACCCATTGTGGATCGGAGGCCTAGCAAGCGAGCTTCGATTCCTTGAAATGCGGTTTGCTCGTTGAGGATCACACTTTTTTTGACATTCAAGCGGTCGACTTGAGCGGATTGCAATGATACCAATCCTTCGATGATTGAAGTCGTGTCGAGTCCGCTTACCAGTCCGTCAATTGAGAACATTTGATTTTCCTATGTTGTTGGAGGGAAGAAGAAAGGAACAAAAAGAAAAGAACAACAAGAAACACAAAAAGATATAGGAGAAGAAAAAGAAGGCGGAGAAGTTGGGAACTTCTCCGCCATTTTTTATCTGAAACTGAATGGGATCAGCTTCGTTGCATCAGGTGATTTAGCCAAGAAGTGACAAGATCAACTGTGAAGACTGGTTAGCGTTGGACAGTACTGATGTACCAGCCTGAACTAGAACCTGGCTGTTTGTGAAGTTGGAAATCTCTGTCGCAAAGTCAGTGTCACGGATGACAGACTCAGCAGCCACAGTGTTTTCCAAAGTCGTTCGCATGTTACTGGCAGTCGACTCAAGTGTGTTGGCTTGGAATGCACCAAGTGTTCCACGGATGTTTGAGATCTCATCAATCGCTGCGTCGATCACACCCAAGGCATCTTGAGACTTCGAAGCCGAAGTAACATCAATGTCATTCAAGCTTGTGAACTGGTTGTCGGCGACACCGATTCCAAGTCCAGTTGCTTCGACTGAATCAATCGCGATCGAAACTGTCTGGTTCTGGTTCGCACCAATTTGGAAAACCAGTGAGTTGTTAGTAACAGTAACGTTGCCTTGAGCACCAGTGACGGATTCGGCCAAGTCAGTTGCATCTGCAGCGAGCTTGACTTTAGTACCTTCCGATAGTCCAGCTGACCCCGTTAGTACATCGCCAACACCAGTTGCAGCGTTGCCACCGATCGTACCAACAACGTCGACACCAACATCGTCAAGCTGAGTCGTTCCGAAACCAGAAGATGTTGCAGCGGCTGCGACACTTGAGATAGCCTGGATCGAACTTGAAGCACCGTAGTCAGTCGTTCGAAGTCGAGTTTGTCCAGCGTTGTTAGGATCGTCTTCTGCGACAACACCTGTTTGGCCGCTGAATTCGTTGATTCGATCGACAACTTGAGCTTGAGTCAGACCAGCGTTCAATGTGATTCCAACGCCGTTGACAGTTAGCGTCTCTTCGACTGCGAGTGCACCAGTTTGAGCTGTTCCTGCAGTTACGTTGGCGGCTTCTGCAGCAGTCGTTACTTCAACAGCGTAAGAACCAGCAGATGTTTTCGATGACGCTTTCAAGAAAGTAACATCAGTATCTGTTGTTGAACCGCTTAGTCCAGAAGAACCGTCGAGAAGTTTCTTCTCGCCGAACTGTGTGTTGTTTGCAACACGGTTGATTGTGTCCAAAGCGTTTGCAATTTCTGCTTGGTTGGCAGCAAGAGCGTCTTCATCGTTGACACCTGCGTTTGCAGAATCAATGGCAAGACTACGGACTTTAACCAACAAGCTGTTGATCTCGTTCAAAGCACCTTCAGCAGTCTGGACGACTGAAACAGCCTTTTCAGTGTTGTCGATGGCGGTTTTAAGACCAGAGATTTGAGCACGTTGCTTCTCTGAAATAACTAGTGCGGCAGGACCATCTGCACCACGGTTGATTTTGAGTCCTGAAGAAAGACGCTCGATGGACGTGTTAAGTTTGTCCGATGAACGCATAAGATTGTTTTGTGCATTCATTGCACCGACGTTGTTGACTAGACCTAGCATGATTTGGATCTCCGAAAATGTTTAGAAAAACTGAAAGATGGGTGACTTTGTTGCATCCTGCTAATAAACACCAGATCCATCCGGTATCACGTAAAGTAGATTTTTTCGCTTCGAAAAGTCTCTGAAAGTTTGTTACTCTCCGAGGATCTGCTCCGCAGTTGCGACAGCAGCGGCACGAGTTAAATACTCCCCTGCTTGAACTTTGGCTTTGATCTCGACCAACAAACGTTCTCGGACTTTTCCGTCGCTTTCAAGTTTGTCAAGCAAACCGTTAGGCTTAACTTGCTTTACTTGATCGACTCCACTCTCGGCTGGAGTTTCCGCAATTGAGTTGGACCGTTTGTGAAACGGTGCTTTTAAATTGTTTCCATGGTTGTGAATTTCCATGGTGTGTTCTCCTTCAAGGTTATTAGCGACAACAACGTTATCGAGGGCGGTGGTTTCAACTTGCTGTCTACTTGCACTTTTTGTTGAAATTCCAATAAACCCAATCAAAACCAATTCAAAATCCAATCAAAACAAATAGAAACACTCGCAATTTTCAGCCCTGTGTGCAGCTCACACGATTTGGAATGCAATGCGGTGCACCGCATAATTGATGGGAGCGAAGGAAAAAACGAATGGCATCACCCCCCGTTTCCGATCTCACAGGGGTTGGAAGAGTTTGAGGGTTACATCGACCGGACTGGTTGCGTCGGTTTTTACATTGGTGCTACGTGGTGAAAAATGCGGCGAATCGAAACCTGGGTCGCTACGACGCTGTTTGCTTTCGGGATCATTCTCGGGATGGTTTATCTCAGTGTCTCAACTGGATCAGCGGATGTTGCTTCAAAGTCTAATGCAGCGGAATTCCGGTCCAGCGACCAGAAACAAGATGGGGAAAACAACGACGATGGTTTTGAAGAAAGAAGATTCCGAAAACAGGTAATCCTTAAAGACGAAAAGTATTCGGAAATGGATTCTGAAGTCATCGAATCCGGTTCTTTGAGTAGAGGAGACCGATACCTGATTGGTGGAAACTATGCGTTGGCCCTTGACTACTATTCTGAGTACTCGCAGTCCGCTGTTGCGGGGCAATCCGCATTTTTGATTCGGCAGGCAATCTGTCTTGAGAAGCAACAGGAATTTGAACGGGCGGCCAAAAAGTACTTTCGCGCAATTAACAACCGCGCCAATGATTCACACCAGCTGATCGCAACGGCTGGGTTTGCCAGATGTTTGCTCAAGAACGGTGATCGAAAGAAGGCATTGGATGTGTTGTCGGCAGTGGTTCTTAAACTAGACGGCTATCCCGGCGTGCCCTCCGAAGTCGTTGCGCTGATTGTGTACGAATATTCGCGAACACTCGAAGCATATGCCGTTCCAGCGCGTCCAGGGTTAATTGAACCCAAAGGCGTCGCGTTCGAAGATTTCACGATCCAGCCAGAGGAATTGCTTTCGATGGTGGACGGCGGGATTCAACAACAAACACCCGAACTTGAAGAAACCGCTGAGGTAGATCCTGAAGAAAACGCAGTTAAACGTTTTCCGGTCGGACGAGGGATCGTTATTCTTCAGAAGCCATCCAGCGCGCTCAGTACTATTAGTGTAGGTGCTTCAACAGGATTAACGCCGATCCTTAGTTTGATCACTCAATTGACATCCGCTGCAGAGCTACAACTCGTGGTCAGCCAGCAGGCATCCTCGGTTTTGCAACGTCATTCGAGAGCGATTGAGCTTCGCACCCAACCAATGAGTAGTGTCCTCGATCAGCTGATAAGTCCGTATGACCTCGCTTGGTATCAACTGGATTCCGTCGTTCATGTGGTGACTCATTCGGAATTAGCAGAAGAAAAATTAGTCACTCAGTTCTGGGTAGACGCGGCGTTGCGAGGGATGCGACTATTCGAAATTTCATATCCCGATAACGATCGACGTCATTCTTCCCTTTTGTCAAAAGCGAATTTGAACCTGATCCAGGAGCGTTACCAGGCAGCGTCCAATTTGTATCAGGAGCTAATGCAAAGCAATCCGAAGGATGAAGTGTTGGCAAAACTGTTCTTCAATCAGGGCAAGCTACAGATTCTGATGGAAAACCCTCAGGATGCAGTTCGTTTGCTTTATCTTGCAACCGATCAATCACTCGATCCCGATGTTCAGTCCAGTAGCTATAGCTTGCTGGGGAAAATTGAGCTTTCATTTGGATCGTTGCAATCATCGATTCAGTCCAGTCGTCGCGGTGTCGCCACTGCGATTAACAACGAGCAGCGTCAGTACGCTGCCTTGAATCTTGCAAGGGCTTATCTATTGGCAGGCGACCCGTTCTCGGCAAACAATGCCATCTTCAAACAACAGCAGAGGATCGTTGATCCAAATGATAAAGCAATGGCTTCCATTATTGGATCTTTTGCCAGATTCAATGGGACCAGTGACCAGTATGGAATAGAAGTGGCAAGAAATCGTCTATTGAGATCCGTTGCCGCAGTCAAAGACGAGCAATTTGTCTCTTTCGCAGATTGTTATTTTGCCGCCAATGCGTATCGGCAATTGGGGTTTGATGGCAAAGCAATGGAAAAACTAAAACTGGCTTTGCAAAAACCAGATATTGGTCAATGGAACCAACAGGTACTTTTCGAATTGGCAATCCTGTTAAATAAAAAAGGCAAAACCGCCGAAGCAATTGTGTCTTTCCAGTCGTTGGTCGGAAAAGACGAAAAGTGGTCGTTGCTTGCTCTTGAAAGACTTGCATCCATTTATTCAGAGACAGGACAAACGGATTTGTGTATCGAAGCCTGTAAGCAGTTGTGGCAAGCCAACCTAAACGAAGCCCAAAAACGGTCGGCGTTGGAAATGTTAGGAGGCGCGTTTCAGCAAAAGGGCGAGCATCACGCGGCGGCCCTCTGTTTCTCAGGAATGTTACCCAATTCATTTTAGTCACCAATGATGGGCGAGCAATCGACGTCCGACACTGTGGATTCCCGTTGAAACAGCAAATACGAAAAAAGTAATGGGCGTCTCAATGAGATTGATTGTCCAAAACAAAATCGAGATCTCAAAATGAAGAATATAAAACAACGCAATCGAAAACGACAATTGACATTGCATCTAGCCATTCTATCGATCTTGTTTTATTCCGGAATCAATGCATCTGCGCAGGATGGGGTGGAACCGAGTGCTACTCCTGTTCTGCCAGTATTGACCGATCCCATTGAGAGCTTGGGAAGTCCGCCAGCAGACTTTGAAGAGCGAAATCGAGATCGGATAGACACAATCAACCGACGGATCAGGAGGATTCGAATGTTGATTGAGGAGGAAAAGGCCGCAGCGTTGGAAGCCGAATCGAAAACGGACGCTAAGCAGAATAAGAACGCGAACGTTGATCCACCTGCTGTCAGCGTGGACCCTAACCAGAAAGTCCCCGATTCGAATAACCAAACAGATGATTCGCCGGCTGAACAAACTGAGACGGAGATTTCAGAATCTGCGTCCGTCGTTGCTGGGCTTGTCAATCCAGTTGAGCTAGGGCACAGCCTGTTTCTAACCGGCAACTTTGCTGCATCGCGGAAACATTTTGAAATGCAGCTCAAGCAGGCAAAAGACTTAGATCCCGAAGAGGCAGCTTGGCTCAGATGCCTGGTTGGGTGTTGCTTTCGTATGGAAGGCCAGTATCAAAAAGCAGAAGAGATGTTTCGCGCAACGACCAGGTATCGAGTCAGAAGCTACGCGACCGACTACGCAAAATGGAATTTGGGTTACTTGCAAAAACGCCGCCAGACATTCGAAGCCTATCAGGCTGTTGAACAAGAGATCAACGCAATTTTGAAAGGAGAAAAATGATGTCGATTGAAAACGTTAGTATTTCAAATCTGTCTTCCGAGAAGCTGGGTAAAATTCTTGAAAAGTACAAGTTGTTTGATCAACGAGTCGACGAATTGATTGCCAAGCAATCCAGCGGCGAGAGCATGAGTGGGCAGTTCGAGGCATTGATGATTCTGCGAACTGAGATCGCCGAGCTGCAATCTGAAACAAGTCTGCTTGCCAACAAACATGCCCCCGCGCCAAAAAACTCGCCGCGCGAAAGAAACATCGCCGATCAGGTAAAACGTTTGATCCAATCGTTGATTAAAAAAGTTGCCATACTGGAAGAGACGGCCCAAGAATCTTATCAGCAGCTCATACCTCAGTTGAATCAATCCGTTCGTGGAAAACTTATGAAGCAGGCCTACCACGATAGTTAGGGGCTGAGTGATGATTCGATCAGCGATTCAGGTTCGAGGGCGCGATCGCTATCCAGATTGATGCGTTAATCAGATTGAATCGGTAATTTCCAATCGAGACCAAAGCTACCAAGAACCAAAAACGTTAACAAATGATAGAACCAGCAAATAGATTTATGTCAGCCGGACACCGGCAATCAGAACCTACTATTTCAGTTGGCTTTGTTGTTGAAGGCGCTCATGATTCAAAAGTTAGCAGTGAAATTTCCTATCATTCGAGGGTTGTAGATCGGATTGTGTCCCTGGCGACTCGATACGCGAGTAGCTCTGCGTCTGTAATTATTTTGGGCGAGAGTGGCACTGGAAAGGAACTGTTCAGCCGATTGATCCATCGCAAAAGCAACCGATCAGCAAAACCGTTTGTCGCCGTTAACTGTGCGGCGATTCCTGAGCAGTTGATTGAAAGCGAAATCTTTGGACATGAACGTGGCGCATTTACGGGGGCGATTCAAAGCCGAACCGGGTACTTTCAACGCGCTCATGGCGGTACGTTATTGCTTGATGAGGTTAGCGAAATTCCGGTCAAGCTCCAGGCGAAGCTTCTGCGTGTGATCGAGGAAAAAGAAGTGCAGCCCGTCGGCAGCGACCGCGCAACAGCTATCGACGTAAGGATTGTTGCGACATCCAATCGTGACCTGAGTAAAGAAGTAGACGAAGGCCGATTTCGACGAGACCTTTACCATCGCTTAAACGTGCTTGAACTCTGCTTGCCTCCGCTTCGAGAACGGAGGGTCGATATTCCTTTGCTAACAATGCGTTTTATTGAGATGTTTCAGCACGAGTCGCCCGAAGGAATTGTCAAAGTTTCAAAGGAGGCGATGGAACAATTGTGTAACCACGATTGGCCAGGCAATATAAGAGAGCTGCGAAACGTAATTCACAGAGCCTGCGTTGTCGCAGAAAATTGCGAAATAGCCGCGGATTCACTCCCTAAATTTAAGAAGAAGCTGGGGAAACCAAAATCGGAAAAGGTGAACTGGACCGAAATGCCCCTCGCTGAAGTCGAGCAGAAACTAATCATTGCTTGCTTGCAAAAATTCGATGGGAATAAAAACTTGGCGGCAGAGGTTCTCGGCGTCACACCCCGCACGTTGAGTAATAAGATTAAGCAATACCGTGAAAAAGGTTCCTTTCCAAATATTTGATCGACTTCACTCATTCTTGGTCTCTCTAGACCGCGTTGTGATGTTGCAATTTTACATTCACCAATACATTCTGCTTGCATACTTAAAAAGCCATTTCCGTTTTATGGAAGTCGGTTTGTTTTTTGGTATTGAAGCTTCACAGTTTGTTTTGCTATAAGGACGGGGCGAAGTCGAATCGTCTTTCGCACCTATCTAGCCTCGCGTTTTGGTATGAGAATCTTTCTGACATTCGTTAGATTTTTCAGTCCACTATCAAAACGGTCCAACTCCCCCTCAGCCATCCATTGTCCCGCCCCAAAATTCTATTCTCCATCACGACATGTGTAGCCAACACAATCTGATCAGAAACTAGAGTAGCCAGCATCTAATTCCCTTCCAATTCAGGCACATAATTGTTTGTGCGTATATTGGTTGAACACTCCAACCCTCAGTACACCATGTCAAAAATCGTAATCCTATTGCACCAGTCTACGTTCTATCTAGACATTGTTGCCAATCTCGAGAAGTTTGATCACGAGATTCGAATCGCTGGAACTGCAGAAGATGCTATTGATTTAGCCCGCCTGTTTGAACCAGATCTTCTGATCATCGATTCCAGTCCAAGTCGCGAGGGCCTGAACGGTGAAGATTCTAGCTGCTACACATCAATTGAAGTCATCGAAGCGTTTGAATTCGCAAATCGAAACCGCACTAATGGTATCTCGAAAACACTGTTGATTTCTAATAAACCTAAAAGCAGTATGATTTCCAGTATTTCATATAAAGGCGAATGCCTTGAATCGTTTGCTTGCTCATCAAAGGTTTTGTACCGGCCATCGTCTGCGGAAGAAATTATCACCGCCGCAAATGCAATGCTGTCAAAACAAACACCACTAACGCCATCGTTCGCCAAGGCACCTTTTCGAGTGTCAATGAACTAGCCTGTTGATGGTCTTTTGAAGCCATCACGCTTGAGGTTTTCTTTAAACTGCTGTGCAAACAAACGTTTGGCGAGAAAAATAGAATCCGTATCAGTAGGCGATTTCGATCATGGCTTCAATCGCGCAACTTGGCCGCGAAAATCACGCCGCCTCTTAAAAATTTGCGTCTGACTTTGTTCCAACAGGTCTATTTGCTCTTTGAGTTCCTCCAGTTCACTACTCCTAATTGGCTTGTGAACCGAAGGGCATCAAAACGGAACCCTGCTGATAGCTAGCCTGCTGATCGAACTTGGCTAGACTCTTCGAAAGCAATGCAAATCCTAGAGTCTAGGTGCTAGTTGTTTGCGTGCATTTGATGCTTGAACTGACTCGGAAGAATTCGGCTGAAAATGTCTTTTCGAGTATGCTGCAAATTGTTCTCGGAGCGAGTTACAAAGCTAATCAATTCGACGAACGTTGAAGCCGACAATTTCTTCATCAGCTGAGCTCTGTCTGACTCAACGGTTCGCAAGCCGATATCCAGAATCGCTGCGACTCGTTTGTTGGGCTCGCCCTCCATCAATAAGTGCAAGATGGCTTTTTCTCTCGCCGTCAATGCAGCGAATGCCAGCGAGTCGAAACGCTGGTCTTGGGAAATTTCTTTCAGTTTGGTTTCGCTAGCCAACGCTGATTGAAGATTCGCGACCACTTCATCCTTCTTGATCGGTTTTTCGATGACGTTCACTGCTCCCAGGCTACCGGCTTGGAATGCAGCTTGCGTGTCGCCTTCTGGGATCACAACCAATAATGTGTGGTCGTTGCAAAATCGTCTAGCAACGGTCCGGTACTGGAGAAGGTCCGTTTTTTCAAAATCAACAACCGTGCAAGTTGTTTGAAACCGTTCACACTTTCCAAGCGTCCATTGGATGTCATTGGATGTTATGAATTCGGTTTTTAACTGGGCTGCCGCAAGTGCCAGTAGTTGATCGAGATAGCCTTCGTTACTGACGGAAGCTAGCAATGTCGGAGTATTTTGTTGGGTCATCAAATTAGCCAAAAACGTTGAGAGATAAGAAGAAAAGATTTAACGGGTTCTTGGGGAGTTGAGTATTAGTTTTGTGTAATGCGTCGTCCATAAAAGTGAAATTGGATGTCGAACGATTTTCCAGAGTTGGAAAAATCTTCCAATAGACTTTTTAAGGTCCGCGGCTTAGTTGATCTAGTCGTAACAAGTTGGCGCCCTGGCAGTCAATTTGTGGGGAAACTGTTTTTTTAAGAATTGGCACCACAGTTGCTGTAGGCAGTGGCACGTTTACTCTTGCACCTGAAATTAACTAATACGGATGCGCTTCCATTGATTCAAAGCTCACCCAATCAAAATGTCGTCCCGGTTGCCAGAAATCAAGATTTGATTTCCTCAGCTCAACCAGCGTTGCAGGAGCGTTCTAGAAAAGAAGATACGTTTGAACAGCACCTCAGCGATGCCTCTACAATACGAAAAACAAATGGACAGCCACAAGGTCAAAACCGGCAAACTTTCTTACAAGTCCAAGATCCTTTGAGCGAGGAAAATATTGAACTAGCAGCAATGCATGCAGACTTGAACTTTGCTTCTGCTATCGAACTGGACGAAGCGGCACCCGTTCTTGAGCTACCAGATTCAATTGACTTGATTCCCAATCCAGAATTGGTTGTTGAAACGTCAATAGTGCCCGTCGAATTCAGTGATGCGGCGCCCGTTGATAGCAGTGGGGAATTGGCGCAGCCCCAGTTGGAAATCGAATTTTCGCCGGAATCGGAATCAAACAAAATCACTGCTGCGGATCCTCCCATTGATTTAGTGGTCGAAAATTTAGCCGAACCAGGGCTCCCCCAAGCAGCAACCAGCGTTAGCAAACCCGAGCTAGAACGTCAGGCAGCGATTGGTGTTTCTGCAGTGTCAAACGCTGCCAGCACTGCAACTGACGGGGAACAAGATCTGCCCAAATCAAACTCATCGAGTTCCACAACCAAAGACATCGGCAATGGAGCGGAACCCGTGACTGAGGTCGGGCGATCGCCACGGGGAAGTTCCGAACCAGCTGGGAGCCAGATTTCAAATTTGGTCGTAGCAAACCAAACTGGTGACACCCCCGACTTTACAACCGCAGCATCAGGTGAACTGCCTCAAGCAGACAAAACGACAACAAGCACAGGGGCCGAATCGAATGCCGCTCCGTCGTTCAATGAAACGATCGCGCGGTCAGTGCCTAACTCATCTGGAACTCCTAATAGCCAGTTGGGAGCGCCAACCGCAGAACTAAGTCGCATGGTTAGGGAGCAAGCGATCGAAGCTCTGGCGAACATACCGATGCCAGCGAGTGGCTCGGAATCCAAAAACATCACGATCAATCTAAACCCTGCCGAACTTGGGAGGCTTACCCTTCAAGTTGGCTGGGAGAATGACTTGCTCAGGGCACACATCATCGCAAGCGAACAAGTAGCCAACGAGCTGTTGAATCGGGATAAAAACTTGATCCTTGGAATTCTCGAAGAGAATGGAATCGAAGTTGACTCTTTCCAGATCAGCCACGATGGGGCCAATCAAAGTAAGAACGACGCAGAGCACAATCCTGCGAGAGAACACAACGCGTTGTCGACTAATGACGAAACAGGGCAACAGGTTGTCGCTTCTTCACAGTATCAAAACTCAGGTCAAGGATCGGTAGTCAATATCATTGCGTAGCTCTCGTTTCGAGCAAACGTTGGTTGGCAAAATTTAGACAATGCGGGCAGCAGGACAACTAACAACACAATTTAATCAACTTTAATTTTGGAGGCACGGATGCCAGGAATTACTTCACAAGTCGCGACTAGCGATTTTCTTAACTTGCTTACAGTTCAACTTCGCAATCAAGATCCAATCGATCCAGTCAAGCAAGAGGACTTCATCAGTCAGCTTTCGCAATTTTCAATGCTGGAAGAAATCGAGGGGCTCAATAACTCTTTCGAGCAAGTGCTTCGAATTGAGCAGATGGGACAAGGGCTCGAATTGGTAGGAAAACGGGCGGAGTACTTTAGCGAAGAATCAGGCCAGCAGGAATCAGGTTTGGTCGAGCGCATGTTCACAGATCAGGGGCCCGTCGATTTGCTTATCAATGGTGAGCGAGTTTCGATTGACGTTGTTTCCGGCGTGACTGCCTAGACGGTTCGGGCCGCCATACCAAATTTTAAGCTTTACCCACATTTGAAGATTCAACCAAGGAACAGTAGAACAATATGACTCAGTCATTATTAACCGGAGCGTCTGGCCTTTTAGCGCACCAGCGTAAGCTTGATGTCGTCGCCAACAACATTGCCAACGTCAATACGAATAGCTACAAGACTCAACGGTCTTTGTTTTCGGATTTGATCTACACCGATCGGCTTCCTGCAAGAGGGCCCAGCGATAATTTTGGCGGAGTCAATCCGCAACAGATTGGAAACGGTGTAAGCGTTGCGCAAATCACAAGGAAATTTGAGCAAGGTGTTCTTACGAGTACCGGTGAAGATTTCGATTTCGCGATTCAAGGCGACGGGTTCTTCATGGTTTCCGGCGAACAGCCATCGTTTACACGAGATGGTTCGTTCGGAATTGATGGCCGCGGCTATTTGGTGGACCCCGCAACCGGTGCTTTCGTTCAGCGTTTTGGTTCGGTCGGTGAGGGAAGCGACACTGCTCCGGCGTATCAGGTTGCTGGCGATAACAGGATTGCTATTCCGCTTGGGGCCAGCATTCCCGGCAGAGAGACATCAATTGCAACGATGGTTGGAAATCTCCCCTCAAATGCGACGCCTCCGTTGAGAGAAGTGTTAACCACAAGCTCACCTTTCGAAGCCGCCAACGTCGCTGCGACTGCAGCCACGTTGCTCAATGATCTCGATTTAAACGCGGCAGATTATGAAGCAGGTGATGAAGTTGAGTTCATTGGAACTAACGCAGATGGATCTTCTTTTTCAGCAAGTCTTCCAGTGGGCCCAGCGACAACGTTGGGTGATTTGGTCGATGCGATCAATGCCGAAATTGTGGGTGCGACGCTTGAAATTTCCCCAACTGGAAACTTGGTGCTCAGCGCCGACGTAACGGGTGAGGCACTGCTGAGCCTGAGCCTTCAAGACGCTGGTGGAAACGTTGGTTCTACCGAATTTTCGGATGCAGTTTTTGTAGTCGAGACCGAAGGCAAGGACGGTGATAAGGTCGAGGCCTCGGTCCAAGTATTTGACAAACGAGGTCAGGCCCATGCGGTTCAACTTGAACTAGAGAAGAAAGACTCCAATGTCTGGGACGCGACGTTTAGTTCTGCAAGTGATTCGCTGACCATGGTTGATGGGCTAGTCGCGAGCATTATTTTCCAGGAAGACGGAACCTTTCAAACGATCAACGGAACTGGTGAGGGCGATGCCAATATTGAATTTTCAATTGATTCGCTTTCTGAGGTTCAAACGGTCAGTTTGGATTTAACGGGGCTAACCCACAGGGCTACCAGCTATTCCGCAGGCTTTGATCAAGACGGATATCCACCAGGGAATATCGTCGCGATTGATTCCACAGCCGAGGGCGTGCTTACCGGTCTCGCCTCAAATGGAGTTCGACTAGAGATCGCTCAATTGGCTGTTGCGAACTTCTCTAACAATCAAGCGTTGGAGAATGTCGGTGGGAATTACTACACCCAGACCGTCAACAGTGGTGAGCCCGTCATTGGGTTCTCAAACTCAGGCAGTAACAGTGAGGTCCGGGGTGGCCAGTTGGAGAGTTCCAACGTAGACATCGCATTGGAATTTACGCAGCTGATCATTGCCCAGCGAGGTTTTTCTGCGAACGCTCGAACGATCACGGTCGCCACCGAAATTCTTCAGGAGCTCAACCAGATTTTTAGGTAATAACTGAGAACTGATGTGCCAACTCAACATCTAAAATTGCGAATCAAACGCGAATCTTAAAATGCAATTTTATGGTGTTGATGTTGGTTGTTTCCATTTGATTGGCAGTGTTAGCCGGAGTCACATCGTTTCGACTGGTTTGAACCCAAAAGTGATTTTAAAATTAAAAGGTGTTTACGTATGAATAACAAAGGCAAAAATCAACGCCGAGTTTTTC
This sequence comes from Mariniblastus sp., assembly GCA_045105295.1. Taxonomy (GTDB): domain Bacteria; phylum Planctomycetota; class Planctomycetia; order Pirellulales; family Pirellulaceae; genus Mariniblastus. The sequence continues at coordinate 21,537 of JBGCDK010000001.1, forward strand.
GGCTCCGCTTGCCCAACGATTGTCTTTTGCAGGCTCAAATTGCAGAAAAAAATTACGACGTCGTCGAAGTTTCTGAGTTCGGTATTGTGGTTTCGTCAGACTCGGTCGAGGACGTCTCGGGACGGTTCGACGGTGTAATTACCTGGAGCGATGGTACGAATTCAGTTTTCAACGGTGAGCTCGGAAGGCTGAGCGATTGCGGGAGAGTCATTTGGAAGGTCACCGGGATTGAAATGTCGAATGTCGTAAAAGAACAGCGACGTATACTGGCGACTTATCCTTTGCCGGCAACTGCAAAGCAGGCCTGACCAAGGAGTTGGCGGGCCTGTTCCTTAGGCGGGCCTGCCCAGTTTTTGTCATGGCTTTCATCCACCAGCAATGAGCTCTGCGTGACGGTGGTGGTGACCACTTCGTTTTACATTCTCGGCGTAAGTTTTTGGTACAAGTTCATTGAACAAAGCACTAAGAAAACACGAGCGAAAGCACTAGGCGGCGTTGTCAACCTTATTGATGAAGTTCAGTATCTCCGCGACAACTTTGTATAGCTCGAAGGGGATTTCTTGGCCAGCTTTGACATTGGCGTAAAGGAATCTCGCAACGGGTTTTCGCTCGACGACCGGGACTCCATTTTCTTTGGCGACTCGGATAATCTGTTTCGCGAGATGATCTGCACCTTTGGCGACGACAATGGGAGCCATCGCAGTGGGGTCATACTTTAGGGCCACCGCAAAGTGGGTTGGGTTGGTGATGACAACGGTGGCTTTGGGGACTTCTTGAACAACTCGTTTTTGAGAAAGCTCATTCTGCAGCCGCCTGATACGGGCTTTTACCTGTGGGTCACCATCGGAATCTTTGCTTTCATCTTTGACTTCTTGCTTCGTCATCATCAGATCTTTGTTTTGTTTCCATATTTGAAACGCAAGATCTACCACTCCAATGACAACCATCAGTAACGCGGCCATGAAACCGATGGTAAGCAAAAGATCGCCTCCAGTTTTTAACATCAATTCAAAATTTTGCATTCCGGCATAAGTGATGTCGTCAATCTGGTTGACGGTCAGCCAATAAGCCGCGAACACAATGGCGGATGCTTTGGCAATCGCGATCAATCCGCGATTCAAAGATCGCGTTGAGAAAATTCTTTTGAATCCACTTATGATCGAGACCTTGCTCCATTTTAGCTCTAGTGGCTTGAATGAAATATTGAATCGAGTTTGCAGAGTACCACAAACGATAGCGATCATTGCAAGCGGGAACATTAGGCCTAAGCAAGCGATGCCGGTTTGTTTGACACCTCGGTTGATCGCGAGAAAAATTGATTCTGGACTCGAGATCATCGGGTCAAAAAAAGTCAGCCGTTCTCGTAGCGCGTTCACCATACCGTCAAAGAACCAACGGCCAGCTCCCCAGAAAAACAACATCGCGACCAGGACAGCAAGCCCGCTGATCAATTCCGTGCTAAATGCAATTTGGCCTTCTTCGTAGGCTTTTTCCCACCTCCTGGCTGTAGGCTCTTCGCTGGGCTGATCACTTTTTTCTGACACGGTTCGCTCTTTGCGTTGAGGCTCTCAGATTTCCCAAGCCGCCACCGCGACCCGAGTGTCAACTGGCGACGAAACCAGCACTGAACGGCTACTAACTGAAATACATAAGGAAGGATTGAAGGTCAGCCTGGTAGCGTTCGAAAAACATTTTGAATGACCCGACGATCACTGGCATGAAAACGAACATGCACAAAATGCCCAGTCCGCTTCGAAGGGACATTCCAACGGAAAACAAATTGAGCGATGGGGCGGCTTTGTTTAAAAGCCCCAAACTAACCGTTAGGACGAACATGCAAATTCCCACGGGGGCAATAATCAAAATGCCAAACTCTGACAGGCTCGCTGTCATCTGAACAAGTAATTCCGTAGGCAAATTGTGGAGTTCGATTTTTCCGGCCAACTGCACCAGTGAAAGATGCAGGAACACAATCATGTAGTGGTGAAGATTCAGTCCAAAGAACAACAGGATGGCCAAAGATTCAAAAATGGTTGTCACTAACGTTGATGAATCGGTTCCGCTTGGGCTCGTCACCGAAGCCAGTGATAGGCCGACTTCCTGACCAACATAGGCTCCGGCGATACGTGCCGGCACAAAAATGAAACCGAACAACGTCGCCAAGAGAAAACCGATCCCGATCTCCTTGCAGATCAACAACGTCGCGGTCAAAAAGTTGATGTCTTGGGTGACGTAGTCCTCGACCGGCAACGCTCCAAACCAGAAAATAGTCAACGCAGTTGCCAGCCCGGATTTGACGGTCATTGGCAACTGTCGCCGCGCAAACAAAGGCAAAAACGCGATGAACGCAGATACTCGCGAAAGGATCAAAACAAAGGTTAGTATCTGTTGTTCGGGAGTGATCATAGAAATTGATTCATTTGTTCAAGCATGTTGATAGTGAATTTCTTGATCACAGTGAGGTACCATGGGGTCAACAAAATGACGATTCCAACAACCGCCACGATTCGCGGAGCAAACGTTAGCGTCTGTTCCTGAATACTGGTGATGGTCTGGCCAATACTGATAAATAGTCCAACCACAAGACTCACCAGTACGATTGGTGTCACGAGCAATAGCGCCGTGTACATCAGTTGGCGGCCAACCATGATCGCATCACTCATTTCCATAACTTGTTGCCCTGAGGTTTTTGAAATTCAAACATCGATGGTTGGAAGTCCAAACCAGAAATTCGGAATCAATAGTGGGTTAACGCGTGAATCGGCTTCCCGTGGATTTCTTTTTGGTATACGCGTCGACGATCTGGGCGACCAAAGGTGCGTCGTTGAGTGCAGCCAGAATCTTTGCGACCTGGCGGTCCTCTAAACTGTCAAGCAACCTTGCCGCGAATTCAAGATCGCCACGGTTTGCAAACTCTTTGAGGAAGTCTGCTGCTTGTGGTGGGTCGAGACCTTTAAACCAATTTTTCGCAACCGTCACTCGATCGTCCAAGGCATCTTTGACTACGTCCTTGGAAGTCTTGCCTGTTTTCTTTTCAAGTTTTGAGAGGGTTTTTGTCTGTTGTTGAATCGATTCCTTTTCCAGCTTTAAACCTTCCATTGCCTCGCGAGCTTGAATGACTTTGGCGTCGATTCTCTCTCCCAACGCTTTCAATTCGTCACGCTCTCGTTTGAGGTCTTCGAACAGAATCTCGATACGTTTTTTCTCTTGCTGAAGTTTTCTTTGGTCATCAATCAATGCTTGTTCTTTTTTCATGATTGATTGAGCCAACTCGGTTACTGCCTCGACGGTCAGCGGAGTTTCCGGACGCAGAGACACTGGCATTGCGGGGACTTTGTCAGACTCCTCAACGCTTGGGACGAATGTTTCTTGCAGTTCGCCTGAATCTTCTTGTTCAATTTCTTCAGCCGTTTCTTCTGGCGGCATAAGCAAAAAGTATGAGGCCGCCGCCGAGCCGCCGAATAGAAAAATCCCCACAATAATTGCAGTTATTAATGTTTTCATTTTGCTCGCCTCGTTAGTTGTCGGTTTAGATTTTGATCGTCAGCCATGCCCTGCTCTCGCCTAAGCCTGTCGTGCAACAACAGCTGTGTTTTTCGCTCAATCAGTTTCTCAAGCGATTTTGATTTTGACATTTGATCCAACATGTTCTGTTTGATTTCCGCCCGCAGAGCCTCAGCGTTGTTGTGGTCGATTTGTTTCTTGTTAATTCGCATTTGGATGAGCCTGAGTACTTCGATTGAATGTTCGTGATTCGAAAGGTCACTCATGCCCGCTTCGGCCTGCTGTTGAGTCCTCTCGCGCTCTTGTTCTAAGTGGGTGATTGCGTTTTTAATTTGTTGGACGGCAAACATTTGTTGTTGATGTTGAATTTGAATCAACTCTAATTTTTGGTTGTAGAACTTGAGAATTTTTTCAAGTTTGACGATGGGGTTTTTCTCTGGCATCTGATTTATCTAAGACCTTCACTTTCACCGGCTTGATTTACGAAACTGCGTCGGTCCATTGTTTTGCCAGTTTTTCCATCCAGTTTTTGGTTTGGTCTATCCCGTTGGGTGAGCCAAGTTCTTGTTGCAGAAACTTGCAAACTTCTGGATAGAGGCTGATGGCGGCATCCGTTGCGGCTGAGACTCCCGGTTGGTAGGCTCCGACTTGGACGAGATCAACCACCTCTTCATAGCGAGCCAAGATTTGCCGCACGCAAACGGCTGAGTTTTTGTGGCTGTGGTCAGCCAGTTCATTGAATAAACGACTGGCGCTCGGGAGAACATTGATCGCAGGGAAATGGCCAGCGTTGGCCAGCGAACGGTCCATCACGATATGTCCGTCGAGGATAGAACGTGTTGAATCTGCAATCGGGTCATTCATGTCATCGCCTTCGACCAAAACGGTCAGCAGCCCTGTAATCGAACCTCGATCTGAACTGCCCAGACGCTCGAGAATGACCGCCAGCTTTTGAAACACTGACGGTGTGTAACCGCGACTTGTTGGTGGTTCGCCCAGCATCAAACCAAGCTCTCGCTGGGCCATTGCAAATCGTGTGAGGCTGTCGAGCATTAGAAACACGCTTTTGTCTTTTGCACGGAACCAATCGGCAATGGCGACCGCAGATTCAGCGGCACGAACGCGTGCCAAGGGCGTTTCGTTTGCGGTGGACACGATCACAATCGAGCGTGCCAAACCAGCTTCTCCCAACGCTTCCTTAATAAACGGTAGGACTTCTCTGCCTCGTTCACCAATCAGTGCAACAACGTTGAGGTCAGCTTGTGAGTGTCTTGCGATTTGGCCCAACAACGTACTTTTGCCAACACCGCTGCCTGCGTAGAGTCCAACTCGCTGGCCTTCGCCCATGGTCAATAAACCGTCGATCGCTCGCTGGCCGGTAATAAATGGTTTTTCGATGGAGCGTCTGGTAAGTGCATTTGGCGGATCAGCATCTAGCGATGCATAGCCCTCCCGTCGGATCTCTCCCTTGGAATCAATAGGATTTCCAATGGAATTGATGACTCGGCCAAGCATATCAAACCCAACAGGAATTCTCATCTGATGGCCAAGCGAAACTACTCGGTCGCTTCGTTGCAACGTGAGCATTGAATCAAAGGGCATTATTTGCGCGCTGTCACCGGCAAAGCCAATCACTTCGGCAAGACAAACGCCGCCGTCGCGGTTCTGAATTTCCACCAATTCGCCGATGCTCGCAGGAAGCGATACCGTCACCATTCCTTGGACGCTTTCCAGTCTTCCAACCTTGCGAAACGCAGGGACGGAAGAGCAGGATTGTTCCAGTCGTTGATCCAATTCTGGATCGCTTATCTTAAAACTCATCTGCGACATCCAATAAACTTCTTTCAATTCCTTTGAGTTGCGTTTCAAGATCTGAAACCAACTCGTGGGTGGAGAATTCGATACGGCATTCCCCTGCCCCGACGGATGGATCGCATTTAATTTCGAACGGTAAACTTTCTAAGACCCCTGATGATTCGAGGGCCGCTTTGTCTTCGGCAGTTAGCAGGACCTTGAGAACTTGCTCTGGGGTTTTCATCGCTTCTCCAAGCAGTCTTTCTAGTCGCTGGATTTTGGCCTCGTGAGAATTGCCAAAAACTGATTGCACCATCGAAGAAGCCAGTTTGATCGCGAACGTTCGGGTTTCTTTGACGAGGCTGTCTGATTGAATCCCAAAATTTGCTACAGACGCAGCGATTTGTTCCAGTAGTTTTTCGACTCGATGGGGATCGGGAGTTGTGTTTTCCGCTATGGTCGGCTGTGGAACAGGAGCAGATCGGGATTGGGAGTTGGATTCAGGATTTACTTCGGAGTTTGCGTTGGAGTTTGTTTTAGCAGCGGACGAAGTAACTTTCTGCCCAACGGACCGTGAACCAGCACATGCGTTTGAAAGAGGGCGATCAAATTTTAAGATGTGTGTATTCATGTTTAGGCTAGAGTTACCTCTCCGGCTTCATCCAGTCGGCCAATCGTATCAATGAGAACTTGGCGGGCCTCGTCGATTTCCTCAGCGGAAACTTCGGTTTTGTATTGCATTTCCTCTGCAATGGTTTGCCTCGCACGTTTGGAAAGGTTGTCGAGCAGTTTTTTGAAGATTGCTTCTTCGGCTTTTTGCAAACCAACGATCAAGATGTCTGTTTCAATTTCACCGAGGATTTTCTGAATGTCTCGGTCGCCCAATCGCAGCACGTCTTCAAATACGTACAACTTGCTGCGGATTTCTTTCACCAACTCTTCGTTCTCTTCTGTCAGTCGTTCGATCATGGACTTCCGAATGTCTTTGGGGAGAGATCGCAACAGTTCGGCAAGGATTTCGGATTGCACAACTTCGACTTCACGTTGCGTGATCGCGTTTGCCTTTTCAAAAGTCGAAGCCAGAATTTGATCGACGATTTTCTGTGGAACGTTTGATGGCTGGCTAAGAAAGACGATCGATTCGCGTTGGACATCCTCAGCGAGGTTTTGCAAAACCAATGCGGCCAATGGAGCGTTCAGATTTTGTAGCACCAGAGCGATCGTTTTGGGGCGATCATTCGTCAGTGTCATTGCAATTTGAAACGGATCCAGTCGGTTCAGGTCGGTAGCCGAGCTTCCCGATGGTTCCACGTGTGTGAAGTAAGTGGTCTGGTCTTTGGCGTTGGATTGGGGGGACGAACTGCTGCCTTTGTTGGTCTCGGCTTTGCTGGTTGCTTCGAGGAGTTGTGGAGACAACGTATCCATGGCGAATGTGAAATAGCTATTGAAGTCTTCAACAACGAATTCAATTTCTTCTTTGCTGGGCGGGTCGGATTCGAATTCAGCAATCAGTTTTTTTACATAATTGGCTCGCGTCGGATTCATTGATTTAAAAGCGGCCTGGGACGCTTCGGTCCCCAAGACGCTCAGCAGCATCGCTAGTCTTTCTTCAGTTGTGTAGGTCAGCATTTTGATGGCTCGGGGGGATTTTTAGCCTAAGCTACTTTTTTGTCTGACGCTTGATCGGGCGCGTCTTGTTTTCTTGACTCAAGGCTGGACCACGATTCAATAATTTTCGAGAAGACCTCAGGGTTTTGCTTTACCAGTTCGCTCAACTGATTGACTTGAGTGCCGCGGTCGGCCGATGTCTCAGTCGTCACCATTGGATCGGGCTGAAGTTTTTTGAACGCTTTGAGCGCAACAAACAAAGCGATAATGGCCGCGAGGCCAAGTGAAGCGTTTTTCAAGATTTGGTTGATGCTATCCCAAGGGATCGCGGTTGCCAAAGGTTCAACTTCCGGGACCGGGTCGCCGTAGTCAAAAAAATCAACCGTGATTTCATCCTTGCTCTCTCGAAATCCAACGGCTCTGCTAACCAGGTTTTCGATTCGCTCTTTCATTTGAGCTGGGACTTGTTTGTTCTCGTCAAAGACTGCGGTAGAGTTAACGACAACCGATACTGTCATCATGTTCATGATCGGCGTAGTGATCGTTTCTGTGCGAGACGTAGAGGATACTTCGTATTTGTTGTCGAGATCTTCTGTTTTGGTTAACGTTGTGCCTTGGTCGTTGTTGGTCGATCCAACTCCCAGGTTCGAAGCCGTTCCTGCCGTTCCACCTGCCGTTTTGCTTTGGCCAGTTCTGGTCTCGTTTTTGACGACCTCGCTTACCATGACCTTGCTGTCGGGATCGTATTCGGTAACCGTCGAAGTTCCCTCAGGAAATGTAAAGTCAGTCGTTACGGTAACGATCGCGTTTCCCAATCCCAAGATTTTTGTCAGCATCATTTCGGCTTTTTGAGAAAGCTCGTAATCACGCATGACTCGGAATTCTTCTTGCTTGCTCAAACGCCCGTTTGTTTCGTCTGTTGTGAATTCATTTCCAAACGTGTCGGAGATTGCGACATTGTCTGGTGTTAATCCATTGACTGCGTTGGCGACCAATGAGGCGATCGCGCTGGCTTGTGATTCCCCGAACTTGGAGTTGCTTCTGAGGGTAAGCACAACCGCGGCCGATGGTAATTCTTTCGTGCGGATAAACGCTTGTTTCTCTGGGATGCTGAGATGGACTCTGGCGCCCTCGACCGATCGGTAGTTCAGGATCGAATCAGCAATACCTTTCTCGAGATTGCGACGGCGGATGGTTTCTTGGGATTTGGGGTCCGCCCAGATGGGCGTATCTTCCAATGTTGAGGCCGCGGACCCTACCCCTTGGTCTTGGGCGATGATCTGAGCACGCGACCTTTTGAGTTTGTCGACAAGGATCGTGTCTGCCCCTTGGATTTGATATTTGATGTTGGCGGAATCCAAAGCATCAATCATCTTCTTTGCTTCGCCAACCTCTAAGTCACTCGCCAGAATGACGTATTGAGGCGTCGAAGACCAAATTCCAATGCCAATGATCGCGCCAACGCAAATCGTCAGCAGCAAGGCGATTCCAAACCGAGCCGCAGCGGTTGAATCTTTCCATATCAGTAGCGCCTGATCTAAAAAGGAATTCAGTGTCTGCATTGGGATTTCCGAGGTACGCCGTCTTTAATGAATGAAAGTCTGAAAATGGGTGAGTCTTAGAATTGCATTCGCATCAATTCGTTGTAAGAGTCAATTAGTTTGTTGCGGATTTCCATGAACAGCTGAAAAGACATTTCGGCATTGGCAACAGACATAACGACGTGTTGCACATTGTCCGTTTTACCACTGAGTAGATCAGCGATGGCATCGTCGGACTTGATTTGTGTTTCGTTTGTCTGTTTGACAAAACCATCCACTAATTCAGCGAACCCACCAACGCCAGAAGATTCTGTTTTTGAATGTGGAGTTGCTTTCAGATTTAGCTGCGAAATGGCAGATGTAGGAGGAGTCGTTTTCATTAGGACACTCGCAATAGCATTAGGGTTTGTTCAATCATTTCTTTAAATGATGTCAATGCCTTTAAGTTGGCTTCGTATGATCGACTGGCAGTGATCAAGTCAACCATCTCATTGGGAAGCTTGACGTTGGGCATTTCAACGTATCCGTTTTCATCAGCATCAGGGTGGTCCGGAATATGTATTTTGGGCAATTCTGACGAATCCGCTTCTTGCCCAATGACCTCCACTCCTGCTAACGAAGACGATCCATCGGCGTTGCGATTAACAAGGGAGGAGAAAACCAATTGCTTCCGGCGGTAGGCACCACCATCGACAGAGTGTGTTGAATTCGCGTTTGCAATGTTGTGTGCGACTGTCTCCATGCGCATTCGTTCTGCGCTCATACCAGTGGCACTTATTGAAGCAGCGGAAAACAAGTTGTTAAACATCGTCGTTACCGTCAGTGATTAACTTTTGATTGATTGTTTAAGAATGCCCATCTTTGCTCCAAGCAACTGGGTCAAAGTCTGATAGGCAAGCGTATTTTTTTTCAGCAAGGCCAGTTCACGATCCATGTCGACGTTGTTGCCGTCAGCTCGCTCTTGAAGACCTGCTGCTTCTTTTAGAGAGAACGAAGCATTGATTGGCAAACCGCCCTTTTGTCTTTGCTTGAACTCGGAAAGTAACTCCTCAAACGAAAGTTGCTGAGTCTTGAAGTTTGGCGTGTTGACATTGGCCAGGTTTTGACCAATCACGCTGTGGCTTTGCTCAGCGAATTGAATCGCACTTTGGAGGTTGTCGAATTGTGAAGATATACCGGTCATGTAACTTGTTTCGGTAGGGTTGGATCTAACCCTTCAAGGATTCAATAGACATGGCGGTATACCGCGTTTGTGGCACGGTTGGTGGGGAATGCTCGTGTTTGCCAACAATTTCGAATTCGCCTCAGCTGCGACGTATCCAATTGGTCCTCGTGAAGACGAACAGGTCGAGTCGTGTTTTCACGGCCCCGTCGCGTCAATGCTCGTAGCGCAGGCAATCGAGACGGAGGCTGAATTCAAACGGTTGTTGTTCGAACGGGGCTGATAGACCTGAACCCAATGCTGTCAATTTCAAGGAAAATTTTTCCATACCTCTCTGAATCTTTCCTAATTTGGGAATGGGAAACGAATTCAGAATACGCGTCAATTTTTTTGGCTAGCTGATAGGCAATCTGAAATTGGGCGATGCTTCAAGAGAGAGTTTCGCGCAATTCTGCTCGAGCTCAACGCTATCTGTGGCAACGGAACAACGATCTCGCTAGCAAGTGGTAATGCGGAGTCACCCTGCCTTTTAAATTGAGGAATTACCGTGGACATCGCGACAGTATTTGGACTCTTTCTTGGCTTCGGATTGATTTTCACATCGATCGCGATGGGTGGAGGCAGCGGTTTGGCTGCGTTCATCGATATGCCGTCGATGATGATCACCATTGGAGGTTCGTTCGCGGCATTGTTTATTAACTTTCCATTGAAAGTTTGCCTAAGTTCAATGTCTGTTGTCAAAAAGTGTTTCCTCACAAAGCTACCTGAATCAGAGCAAGTCATTTCTCAATTCAAAGACCTTGCAGTTGTGGTCCGAAAAGACGGCATGCTGGCGCTGGAAAAAGAGCTTGAGAATATCGATGACAAATTCATGTTGCGTGGTTTGGAGATCGTCATCAGCGGCGCCGAAGAAGCTCAGATACGCTTGATTTTGGAGACTGAACTTTCTGCCATCGAAGCACGTCACGCGATCGGGAAAAAGATTATTGAATCCACCGGCGCTGCGGCACCTGCGTTTGGAATGATTGGAACTTTGGTCGGGCTAGTGCAGATGCTTCAGTCCCTGGATGATCCAAGCAAGATCGGTGGCGGTATGGCGACCGCTTTGTTGACGACGTTGTATGGTGCGATCATCGCCAACGTTGCCTGTATTCCGCTGGCGGGAAAATTGGAAACTCGATCTCAAGACGAAATCGCCTGTCGCGAGTTGATGATCACTGGAGTTGTTTCCTTGGCTCAAGGCCTTGCTCCTCGCGCTGTTGAGGACAATCTGCTGGCCTACCTTTCACCGAAATCTCGTCAGTCGATGCAAAAAGGCGAGGCGGCGTAGGGTTTAGGCAAACCTATGGTGACTGTTGCCAAGTGTTGGCTCGGGGCGGTGGTTTTGAAAAACCGTTATTCCAACCGGCAATTCAGCCCTGATGGCCCCATAAATCACAGGTGTCGAGGATTAAATTCAAAAGGGTAAATCGTTGGTTTACTTCAACCGGAGTTGCAGATGGCTCGAGCTAAAAAGCCCAAAAAACCACCAGATGATATTCCTGCTTGGTTCATGACCTACAGTGACGTCATCACGTTGCTCATGACATTTTTTATCTTGTTGCTGACGTTTGCCACGACCGAACCGGAGCGATTCGAGCGAACAGTATCCAGTACTTTTTCAGCGGGTGGCGCGACAGGTGTGGCTGGTGAGAAAATGGATGGCGTTCCAAAAGATTCTTGGATCAGTCGTGTGCGGCCGCCGTCGGCACGAATTTCTATGCGAGGTGCTGAAATGCCTCCAATTACCAGACCTGCATCAAAAGCAGCATTTGGCGAAGGACTGCGGTCACTCAATGAAGAAGAGCAGAAACAAAACGAACTGACATCGCATTCTTTTGAGTTGCAAGCTGCGGAGCTTTTTGATTTCGAGGGCAACCTCACTCCTCAGGGCACCCAAATCTGCAGCGCACTTGCGAATCAACTCGAAGCGTTACCGTTTCAGGCGGCTCTCCAATTTTCAGATGAAAAACAAATGCAGGATTTGACTGGGATGATGGAACACCTTTTCCGTGTCGAGAAAATAAGACCGGGGCAGTTGTCCATGAATTTCGTGAAACATGGATTGGCAAAAGATCGAATTCGCGTCCTGATTAAACGATACAGCTTCAGCAAGAATTGATTGGAAACTATGGCCCGTAAGCAAAAGGATCCGCCAGCACCACCAAGTAAAGCCTATTTGGTTTCGTTTGGCGATACGATGACAGCCCTTCTCGCGTTTTTCATCGTACTAAACTCGTTTGCGAAAGAACAAACTGGTGCAAACATGCATACGGGTACTGGCTCGTTCGTAAACGCGGTGTCTTCGAGTGGACTACCAGGTTCGTTCTCTGGCAAGCGTTCCAATTTAACGGTCGAAAAGAAGGACGCTGCGCCAGTCTACGCTTTTGGAGATCCTGACCAAGTTCAAGATCATCAGAAACGCCTGGGGCCCGATGAAGACCCAGACGACAATCCAATCAAGGATCGTCAAACCGACGAGTTTAAACGATTCCTAACCCAAATGAGTAAGGAGTTCGAAGTTGTTGAGCAAGCACCAACCAAGAAGCAAATTGTGCTTGATTCATTCGAAAAATTTGAAAGGCAAAAGGGCGACAGAGCCTATTTTCCAATGAAAGAACAAGCGATTCGTGTCGCTTCAGAGGCGATCACCAAATTGCTTAACGGTGACTACGAGATCGACGTTGTTGTTTGGGCGAAGATGCCATCCCGGCTGGCGATGAAAGAGGCAATGGAAAAATCGTTGGCGATTCAGAACCAAATTGACAACGCGTTTCTTCTATCCAAGTCCCAACGGTCGAGGCTCACGTTTTCAGCCAAACCTTGGCTCTTTTCCGACGCGAAGCGCCCGAAAATGTCGTTCGTCCTTTCTAGGATGGACAACGGTGTCGCGCTACGAAAGTAGCAGAAATAGATGCAGGCAGAAGCTCAGATGCGGGCAGAAGCTCTTTTGCGGGAAACGTGAAACCAGCGGAATCCAGAATTGATTCTTGCGGGTAGAGGGCGCTCTCGTAGAGCGATGCGATTTTCAAACAACTCCGGTCGTCAACACATGAAGCCGGTTGGAAAAGCAATTCTTGCCCACTGGTAGTGATTCGATTTTCGTTCGAAACAGCTGGCTTAGTTTCTTGGTTTGCTCGCTTTCAAAACGAAAATTCGCGTCGGTTTTCAATTTTTTCGATTGGAATCAATTGAGGTAATCGCCGAGGAAAAATCGCCAAAGATTTCGGCCGCTGTCGAATCGAGGTTCGGCATGGAGATTTCTTTCGCCTGCCCCCATCGCGAAAACGTACCGTAGCCAAGACAGAAAACCGTAGCAGTTATCAGGCACCCAAACGCAGCGGTGAAGACTTGCGTGTTGATCAATTCAGGGTCGAGCCCGGCGCTGTAGATGACGGTGCTGATACATGAAAACACGCCGAAGCCCCCCAACGACCCGAGCTTGTTGGGGGGAATTTTTTCGACCTGAGAATCTTGGACAGTCGCCGTGTCCGATTGAGCTGATGGGACAATTGCAGCCATTTTGAGCACCGCTGTTAACAGAATGGAGGGATCTTCAATTCTGTTATCGAGGAGGAGAGATGTAACTTGCTACCAATGGCTCGACGGCATCGGGAATCTTCCATCGCGCAAGCGAACAGTTGAAACAAACGGTCTATTTTGCTCAGGAAAACCAAGCCAACTCAATGTAGATCGCGGACTCTTCTATGGATGGAGTTACCTCAGTTCGTCAACAATTTGAGACGCGACGAAAGCGAACAATTGAGTCGGCGACCGCATGTGAAGCGATTGATTTTTGACTCCAGTGTTCTTGGCGACAAAGTTCTCGAATTGTTTATGGGTGGCCATATTGGCGGTATCCCAAGTGCCATCGATTTCAAATGTTACGACCGTTTCAGCGCTGTCTATCACCGCGAGTGAAACGCTGGCTCGCATTCCATTGTGAACCTGTAGATCGTTGACTCGAACAACAGCGATCGCATCGACGCCATGCATCCGTGAAAGGGTAGCCACCTCGCGTTCGTCGAAGCTTCCGTATTGGATGCTGTCTGGTGACGAATAAAGTCGTTTGTCAGGTGTGATGACTTCGAACAAACCGTAGCCGCGGATCTGCGCGGCCAATTCTGTAATTAGTCTTTCGGGTGTGCGATAGTCTCCGTTTCCTGCCCCTGAAGGAACTAGCAAAATTCGATTGGGGCGGTGAGAACGAAATCGGGGAGACACAAACGTTTGAAATGTTGGGGGTGAGAATTGTTCTGTCGCTGCGTGTCGATTGATACGAGACGACATGCCAAGCTTATGACAGCCAGTGCAAACAAGTGTCAGTGAAACCCCGAGCACCAGTGCCGAAAACGGCCAGTTTCCAAAGTCGTGTTTTTTATTTTGCAACATGTTTTCTGTTCACTTTAAAGAAGCAATAAATCAACCAAACACGTTTAATTTCCGCGTTCACGAGATTTAGATAGTGAGTGCATTAGCACGTTGTCGAGCGTGCTTTCAATTTCTCGGAGTGATTTATCGGAACTCTTAATGATTGCGACCTTCTCTTGTTCCAAGTCTTCAACTTTGACTCGTAAGTTAGCTACCATCTCACGAAACCTTGCGTTCTGGCGGTTTGCAGCCGAAAGAAGCTCGTTCGATTTTTTGATCTCGTTGTTCTTGCTCGTGATCGTTTGATTGAGCCCTTTGATTTGAAGTTGATAATCTTCGTTGAGTTCACGCATGCGTTTTAGTTCGGCAACCAATTCAATCGCTCGTTCGGTCGCCGTTTGAGCTTGCTTTCGCAAGAAATCACCTTGAATTGCACTACTTTGAGGCGAGTGTTGATACTGTCGGGAAGACTGAGAATGCATTTGAAGATTGGACGTCTCGCGCTGCGATGGGTAGACCGGCTGAATCAAGTACTCATTGTGTAACGATTGCATCTGGGGCGTCTGATTGGCTGGCAATCCCCCGGGTAATCCAGGCATTGCTTGATGATGCGAAGGCACATAGGTCGGTCCCGGTGCAGGCTGATAGCCTGGTTGATAAAGTTTCTGATGGGCGGGTTGATATTGATAAGGTTGCTGATGAGCTGGTTGTTGCTGTTGCTGATGTGAATACTGTTGCTGACGCGAAAATTGTTGCTGATTCATGGGCTGCTGGCCCTGTTGATTCCGTTGGTCTGCAGGAATATTTTGACTAAACGTAACGGAGCTTTGCTGTTGCTGATTCGGGAACGGCTGATCAATGGTCGTGTCCATGCTCGGATAGTCTTCGAGTACGAAATCTGGAGCCGCTTCTTGGGGCCTTGAGTTTTGGAGGACGCCATACTGATCTGGGTAAGATGGCAATGGCAAATTTCTGTCTGTATCCATTGGATTGTTGGACATGATTGACTCTTGGTACATAGCGTAGGACGCAATTGGACCGTAAGGATTGTCTTTCGTTTGCTTGTTTGGATTGCTATTCAACCAAGGGGTGGGAGAAGTTTGAGGCGCGGTAGAATTCCCACTTGGGTTCGAGGCGGTTTGACTGTTGGGAAGTACTAAATTTTGTAGGGGGGAATTTAGTCGCACCCTGTTGGATGAAACCTTGTTTGGCAGCGCATCAGTCTGATCGACAACTTCCGAAACGGAAGCTGTTCTCAGTCCCTTTAGCGCTCCAAGAAACTTACTCGGCGGTTTGAGAAATCCCAGTGACGACGCTGGAGTCGAGGAGCAACCAGAACTCAAAATTATGAAACTGAGGACAGCCAGATTTGAGAGAATCTTTCGATTGGAAAAATTATTCATAGTCACACCTGATTACGATTTTCTCGCCGCATTGGCAAGTTACTTCGATTGACTCCACGCACGAACCGTTGCGAGTTATTTTGATACTTGATTCCGGATGATCGAAACGTGGACCCACCCTGATCTTTGCCCGGTTTTGAACCTGCGCATCTTTGTGCCTAAGAAAGCTTTTTGAGCTGGGAACTGGTGACGACATGGTTGATACCTGAATGACGAAGTGGTGTCTGGTTGGGTTAAATGGATGCGTGAACGAGTTCTTTTAAGCGAAACTTGGCTGCCGCTAGATTTCGCGATGCTCTTGATTCAGAAATTCCAATGACCTCTCCGATTTCTGACAATGTCAGGTCTTCGATGAAGTAGAGCGTCAGCACCAGGCGTTCACGTTCCGGCAGTCGCTCGATGCAATCTGCGAGAACCTGTTTTAGTTCTCGAGTCTCGATTTCGTGTCCGGGACTCGACTCTCCTGATCGCCACCCGGAATGTAAGTAAAAAAAAAGATCATTCCAATTTTGGGGCTTTGAAAATCTCATGGCTTCCAAGACTTGAACGATCGTCTCGACGGGCATCCCGGTCTCATTGGCTAATTGCTCGGGAGTCACTGGCGATTCAAGTCGCTCGTAGGCTGCTTTGACTTCTTTGATCCTAGCCAGCATCTGTTGCGGCACGGGTGAGTTCTTTCGCATCTCATCGACGATCGCGCCGCGGATCCGAGGATAACAGTACGTGCGAAACGCGATTCCTCGATTGGGGTCAAACGATCTTGCCGTTTCGACAAGCCCAACAATTCCTGCTTGTTCGAGATTCTCTCTGTCAAAGTTAGGCGGGAGGCCAACCGTTAACGTACTGAGTATTTTTCGAACGTAAACGAGGTTATCCATAATCAACTGCTCTCGCAGCTGATCGATAGACGTGTTCTGTTTGTATGCTCTTGTTGCCGAATCCATGGCAGTGATCTTTTTACCGTTTCAATTTCATTGAGCTTCGTTGCAAGTACCAACCTGTGCTTGCTGACAATCGGTTGCTCGCAATTTATTCCCTCGTATGGTTTGCTAAATAGATGACTCCAAGGCCAAACGAAACCAGCGACCCCATCAAAACCGCCGAGACACAGGCTCGCCATAAAATGATGTGAGGCTCCAGTCCAGCTGTAAGTCCAATCAATGCAACCACGCTCGCTGTTAGTAGCGCGCTAACTTTTCCTAGTGGTCCTTTTCGCCGCAGTCGGCGTGTGGCAAGGTTGTGTTCAAGTTTCATGGGTGTGTACCTCCTGGTGGTGCAGCCTGGGAATCTGATGAGAACTAGCTTGGGTCATGAAGAGTTGGCCCAGTCGTTGATTCAACTGGCTGTTCGAAAATCTCTGAATCGCGAATGATTGCTGCTGGTTCAATTAACATCTCACCTGGGATTTCGTTGTAGGCAATGATCGAAACTTGCGGCAAGGATCTGTAAACAGTTTTTCGCAATGCTTGTCGGATCGAAGAATCAACCAAAATCGCCGTTTGTTCATTCTTCAATGAAGACAACTCCCAAGCCTGTTTGCATTTGTCTACCAATCTGGCCAACTGTTCAGGTTGCATTGCGATCATGTCCCCGTTGGAATCCTGTCGCATGCGGTGTTCGAGCTTGGGTTCGAGCAAGACGACACGAACGCGGCCATCCTCTCCCCGGAACTTGTCGACGATGATTGGACCGATATCCATTCGCACACGTTCGGTTAACTCGGAGGTGCTTTTCGCAGAGCCGACATGGTGGATGGCTGATTCGATTATTTTTTCCAAAGCGGAAATGGATACTGATTCTCGAAGTAAGTTGGTTAGAACTTGGTGCAACGTTCCTGCTTTTAATGAGTCCGGTTTAATTTCTGACACAATCGTCGGGGCGACTTCCTTCAACTGGTCCAGCATTTTTTGTAAGTCTTCGCGGCTGAGCAGTTCGTGAGCGTGTTTCTTAATGCATTCACCAAGATGCGTTATCAACACGGTCGATGAATCAACGACGGTGAAGCCTGAAATTTCAGCACGTCGACGGTTGGCTTCTGTGATCCATTTTGCCGGTAATCCAAACGCGGGGTCGATGGTTTCGATTCCGTCCAAGATCGCATTCACATTGCCTGGGTTGATTGCAAGGAACTCATTCGGTTGAATTTTTCCTGATCCGACAGTTCGGCCACAAACAATAAATCGATACTCAAGGACGTCGATTTGAAGGTTGTCGATAATGCGGATGCTGGGTACCCAGAATCCAAATTGCTTGCCAATGTCTTTTCGCAGGGTTGTGATTCGCTCGGAAAGACTCTTGCCCTTTTTTGGCTCGACAAGATGGATCAAACCGGCACCGATTTCAATCACGATTCGGTCGTGCTGCAAAAAGTCATGTAGATTCTGTTGGTCGGGCGATTCCTCTACCTCAGGATCGACGCCTTTTTCTTTTTCTTCCTCGTCCTCTTCCGCTTTTTTGGCTTTGCTGACCATCACAAAGATCGCCGCCGCCATCAGGATGAAAGGAATTTTTGGGAGGCCAGGAACAAATATCATCAACAAGAGAATGATTCCGCCTGTGAACATGGCGCGATGCCCAGTCATCACCTGTGTGCCGATTTCATCTCCCAAGTTTGATTCGGAGGAAGATTTCGTAACCAGAATACCTGCGCTGGTTGCGATGATTAGAGCCGGTACTTGAGAGACTAATCCGTCTCCAATTGTCAAAATCGTATACAGTTCCAAAGCCTCGATGAGTCCTTCACCTTTGGTCAGCCCCAGCATGACGCCACCGATGATGTTGACCACCATGATGACTAGGCCCGCGATGGCATCGCCACGGACGTACTTGCTGGCACCGTCCATGGCACCGTAAAATTCTGCTTCCGAGGCAAGTTCCGTACGGCGTTTTTTGGCCTGAACATCAGTGATTGCCCCGACATTCAATTCCGCGTCGATTGCCATCTGTTTACCGGGCATCGCATCAAGCGTAAATCTTGCGTTGACCTCGGAGATTCGAGTGGCACCCTTCGTGATGACAATGAACTGAATCGTTACGAGAATTAGGAAAATCACGCAGCCGACAATTAAGTCACCGCCGACCACCAGATCGCCAAACGTATCGACGATTTTTCCAGCATCGCCATGTAGCAGAATCAAACGAGTCGTAGCGACGTTGAGTGCCAATCGAAACAACGTCATCAAAAGCAATAGCGATGGAAATACCGACACGTCCAGCGGTCGTTTCGCGCTCAACGTGACCAGCAAAAGCAGGATCGCGGAGGCCAAGTTCATCGCAAGAAACATGTCCAACAAAAATGTTGGCAGCGGCACGACCAAAACGACCAAAGTCATTAGGAATGACACGGATAGCCAAGTTTCGCTTCGCTGAGCAAATGCAAAATTTGTCTGAGACTTGCTAATTAGATTCGCCTTACAGTTTCGTTAGTATATCTGATGAGTCTGTTGATTAGAAAAAGTTGCTAAACCAGAAAGCTGTTTACGAGAGCCCTGGAAATTAGCTGCCAGCCGTCTACGAGAATGAACAACAGTAATTTGCATGGAGTGGAAACAATCACGGGTGGCATCATCATCATGCCCAGCGACATCAGCACTGTTGAGATCACTAAGTCGATCAATAAAAACGGGATGTAAATACAAAATCCCATGATGAACGCGGTTTTTAATTCGCTGATGATGAACGCGGGGATTAGAATTTTCAGAGGGATTGTCTCGACGCTGGTGACCTCGGTTTGGGATAAATCCATAAACAACAGAAGGTCGGTTTCACGGGTGTGTTGAGTCATGAAGACGCGGATCTCATCGGAAGCAACACGCCAGAGGTCCATTACCTTAAAGTCTTCTTTGGTCTCTTCTGATTTTTGGGCTTCAAGGTATGGCTGAATTCCGTTCACATTGATTTGCTCCATCGTTGGAGCCATGACGAACAATGTGAGGAAAAACGAAAGCCCCAGGATCACTTGATTGGGAGGGATTTCCTGCGCTGCCAACGCTCGCCGGACGAATGATAAAACGATGATGATGCGAGTGAACGCTGTTAAGCAAACAAGCGCCGCTGTTGCAAAGCTCATTCCTCCCAAGAAAATCGCGATTTGCATCGGAGGTGCAAGTTCGCCGAATGCGTCTGGTATCTCAGTTTGCCCAATCAGGTGGCAAATATTCATAACGGCCTCCATGTGGGGTTAGTTGACTTGCGATAGCGATTCGGTGTCTCGTAAGGATTTAAGAAACAGATCCTTAATCCCGTTCTCCTTCAGTGCTTCCTCCATCTGGCGACGGATGCTTTCAAACGACTCTTGGTCCAATGTTTTTTGGGTGGTGTTTGTGGTTGTCTCAGTGTTGGCATGGGCTCTTGGTTGTAATGTTTTTGACCCTCCAACACTTCCCAGTGAGTACACGTCCGGAGCGGACGCGGAAACGTCGTCATGTTTGTCATGGCGTCCAGCGTTGTCCTGCAGTTCTGCTGCTTGAGCTAATTCTGCTGAGCGGGCTAGTTCTGCTGCGCGAGTCAGATCCGCGGCGCGAATCAGTTCTGGTGCGCCAGTCGTATCGGTGGCATGGAGTGTTTTCGAGGTGCGAGGCGATTTTGCCACATTTGTTTGCTTGGCCGCCTCTTTTATCGCGGCGTGGATTGCCTCGTGTGGAGATCCGGAAGGCGGTTCGGTCGTTAAAGCTGCCTCGGATAGCGAGTCGAGTGTGGAAGCAAAAGAGTTCTCGATCGAGCCTTGTCGATTCAAAGCGACCATTGATTTAATGCCGTTTTGATCGCTCGCCACGATTAACTTTTGCTTTCCAGTTTCAACCAGGAAAAGGCTAGATTTTGGTGATAGTTTCAGCGTCGAAGTGATTTTGATCGAGTCTTCTGGAGGACTGCGGCGTGTTGGTGATTTGTGTTGCATCCACTGTTTAGCCACAAAGATAAAACCCACACCCATTGCCAGGACCATGCATGTGCTCAAGGCAATTTTTTGAATCAGTTTTTGAAACTTGTGTGATTCTTTTTGGGCTGAATCATCTTGGCTGCCCTCGGTGGTAGCAGGTTTTTTCAAGTCGTTCGGCCGAAGAATTTGGTTGGTTTGGAATGGTTGGGTCTGATTTTGAGTTACTTGGTGTTGCAGTTGACCAAGCATGTCTGAGACGGGTTTTATATTGTTTTGAGCGTCGGTTGCAGTTGAATAACTTGCTTGCGAAACGCTTGAATGGGGAGGATGAAAGGCAGGCCGAGTTCGTTGTGGTTGCGTTTGGTTTTGAGTTTGTGGTTGCGTTTGGTTCGCATTAAGTTTGGGGATTCTGCGGCCTTGCTTGCCCGAGGAATTTGGATCTCGCTTTGGAGGGTAGATCGCATCAAGCACTTCCGGTGGCATGTTTGTTGGAATTTGCCGGTCAGGAGTCGTGCGCTGTTTTGTTTGAGTTTGCAATTGAATTTGAGCTGAAGCTTGGCCGGGAGATTGAGACGAAGCTCGAGAATGAGATTGTTCTTGCGGTTGAGTGTTTGTTTGTTGTGGTGCCCCGCCCAATTGCCCGAACCTCAACGGATTGCCAGATTGCGCGTTTGCTGTCGCAATCGTACTGGCCAACAAAATGGTCAGTGCGAGAAGAGGTTGGGGAAATTTGGGATTCATGGAGGTACCTTGGAAACTGAAAATTCGCTTTGAGAAAGTGAACTACTTCGTTTCATAAACCTCAGTAACACGGACAGCGAAACATCCATTGACGACAACAACTTCTCCACAAGCCAGCGCGACGCCTTGTGCGACGAGTTCAACTGGGCTGTCGATTTCTCGATTAAGTTCCAGCACCGATCCCTCACACAACTCCATCAGGGTTTGAATTGGAATCGTTGCTCGCCCCAACTCCGCTGACACGGTGACTTTGATATTTTGAAAACGGTTAACATCCCCAGACTGACGCGCGTTGTCCTTTGAATCTGCAAGGTCTTGGAACTCAGGCGAGCTCACTTGACCATCAGATTCTTGCGTTTGCGAATCAGCGTCGCCCTGTGGACTAGCTTCATCTTGCGAATTGGCATCGTCTTCCGGCTTAGCGTCGTCTTCAGATTTAGCATCTTCGGTTTCAGTGTTCATTTTTTATTCAGTTCAATTCGCTGGCGATCATTAACGCCTGTTGGAGGGCCAGCCTGCCGGGCCAGGCTCGGAAAACTGGTTCACTATTGGCGTACATCAATACGGGCTCTTCAACGCTTTGTTCCAGGATGATCACGTCGCCAACTGAGATTGAAACGAGATCGTCCATGGCTAGTTCGGTGCATCCCAATCCGACGGTGACTTCCACATCAATTTCGGCGATTTTGGCCGTTGAAAGTCGCGCGTCGTTTTTGGGTTGGGTGTCTTTTTTCGGATCAATTCCGAGGAGCTTGATAGTTTCGTCTTTGGCCAAAACGACTTGGATTTTGACCGCAGCCCCACCGACTTGAAGGTTCAATCCAGAAGTCAATAGATTTTTGTCCGCAGCAAACATCCGACTGCCATTGGGGCCTTGAGTCAGCTCCCCAATTTTCACCGAGATTTCCTGTTGTTGTGGCCATGAGTGCACCAATGAGTGTCCAGTTTGCTCCAGGATCATTTCACAAAGAGAATCCTCAACAGACGTGAGTTCTCGCTCGGTCGGTTCGTCCGTGTCACGAAGTACATCCATCAGCAGCGTCAAGATTTCAAGTCGATCACAAACGATCATCCCTGATGTTTCACGCGAACTGGCGTCGGAAAACCTGATTTCCAACGCGTAGGACGTGCGATCCCATTTTGCCTGTAGCGTTCCAAATTCGTGTGCATCGACCTGTATTGGGCTTGGATCGACCGACGTATCGGAGAAATTTTTCCAGTGTTCGGAAAACGATTCTGCAAATTTTTGCATCCATTTCCCAAACCCTTTTACGACGGGACGTTCCACTCTCGCACCCGACGCGAAATCATAAACTTGATAATTGTTTTCACTCATTGGACCACGAAGACCTCAAAAAGTACTGCTCTGATTCGTTCGTAACCGTCATCAAAAAGGGTTTGATTGAGGAAGTCGAGAATCTCTCGGCTCACCCTGTTTCTTCCGAATTTACCTCGCAAGTCCTCTGAGCTTTTTTCAGACATGTTGACGTGAAGCCAGTTCTTGAAAATCAAACTCTTGGCGTCGATGATTTTTTGTATCTCTTCTTTTTCAGATTTCGCGACTTGAAGCGCAAACTTCATCCGGAGAAATCGACTGAATCGTGCTTCGTCCAGATTCACGGTGATCTCATCAAACTCGATGAAATCAACCTCTTCGTCGGGATCAGGTTCCTCTCGTTTTTCTGGCTCAACTTCTGCTGGTTCTGCTGATAGTTGTGCAATCAACAATGGCGTGGCTAGTCCGCCACCGATGGCCATTACGACAACGACCAACCAGATCAAAAGCTTGCCCATTGAACCTGAGGACTTGGATTCACCTGATTCGCTTGTATCTTCTGCCATGTCAGACAATTAAGGGAAACGTACGAGTGTCGCCCCTTACCTCCAGTGAGAAAAATGATGAGTCGTTTTTGATCCGGGCGAGAAGCCCGTTGCACTCACCTAGTACGGATGGATATCGTCGAATGCCGCCGGTACGAACACCCCTATCGTTACAAGTTCACAAATCAGCGGTATACCGCATCGATGGATCACCAGCACGTTTGAAAATGCGGTACACCGCAGTTGTTGATGTTTTTCGTTTCCAATTCGATTTTGGTTCGCGATTTATTGAGCGAGTGAATTTGGATTGCAACTGGAAAATTTTTCCTTGCTTGGAAACCCGTTCTTCGCGTTTGATATCTCTGTCGTTGCGATCCGTTTAAGTCGATTACCTTCACTACTCGTTAGCTCTTAACATTTGAGTGAAATCATGATCAATGGACTGTATAGCGGTGCGACCGCTTTGGATATTTTCAGCCGGCAACAGGAGTTGATTTCTTCCAACCTTGCGAATCTACAAACGCCTGGCCACAAACGAATGTTGTTTACGTTCAACGAGCGAAACAAAGAATCAGATGGGCTGAAAACCGTTCGGCCCGGAACACAGGTAAAAACCTTTGCGACAGATTTTTCTCAAGGGCATCTCAAAACAACACAGCGTCCTTTGGATGTTGCAATCTCAGGCGATGGATTTTTTGAATTTCAAAATGGTGAAGAAAGCGTTTATTCCCGTGGTGTTCCGTTGTTTCGCGGCCCCGAAGACCAATTGGTCAACGGAGATGGGATGCCAGTTCTTTCAAACGGAAATCCAATTTCCATTCCAAGAGAAGTCTCCGATCGGGATATCACGATTGATACAGCGGGTGTGATTTCTGCCAATGGTTCGGAGTTGGGACAGTTGAATGTCATTAACTTCGATGACAATCAGTTATTGGAATCCGATTCGCAGACCTACTTTCGACAGGGGGACGCGACCATTGTTGAAGACGGAGATTATCAAGTCATCCAAGGCGCGAGAGAACTTTCCAATTCACATCCTGTTACAGAGCTAATCAGTTTGATTATCGGTTCGCGTCACCACGAAGCGGCCAACCGTGCCATGAGAGCGATGTCCGAAGCAATTCAGCAGAGCGTTCGAGAATAATCAGTCGCTAGATTCAAAGAACCCAACCCAAACTGAATCGCACAACCAGCTGAACCTAAATTGCTTCTTGGAATGTCGAAGAAGCCACCGTATTGAATTCAAAAAGGAGTTTGCCCATGCTTAAGGCCTTTTACACAAGCGCTACCGGAATGAGAGCTCAGGAGCTGCTGATCGATAACACAGCGAACAACCTGGCAAACGTCAATACAACCGGTTTTAAACGTAGTCATATGGAGTTTGCGGATCTCATCTACGATGTTACTCGCCAACCGGGGGCTCCGACCGCAGAGGGGCAAACGGCACCCATCGGAACTCAAATTGGAAACGGCGTTCGACCAGTGGGAACGACCAATGTGTTTACACAGGGCGTCCCGGTTGAAACTGGAATCGCTACGCATGTGGCCATCGAAGGCGATGGTTTCTTCAAAGTCGTGATGCCTGACGGTAATCCTGGGTACACGCGAGATGGCTCGTTCGTTCGAAACGGTGAGGGACTGTTGGTCAATGGAGATGGTCGTCCGGTTGAGCCAAATATCACGATTCCCAACACGGCGGAAAAAATCATGATCTCACCGGGTGGCGATGTGAGTTTCCTGGAGAACGGTGTCGTTTCGATCGCAGGAAGAATTGAGTTATTCCGTTTTTCCAATCCGGCTGGACTGAGGCAGCTGGGCGGCAACATCTATCAAGCCACCGATGCTTCAGGCCTTGAGATTCCAGGGGTCTCTGGGCAGCTTGGTTATGGGACGCTTCGCCAAGGATCTTTAGAAGGTTCCAACGTCGAAGTTGTTTCGGAAATGGTTTCGTTAATTACAGCCCAGCGGGCGTACGAAATCAACTCGCGTGCGATTCGTGCGGGAGATGAAATGCTTTCCAACACTAGCCAGATTGTTCGATAAACAGTCGCGAATAAAGGGCTGTTTATTCTGTTACCGGGGGTGCGATGCGCAATTTGTTTTCAATTCGAGAGTCTTTTGCTGGGTTCATGGTGGTTTTTTTACTGTGTGTTTTCGGCAATCAAATTTGCTTGGGCCAAGCTGGAATTCAATTGGCAACACAAGAGGTCCGTTGCCATGAAGACACTGTGAAGCTGAAACATATTGCAAACGTGTTGGCCAGCGATGTCCAAATTGCGAACAAAATTAAAAATCTGGATATCGATCAGTTCGGAGTGGAGAAAAAACGGATCTCTATTTCCAAAGAGCAAGTTCGAATAAGACTGATGCTGGCAGGCTTGGCAGAATCACAGTTTCAACTCACAGGCCCGAAGGATGTGACGCTTGTTCGAGTCGGTGCAACGTCAGGTTCGCAGTTGAAATCGAAACATGAATTAGTAAGGCAATTGATAACTCGAACGTTGAAGGAAAGGTTCTCAGGTCACTACGGTATTCCGATCGAAGACCTGAAAATTGATATCGATTCCAATTTTATCATTGGCGACTCTCTTGGGCCTCACGTGGTAAATTTAACGTTTTTGAGGGCATTCGATAATGAAATCCCATTGGGGCGGAGGGTAATCGATGTTTCGCTCGGCGACACAAAGGGGCGGTCTAAGCGAGTTCGATTAACCGTTTCAATCGCCGTCATTCGAAACCTCGTCGTCGCAAACAAGAACATCTCAAAAGGCCAGATGCTTTCGCCAGGCGATGTTGCCGCCGTGCGTCGTCCCGTGTTTCAACGTAACGTCAGGTATGCCTCATTTGAGCAGGTTGTGGGCACTCAGGCTCAATCAGACATCCAGCAATACGACGTGATTAAATCGAATTCGCTTCGCAAAACACGATCTGGTCCCGCGATCGTGATCGAGCGCAATTCGTATGTCAACATTGTGGCGCGTCGCGGTTCGCTGTCGGTAACCCTCAAAGATGCGAAAGCACTTGAGAATGGAGAGCTTGGAGGCAAAATCGCTGTGATCAATCCCAGCACGAACGAGCGAATCGTGGCGAAGGTCATCAACGCATCGACAGTAGAAATTCGTTTTTAAAATCAATTCGACCCAAACGTTTTGTCCAAGGATGGAAATGTCAAAACTCATTTGCAAAATTCGCACAGCATCAATATTGCTGTGTGTCTCAATAATCGCAGGAAGCGTTAGTACCTTTGCTACGCCAGTTTCTGCTCAGCAACCATCGCTGTGGCAGCGTCGCAACGATCGAATGACAGATCTTTTTGCAGACGTCAAAGCCAGGAGAAAGGGAGACCTTTTGTTCATCACGATCAACGAGCAATCTGACATCGAGAATAGAGATCAACGATTGCTTCGAAAACAAAACCTCTCGACCTCTGAAGGAAGCGGCACCTACGGAGCCGGCGGCGGTTTGGGAACGGCGAATGGAAGTTTGAGTTTCGATCAAGCGACCGCTGCGAATCGACAATTCAACGGCAATACAGAATATAGAAGCGCTCGCGAATTCATTGATCGATTCACTGTGACGGTAATTGATACGCTTCCCAACGGCAACCTTTTGATCGAAGGTAGGCGAAACGTTTCATTAGAAGGCGACAATCGGACTTTAGTGCTTAGCGGAATCGTAAGAGGTGCCGATGTGAGCATGCTCAACGTTGTTTCTTCGCGAATGGTATCCAACCTCTCGCTCAAGTATGAATCGACTTCCGATGGAGGGGCTGAAAAACGATTCATCAACCAAGGGTGGCTTGGTCGAAAGTTCAATAAATTTTGGCCCCACTAATCCTCGTTTCTTCTCTCAAAAATGATCATCGTTCCCGTTTTTTATGGCAATTCAAGTGAAAACAATTTGGCACTCTCAGTGTTGGCTGTCGGTTTTTTGCGTTCTCGTATTTTTTGTCGCAACGCCAACGATATGTTTGGGGCAGAACAACCGTATTCAAAACTTGACTCCAGTTCCACAAGTTGTCGCGCCGGTTCCAGCACGTCGCTTGAATGGCCTGTCCAATGCGCAGGTCAGCGGCGTGCCTTCACCAACATCGGTTCGAATCAAAGACATCACTTCGATCGAAGGTCATCGCGCCAATCGTGTCACGGGAATCGGACTGGTAACTGGCCTTAAAGGTACTGGTGGTAAATCGCTTTTAACCCAAAACCTAGCCAGAAACATGTTGCGAAATTTTGATATTTTGGCAGACCAGGTCGCAACAAATAACTTGTCCGTGGTTGCTGTGACCGCAGAGATTCCGGCTTATGTCCGTCCCGGTGAAACGATTAATGCAACGGTGTCAATTTTTGACGACGGCATCGGGCTGTATGGAGGCGAACTTCAATCAACGGCGTTAAAGGGGCTTGATGGGCAGGTTTACGCGGTCGCTGGTGGAGGACTCGTGCTGGGCGGATTTTCAGCTGGTGGTCAGGGTGCAGCTGTTACAAAAAATCACGACACAACGGGAAAAGTTCAGGCAACGATCGAAGTCGGCATCCAAAATGGCCCTGCGTTTCCAGGCAACTCGTTTTCGTTATTGCTAAAGAACAACGACTACTCAACTGCTCAACGAATCGCGACTGAGATCAATCGCCATTTTCCGCGGCATGCTTACGCGGATGATCAGGGGCGAGTTAAAGTTCAATTCCCACATCCTTCACGTGTTTCAAAATTGGATTTCGTTGTAAAGGTCAACAGCTTGCGTGTGACGCCAGACATCCCAGCCAGAGTTGTCATCAATCAAAAATCAGGCACGATTGTGGTTGGAAAAGATGTTCGGCTTTCACAGGTATTGTTGGCTCATGACAATCTGATAATAGCGACCAGCGAAACACCAGTCGCGTCGCAACCAGCCCCATTCTCTCAAGGCGAAACGGTTGTGTTGCCACGAACGGAGTTGAATGTCACGAGTACCGGTGGCGGTTACAACATCCTCAACCGGCAGACGACAGTTGGAGATCTGGCTTCCGCGCTAAACGCATTGGGGGTTTCTCCTCAGGATCTAATTGCTGTCTTTCAATCCATTCAGGATTCGGGCGCACTTCAAGCAACGTTGATTATTCAATAGGAATTCCAATGAACTCAAATATTAGTCCGCTATTAACGCCACTCGATACTAGCTTGGTAGCTTCAAAACTTGACGCAAAATCGCCCTCGAAAGAAGTCAACAAGGTCGCAAGTGAATTCGAATCGATCTTTCTCTCGTTGATGCTCAAAGAAATGCGAAACACACTCGATTCCGAAGAAGGCGGATTGTTTGGCAAGGAAGGGAGTGACACATTTGGCGGAATGTTCGACATGTTTATGGGGCAGCATCTCGCAGAATCTCAACCTCTCGGCGTCGGAGATGCGATCAAAGGCTATTTGCAAAATTCAGCGGAACGAGAACACATGCCGAGCAAATTGTCTGAACGTTAGCGACACCGTAACCGAACTGATCCTGAAATACTATTCAACAGTTAAACACTCAAATTTCATCTCGATCAAGAGAGTTGCATTGGGAAGTTTGTGAACAAGGCGCCGCAACCTCGTTCGATCACTCCCATACCCACACGTCAAATTACTGAGGCAAAAATGTCGGAGCACAACTGGGGGAATGTCGCCAAAACGACTTTCATCATCAATCACCTAAATTCTGAGTCTAAGTATTTGGATACAGTGATCGAGTGTAGTTTGGAAATTCAGGAGGCTCTTCGTAAGTCGCGTGTCCTTAGCAAGGATGTGGTTGGCGAGGGTGGTACGTCAGGTAGCAAGGATAGAAGTTCAGGCTCTAAATCTAGTTCGGATCCTTCTGAATCTTCGATAGATCAAGAAAAGAGAAGCAAAGAACTTACCGATTTGATGAGTCTTATCAGGCACAGAATGTCTGATGAGATAGAGCCGATTTTGCCTCAGCGGAGAAAGTTTGCGAAAACGTTGCGGTCGATGGTGCCCGATTCGAGTCAGACTCCTTCACTTACGGAGTTGGCGAAACACACTGACGAACCTCATCGTACAAAATTAAGACAGCTGCGAACAGAAATCCGTGGCAAGATTCGACGAATTCAAACTATTGCGATGGGGAATCAAGCCGTCTTGATTTACACCATGGATTTCTTCAATCGTTTGTTGACTGGAATCTCGCCCGGGCAGGTTCCTGAGCCGCGGTACAACGCGGCTGGACGAACGCCCAATCAATCAACAGGAAAATTCATTCACACCAATTGTTGAGATACTATGAACCTATGGATAGGATTCTCGGCGCTGCAAACAAGTCAATTTGCGATCAACAATGTTTCGCAAAACGTGGCCAACGCGAGTACCGAAGGATATCACCGACAGGAAGTCGGATTACAAACTAGTCAAACTCAACGTATCTCCGGGCAATTGCTCGGGACTGGCGTTGAAATAAGCGAGGTCAAGCGGTTTCGCGATCAGGTAGTTGAGGAATCGCTGACGAATTCGATCAGTGACCTCGAAGCGGTCAACCATCGCCTGCAAATTGAATCTACGATTGAGTCGCTTTTTCTGTCTGATGAAGGCGGAATTCAAAACGCGTTGACGGGCATGTTCGGCGCCCTCGAACGGCTTACCGCCAACCCAAGCGAGGGTGCGCTTCGAGGTTCCGCGTTGAGTCATGCGGAAAGACTGACGGAGCGGATCCAATTCGTTTCGGAAGAATTGGTGGGTATAAAAAACAGAGTTAATCGCCAGATTCAAGCGGATGTTGATTCCGTCAATGAAGACCTGAAAACGTTGACAGAATTGCAAAACAAAATTGCGATGACGGAATTTCAAGGCACGCCAAACGAGTTGCTTGACCAACGTGACCGATTGGTAAATTCTCTCGCCGAGCGAATGGACATCCAACGTTTTGGTATTTCATCGAATCAATCGGGGCTCGCAATCGCTGGGAATTCAATCAGCCTTGGACCTGTTGCTGTTGAGTTCGAAACCAAGAATGACGCTGACGGAAACATCGAGATCTTTGTTGTAGGGTCTGATCGCAAAGTTCAATTTCAAAGTGGAAAAATTGCGGCTCTTACCGAAGTGCACAATTCCCTGCTGGGCGAGTATTCGGAAAAGATCGACGAATTCGCAAGTGCAATGGTTCAGGCGTTCGACCAAGAGCACGCCAAGGGCGTTAGTCTCAGTGGTCCTCATTCGGTGCTGCAGGCGACCCGACCGGTAACTAATCTTGATGCCCCATTGTCTGAATCGTCTGCGTTTCCAATCGAAGAAGGAGAGCTTGTATTTTCGGTGACGTCTCCTGACGGCAATCGAAGAACGGAGTCCATTTCGATCGACCCCGCGGTGGATTCGCTTCGAGATATTGCTGCGAAAATTAGTAGCATCGAAAACATCCAAGCCGTCGTGGACGAAGAATCCAATCGCTTGACCATCATCGCACGGCCTCAATACGGTTTCGATTTTACGGGCAACCTTGAGACAGTCCCTGATCTTTCAAATTTCAGTGGAAGTTCGGTACCGCAAGTCACCGGGCAATACACCGGAAAGTCCAATGAGATTTTTAGTATTGAGATACTTGGCGATGGCGAGATTGGAAAAACACCAGGGCTTGCCGCACAGGTGACTGATCAAAACGGGAATGTGATAGACGAGATCAATGTTGGACTCGGTTACGAAGCAGGCTCGGATATTGATTTGGGCAACGGGATTTCAATTCAGATGGGAGCTGGCAGTGTTAATACGCTGGACTCATTCGATGTTGTCGCTGTTGCCGATTCTGACTCGACAGGAGTGCTTGCCAGTTTAGGTTTGAACAGTTTCTTCGAAGGCACCGACGCAACCAATATTTCTGTCCGGAGTGATCTGCGTGACAATCCCGACGCGATCGCGACAACACGGACGGGCGAGATTGGCGACACTTCAAATCTCGCCAACATCGTTAGCATTCAAGATCGATTTCTCTTGAGTGATAAGCAAATGACGCTCAATGATTTTCTGGGGGAGACGGGAGCCGAAATTGGCTTTCGGGTTCAGGCATCCGAAAGTATTCAATTCAGCATTTCGGAAATCCACTTCCAGTATCAATCTGACGTCGACGCAGTGTCGGGCGTCGACATCAATGAGGAGCTGCTTAAGCTTTCTCGCCATCAAAAATCCTATGAGGCAGCGGTGCAAGTCGTGCGCACGATGGAAACAATGCTCGATGAACTCTTCCAAATAATTCGGTGAACCATGAACTTTAGAGCAACATCATTCGCATCCAGTCGCCAAGCATTGCGATTCAGTTCTCAGTATCGTGCCAATATTCACGAGTACCAGAAACAGATCTCGTCGGGAGTTCGACTCCATCGACCGTCTGACGATCCCGTTTCGTTTCGCCAAGCCTCATCGTTGTCAGTTCGACTTCAAGAGCTAGAGACGGAGGCGTATTCGATCGTTGATTCGGAAACGAAATTGAATACGAGCGTGACACAGCTGCAGGCGACGAACAATTTAATCGTACGAGCCAAAACACTTGCCCAGCAAGGCATCCAAGCAACCTCTGAGGCAGAGCGAAATGCCATCGCAGTAGAGGTGGATGGTATTTTGGCCAGCGTGCAGGATATTTCAAGGACAAAGTTGGCTGGTGCTTTTCTCTACTCGGGAGCGAAAACGAATCAAGAGCCGTTCGAATTTGGATCGCCTGAGGTCGACGGTGGAACACTCAGTGTTGAGTATCTTGGCTCTGACAACAACAGTCGAGCCTACATCGGCAACTCGCTATCGTTTGATACATCGTTCTCGGGCGAGGAAATTTTTGGATACTCCAATCGCTCAGATACAATCATCCATTCGACAACGGGCGCAAGAGTTGGAGCAGGAACTGACAACATGGTCGGTCGCGCGACGTTGCAAGTTCGTCACGCAACGACGACATATCCAGGTCCGTCGGGGATCGCTCCAGCAGTTGGGTCCGATGGAAATGACACCCTGATTGGCGACTCGACCCAGCACGATTTTGTCATCAACGACACAAGTGGCACTGGCGATTTTGGAACCATAACGTTGGATGGCGGGACTCCGGTTGCATGGAGTCGGGCTGACACGAACCTTGAGATTGTTGGTGGTTTCGGGCAATCATTGTTCGTGGATACTTCGGCGATCACTCCTGGATTCTCTGGAACTGTCGATTTTGCTTCGACCGGCACATTAAGCGTCGACGGTGGACAAACCACTTTGCCGATTGATTTCTCTGAGAGCCAGACAGTCATTGATTCAATTTCCAATACCCAAACTCATATCGACACGAGAGAGATTAGCGTCGTTGGCGATGACTATCTTGAATTTCCTGGCACCTCCAATGTTTTCCAAACGCTCTACGAGTTGTCGCAGGATCTTCGAAACACGCGAAATTTCGATAATGGTAGCTACTCGGCCTCGTTAGATCAGAGGCTCAGTGAACTAGGTCAATTGTCCGATGATATTCTTGGAACCATGGGAGATCATTCCTCGTCATTGCAAAGCTTGAGTCAGCTGGGCGATCGAAATCAAGACTTGCAATTAGACGCAGAGACAACGTTGAGTTCGCTCACGGCTGCGGATATTCCTGATGCCGTTCTTCGGCTACAGAATGACAATATGCTTCTGGAGTTCACTTACTCAATCACGGCGCAGATCGCTTCGACAAGCTTGCTTGATTTTCTCCGGTAGTCGCCGGAGTTCTGAGATCAGCAGAATTTCCGAGATTTAACCCTGACCTGCCTGCAGGGGACGCTTGGGGAAGCGAGCTGATGGGAGCGTAAATTTCAACAGCGAAAATAGCAGGCGTTGCACCGCCTGTTTTTTAGTGGAGTTGCATCCTCTGCTCGTCCGCCGCGGAATAAAAAAACGCCGCTATCCAAACGTCGATCTCTTTTTGGTTCGCAGAGGCCTTCTGGCAAAGTTCCCAAAAAATAGGGTCTAAAATTGAAAAACTATTGAGTGGAAGACGCTCGAAAGGGGCAACTTATTGGGTTGTCGCTTGGAAATTCAAGTTTGCCAAGTTACAATCTGGAGGTCTTTATCCGATCACTTCAAAATTAGGTTCCTCAAGAGATGGCTAGTAAACAAGTCGCTCAAACTATCAAAGTCTCGGAGCTTGAGGGTGAGCTGAGTTCACTGTTCGAGAGCTTGGTGTCGTTGCAGGCACTCGCCGATTTGGCGAAGCACAAAAAACTTACCGAGGGTGCTAACTCGATGAAGCGTGCTCGGGAACGAATTGACGGCGCGATCGACCGGTTGAACAAGTCTCTTCGTGAATTGGAAGAGGATAACTTTGATGCCCAATTGGCTACAATGTTCTCTCGTTATGTAGAGTTACAATCCAAAGTTGATGAGGCAAAATTCTACGCCAAACGAGGAAAGGTGCCTGTTTACGGACTGTCGTCTTTGGCTTTGGCACGACAGCGGATCGATGGAGTGGTAAATCTGATGCAGCGTAAAGTCGGGGTCGTCGATGCTTGAAATTCGTGACCCCAATGGTAAAGTCGTTTCTGTACGCGACTACAATCAAGAGATGATGGAGCAGTACAACCGCCAAGGAACTGGTTTCTACGCAAGGCGACGAATCAATCGGACAGTTGTTGCGCTCAGTTGTTGCTGCGTCTTGCTCGGTGCTGTCTTGATCGGAGTGTTGTTGGAAAGAGAGGTTGGTGTTCAAGCCGAAACCGAACTTAAACCAACCACTCAAAATCCAAACGCAGTAGATTTAAGGGCACACTATGCCGATGCCCCTCTCCCAAATACTGCAGTGCGGCGTAGCGCATCTAAATAAGCGGCAGTCCTACAAAAATGTAGTACTCGATTTCGTATTCGAACCCATCCCAACTCTGCCCGGTAATTACGTAGCTCACCATGTGTCCGGGAGGAGCCATGTTTTGGTAGATTTCAACGTGCTCGTTTAGGTTTTCCATCGCATGGAAGTAGCCGACACTTGAATTGACTCCCGTACCTGTTGCGTAAAAGGCACCAAACATTTCATCTGCCGATGTTGTTGACGCAGTGGTTGCGAAAGTCGCAAACAAAAGAAACAAAAAGATTGCCAGCTTATTAGTTCTCATCATTTTAAAATCCTTCAAATTTGGAGTGGTTAATTGGAAACGGTGGGAAAGTTAGCAATTGGCTTCACGAAAGTCAGCGTTGTTTTCCCCATCAAGCACTTCTTTTTTGAGAAGTTTCGGAAAACACCCACGAGTTTTCCAAGTTGCTCACAAAACCGGGTTAAATCTTCGAGTTTTGCCTAAGAAGCCTCAAACCTGCAGGAACTTACGCAAAAGCCGAAATAACAAGATGATTGCCCACGCGGGATTTCGTGCCAGGCAAAGCGGCAGTGCGGTGGTGGGGCTTCACAAACAGCGCAGGATGTAGCGGTATTGCGGATAGAAGGGGGCGCATGCGAACGCGGACTCACTTTTTCGAGCAAGGAATCCGCCGACCATGGCAAAACGTGGGTGGCGATGCCGGACGACGATAGTCACGTCGACCTCATCACCCACTGGCGTTTTGTTCACGAAAGAAACGGTAAAACGAGGGCGAATTAATCTCGGTTTTGAGTCGCGAGAAAGGCTGAATCGATGGCTTTGGGGTCAGCACAATTTGCTAACCAAGCATGCTCTGACGATCCTGGAGTGGAGATTCCTTTTTCTGCAAACTCAATCAATTCGGTAACGAACGAGTCAAGAGTCGTCGTGTAGGGGTTGCTCTGTAGGAAATGGTCGATCGTATCCCAAACTTTACCAGGGAGTTCAATTTCGGCTTTTCTTTTAATCATAGGAACGGTTTATCGCAGATCGCGAACTAGATGAGAATCAGTTAAATGTCCATGCATCTTGATACACGATTGGGGAATTTAACGATACACCGGCAACTGAATTTTCTGTCCCTAATTGCTGTTTGATGTTGCCAAACGCCCCTGATTCACACCCTGGAAAACACTGATAGGGAATACGCAGCGAAAAAACGCAGTAAAACGGCGCAGTTCCAATCCTTCAGTTCCGATAAGATATGAAATCTGTCCCCAATCAATACACAGTCATTCAACCCAAGCAAAACTAATGATTCGTTTTCGGTGCCACTGTGGTAAGAAAATGAAAGCCGAAGAAGAAATCATCGGTCGAAAGGTGAAATGTCCGCGCTGTGATCGAGTTGCGATCGTTCCCGAGGAAGACAACCTTGAGCGACCAGTTGAAACGGACGATGTTGGTGATGCGTTCGGTGAAGTAGACGGGCTGGCCCAAATGGGTGGCGATTCGGATCTGCAAGTTGATCCGGCCGACCGCAATGCCGATCAATCGAGTTCATTTGTCGCAGGCGCACCATCGAGTCGATCCTCTCGTCTTGAAACCAACCGGCCAGATTTTTCATCCTTTGGTTCTCAAAGGGACGGGAAAAATTCTGCCAATGAAGTAGAGGAATCAAACGAACCAGTGATCAACGTTCTTGAAGAACGCGAAACGGAAACTGACTCTGGAGAAGTCATCGAATTGTTTGGGCATTCCGCTGTCGTGCCTAAATCAGGTGAGCCGTTTGAGCCTAGTTTTAAAATGGCTCAGCCTCGCAAAAAGCAACTCTCTGGCAGGGCTTGGATTCCCATCGCACTGATCATCGTGGCGCTAGTGGGTGGGACTTATTTCGCAGTCAACATCAACAAAGGCAGTGTTGTACTCGATAGTGACTTTCAAAAGATGCCCGAGACGCAAATGTATATGCAGTCAGCGTTGGCAATCGAAAAATCCAACCGGTTTATGTTGACCTCCGGGAAATCTCTGTTGTTCGTGGCGCCATCAGAAGAGCTTGAAGAAAATCTCGACTCGTATAGCGCCTCGATATTAAGTTTGACGAGAGACTCAACGGTCCTCACCGATGCAGAAAAACTATTCAAAGACGGCAATAAGGCCGATGCGAAAAAACTATTGGCGGATGCCTCTCGCGCCTTGGATGAGCGGCGATTGGAAGTTGAAGCAAAACTAGAAGAATATCGCTCTCAAGGAAATTGACCAACGATTGCGGTGACAGAAAGCGGAATCGGAGGAGCGCAATCGGAGGAGCGGAATCGGAGGAGCGGAAATTCCGTGAAGCTGGTAACCCAATCTGGCGAGTTGGAATCTAGTTTAGCGTCGGCAGGTTTGGCGATTCGCCTGAACCATTTTATTGGGGCAGACTATCGTTTGTCTTCGGGATTGTCCGATTCATCCGATGCCAGGTCGGCTTCGTCTGTTTGTTGGGCGTCGAGTTTTTCGGCTTCTTTTTCTTCGTCCGTCAAAGCTTTTTCAAAAAACATCATGTGTTGCCATGGAAGTTTGTCAAATTCTTTGGCGAGTTTGAATCCGTTTGCCTCGAGCTCTTTGTTGACTTGTTCTTTGCTCATTTTATGAAGCGGTTTGATTGGGACGTCGGGATCTTCTTCGCGGTACTCTACCAACACAACCAGACCGCCGGGCCGCAAGCTTCTTCGCATCGACGCCAGCATTTGTTCAGGATGCGAGAACTCGTGATAGACGTCGACCATCAATACGAGGTCAACGGTTTTGGGAGGCAGGCGTGGGTCGTGGTACGACCCCAGAATGGGAACCACGTTGTCAATGCCTTGTGCTTCCATGCGCTCACGGAGAAAGCCCAGCATTTCAGGTTGAACATCGACTCCGATGACTAGGCCTTCCTTGCCCGTCATTTTAGCAATCTGCAAAGAATGAAAACCGTTGCCGCAACCCATATCGCAAACATTCATGCCAGGCCGGATGCCCAGGTTGGCCAGCATCAACGAGCATCGCTCTTCTCGTTCTCGATTGTCGCGGATCAGCCATTCAGCTCCCGCGTAATGCATCGTCTTGGCAACGCGGCGCCCCATGTAGAAATCAACGCCTTTGGGAACCCTGGGTTTTTCGGCTTCGTCGCTTTCCTTGGAGGCTTGAGCAACGCAAGGAGATTCCATGCCAACTAAATTGATCGAAAGAGCAACAAGCAGTCCCAACGCGAAACAGAGTAAATGGTTCGCAGGTTTTGTAGAGCAATTCATGGCGTGCCAGCAGTTGGTAAAGAAAAATGACATCGATGGGTTAGGGCGGACGTGCAGCGGTTGGTGAGGCTATTGCGTGGAAGTCGAAACTCTCCAGCGAGAATTGAACATCCAAATCATCATGACAAACAAAATGGCGTTGAGTGATAATGAGAATAAAACGTATCCTCCGAAGTGTCTCAGGTCGCTGAGCGGATAGCCAAAAAATTGCGACTGAGACGCCGTTGCTCGTTTCCAACCTCGTTCACTGTTCTCGAAATCATCCATGTAGATTGGAACTTGGAACGCTGCCGCGAATGGACTGCTGATCGTCGCAACGTTGACGATTTTGGTACCCTCTGTATTCGGAAAATATTCATTCCCGAAAAATGCAGCAGCCAACGGAGCGACATACATTGCGATGATGATCATGTAAGTCGCCATGAGGCTGGTGCTTGTTTTATGAAAAATGGTCGAGCAAAACAGAGCCAGCATCGCGGTCGTTGAACAGGTCAGGCAAAAGATAACCACATACGCGAGAATCGTGGGTAAGTTGACCCAATATTCCTGTACCATCACCAACGCAAGGAAAACTGGCCAGAGTAGAAACGCGGAAAGCACGCTCGATACGCGAAGTCCAGACAGCAGTTTTCCCCACAGAATTTGCCATGGCGTGATGACCGTCGTCAAAAGCAAATCCAACGTTTGCCGTTCGCGCTCACTGGTAACGCTTCCTGCCGAAAAAACGGGACCAATTAAAATGTTAAACAACACCACGTACGAGATGTACCAAGGCGCATAGTGTCTTTTGATGTAGAGACACCAAGCCATGACGGGGATCGCCACGACCATACTGATCTGGATCGCCAGTCGCAGCATCAACGTGCCTTGGCCAAAAATTTCGCTGCGCATTTCTTTGTCGTAGACGGGGTTGGTCCCATCGTCCATCAGCGTTTCCCGTTTGGGAGGTGCAAACAAACGATCTGGAAATTGATCTCGTTGGATCACGAGTCCGACAGCTTGAGCCGATTCCTGCTCAAGATCTACGACCTCTTTACCTTCACTGCCAAAGTCAGGCGGGTAAAGCATTCTCGCACTGCAAATGTAAAACAACGCAATGGTGATCGCTGCCGAAATCCCTGGAATGACCGCAATCGAAAGTTTGAAACGCGTTTCTCCGTATTGGCTGAGTGATGACCAAAACAAAATGCCAACCAGTGCCAAGGGCAAGATTGTCAAATAAGAAACCACCAACGCGGAACTTGTACGTGGAAAGAAACTTCCACACGCGACGCTGATCATGCCAAAAGTGACGACGCTTGCGATGAGCGCGAGATACGCCGCAAGGACTTCATAGAACGACACACCACCCAGTGGCAGGCATAGCATCACAATCGGTAGTGAGGCAAATATCAAAATGGCAAGATGCGTGAGTGCCGCGACCAGTTTGCCCATAACGATCGCTTCGGGACGAATAGGGCTGGCAAGTAACATCTCGTATGTCGAGCGTTCTTTTTCACCCGCGATTGCACCGGCGGCAAAACTTGGAGCCATCAGTGACGCGAGAATATATTGACCTAGAAAAAATAGATCGACCAGAACGCTGGTGGCCTCTGGATTTTTGGTAAGGTCCAACGGCACGTTGTCTTTGGGCCATGCAAAATAAACGACGGCAGCCAAGAGTACCTGATAAAGCAGTAGCAACACGAAAGCGCGGGGCATTCGAAGGTTGACCAATAGTTCCCGTTGAAGGACGGGGTTCTCAAACAAATACATCGGCTATCTCGATACGTTTTTAATCCAGTCGGATCATTGTAAGCATTGTTTTAGCGTGGTGCATCAATCCCAACAAAAAATGCTGAACGAAAGCGTCGAGAATATTGATTTGCTTTTTTGGGTTTGCGATTGGGAAACGACAAAGATGTAATGGAATGTGTAGATGACGTGTGGGGTTCGCGTAATTCGAAATTGCGATGCGCGAGCTGTTTCGGGCATTTGGATCTGCGAACGTTTTAATGAAGGGACCATTGGCCGTTGTTTCCTTGGTTGTGGTCCTGCACTTTGCCGCCCTGCTTTCTTTCGCCTTCGCTCCCAGCCTTTCGAATTGGCCTGGCCACTTGGTCGTCATCGCTTTGCTCAATGTTGGCTAGGTTAAAAAACACCATCGCTGGTTGAAAATGGTCCAACCTCGTGGACTTTTTTTCAGCGCCTTCGGTTTCCTGTAAAACGAACAAGCATCGAAATACAATTCGATCGCCGCGTTTGGCTACGATTTGGAATTCGTATTGATAGTCAGCGACACCGTTTGGTGGGCAGATTGGCTTCTTGGCCGGACGGAGTGTTGAAGGAAAGAGAAGGCAAAAGAAAACACGCGAACTTCAATCGAAATTCGCGTGTTGAGTTTCTTTTTTACCATCGTCAAACCTGCCTTTTTATCTCGGGCAAGTCCAGCCAAAGCAAAGATCGACTAATATTCTCGCGGCATGACTTTGGCCTGCACGCGGCCAGGTAAGCCTTGGATTCTCAAAAATCCTTCGGCGTCGTCTTGGTTGTACGAGCCGCCGCCTTCCATCGTTGCGATTTGATCGTCGTAGAGGCTGTTTGGGCTGGTGCGCGATGCGACCGAAATGTTGCCTTTGTAAAGGTCAAGCGTAACACTTCCTGTCACTGGCTTTTGAGCTTCTTTATTGAATGCGAGAAGAGCGTCGAATTTTGGGCAGTACCAAAAACCGTAGTAAACCATTTCGGCGACTTCTGGTGCAAGTCGATCCCGGAGGTGCATGAGATCGCGGTCCATCGCCAATTGCTCAATGTAGCGATGGGCATCGTAGAGCACTGTCATGCCGGGCGATTCGTAAACTCCCCTGCTCTTCATGCCGACGAATCGGTTTTCAACCATGTCAATTCGGCCGATGCCATTTCGTCCAGCAATCTCGTTCAACGTTTCAACAATCGCAAGAGCCGAAAGTGATTTTCCGTTGACTGCGATTGGAACGCCGGATTCGAAATCAATGGTGATGGTTTCTTTTTTGTCGGGAGCTTCGGCTGGCGATACGCCCATGCCAAACTCAACGGCTTCGACGCCATTGACGTCCAGCTCTTCCAGTTTTCCAGCTTCGTAGCTGATATGCAAACAGTTTTCGTCGCTGCTGTAGGGTTTCGCAGTTGATGCTTTTACGGGAATATTTTTCTCTTCGCAGTAGGCGATCAATTCGGTTCGGCCCGGGAAAGCATCGCGGAATTTT
This sequence comes from Mariniblastus sp., assembly GCA_045105295.1. Classification (GTDB taxonomy): domain Bacteria; phylum Planctomycetota; class Planctomycetia; order Pirellulales; family Pirellulaceae; genus Mariniblastus. The sequence goes on from JBGCDK010000001.1 coordinate 61,644, forward strand.
TTCATTCGCCATGGCGCGATGACTTCGATGTTCGCGTCGAGTGCTTCAGCGGCCAATTGGAAACGGCATTGGTCGTTTCCTTTGCCGGTTGCACCGTGAGCGTAGGCTGTCGCGCCGACTTCGCGAGCGACTTGGAGGCAGACTTTTGAGATCAGCGGGCGAGCGATCGAAGTCCCCAGCAAGTAAGGCCCTTCATATTTCGCTTGCCAAGACAATACTGGAAACGCAAAGTCGCGACAAAGCTCTTCGCGGGCGTCGACGATTCGAGCCGATTTCGCTCCTGCGTCTTGAGCCTTTTTCAAAATCTCTGCACGGTCTTCGCACGGTTGACCGAGATCCACGTACACGGCATGGCATTCATAGCCTTGGTCCATCAGCCAACCAAGGATGACAGATGTGTCCAACCCACCGGAATAAGCAACTACGCAACTGGTCATCTTGTTCTCAAATACTAAATTTGGTTCGGAACTTGTTGTTCGTAAAAATGAAAGGACGATTGTAGTTCAAACGCCTCCTAAGTAACATCGGAGCAACTTCAATTTCAGACTCGACGGCGAAAATCGGTAAACATCGGCCATGATCAATCCACATCAATTTCAACAGGCGGCAAAGCAATTCCGATCAGGGCGAATCAGCCTCAAGGAATTCACCGACTTGGTTATTACCGGAGAGCAGATTCGCAAACCGAATGAGCAGCCGGCTGTGAAAAAAGCTCCCAAGCACCTTGTCAACAAGCCGGAGTTGCCTAAACGGCCAGTCGAATCGCATAAAGGTGACTTCGGTCGCGTTGTCGCCATTGGTGGAAGTGCCTCAATGGCGGGAGCGATCAGCTTGACCGGACTTGCTTCCCTGCGATCTGGGTCTGGGCTGGTCAAAGTACTTGTGCCAGAAATGATTCAGTCCTCAGTGGCTTCGTACAATCCATCGTTGATGGTCGAAGGTATCGCCGCCGAGCAAGCACACTTTCACGGTTCAGCGAAGGACGCGTTGATAGAGCATGCCAATTGGGCCGATGTCGTCGCGTTGGGGCCTGGCATGGGAAGCAGCGAGTCGCTCGAGTGGATTATCCAAGGACTTTATCCCGACGTTCATCAGCCGATGGTTGTTGATGCCGATGGATTGAATGTGTTGGTTGATGCAGGCGTGGATCTGGCAAATCACAAGGGCATGAGAATCTTGACTCCTCATCCGGGAGAGTTCAAACGTCTGTGCGGAAAAACGATCACGAACCGGGAAAAAATGGAAGCCGAGGCCAAAACAATGGCTGCAAAGGCAAAAATTGTAATCGTTTTAAAGGGCAATAAAACATACGTCACCGACGGCGAGCAGGAGTTTAGGAACGATACGGGAAATCCTGGAATGGCAACGGCAGGGGCCGGCGATGTGTTGACTGGCATCATCACTTCTTTGGTTGGGCAAGGCCTTTCGCCATTCGACGCGGCGGTGTTTGGCGTTAACACGCATGGAGTAGCCGGAGACTTTGCGTCTGAATCGGTGGGCGAAACTTCATTGATAGCGACGGACTTGATTGAGTTCTTGCCAGCAGCGTTTAAGAGTCAGGCGAATAAAAGCGCCCAGCGGATTGGGTTTTAAGGCTGGGCAAATTTTTTGCTCAGCAAGATTGCAGTTGCGTACGTTTTTAATTGAATGGCGCGAACTTTCGCTCTGCGATCCTGTCTTTTCGTCGTTGGCCGAACTGAAGGCTCGCTTGAAGTCGTTAATCGATTGTTCGTAGTGTGTTCCCAATCAGGTTTTGAAAAATCGTACCAACAATTTGGTTAGCTCAAATGGTTAGAGCATCAGACTATTAATCTGACTGTTGTAGGTTCGACTCCTATACCAACACGGCACGTGAAAAATGCCTCAGACATGTTTAACAAGCATGTTTACCCCTCTGCCCAACGTTGTTGAACGCCGAAGGTTGGCCGGTAGCAAAGACGGTTTTGAATGGATTCGGTAGCGGTGATTTCACCGCGATGGATCTGTGCGAAACCAAGTCAATGTTCTGGCAGCAAAACAAAGATGCTCTGCAGTGTTTACAAAAATCTGCCAGCGATGAACTTTAGCGAGGATCATGACACGGCGGAAACGGATTGCAAAATTCGCGTTCGCAATGGACTTGATCAAGCTTAAGACACCGAGAGGCAGATGAGAATTCGCTCCGCAATTTTGTTTTGTGACCGGAGATCGATTCAATGACCGAGGGCTTTTCTTTGGCGCGCCTTTCTAGCGCCCTTTTTCGCACCTCTTTCGCCCGCCGTGGCTGGTTCGCATTTCTTTCTTTTAAGTAACCATCGACTATTTTTGCGAACACGGTCAGGCACTTGGTGTCACTTCTCCCAATCAATAAATGTGAAAAGGAGAAATGTGAAGATGCTGATTCGTTACAAGGTCCAGCCCGACCAGATTGGTCTACTGTTCAAAGACCGTCAATTTCATGGCGTTGCCGAAACCGGTTCTTATTGGAAGATCAATACGCTTGGTCGTTGGAAAGTCGAAACTGTGAACCTGCGTGTTCCCATTTTTTCACATCCTCGATTGCGAGACATGGTAAAAGCTGATGTGTTCAAGGGGATTGGGCAAGTGTTGGACCTGCGCGATTATCAACGAGCCCTTGTTTGGATCGACGGTCGATTCTCACACATTCTTCCAGCGGGTTTGTTTGTCGTTTGGACCAAGCTATTTGATGTTCGAGTCGAAGTCGTCGACGCACGAGAAATTCGATTCGATCATGACGAGTTGCCTGCCATCGGTCAGTCGGTCAACAGCGATCTGTTGCAATTCGTTTCTGTCGCGCGAGATCACGCCGGTGTGTTGTACGTCGACGGGCGATATGTTTCTACGCTGCAGCCGGGCCGCTACGCTTTTTGGCGAAAGATGGCAGAAGTTTTCGTGGATCAGGTCGATCTTCGTGAGCAAGCGATTGATGTCAACGGTCAAGACTTGATGACGGCGGACAAGGTGACGCTTCGAATCAACGCGATCGTGACGTATCGGGTTTCCGATGCGCGGCAGGCAGTGGGTGCGAGTGAAGATGTACACCAATCGCTCTACCGCGCGGCGCAGTTGGCGCTTCGATTGATTGTTGGCCAGCATGGTTTGGATGAGTTCCTCGATGACAAGCGACAGGTTGCTGACGAAGCGTTTGGCCAACTGCGTTCGCGGGCAAGTGAACTCGGCCTGACGGTCGTTGGACTAGGCGTGCGTGACGTAATCTTGCCTGGAGATATGAAGGACTTGATGAATAAAGTCATCGAAGCTCGCAAGGCAGCGGAGGCTAACTTGATTTCTCGGCGTGAGGAAACGGCTGCAATTCGAAGCCAAGCCAACACGGCTAAACTGCTCGACGCAAGTCCGACCTTGATGCGACTTCGTGAGCTCGAAGTGTTGGAGAAGGTTGCCGAGAGTTCCAATTTGCAAGTTGTGCTTGGCGACAAGGAAGGCCTCACGGATCGAGTCCGACGATTGGTCTAGCAAGCGTAATCGGCGGGCTAGTTTGCCTGCACGTTAAAATCTCCGATGGGAAAGTGGTATCGCAGGCCGCTTTCCCATTTTTTGTTTGTCGAGGTTCCGTTGGGGTTTCGCTTTTCAACTGACCGTTTTGTCAGCTGTCATACTCAATCAAAGTTTAGAATTCGCGAGCTGATCATTGGCATAGTCAAAGCAGATGAACCGAGTAAGATAAGTTCGTTACTAACGACTTGCGAGGTGATATATTTTTTCTGCCTACCTTCAACCCTTTGAACAGCTTCCAGCGCTCACTCGGCGAATTGCGAAAGTGCTTCATGCGCTACCGGCGGAAGTGCAAGAAGATTTTCTCACCGATGATTGCTTTCGTGTAGCCGTCGATGATTGCGAACCAGGTCGGGGAAGAACAGTCGTGATGGCGACGCTTAGTGCGGCAGGAACCAGTCGTTGTGTTGTGCTTAAACCGCGGTTGGAAAATTGCTCAGAATCGTTTGCGTGTTATATCATTGCCCACGAGTTCGCACATGCTTGGTTGCGAAATGGAGGTTGGGGCGAAATCACCGATCGGGAAGATGCCGCTGATGCGGTCGCCGATAGCTGGGGCTTTCCCAAAGTCCCCTACGAATAAAGGCCGTAGTGGATGTAAATATGGGCGGATTCATCACTGCAGAGAACTGCAGTGTTGAGAGCAAATCCAATTTGAAAAGTGGCTCGGAAAAGTCCGAGCCACAATTGAAATTGACTATTGCGTCCACGCCAATTCGACCTGGCGATTTGTTTGGCTATCAATCGCAGCCCTATCGAATTTTAATGTGGCGATAGGGCGCACTTCGAACCGGTTGGGCGGTTCTTGTCGGTATTGGCGAACGATAAGATCGTTGGACGTAAACCACACTCGGATTTCGAACGACATATCTGGTTTGCGGATAGCTCGGTGTGCGGTTTTGTTTCACGTAGACGCGTGTTCCATTTGAGTATCCACGTGTTCCGCTTGAGTAACGCGCGGGCGACCTGTTGTTACTCGCTCTATAGCCTGAATACATGTTGCCAGCGGCACCTGAAACTCGAGCGTAGCGTTGCTGGCTTGAACCGTGCACGCGAGTCGCACCACCCCCTGATGCGAAAAACCTTTGGGCTGCCTGAACAGCCTGTGGCGACGACGTTCGTGCGGCGTACTGATCGGCTTCTGATTCGGCCTGTTGTGTACTGATATTCCGACGAAAGTGTCCCATTTGATGGTGCCCGATTTCATGGTTCCTGAAGAACTCACAAAGTTCCGGCCCTAGCCGCGCACACATTCTTGGGTTCATCGCAACAACAGGGTTGCCGAAGCGATCCACGCTGGCGTGGCCCAAGTCTCCCATAAAACTTCTGTTCACAAATTTGATTTGTCCGCTTGCTTGTTGTGCAACTTGCCCAACTAGCAGGAAAGCACCTATCGCACTGACCCCGCAAAACGCGCGAACTCCGAACCCACAAAAATTAAACCTTCGCATCTCCCACCTCTTTGCAATGAAAACGTTGAGAAAAAATCTCCAGTAAGGACTGCAATCTTTGCGGAAGTGGCTTGACGAGCGGATGTGGGGGCCGAGGCGAATTTAAACGTCAAGCTAAAATTAAATTGGTCATTCATCGACTCAGTCAACAGAAAGATAGAGTTTTATAATTGAGATTCAACCAACACCAAATTGAAATCGAATCTCATATTTCAAACGTGCATTTTCAAACGATTGAGTCCCCACGTTTTTCTAGTGTTTCAGGACTGAAGACATCTACTGTACTGCACAAAGTTTCAATTTAAGAAAACGATATCGCGCGACAGTTTAGAAGTGCGTGATAAAAATGTGTGGCATGAAAATCGCTCTCTTGGTTCTATTTCTGAACACGTATTTTCTGGTCTAAATCGCTCCAGGCATGCACGCTTCGAACCAATTGCGTTAGGATGTCGGTTCGAATTACCGATGCCCTTTGACTGAAGTCCCTCTGGGAGTTGACACAATGCGTTTCTCATTTTTGATTGCCTTCGCGCTGCTTGCGGGTTCGTTGGGATCTGTCGCCACAGCTCAGCCCGTTGGATTTAACAAGCTTGAAATCGGAGCAAGCATTCCAGATTTTGATTTGCCCGGAGTTGATGACAAAAATCACAAACCTGGCGACTACGCGGACTCAGATGTGCTGATGATAGTGTTCACTTGTAATCATTGTCCGACTGCACAGGCGTACGAGGCTAGGTTGAATCAAATCCAAGAGGATTATGGTTCGCGCGGTGTGACGATGATTGCAATCTCTCCCAACGATCCCGTTGCCGTTCGGTTGGATGAACTTGGCTACTCCGATCTGGGCGACACGTTGGAAGACATGAAAGTCCGAGCAAAGGATGCGAATTTCAAATTTCCATATCTTTTCGATGGCGAGACACAGAAAACGTCTTTGGCGTTCGGAGTCTTGGCCACGCCGCATGTTTTCATTTTCGATAAAGCGCGAAAGCTTCGATACAAAGGACGCATCGATGATTCGGAAGTCAAAACAGTGACGTCGCACGACGCGAGAAATGCGCTCGACGCTCTGTTGGAAGGAAAAGAAGTTCCTGTTCCCGTCACCAGAGTGTTTGGATGTTCGACCAAGTGGTCTGATAAACGTGCTTCGGCAGAAACGTCGATCAAGAAATGGAATGCAGAGCCTGTGGAAATTTCGATGATCGAAAAAGAAGGCCTTGCTGAGTTGGTTGCCAACAAAACTGACAAGTATCGTTTGATCAACGTTTGGGCGACATGGTGTGCTCCGTGCGTGGAAGAGCTTCCTGAGTTTGTGACAATCAATCGTATGTATCGAAATCGTAATTTTGAAATGATCACGGTTAGTGCTGACGAGCCCGGCTCAAAAGACGCTGCATTGAAGGTTTTAAAAAAGAACCACGTTGCGGCCAAAAATCTATTGTTCAACTCTGACAAGCGAGACGATTTGTTTGACGCAATTGACTCAAAATGGGAAGGCGGCGTGCCATACACCATCCTGGTCGCTCCCGGTGGCGAAATCGTTTATCGCCAGCACGACTCGATCGACGTCCAAGTCCTGAAACGAAAAATTGCCGATTGCGTTGGCCGGACGTACGCAAGCCGTGAGGTTAAGCAAGAACCACCGAAAAAACAGACGAAAGAGAAAAATTCTGGCGATGAGAAAATCAAAGCCGGAAAAAATTTCGATACGGAGAACCTTGTTGCTTGGTGTATCGTTCCATTTGATGCGAAAAATCGTGGTCCTGCTGAGCGAGCGAAAATGGTCAGGCGGCTTGGTTTGAAACGTGTGGCTTACGATTGGCGGCAGAAACATATATCTGAATTTGAGCAGGAGATTCTCGAATACAAAGCGAACGGGATCGAATATTTTGCTTTCTGGAATTGGCACGATTCGATGGGGCCCTTGATCAAGAAGCATGAGATTACGCCTCAGATTTGGAATATGCCTCGCTTGAAAAATGGACTCGCAGACAAAACTGAATCTGAAAAAGTAAAAGCCGTTGCAGAGAATCTGTTGCCTGCGGTCGAGAAAGCAAAATCACTCGGTTTGAAGTTTGGGATTTATAATCACGGCGGCTGGGCGGGAGAGCCAAAGAACCTGATCGCAGTTTGTGAGTATTTGAGAAACAACCACGATTCGCCGAATGTCGGCATCGTGTACAACTTTCACCACGGTCATGCGGATATTGCCACATTCGAGAAATCATTCACCCAACTCAAGCCATATTTGATCTGTTTGAATCTGAACGGAATGGCTGAACCTGAAACGGTGGATCCCAAAACGAAAGCCAACAAAATTGTCTCCATCGGAATGGGGGTGCACGAACGCAAAATGATTCAGGTAGTCGTGGACTCAGGATACGATGGCCCGATTGGAGTGCTTGGCCACCGTAAAGAAATGGATGCTGAGAAGAGTGTTGGTGAAAAGGTCGAAGGACTGAAGAACTTGGTCGAAATAAATTAGGATTCTCGGTTTCGAACCACGAAGCCCCTACTGCTTTAGAAATTGAAAAAATGCACGTTAAGCTTGACCAACTGAAATTTGACAACCGTTTCGTGAATGAGTTGCCGGGGGATCCCGATCTGACAAACTCGCGGCGACAGGTTGCCGAGGCGTGCTATTCGCGAGCGCTTCCTACCAAAGTCATCGCGCCGAAAGTGGTGGCTTACTCTCGTGAGGTTGCCGAACTCATTGGGTTGGATCCAGCAGAAGGAACTTCCGATCAGTTCGCCTCAGTATTTGGCGGTAACCAATTGCTTGATGGAATGGATCCATTTGCGATGTGCTACGGCGGGCATCAGTTTGGAAACTGGGCGGGGCAACTGGGGGATGGGCGTGCGATCAATCTCGGTGAAGTGGTTAAACCCGTCGCTGGTGAAAATATAGACAATAGCGCCAGCGAGCACTGGACGCTGCAACTAAAAGGCGCCGGCCCGACTCCCTACTCACGAACTGCTGATGGCCTTGCCGTTTTGCGGTCATCTATTCGCGAGTTCTTGTGTAGCGAAGCCATGTTCCACCTCGGCGTACCGACAACGCGGGCTCTGTCGTTGGTTGCCACGGGTGAGCAGGTCATGCGTGACATGTTTTACGATGGTAATCCAAAATACGAACCGGGAGCCGTCGTTTGTCGCGTCGCCCCATCATTTGTTCGATTCGGAAATTTTCAAATCTTCGCAGCCCGCGGCGACGTGGAGAATCTAAAACGTTTGGTCGATTTCACGATTCGAAATGACTTTCCACACCTGGGCGAACCGTCGCCAGAGGTGTACGCGAAATGGTATGAAGAAGTCTGTTTGCGTACGTGTGACATGATTGTCCACTGGATGCGAGTCGGTTTCGTTCATGGTGTCATGAACACTGACAACATGTCGATCCTCGGATTGACGATTGATTATGGTCCCTACGGTTGGTTGGAAGACTACGACCCCGGATGGACGCCCAACACAACGGACGCATCTGGAAAACGGTACCGATTTGGCAACCAGCCGTTGGTGGCTCACTGGAATTTGTATCAGTTGGGCAATGCGATTTTGCCGCTGGTGAACGAGACGGAGCCGCTGCAAAATGGATTGGATGTTTACCTTGAGAAAATAGAGTCCGATTCCAATGCCATGATGGCTGGAAAACTGGGCTTGAAATCTTATAACTCCACTACCGATGACGAGTTGAAGAAAGAGCTTTTTGAAGTTTTGACTTTGACCGAAACTGACATGACGATTTTCTATCGCAAGCTGGCGAACATTTCGACGGACGGATCGGATGACGATTCACAGCAATCCGACACGGAACTGTTCGCCCCAGTGATGGAATCCTTCTACGAACCCGAGGAAATCACTGCTCCAAGTTCTGAGGAACAAATTGCAAATCGAAAACGAATTGCGGATTGGTTGAGAAGCTACAAAACGAGGCTGCGAATCGATGGCGTCGCTGATGACGTTCGGCGAGAAAAAATGAACCGAACGAATCCCAAATACGTTTTGCGAAACTATGTGGCGCAGTTGGCGATTGATAAAGCAGAATCGGGCGACGGTTCGATGGTGATGGAATTGCTTGAGATATTGCGAAATCCATACGACGAACAGCCAGACCAAGAAGAGTTTGCTGCAAAACGTCCCGAGTGGGCTCGGCACCGAGCGGGGTGTTCGATGCTTTCATGCAGTAGTTGAAGAAGATTCTCCGTGGCAATTCCTGCTCTGGATGTTGTGAGTTCGTGAACAACCCTGGAACTAGTTTAGCAGTCGAGAGTCATTGGTCGCGGACTTGATTTCGCCCACTAGTTTTTGCTTTAAGTGTCAGTTGGCTAACCCGTTCCAACATTGCCGAGATGTCGTGATCATCGGGTGTGAACTCTACAACGCCGATGCTGAGCGTCACCGCAACGGGGCTTGCTGACGTCGATTCAAATTGGCCCAAATCGACATTGTTGCGAATTCTTTCGCAGGCTTTTATAGCGGCTTCGAGTGACGTCCCGGGCATGACGATACAAATCTCTTCTCCACCATATCGCCCGACCCAATCTGAAGCACGAATGCTCCCCATGATGGTTTTTGCAACGGCGCGAAGAACCTTGTCGCCCGTAGGCCAGCCGTGTTTTTTGTTGACCTCGCCAAAATGGTCCAGGTCTGCGAGCGCGATGCAAAGCCCGTTGCCCGATTGGAAAGCCAGTTTAAATTCCTCGGCCAATTGCTTGTCTAGGTACCGACGATTGAACAAATCTGTCAAGCCATCCGTGTTGGCTTCCTTGCGAAGCGACTTCATAATTCGCTTACTGCGTTGAGTCACGAAATTAGTCACCCTTTCGCTCAAAACTCTAGCTTTGTTTTCCATGCTGACCACTGCGATTTCGTCATGGTCGCGATTGGAAAGGGCCGCAATCTCGGAATAGCAAGTCACTCGATTGCGCCCGTTGGCCTTGGCAGCAAACAGTGCTTCATCCGTTCGGGTTAACAAAACAGAGGGCTCGCAAGGCATGGTTACCGTTGCAATGCCAAAGCTACCTGTGATTTTGTTGACTTCACTCCAAACGCCGGTGTTGATCTCGTTTTGAATGATCAGAGCGATCTTTTTTGTAGTGGCTTCGTTGGCTTGAGCCATGATGGCAAACTCTCCGCCACGCGTTCGAGCGACCAACGTCTGCCTACAAAGAGACCGAAGCAATTCTCCCAGTTGACAGAGCACGCGATCGCCAACTCGCGGACCCGACTCATCGTTAATCGTTTTCAAGTGATCGACGTCGAGTAAGATCAGGGATACTGGATTGGAATCGTCGGCAGACCAGCATTTTGCCGTCAAAGATTGGATCAGTTGGCCACGGCGAAAAACCTTGGTGAGCGGGTCAAGCCGTCGAGCATGGGCTTTGGTGATTCGATCCATTCGCCACTGAGTCACCGAATCCGGTTCGCCTTCAACAGCGATTTCATCCGTTTCGCGTAAATGCGGTACGAAATCTGCAGAATACTGCATTGGGAGGACGCACAATGCCGGACGATCACAGCGTTGATACTCAGACTTAAACAAATCCAAGGTTGGATAATCCAAAGCCCGGAGAATGATGACCGTATCATCTTTGTTAGGATCGCCGTGGTGTTGACCAATCGCGGCCGCAGTCGGGAGAAGTTCCGAAATTGCTTGTGTCGAAGGGTGCCAGTCACTGGTAAGTGAATCCTCTATACGTCGTTCCTGAATCTCACGGTTTTGCATTGTTGTTAAGGGGGGCGTGAGGACGAATTGATTTTGGAACCATTTGAAACCTACGTCATCAATCGAAGGCTTGTAGCAACTTTTTTGAAATGGAAACAAAAATAGTCCAAGGAACCATCTTCTTCCTCGGTGCAACTGCGGCTCACGCCTTCGGAGTCTATTGAGAACGATACGCTCAGTAACTTGCCGATCGAATAGCGTTGGGCCGAATCCGATTCTAAATTTCAAATCTTCGTTCCGTTTCGTGATCTTTCACCGTTTGTTATTTGATTTCGAGACTCGAATCCGTCCAAATTTCGCGTCTCATCAAAACTTCCAACCTTTCGATGCCGTCATGAATCGCGAACTTAGGCTACTAAAATCTAACGCAACTATTCGTTTTCATTCTCTTGGTATTTCTGAACGTCGATTGTGTGTCGGCACAACTGGGAGGGTTTACTACGACGAGAGAGTGGACTGACAAAACCGGTAAATTCAAAACGTTTACGAAACTTGAATCTGTCACCAACGATGTATTGGTTCTCGAACTAAACGACGGCTCGAAAAAAACGTTGAAGCCCAGCGTGTTGTCCCAGCCGGACTTGAAATTTTTGGGTGAGTATCGAGAAGCATTCTTCAAGCAAGCTGAATCCAAAGCGAAAGCTCTTGTTTTAAGCCGCGATATTTTGAAGCACTACAACGCGTTATTGAAAACAAAATTCTTAAGCAACGAGAATCAAAAAGTCATCGATGAAAGAGTTCGCCAATTGGAGTTGGAGATCTTTTCAGGGAAAATTGTGACGTTGCCATCTGGCCCAATAACCCAAGAAGAACTGCAATCGAAAAAAGATAAAGCGAGTGATTTGGTTGGTAGCTGGATCAAGGATGTAAAAACGAGAGACGCCAAGGATGCTGACGTTTTGCGCGACGCGATCAAGATCGACCCAACTTCGTTAGAGGCTTCGGTCTTGTTGGCTATCTACTATGAAATTCACGAGTACAAGCACACAACTGCACAGCGACATCTGGCCGATGCTATTCGGCGAGGGAAAAAGTACATGGCCATTGCGAGCGAGAGCGACTTGGTGAATTTGATCGCAGCACTAAACAACTTGGCCGTTTCTCATGCCCGTCAAAATCAAATTTCAAAAGCGATCAAGCTGTGGAGCGAGGCTGATGAGATCGTCAAGCGTAAGTTGCCTGCTCCAGTTTTCCATAACGTTGCGAAGCTTAGGCGTGTACTGAATCGGGAATGTTCGGGGATCACCGGCAACCGATCAGAAGAAAACGCGACCTACAAATTCAGTTCACTATTGGATGCAAACGGATCACCAGGTGGATGGCAATTCATATGTCCCGTTAGTTCTGACGGGACCGTGAGGAATAATATTGAGTTTATGCTGACGGCGTTTTCAAGTTTGGAATCTGACACCATCAACGAAACTCGATGTGTTGCTTGCGACGGAAAGCAATTTTTGAGATGCACCGCTGGATTGTGCAAAAACGGCAAAATAAAATTGAAAGTTTGGGGAGACACGATTTTTGTTCACCCGTCAGGGACTAGGCAAAAAATCGGAAGGCAAGTCGTGGGGTTCAATCTCATTGACTGCAAAGCGTGCCGTGGCACTGGCAAAAGAACATGCCCCTGCTGCCGAAAAGGGCATCAGAAGAACTGAACCAATGAGCATGTGGGCTTGCGTAGGTGCAGCAACGACGTCGGGATGTTGCTGGCACCGCCATTGCGCTGATTTGTGTTCTGTTCTTGCTGTCCAAACATATTCAACATGCCCGCATTCATACGGTTATTGTCGCTCTGGCCTGGTGGCTTTTGACCCAAGAACGTTTGCCGAGTCCAGATTCAGAATGGCTTCGAACTGGTGGTCTGAGAATCTATTTGGCTTAAAACGAGAACCCTTCAAGCCCAACCGCTGTCCTTCGAAGCGGAGAATAAATAGAATGGGTGCAATGAAAAATATCATCTACAAATATGACGTTATTGTGGTCGGCGCAGGCCATGCAGGTACCGAAGCGGCGGCGGCTGCGGCACGGCTGGGCGCTCGAACGGCACTGATCACAACCAACTTGGACACGGTCGGGCAATTGAGCTGTAACCCGGCCATTGGTGGCGTCGCTAAAGGCCATCTTGTGCGCGAGATTGACGCACTGGGTGGTCTAATGGGACAAGCCATCGACGCGACCGGCATTCAATTTCGGATGCTCAACATGCGCAAAGGGCCAGCAATGCACAGCCCGCGCGCCCAAGCTGACAAAAAGGGATACCAAAACTGGATCAAAGCCACGATTGAGCATCAGGAGAATTTAGAGCTTCGCCAAGAAGTGGTCTTGGATATCCTCACCGAAAAATCAGAATCGGGCGAAGAGAAAACAATCGGTGTCCTCGTTCGCGGCGATGTTGAGTACCACGCCCCCGCAGTGATTTTGACGACGGGAACTTTCTTGTCAGCCTTGATGCACACTGGCGAAGCGAAAACCAAGGGCGGACGGGCTGGTGAAGGCACGACGACCGGGATCAGTGCGGCGCTGGACCGAATGGGGTTTGAGCTTGCTCGATTCAAGACAGGGACACCGCCTCGATTGAACGGCCGAACGATCGACTATTCCAAAGCCGAGATTCAACCAGGCGATGACGACCCCGAACCGTTTTCGTACATCACCGACAATTTTAAAGTCGAGCAAATCCCCTGTTGGATCACGTTTACCAACCCAGCCGTCCATCAACTGATCCAAGACAATTTGCATCGAGCACCGATGTACAGCGGTCAGATCCAAGGCAGCGGGCCACGTTATTGCCCCTCGATCGAAGACAAAATTGTTAAATTCGCGGACAAAGATCGCCATCAGCTTTTTCTTGAACCTGAAGGCCGCGACACACTGGAAATTTATGTTAACGGTGTTTCGACTAGCCTGCCGCGTGACGTTCAAGATCAAATGTTCAAGCTAATTCCCGGACTCGAAAATGCTCAGATTATGCGATACGGCTATGCCGTCGAGTATGATTTCTGTCCGCCGGATCAACTTCGAAACACGTTGGAAACCAAGAAGGTTGACGGGCTGTATTTCGCAGGCCAAATTAACGGAACGACAGGTTACGAAGAGGCAGGCGCACAAGGTTTGGTCGCGGGGGCAAACGCGGCGTTGAAGCTCGCGGGAAAAGGTGACTTCATCGTCGATCGCGACAAGGGTTACATCGGCGTGCTGATCGACGACCTCGTTACCTGCAGTGTCGATGAACCGTACCGCATGTTTACCAGTCGCGCCGAGTATCGATTGCTGCTTCGTCAAGACAACGCAGATCGACGTTTGACCAAGCAGGCGTTCGATGTCGGCCTTGTCGATTTAAAACGAATGGATCGATTGACGATAAAAGAAGACGGAATCGCGAGTATCAAAAAGGAGCTGGATTCGAATCGTCACGAAGGAGTCGCTCTCAGCAAGATTCTGAAGCGAACCGAAACAGAATGGGCAGAGTTGGTCGAACTGCTACCGAAATTGGAAATCGTTTCCCCCGACGTGCGACAGCAAGTCGTCTACGACATCAAGTATTCGGGCTACGTTGGTCGGCAACAGGCCACCATCGACAAGCACAAACGGCTTGCCCAGAAAAGAATCCCAGATCATTTTGATTACCAAGGGCTTTCTCATTTGCGTAACGAAGCCAAGGAAAAACTTACTCGCTTTCGCCCAACCAGTTTGGATCAGGCTCAGCGAATTAGCGGCATTACACCGGCTGATATCGCGATGGTGATGCTGCATTTGGAAGGCAAGAATAAGAAAGTGAATTCGGAAGCAGATTCTGGTATTTGAATTCTGCTCTTCGGAAATCAGGTTTCTGAAATCAAAAACTCACAAACGTAAAAAGTACGTTCAATGGCTTTAAGTAAAAAAAAATCTCGGCCGATCACCGTCGACGAGTTGGGCTACCGATTTCAGGTCTCCATTTCAAAAATTGATAACGATAATAATTATCAACTGAACATTACAGCCGAATCGGATAAAGGAGACGGCTCAGTTCTGGTCGCCAACGGATTGCTTACCAGAGATTTCTGGGCGGACGCACCAAATTTGCCCCCTGTGGAAAGTTGGAATAGTACTTACCCAACAGTCACACCGAAACACATTGCGAACTTGATCAAAAAAGCTCTCGAATCCGGTTGGCGTGCCGACACCCCCGGGCCACCGTTCGAATTCAACATCAACAACGTGAGCTTGTTCGGTGAATAATTCGGCGATAGCTTTTGTCGAACGCCGCCGTAGTGGATCTTGTTAAAGATCTCGCGCCAGAGCATCTCATGTTCTCGAGCAATAGCGTGTGCTCAATTAAACTCGCTAAACCGACTCGCCTTCGACAACAATCCTCCGCCAGATTTCGAACGTTAGCAACATCCAAAGCCGCATTCCGTAACGCCCGTTGCCTTCTTCGATGTTGTAATCAAGCAATTGTTTGACACGGTGATGGTTGAAAATGCCGGCGCGATTGACGTGACGCTTGCTCAAAATGTGCCTCGCGTATTTTTTCAACTCGCCTTGAAACCAAAAATGAACTGGCACACGCATGCCGCTTTTAGGGCGTTTGATCACATCAATTGGCAGTTGGTCACGATAGGCATCCTTAAGAATCACTTTCTCAATTCCACCACCAAGTTTCTGCGTTGAGGGGATTTGAAAACTGAATTCCACCATCTCCGAAGCAAACAATGGCGACAGCGGAGAAATACCCGAAGCCGCCAGCATTCGTTCGACTTTGGGAAGAATCAAATGGGCTCCTTTGAGGCGAATGTTAATGGCAGCCAATTTGTCCAATAATCGCTCGGGCGTTTTGCACTCAAAAAACGGCGTCAAAATTGAAGTCAGTTCTGACCGATCTATTCGAGAGTCAATCCAAGGGGTGAGCAAATGATCAAGCTCTTCGTAAGCTCGGCGGTAGGAACTCAGATAGGCTTTTTCTCGAAACAGTGGTTCCCGTTCGCCGCCATACCAATGCATCAACATCATCGGAATGTTTTTGGGACCGCCAAAACACGGATCGCCACCTTCGCCATTGAATACAAAATCCGTTTTCCCCGCCAATGTTTGAGCCAACGAGAAATTGGGCATCGTGATTGGATCACCGATCGGATCATCGAGATGCCAAACCATCTTGCGAAGGTTAGGCAGGAACGATTTCGGCTCAATGAGCACTTCCATGTGTTCAGTGCCGATTCGGTCAGCAACCGATTTTGCAAACTCAAGTTCGTTGGGGTAATCCGCTCCAAAGTGCATTGCGAACGTGCGGATCTTTCGTGGTGTCCCTTCGATTTGATTCTTGAGTTCAGCCGCAACAATCGACGAATCAAGTCCTCCCGAAAGGAAAAGGTGCGGATCCCCGTTAGTCAGGGCCAGTCGATCGCGTATGGTTCCAGCAAAAGTTTCCCGGAATTTATCCGCCCAGGAATCCCCGTCAGCCAAATTGATCTGCCTCGTTTTTTCAAATTCAAAAAAACGGCGAATAACGATTGTTCCGTCAGGCGTTCGATGCAAAATGTGGCCCGCTGGCAATTCAAAAACATCACGCAGCATCGTTTCTGAGTTGGGCACAAAACTAAAGGTCAAATATTTCGCGATCGAATTAGGATCGATCTTTCGAGGAAACTCTGGCGTTGACCAGATCGCCTTTGGCTCGCTTGCGAAATAGAAGCGATCCTTGAACGTGGCGTAGTAAATCGTTCTCGCACCCGCTCCATCGCGGCAAAGGAACAACTCGGCTTCTGCGGAAACGGCGGCGACAACAAAATCACCAGACAATTTTTTTGGTAATTGCCTTTCAATGAAAAGCGAACGATGGATTTCGTTCAGTTCGACTGTAGAGTTGGACGAGCCCGCCGTTTGAAAACCAGAAAACGCAATGGCTCCATTTTCAATTTGCGAGATGCCAGATTGGAAATTGGGTTGGAGCGAATTTTTGCGTTCCCAGCAACCGATGGAAAATTTCTTTCAAGAGAAATTGAATCGTTGACGTGCTCGAAACTCCACGAACGCAAAGAAAAATTTTCTTGGCAATCTTTGTTGCTTAAATCGAACACCGTTGTGGGCGCTGTTGGCAACCCGTTATGATTCACCGACGACAATTCGAAGAAACGGATTTTGGTTGGCATTTTGGATTCTCGAATGTTCATATGGTCGACTGTTATATGCCGTTTTTCAACGACTGCAAAATTCAGACATTATTTAACTCAATAGGAAGCCGATGGTCATCGCTGCAAATCAGGCGACACCAACGAACAAGCCAGAGATGGATTGGCACAACATTCGGCCAGTCTATCAAAAGCTGCAAACGGACTTCCATGTTTTGACAGAGCCGTTTGGGATCTTTCCTTCCGACGAAAAAAACCTCGATTTGTCCAATTTGATTGGAGCGATCGACGTTAGCGATCGAGCCCTCGACGTCATTGTCTGTCTTGAAAGACGAAAGCAATTTTCGGACAAGACGATTGAGTTTCTTGCTGGACCTTGCGAAGAAGCTTTTGAGTTCTTCGACGAATTCGCATTGACCAACGAATTTCACGATCGAATAGGTAAATTAAAAAGCATCATCATTCGGCTCGAAATTCAAGCCGAGTTTTGTAAAAAATCGAATCAGGTTTTTGAATACACCGAAGCGAAACGCCAGGCGAATTCCCAAGGCGAGATGATTCGGAATTTGGTCGCCGAGTGGGAGTGCACGGGACATTTGCCTGTTTTGATTCTCGGAGAATTGAGCACACCCAAATTTGAGAAATTCTTCTTTCTTGCCTGTTCCATGATGCCAGCCATCGACATGGTTCAAGACGCGAGGGCAGATTTTGAAACGGGCGTAATCCGCGTGCGTCCCAGCGTATTGCTCTATTTGCGATTGTTGGCGATCTTTCTCGTGCCCGCGCCGTTGTTGCTCTGGAGGTTCCCGGCTCCATTAAACTTAATCAAATACGCAATTTCTTTTCTGCGTGTGTAAACTGCAAACACTTTATTTGTAAGCGTTTTGATATACTGTCGGTCGAGCTCCTGATTCCTCAGTCAATGAAAATATTAAATGTTTCCTCGAAATTACTTGCGTCCCATCATGGTGGTTACTTCGTTAATCGTATTGATAGGTTTGTCGCTTTCGCCCGACGTATCCGTTTCGCAGGACAACGATGAACTGGTGGGGGCATGGAAAGTCACCGCTGAATCGAGCCAAGGTCCTCAGACTTCCGTTTGGAATTTTATTCGCACGGGTGAGACTTACTCTGGCTATATGGTCAAAGAAGGTTCAGAAGAGAAAAGCGAATTCGACAATGTACGGGTCACCGGCAACAAAGTTGAATTCGAGATATCGCTTCAGGCTCAAGGGGTACGATTGAGACTCGCAATGAAGTCTGAGCTTGTTGATGGGAAACTGGATGGGATTTGGTCGGCGAGCGACGCGATAAACGGTGGTGAGTTGGAGAGTGGGATTTTGACCGGAGAAAAAATTGCCCAAGCAACGAAGTCTTCGAAATCCAGGACCGAGACCGAGATTCTGTTCGATGGAAAATCGCTTGAGAATTTTCGTGGCTACAAAGAAGAAGCGATTGGCGCCGGCTGGACCATTGACGATGGAGTCATCGCGTTTGATGGATCAAAAACCGGCGACCTGATCACGAAGAAGGAATACGAAAATTTCGAACTTTCGTTTGATTGGAAAATCTCAGAAGGCGGCAACAGTGGCGTGATGTACCGTGTCTTACTTGGTGAGCGAAGCCCAGCAAAGACTGGTATTGAATATCAAATTCTTGACAACGCCAAACATAAAGATGGTAAATCAAAACTGACTTCGGCTGGTGCCTTGTACGCTCTTTACCGGCCGGGTGACAAATCACCGAATCCAGTTGGGCAGTGGAATACAGCAAAAATCGTTGTCAGTGGGAACGATTTCGAGCATTGGTTGAATGGCGAAAAAGTCGTTGAGGCGAAATTCGAAAGCGATGATTGGAACAGTAAGGTCGCCGCCAGCAAGTTCTCCACTTGGGAGAAGTTTGCAAAGAGCAAGAAAGGCCACATCGCGTTTCAAAATCATGGGAATCCAGTTTGGTATCGAAACATCACGATCAAGACCAGGAAAAAAAAAGACAAAGCAAAGGCCAAGGCTCAAGCAAAAGTAGATGACCTGTTTTGGAAATCAGTTTATTCAGAAAACAAAGTACTCGATGTTGAAATTTCTGTAACGAAAGCAGCTTGGGGCGAGATGGCTCCCAAGCAAGCAGCGCGAGGCGGCGGAGGGATTTTTGATTTCTTCGGGCCGCCGCGTGGTGGTCCTGGTGGTGGAGGTGGCCCACGTGGTCGTGAAGGAAGAGGTCCCCGCGGTCGTGACGGCGGCCCCGGTGGTGGAGGCCCGCGCGGTGGGCCTGGTGGAGGCGGCCCTGGTGGCGGAGGCGGCGATGGCAACGAGTACACTTACGTAAAATCGCAAGTCACTATCGACGGTCAACCCTTCGAAGACTGCGGATTGCGTTTCAAAGGAAATTCTTCCTACATGTTTTCGGCTCGCGGTTTCAAAAGGCCGATGAAAATTGACACCAACCGTTACGTCAAAGGGCAGAAACTGCATGGCCGCACGAAACTGAACTTCTCCAATGCGTTTCTTGATTCATCTTACATGAAAGAGAAATTGGCCTACGATCTCTATCGCGCCGCGGGGATTCCAACTCCCTCTGTTGGTTGGGCCAACGTAACGTTGTCGATCGATGGAAAGAAAAAAACATTGGGTATTTATGTACTCGTCGAGCAAGTCGACAAACGATTTCTTAAAGAAAACTATGGCAAGAAATCAGAAGATGCTCTGTTGATGAAACCAGAGATGGATTGGCGTTACCTCGGCGACAAAACGGAATCGTACTCGCAATACGAAATTAAATCTGGTGAAGAAAATGTCGACCAGATCAAAAGGTTTGCTGAGTTATTGAAAATCATCGAGAAAGGCTCGGACGAAGAGTTCGCGACTGAAATAAAGCAGCGTATGGATCTCGAGCAATTCGCAGCTTACCTTGCCGTGACTTCGATGCTGTCCAATGTCGATAGTTACATCGGCATGCCTCACAACTATTACTTGGTGATGGATAAGACGGATAACAAATTAAAGATGATGCCTTGGGATGTTAACGAAGCGTTCGGAACCTTCACCCTTGGTGGATCACCTGATGCGATGATTAACTGGAATATCTATCGGCCTTGGGTTGGGCAGCGTCGGATTTTGGAGCGTCTGTTTGAGATGAAAGAGTTTAAAGATTTGTACAAGGATACTTACACCAGGTTGTTCAAAGAGCATTTTACGAAAGAGACTATGTTCGCCAAAATTGAGACCCTTGAAAAAGCTCTCGCGCCTCACTTGGCGAAAATGCCCAAAGGATCTGATGGTTTGAAAATGGGGGTCGATGGTGATGCGAGCGGGACCAACCGCGCCGTTGAGCGACGGACTTATGCAATCAAACCATTTGTCAAGAAACGGATCGACGCGATCGAGTCGCAGTTGAGCGGCAAATCAAAAGGTGTCAATCTTTCAGGTGGACGTGGGCGACGATAGCTTGTCAGCCGCTGGTCAGCAACATTTTCGGCGGTGAAGGGTTGGATTATATTGCAAACGGTACTCGACATTTGGCGGGCTTTTTCTTAGCTTGTTGGTTCGAGTTTTGGCCGTTTGTGAAACCCCCTCCAACTAATTCGCATGTTGAAAACGCTTTATCAGTGGCTGTTTCGTTTTATTGGTGTTCGTGACCTGTATAAAGAAGTCGTTGTCGAAGATCGGTTGACGAATATTCGACCGCAAATCCGTGCGGACCTCGTTCACTTGCTCGCTCAAGCGAACGAAACAAGTGAATTTTTTATAGGTAAGTTCACTGACTTTCTTGCCAAAACGAAAAACGTCTCGGACGATGAGTTCTTCGAAGCCTATTCTCACCTTCCCGCTCTCGGGAAACAGGACTACGCCGTCGCTGGCCAGACGGTGATGACCGAGAAGTGGGCCAACGTTGATCCGGCCAAAGCGGAGCTCAAGGTCGAGGGCAAACCGTGGGAGTCCATCCGTCGACTGCGTGGTGGAGATTATCTCATGCCCATGGCAACAGGCGGTTCGACTTCGTTACCGCTTTCAGTCACGATGACCAAGCATCACATGTTCTCGATGCTATTCACATTTTTTAAGTGTTGGTATCGCATGGGCTGGCGACCAGGCGAGCGGATGTTGGTCTTCTATCCAAAAAATACCTACAACATCGACGACATGGTGAAGTTCAATCCTTACAGCAAATGGCTGGGGTTTCGATATCACTTGTTTGATAAAATCGACGAGCAGACAGTCCGTGGGTTGGTCGATGACATCAATCGATATAAACCAAAACTGTTGTTGGTATTTCCATCGCCGATGAACATGATCGCTCACACGATTCGTAAATTCAATTTGGAATTGAAACATCATCCTGAACTGGTCAACGTGAGTGGCGAGACGTTTTTTGATTGCCAGCGTAAACACATTGAATCTGTGTTCACCCGATCCAAGGTTGAAGACTCCTATGGTTCGGTCGAGTTAGGCGAGCTCGCGCACGAAACAGACAAAAGCGGACTTGAGATTTTTGCAAACGTCGCGTACGTGGAAACGGCACCGAACGAAGCTGGCCAACCGGAGATGATCATCACGCGGTTGAAACTGACAGACTTCCCATTTATTCGTTACAAAATGAAGGACATCGCCGACGTAGAGTTTCGGCAGTATCCTGATGGCACCGAGAAATACGTCATCACCAAAATCGAAGGCAAAGATTCAAACTTCATCATGTCCGATCGTGGAGAGCGATTTTATCCCTCGTTCTTCAACAATTTCGTCAATGAATTGAATGCGAATGTTGATGATGCGATTATTGAAATCAAAGTCTACGAGCGGGGGCAAAAGGAACTTGAGATTCAGTACATTCTTGGCGATGCGAGTTGTGCTGAACAAGTCGAAACGGAAACTCGCCGTTTGCTGGCTGAGAAAATGAGTGACCAGATGGAGTACCAAATTCGATTTGTTGACTTCATTGATCATGACTACCGGCGAAAGTATCGTGTGATCGAGCGAATTGGTGATATCGAGTTTGCTGGTGGAATGGTCGGAGACAACACGAAAAATGACTTTGTCAAAGAAGTCGTGGCCGAAGCAAAAAATTAATATCAAGATCCTGAACCTCGCGAACTCATTTTGGATTCGCTATTCATCTTTGAGTTTCGAGTGCGTTCGAGCTGATGGCTTAAACCACAACAAAATTTATCTGAGCGACTATGCGAGTACTATTCACAGGCGGCGCGGGTAAAGCGGGCAAACACGTGATTCCCTATCTGTTGGAGCAAGGGCATCAAGTTCTCAATGTCGACCTAACGTCACTCGACTATCCAGGTGTTGATAATCTAATCGCGGACATCACCGACAGTGGTCAGATGTTTAACGCGTTGACTTCTTATTCGAATTTTTCCGAGCTTGAACCGGGAACCGGCGTGCCGAAATTTGACGCGGTCGTGCACTTCGCTGCTGTCGCGCGCATCTTGATCAACCCGGACAACGAAACGTACCGCGTCAACACAATTGGAACTTACAACGTCATTGAAGCGGCGGTGAAACTCGGCATTAAGAAGATCATTTTTGCTTCATCGGAAACAACGTATGGTGTTTGTTTTGCTGATGGCGAACGTAAGCCAGAGTATATTCCGATCGACGAAGAACATCCTGTCGTTCCCGAGGATAGCTACGCGATGTCCAAGGTGGTCAACGAAGTGACGGCTCGTAGTTTTCAGCAGCGGTCTGGTTTTGATATTTACGGTTTGCGAATCAATAACGTCATTGAGCCGCATGAGTACGTGGAAAATTTTCCCGGCTATTTTGCCAATCCCGACGTCAGGCGTCGTAACATTTTTTCTTACATCGACGTTCGAGATCTGGGGCAAATCGTTGATCGTTGTTTAACAACAGATGGACTTGGGTTTCAAATTTTCAACGCGTCAAATGATGACCACTCTGTTGATTTGTCGACTCAGGAACTCATCGATCGGTATTACGATGGTGTGCCCGTTAAACATCAAATGGGGAAGTACGAAACGTTTTATTCCAACGCAAAAGCGAAAAAGGTGCTTGGTTTTTCTGAGCAGCACAATTGGCGGAAGTACTTAGAAGTTTAGTTTGGACGTTTAGTTTGGACGTTTAGCCTGAACCTGTAGCAAGACTGATAAATCTTACTTCGCAAACTTTGAAACGTGGGGCGGATGTTTCATTTTCTGGGCAGTTTCATCGGGAAGTATCGCTGCCTTGTCATTGATCTGATCATTTCACTTTCAGTTCAACTTTTTTCGCCCATTCAAACCAGTCTTTAGACATGGACTCAACGCGGTCTTGGTTGGTGCTGGCTAAGTTGTCGATTTCGCAACGGTCATTGGTGATGTTGTAGAGCTCCCACTTTTTTTCTTTGTTAAGTTTGTCCCAAACCAGTTTCCAGTCTCCTTGGCGAATCGCACGATTGCCAATCCATTGCCAGCAAAGTTGTTTGTGCCCTCTCCTTTTTTCACTGTTTAAAAGTTTGACCATGCTCAGGCCTTCGACTGGAAGAATATGGTTCCCTTTATAAGTGGTTGGGTAATTTCCTCCGCCCAGTTCAACACAGGTTGGTAGTAGGTCGATCAAGTGAGCCACGTCGCGGTTGGTTGATCCTGCTTCAATCTCGTCGGGCCACCAAGCGATAAACGGCGTTGAAATTCCGCCTTCATGCATCCAGCTTTTGAAGCGACGAAACGGCGCGTTTTGCGCCCACCCCCAAGCCGGCCCAACGGCAACGTAATCGTTTTTGGGGCCAGGAGTGCGAAGTTTTGGATTGCGACCGCCCGGTTCTTCGGCACAACCGCCGTTGTCTGAGAGGAACATGATCAACGTGTCTTTATCGTGGCCGGTGGATTTTAGCGTTTCAAGTAAGCGCCCAATGTTCTGGTCAACGTTATCGATCATTGCGGCGTAAACCGCCATTCGATGGTCCTCGAAATCTTGATCGGAGCTTTCCCAGCTGTAGGATTTCGAATCGCCCTCGGACAGTTTCCAGGATTCATCCGCCAGCCCCAATTCCCGCTGGCGAGCAAAACGCTGTTGTCGCATTTTCTCCCAACCCATTTTGAATTTGCCACGGTACTTTGCAATGTCAGCGGGTTTGGCATGGAGCGGATAATGGGGCGCAGTGTAAGTCACATGAATGAAAAATGGTTTAGCGTTTTTGTCTGCGGCGTGGATTGCTTTGATCGCGTGGTCCGTGAACGCATCGGTTGTGTAGTAGTCGACAGGAAACTCAGTTATCCGTTTGTCGTCAATTCCAAACACTCGTTTTCGTCCGCCTTTATATTTTGGGTCAGGTTGAACGGGATCAAAGAAATTGCAACATCCGTCAAGCAAGCCATAGAAATGATCAAAGCCACGATGAAAGGGATGATTAATTTTATCGCGACCTAGATGCCATTTTCCACAAAGTGCCGTCATGTAGCCGCAGTCTTGCATGACCTCACCGATCGTGACCATGTTCCAACGCAGATGTTTGGACCCATTGGTTCCACGTGGGTAGAGACCGGTCACCAAGGACGCACGTGTGGTTGTGCATTTTCCATTGTTGTAAAACTGAGTGAATCGCATTCCTTCCGACGCCAAGCGATCCAGATTGGGCGTTTCAACTTCGCCACCATAACAGCCGATATCTGAAAATCCCATGTCGTCGACCATGATCAAAACGATGTTGGGTTTTGATTTTGTTTCGTCACTGATTGCTGTTTGGTTGAATGCGAACACAACCAAAACAATGGCGGTAACTAAACGAATCGAAAAGCCCATGTGAAATCCAGATTGAAGTTGGAAAGTCAGAACGTGCCCCGAAAAAATCAAGAGGCAAAAATTTTCTTCGCAGCCACACCAGCGACGTCGGTCAAACGGTAAGGGCGGCCTTGGAATTTAAAAGTCAGCTTTTTGTGGTCGATTCCAAGCAAGTGCATGATCGTAGCGTTGAAATCGTGAACATGCATTGGATCTTTCACGATTCCATAACCCAGCTCATCTGTTTCACCGTAGATGTACCCACGTTTGACGCCACCGCCTGCCATCCAAGTCGTGAATGCTTCTTTGTGATGATCACGGCCGACTTGGGTTTTGTTTCCTTCGCCATTTGCCGTCTGCCCCATTGGCGTTCGACCAAATTCTGAGGACCATACCACCAGTGTGTCATCCAACAGGCCGCGTTGTTTTAAGTCTTGAACCAATGCGGCGATCGGGCGATCGACTTGTTTGCACTTGACTGGAAGTCGTTTAGTAACACTTCCGTGCATATCCCAGCCTTGGTCGAACAGTTGAACAAACCGAACACCGCGTTCGACCAAACGACGAGCAAGTAAACAATTGTTAGCAAACGAACTCTTTCCCGGCTGAGTGCCATACAGCTCGTGAGTTTGTTTTGACTCAGATTCGATATCCATCAATTCCGGGACTGACGATTGCATCCGAAACGCCAATTCGTATTGGCTGATTCGTGTCGCGATTTCGGGATCGCCAATGTCGGCCAGCTGTTTTTTGTTTAACCGATTGATGGTTTCGACGGCTCGCAATCGCGAACTTGCGTCAACGCCTTCAGGGTTGGAAAGGAATAGGACGGGATCGCCTTTGCTGCGGAACTCGATGCCTTGGTGGACGGTCGGGAGAAATCCGCTACCCCACGCGCTGTTCCCTGCTCCCAGAATTTGCCCAGTGACCAGAACGACGTACGCGGGCAGGTTTTGATTTTCACTGCCCAAGCCGTAGCTTGCCCACGATCCAATGCTGGGGCGTCCGAACCGTTCGAATCCGGTTAGCATCAGCATTTGGGCAGGCGAGTGGTTGAATTGCTCGGTGTGCATGGACCGAATCAAAGTCATTTCTCCTGCGACCTGTTGGAGGTGAGGCAGTAGATTCGAGATGGCAATGCCGCTTTTGCTGCAGGTTGTGAACTGAAAGTTCTTTCCTGGAGGCGTGCCTAAAAGTTTCGGTTGTTCGCGGATGAACGCCAGTTGTTTGCCTTGGAAAAATTCGTCCGGGCACAGTTCGCCGCTTCGTTTTTGTAGTTCGGGTTTGTAGTCAAACAGGTCAAGATGCGAAGGAGCGCCAACCATGTGGATGTAGATTATGTTTTTCGCTCGCGCTGGAAAATGACAACTCGGCAGTTTGGGAACCGATTTGTCGTCAGAGGGGAATTCGAATCCCAATCCGTTTTGCTGAAGCAGAGAAGTCAACGCCATCGCGCCGATGCCCGTTCCTACCTGTTGAAACAAGTGGCGACGAGTGATTTCTCGATGTTGACTTTGTCGTATCATTGGTGCTCAACGTTTCGTTGAAAGTTTGGTTAGCGTCGGTTGTCGTTTGGTGTGGTGAATCCGTTGTGAGGTAATCGCGTCGAATCAATAGTTGATTGTTTCGTCCAGGTTTAGCAAAACGCTGGCTACCATCGCCATGGCCGCGCGCTGGATTGGAGTCGAAGGCTGGATTGGATTCGAGGGTTGGGTTTTATGGTTCGCTCTTTTCACTGCGACGTTCGCGTAGGATTTCAGGAACTTCGCCGCAGTCTCGGGCGATTTTTTGAGTCGCACCAGTTCGGACTCGTAAAGCTCATGAAGTGTTTTGATCTCTTCGGCCGATGGAGTGCGCGACACACATCGCTTCATCGCCAATTCGATGCGAGCACTGGGGCTTCCATTGGGCAGTTGCTCGATGACTTGGTCAGCCAAGCCGATCGCCATCTCCAAATAGGATTTATCGTTGAGCAACGTCAGTGCCTGCAGTGGCGTGTTCGTTCGCGGACGTTTGACGACACAACTTGCTCGATCAGGTGCGTCGAAATTGACAAAGCTTGGATAAGGTGCGGCCCGACGCCAAACGATGTAAACACCGCGGCGGTTTCGATCTTCTGTCGTTGCGGCTTTCCATTTTGGCGCGTTACGCCCGACCGACCGCCAAATGTTATCCGGTTGATGTGGCATTACCGGTGGTCCGTACATCTTCGTCGATAGCAAACCACTAACGGCTAGGCTGTTGTCGCGAATCATCTCGGCGGGCATGCGAAACCGGGGGCCACGTCCATAGAATTTGTTTTTGGGATCGAGTTTCAGAAGACGCGGTGTGATTCGAGAGCTTTGGCGAAAGGTGGAAGACATGACGATTAATTTGTGAATATGTTTTCGCGACCAGCCACTGTCAACGAGTTCTATTGCCAGCCAATCAAGCAACTCCCGATGCGTAGGCGGAATGCTTTGTGTGCCGAAATCTTCTTCCGATTGGACCAAGCCAGATCCAAAAAAGTTTGACCACCAACGGTTCACCGTCACGCGACCAACAAGTGGGTTGGCGGGATCGACCAGCCATTTTGCCAGTCCCAAACGATTTCGCGGAAGTGAATCTGGCATCGAGTGAAGTATATTAGGGACGCCGGGTTTGATTTTTTTTCCCGGATTGAGATAGTCGCCGCGTTTGAGCTTAAACGTGTCTCGCATTTCATCCATCTCAACCATGACAAGTGTTGTCGGAGTTTTGAGGTCATCGATCTTTTTTTGGGCTGCTGCGATTTGTTGTTTGAGCTTGAGTAGTTCCGGGTCGCGGGCATCCAGGAATTGATAGACGCGGTCCATTTGTTTTTTGTTTGGCGATTCAATCTGCAAAATGTTTCGAATTGCATCTGGGAGGCTAATCGCAATTGGGTTTGCAGATGTTCCAGAGATTCGAATGCGTCCAAGCGTCCGGCCTCGCCCATAGTTTTGGTCCAACGTAAAACGATATTGGTTCTTTGACGGTTTCTGTTGTGCAGGAGCGTCGACAACGAATGTGGCCCAATGGGGTTTGAAGAATTTTGGAGAGACGGCCCAGCCAGTTTTTGGTTTTCCGTCAATCGCATTGGCTACGTTCCAGTTTTTTTGTGAGAAGTCAGCCGTAGCGTTTTTCAGTTTGACGGTAGCGAATTTATCTTTGCTTCCAGATGTTATTTCCGTGACTTTCTCAACGCGAAATTCATTCAGGATAAAGTTTGCGCGAATTTCATCGCCACGCCCTGGTCCTGTGCCCGGCAACGATGGGTGAGTTAAGGCTTCTAAGCGAAACGCAGTGACCTGCTCAAGCCGCGATTTCGCAGTGAGGGTGTAGGTGGTCGTGTCGGGAAGCGAACCGCTAATCAATACTGATTCGTCGTCGAGAACTTTAGATGACTCGCCACCCGTGCTTTCGAATTTCAGGACGTTCAATGGTTGCCAATCAATGGGAGTTTCGGCGAGTTCTAAAAGGTTTTTTAATTGAGCAACTCGGGTCGTGGGCGCTTTTGATTGGTAGGCTATTTTCTGTTTTTCAAGTCGGACGATTTCTTTGCTTAATCGGTCTTTTGTTTTCTGGTCTTTGGCTGACAGACTCAGGGCCATTGAAGGGCCGCTGAAATTGTATTGAACGCCAGAGTTCAGCTTGACTTCCAATGGAGTGTTGTTGAAAAAAGCGAACAGCTGGTAATAGTCGTCTTGGGTGAATGGATCGTATTTGTGATTGTGGCATTGGCAGCATTCGATCGTTGTTCCAAGAAACACGGTTCCGGTTGTGTTCACTCGATCGAAGATTTGATTGACGCGGTTTTGCTCAGGATGAACGCCGGCTTCGACATTGCAGGTGACGGTTCTGTGGAATCCAGTTGCGATTTTCTGAGCTTCAGTTGCATCTGGGAGCATGTCACCTGCCAATTGTTCAATCGTGAATTGGTTAAATGGCATGTCATTGTTGATTGATTTGATCACCCAATCGCGATAGGCCCAGCTTTCACGAAGTTGATCCGCTTGGAAGCCATTGGAGTCGGCGTATCGCGCGAGATCCAACCATGGTTGTGCCCAGCGCTCTCCGTATCGAGGTGACTCGATGCATTGGTCGACGAATTTTTCGTAGGCTGCGTCGGTAGGATTGGCGACGAAGGCGTCGACTTGCTTAACCGACGGTGGAAGCCCGGTAAGTGCAAGAGAGGCACGGCGGATCAATCTGGCTGGATCGGATTCAGGCGAGGGAGTTAATCCTTGGTTTTCCAATTGCTGCAACACCAGCAAATCTATTGGGTTGGAAATCCACTTGGGATTAATTTTTTCATTTGTGATTTTGATTGACGAAAGCGATGTCGAGACTTCTTCACGCGAAGGTGCGAGGTAAGCCCAGTGAGCGTTGTTAGTTTCCGGCCAGTCGGCTCCCTCAGTGATCCAGCGAGTGAGGGTTTTGATTTCACTATCTGAAAGTGGATCACCATCGGGTGGCATGCGATCAGAATCGTATTTACTCGTGACGCGCGCGAGCAAGAGACTTTGGTCGGGGCGACCTGCAACGATTGCTGGTGTGCCAGAATCGTTGTCGGCGAAACCGTCTTGGCGATTGGTTAGACGTAGCCCACCCTCGCGAACTGATTCACCGTGACACTCGAAGCATCTTTTTTGAAAAATGGACGCAATGTCCTGCTCGAAATCAAGTTTTGATTCTTGGGATTCTTGAGAGTAAACAGCAGCGGTGTCGAAAACGAAAACCGCATTGAGAGCCAAGGACGCACAGGCGGCGATAATTTTCAGTCGGCTATGGGAGAAACCAATCATTGTTCTCAGCTTAACGAAATGGAAGTGGAAACGTGGCTGTTGCCGAAATTATAAACGTCAGTTGAGTACCCAGCCAATCAATTCAACGGCACTTGTGAGATTTTTGCTGGTTCAAAGCACGCGCGAGATTTTGGAAAGCCCCGTTTCACAAAAAACTAAAGAGAGGGCACGAGCTATGGAGCGACGCGGAAAAGATTCGAAAGTTGAACTTGTAGGCGTTTAGATTCGTGAAAGTTAAACGTCTGATTAATCTGAGGTCGAATTGGAGGGAGCGAAATTCGAGAATGTTTTCAAGGCCAATATGCGATGGCCAAAATTTATGATGCTTGCAGAGTGATAGATGAAAGCGTTGGAAACGGATCGGCATTGCAATGCGAATCCCTCCGTGAAAACGGATTTAGAGATTAGTTCGTGCCAGCAAATTGCATCACAATTTCCAAATTTTGAGTTAGAAGTCGAATCTCTATTCCAGTGTGGGCGGAGTAACGTCTATAAACCGCCTCCTGCCTAACTGGGGCCTTTCCAATTTTGGATCTGCCTGACTTAGATCTGTTTCCCTCGTTGCTTGTAAAACTTGAATTTGAAGTATAAGCAAATGATCAGAAAAATTTGGAGTCACCAATGAAGTTGCAACCTGTTTTCCTCGCCATCGTCGTTCTGCTTTGTGCGTCCTTTTCAAACTCCCACGCAGATATTTTGATCGACTCGTTTACGGATGGAAATCCGCTGACCAAATTTGGTGTTGGTTCGGCGAGTGGCTCAACAACGGCATCGAGTATTCTAGGCGGACAGCGAGATGAATCGTTGACGGTTCGGAATCTGGGAGGCGACGAATTCTTTGGTGCTTTTGGGTTTGGTGGTGAGTGGTCCGTTGGACAGGGCTCAAATGACCAGATGTTTGGAGAGTTGGTGTACGACGATTTCACTTCGTTCGATTTGACCGATGGTGGAATGAATTCAAGATTTTCGATTGGCTTTCAAACGAGTGATACAACTGATCCGATTCCAGATGTACTTTCCGTTACTGCGATCTCTGGAGCAACGTCTGCTACTCAGTTCTTAACAATTCCTTCTAACACGGCTGCGCCTGCGGAACTGTTAGTTGACTTCTCTCAATTTGGAGGGGTAAATTTCACACAGCTTGATTCGATCAGGCTAGATGTTGATTTTGGCCCAAGTCAGGCAGGACGTGATTTTGAAATCAGCAGATTTAGTGCCGTACCCGAGCCAGCCACTGCCGGAGTTGTAGGGCTTGGTGGATTGTTTGTTTTGCTTCGCCGGAGACGACGATCGTAAGACTGATCCTGGATTCGCATGAATTTTCAGAATCCTATGACGAAACAAAAAGTGTTTCTTAGTAGGTTTTTTTTATGCGGTCATTCGTAGGTTGGGATTTTGTTAACGAGTATTGGTTCGCATGAATCATTGAGCTTGATGAGTTCATTTTGTTATGTCCTGCTGAAAATCCTACTGACAAGGACTACCCAATAGCGAATCTGCTTGCATTGAAAATACAACTCATGCGGGCGATTGGTTTACCTATCTTGCCTAACCGGCGTGGCCGGTTTTGTGTCGTTCCGGTGGTGATTGTTGTATTGGTTTTGCTTAAGAGCTGTTCGCCAATTTGACGAACGAAATATCAGACCCGGTCATTTGTATCGATACGAATGGTTATTCCCCTCAATCACCCAGACTTTGCTGTCTTCCAAAGATTGCAAACAGGAGATCGCAATGAAAATTTGCTCCATCATCTTTGCCGCCGCCATTCTGGCCACTTCTGCTGTTCATGCGGACATTGTCATCGATACATTTGATGACGGAAACACAATTGTTCGAACCACAGTTGGTACAACAACTCAAGGGACGACTGCCTCAAGTATTCTTGGTGGACAACGCGACGACTCATTAACGCTGGTTGCATTGGGAGGCGATGAATTCATCGGTTCGATGGGATTCGGCGGAGAGTTGACGCTCTCTCAAGGATCCCTCGATCAGATTAACGGCAGTTTGGTGTACGACAACTTCGCCAATTTTGACATGACCGATGGTGGAATCAACACCGCGTTCGCATTTGATTTCGTGAGCTCCGATGCCCCGGCTACGATTTCTGATGTACTCTCAGTCACAGCAGTTTCAGGTGGAACGTCGGTAACGAACTTTGTTTCCATTCCGGCAAGCGGTAACTTGGGCGTTGCAACTGTCGATTTCGCAGATTTCACGGGTGTCGATTTCACATCGCTCGACGAAGTCTCGATCGACTACAATTTCGCGACAGCTCCAGGTCGAGATTTTGAAATTGCAACCTTCTCTGCCATTCCAGAGCCGACGAGTTTGGCGATCATTGGCCTAGGCGGATTGGGAGTATTGTTACGTCGCCGTCGCAAATAAGCGATGTTGCCGACTAATTGAATCAGAGGAGTGGCCGCTATTTATAGCGGCCATTTTTTTTGTTTTCATCTGAGCAAGTGTGCCACTCGTTTTTCGTTGTTTCTTTATTCACCTCTCTAAAGAGCTGATTGTCTAAAGCAAATCTTCATCGCCTTGTGGCTTTTTGATGTTCACTGGCTTAGCCTAGGAATGTCTAAACTGATGGAGAATTCATGCGAACTCGATTTATTGCCAGTCAATTGTTGATTGGGTTGTTTGTTGCCTTTCAAATTTTTACTTCTGTTCAAAACACGGTGGGTCAAACTTTTGATGAACAGTTTGAACTGTGGCCCACGGACTTAAAAATTGGTGGAACAGTGATTGCCGGTGGCGGCGGCGAATTGCCAGAGTTCGCGCGTGAATACTTTATGAGATCGGCGTCCACGGGCGACCAGAAAACGATAGCGATCGTTTTCGAGGGTGCGATGAGTTGGAGCGCAGAACGCCTTGAAGAGGAGTTTAGCGGGTTAAAGAATTGTGAAATCGTTTCAAATCCAGTCACTGGCGATCAGGCATCTGAAGCGCTTTTGAAAAAGATTGCTCAGGCAGGTGCCGTTTGGATCGCAGCCGATAAAGCAGTTGCCCGATCGCAATTCAACAGTCTCTTGCGATGTATCGAGTCAGCGAAATCGACCGTCGCAACCGGAGGCATCGTCTGCGTTAACGGCCCGGCGTCAGAACTGCTTGGCAAGTTTGATTGGGAGACCGGGCCCGCAAAAGTCACTGGCTCGGCAGGCTTTACTGTTTCGATTCGCTCTGCGACGAACTTGATTCCCGATGCAGCAATATTGTCCGGCTACAACGATTCAAAAGACCGGCGAGAAATTTTAGGCCTGTTGGGCCACGAGCCACGTTGCGTGGGCATTGGGATCGAAAAAGAAACCGCCATCATTTTACGTGGTCGAAAAATCCGAGTTGTGGGAGAAGGTGAGTCAACGTTTTGCCTCATGGGCAACGAACAAAAGCCCTTACGAATTCAACACGTTCGGCAATCCGTCTCGCGTCGCCCTAATCCATACACAACGATTGTCGATCTCACTGCTTGGCGACGAGACGCAATCGAGCGAACGGTTGATCCGTTTCCAGCTGCGACTCCGCCCAAACCGGTTGTTGAAAACGGAACGCTGATTATCGTCGGAGGCGGTGGCATGCCTGCAGGATTGATGGAGCAGATGGTCAGTCTCGCCGGTGGCAAAGAAGCAAAAATGGTTTATGTTCCCTGCTCCGAAGCAGACGAGGTTGGTGAAAAACAAAGAATGGTTGAAGTTTGGAAAAGAATGGGAGTCAAATCGGCTTGCTTTATTCACACCAAAGATCGAAACAAAGCCAATAGCGACGAAGATTTTCTTGCTCCCTTAAAAGACGCTACCGGAATCTGGTTCGGCGGTGGCCGTCAGTGGAATTTTTCAGATTCGTACTACGGAACTAAAGCTCACCGTTTGATGAAAGACGTTCTGAAACGAGGCGGTGTGATAGGTGGTTCGTCGGCTGGCGCATCTATCCAAGCCGCATACATGTGTCGGGCCAATCCGGTTGCCAATTTCGACATCATGGCGCCCGGCTACGAACGAGGTTTGGGGTTCATTCGAGGCATTGCCATCGATCAACACTTCAGTCAGCGAGGTCGCCAAAAGGACATGACTCAGCTCGTCGACACCTACCCGCAATTGCTCGGTGTTGGAATTGATGAAACGACCGCAATTATTGTGAATAAGTCGCTCGCTAAAGTCGTTGGTAAAAACAAAGTCCATTTCTATGATCGAACACAGCCGGTCGTCCCAGATACCGATGACTTTCTGGCGATTACCGAGGGGATGGTTTTCGATCTGGCAAAACGTGTCGTTGTTGAACAAGACAACGAAGACAAAAAAGCTGGCAATGACGAGTAGCAAGAATCTTGTCTGACATGTCATTGGTGAGGCCTATCCAGATTGAGCTAACGCGGGCTTTGACGATAAAGAGTCCTGGCAATCTGAGTTGACTCTCGTGTGGGTTTGCCTTCACACTCGGGCACGTCTGCCCGCGCAACTGCGATCCATGTCACCCGTCGAATCACATCCAACGTTCCATTTTCGACCTGCCGTCAGTTGCTTTTTAAAAAGCAAGGTAAATTGAAAATTTGCATCAACAGAGTCGTGCGTTTCTGATTTATACGAATTGCTGGTGCGATTTTTTGTTCAGCAAAACCGTTTTGAATGATTTGAGTCCGTCCTCGAAGCATAAGCATTTTGAATAACATCTTGGGAATGGGGCGAATGGGCGGTCGGGTGAGTATGGAATAATGGGGATTTTGTTGCCCAATTCGTTTAAGTTGCCAGCATGCATGAGTTTAGGGCATTCCAATCAATCTTGACCGGCTCCGCAGGGTATATATAATTCGGTCGCGATGGCAAGATTGGCAATATCGGATAGAGCGGTTGATCTTGTCGAATAGCACATTTCAGTAGTTTGAAGCGATTACAGCGTTGGCGCTTTGAGCAACTACGGCAGGCACAAGCATTAAAAGGTTGTGTGGCCAGACCAAACAAAAGTTACCTCAAACTTTTTGAGTGACGCCAGCATCGTCGGCATACCCGACCACCTAGGGAGAGGATGGATGAGTACCAAGACAGTCTTTACTACGGGCGAAGCAGCCAAGATCTGCAAAGTCAGCCAGCAAACCATCATTCGTTGTTTCGACAACGGAAGTCTGAAAGGTTTCCGCGTGCCGGGCAGTCGGTTCCGCCGAATCCCGCGTGAACAGCTTTACTCTTTCATGAAAGAGAACGGGATCCCAACGGATGCTTTGGAAAGCGGAAAACGCAAACTACTCGTCGTCGATGACGATGAAGAATTGGTAGAGTTGATGGTCGACGTGTTCGCACGAGATGGTCGATTCGAAATCAAGACCGCCAACAATGGCTTTGGTGCCGGGATGTTGGTCAAAGAATTTCGCCCTGATCTCGTGATCTTGGATGTCATGCTTCCCGATATCAATGGCAAAGAAGTTTGCCAACGGGTTCGTAGTGATGCAACCATGAAGACGGTTAAAATTATCTGTATTTCCGGTATGGTCGAGCAAGACAAAATTGCCGACCTGCGAGCCGCTGGTGCCGATGAATTTATGAACAAGCCGTTCTCTGTGGACAAACTTCTCGAGCGAGGTTGTGAGATCCTCGAGATGGAAAATAAAGCTGTTGGGTAAATTGCTTTCACAGCATTTTCAGAGTGTTTTTCTGAAACGACATCCTGACCTTAAAAAATTGCAAACATAAACGCACCCGGCTTGGTCTTGGTGCGTTTTTTTCGAATACAGGATGAATCATTGCGCTGGCTATCAATTCATTGGGAAGATTCAAAATCTCGCGTGGCAATTCAATTGCCATGTCCGTCTGCGGATTTGATTGGCCTCATCACTGAATCGAAAGATCGGTTGAGCGTTCCAGGGATGTTGCGGTCAAACCCATCCCTGATGCTGTTTGCACTTTCAAAGTTTCATTTGCAACACAAGACCGCACCCAGCAACCACACCGAGTTTGCTGGTTGGGCGAGTGATAATCTTGTCCGTTTATTTTCAAACGAGAAACTAACCTGCACGTCTCGTCGATTAGATAAAAGTAAACTTGCTGTTCGGTTGGGAGCCTACTACCGGGCTCGGAACAATCAAAAATTTCGACGATCGCTTGCAAAATTTACCCGTTCATTTTCTGCAGGGGAGTTCGAAGCGGGCTCGCTAAAACGAATGCTCAAATCTGTAGTTGGAAGCAAGATTCGAGCCGATGAGTTTAAGTCCAAAAAAATTCGAAATCATACGACGTTGAAAAATGGAGTTAATTTTTGGCTCAATTCGGCAAATGAAACAGAGTTTAACCTTGGAGCGCTTTTTGATTTGGCAAGTCGAAATGCAGACTATTCAAATCACTTTGATCGCCGTTTGACCGAAGAAAAATTGGCATCGATGAAGCAGCTGGCGTACGGCGCCAGTCACGAGATTAACAATCCATTGGCGAACATTGCGACCCGTGCTCAAACGATGTTGGCGGTAGAAGAATCTCCGCAAAAGCGTCAGAAATTATCGGTGATATACGATCAGGCGATTCGCGCTCACGAAATGATATCGGACATGATGTTGTTCGCTCATCCGCCCGCCCTGAAAACTGAAACGGTATCGCTTCGATTGTTGCTCTCGAAAATCGTCAACGAGCTCAAGCCATTTTTAGACCGCGTACCGCATTTGGAATTTGCAGTGGTGATTGGCGCCGGCATTGATCAAGCGAATTTGGATCCAACTCAGATTAGCGTCGCGATCAAAAATTTGATCCAGAATTCGGTGGAGGCAATTCAGTCCTCGGACCAGCAACCCGGTCGCGTCGATGTACGGGTCGCGAGGCGATCTGTTGAAAATAGTGACGACGAAGCAATCGAAATTTCGGTTTGGGATGATGGCCAAGGCATATCGGAATCTGTTGGTCGTCATTTGTTTGACCCATTTTTCTCTGGGCGAGAAGCGGGGCGTGGCCTTGGATTTGGGCTGTCAAAAGTTTGGGCCATCGCGAAACTGCATGGCGGTAATATCACGCTGGACAAATCGGGGAAATCTGGCACGCGATTTACTTTGCAGATACCGACCAGCGGTGTGAATGTGGCGGATTCACATGCATCAGAGTTGGTCATCTCTTGCGAGCCACCTGTCGTTGAAGAAGAAGCGGCCTGAACGAGGGGTGCTGGTCGAGGGGGCTGGTCGCAACCGATGATGGTTATTCTTCCAATGTAAGATGCAATGCTACATTCGAGTTTGCCAATTCCATTACGGGCATAGATTTTGAACCTTCCGTCAATGGATATCGGTTTAGCAATTTGCCGTTCCTGCAAAACCTGGATTGGCAATTTCTGATTTCGCGTAATCGATTATTCACTTGAGCCACGAAACTCGGCAATGTTTGCCCCAGTCTTGGTATATGATTGACAAAGATTCAGTTGCGTCAAAAATGGAGGTTCTGAATCGCAGTATGAATTGCCTACGATTTAATTGCTAACTGTCTAATACGCGGAACATCGATGAAACCTGCCGACGTTGAGACCAATCGCCCTTCCCTCCTCGCAGCCTTGGTTCCCGTTCTGGTTTTAATTGGACTGCTCGGAGTCAACGTTTATCTGTTCGGTGAAGACTCCTCTTACGGACCGAATCAGATCGCACTTTTGTTGGCTGCTGCGACTGCCGCGATTGCCGGCGTGTGTTTCAAAACCCCTTTTAAGAAAATGTTGGAAGGAGTTGAAAAAGCGATCGGCTCGGCTTTAACGGCAATGTTGATCCTGCTCTTGATCGGTTCGCTGGCTGGGACGTGGATGATGAGCGGAATCGTTCCGACCATGATTTACTACGGGTTGGATATTTTGAATCCAAAGATCTTCCTGTTCGCCTCCGCCGTCGTATGTGCAATCGTTTCTGTTGCGACAGGAAGTTCCTGGTCAACGGTCGCTACCGTCGGGATCGCGTTGTTGGGAATTGGTTCCGCACTTGGTGTTAGTGAAGCACTTGCAGCGGGTGCGATTATTTCGGGAGCTTATTTCGGCGACAAAATATCTCCTTTGTCCGACACAACCAATCTCGCGGCAGCAATGGCGGGAACGGATTTGATTCGGCATATCAAGTACATGCTTTGGACAACGATCCCAAGCTTCACAATCGCGTTGGTGATCTACCTCGTGATCGGGTTCAGTGGAGATGCAACCGCAGCGGTCGCAGATACTTCTGGGTTGAAGGCAGAAATGCTTTCGCATTTCGATACCCTCAGCCCAATTCTGCTGATCGTACCGTTGGTCGTTTTTGCAATGGTCATCATGAAGTTTGACGCCGTCGCTGCCTTATTCGTCGGTGCTGTTCTTGGCGGTGTTTTTGCAATTATTTTTCAACCGCAAATGATCACGAAGGTCGCAGGCTTGGACGACGTGAGTATCGTCGACGCGGAAACTGGCAAAGTCACAACTGAGCCTCCAAGTTACTTGAAACGATCCTACGTTGCGTTTGTCAACTCGATGGCTTTTGAAACTCTAGGCGTTTCGGATGCCGATACAGAAAAAGTCAACGCGGCGTTGGATAAAGCGAAATTAGAAAGTGCTCGACGGCAAACGGACAACCTTGAGCTGACTCTTGATGAATTCAAAGAGTTGGAGTCAAGCTCAGAGATCGAACTTGCCGAGACATTTCCGGAGCTTGAGGAAAGGGTTGCCAGTAACATTGCGGCTGCCAAACTTCTTAAAGGCAAAGGCATGAATGGAATGCTAAACACAATTTGGTTGATCATCACAGCAATGTGTTTTGGCGGGATCATGGAAGCCTGTGGATTCTTGAGACGGATTACTGAGCCGTTGATTGCGATTTCAAAATCAAACGGAGCGTTGGTGGCGACCACGACCGGTAGTTGCGTTTTTGTGAACGCGACTGCGTCGGATCAGTATTTAGCGATCGTTGTGCCAGGGCAAATGTTTCGCGAAACCTATCGGGAACGTGGGCTGGCACCTGAAAACCTCAGTCGAACTTTGGAAGACGCAGGAACGGTTACTTCCGTTTTGATTCCTTGGAATACTTGCGGAGCTGCCCAAGCTGGCGTTCTCGGTGTAACGACTTGGCTGTACGCACCCTTTTGCTTTTTCAATTTGATCAGTCCGTTGATGACGATGGTGGTTGCTTTCTTTGGGATTGGAATCGCTCAAACGGTTGGAGATGAAAAATCTGACAAGGTTCAAAAGTAAAACGATAAGTCACGACGGATGGTGCTGGTCTTTTTTTGCAAGAGAACACCGACTGTTTGAATCTTCCTTAGTCTGAATCTTCCTTAGTCTGAATCAAGGCACTGACTCATGTTTTATTGAAGTCCCCACTCAGGCTTTGGTTTTGACTCGATCGAGCGGTGGTCCGAAAATTAGGATTGCTAGCTGCCTAAACCCAGTTTTTCAGGGAACTGCGTGGATGGCTTCCCATTGCCGTTGGCTCGGTAAATGTGATTTGGTACTTAATGTCTCCCATTTTCGGCAGTCCTCCTCGGTTTTGTTGCCTGTCCAGATTGTCGAACCAATGGTCCTCCCACTTCAAAGGAAGAGCATGAGTCGGTACCCAAATTACATGGTCGTTTTGTTAGCTGGTTTTGCTTCGAGTCTGATCGTTGGCGTTCAGAGTGAATTCGCAAATGCCCAAGACGCGGCCGCATTTCGAAAACCACTTCAGTCGCGCGAAGAAGTCGCTGCACTTCCACCAAGCACAAATTTTGGGGCTCAAAGCAGAACTGCGGTCCGCGCCGGGTTCGCTCCCCAGGCTAATGGCCAAGCTGCCAACAACCAAGCTCGAGCAAACCGACAACCTACGCAAGCGGACGTGTATCCTTATCCGGCCAGCAACCAACCACGCGGCACTGGGTATCAATCAAACAATTCTCTTTCTCGAAACAATGCCAACGCCCGTTTTGCAGATCGATCTTTTGGCGGCAACGTTTCGACAGGCAATCTTGGCAACGCAAATTTCGCTCAACAGAATCAAGCCGCTCGTGCTCAGCAGGCTGCTAATAACGATCGTCAAAGTTCGGGGCAGGTGCAAAACAATCAGTCAAATCTGAATCAGCCAAATGCGACACGTCAAAATCCCGGCTGGACAAACCCAGCAAGGACAAACCCAGCAAGGACAAGCTCTCGATCCAACGCGGCAACGGCAAACACAAGCAGCGGAGCTAACCGCGGTGCGGCGTTTATTTTAAATCGTAACTCTGCTCCACGCGTAAGTTCACGAGCTCCTGTTGAGCAACAAAGATCATCAACGATAAATCGCACTGCTGAGAGAAACACACAATCTGGGGCAAATCAAACAGGGGCCACGACTGCGTTTCGTCAGGCTGCCTATCAAGCACCAAGTTTGCGAACAGCGCAGAACTGTAACTGTGCACCGAACTATCAAGTGCCAAATGGATACGCCGCTGCTCAATACAATCCGACGTCAGCTGGATACCAAGCCGCCTTTCAAGCTCCCGCGCTCAATCCGGCTGTGGGGTCTGGGTTGGTTGCTCCCGGGCAAAACCCTCAGTATCAACCTGGTTTTCAGCAGCAATGTCTTCCTCAGCCGGGACAAGGATTTCAGTTCCAGCCAGGTGTCGGAACGCCACAGTTTGGAGCACAGGGCGCGCGTTGGTGGACGCCGTTTGTCACCGGTTCGGGTGTCTATACGCCTCTGATTCGATTGGCAAATGTGAAACCAGGAACCTATCTCGGCCAAGGTATTATCGGTCAACCGACTGCGTACGTTGATGGTCAGCCTGTTCGCAACCTTCTGCGGTATGTTGCACCCTGATTCGTCGCATCGCAATTCGCTGCACTGGAATCCGTTGCATCGTAAATTTGGCAACACCTCAACGATGCTAGACATCGATTGGGCCGACAGGATTTTGAGCGCCCTACTCTTCTGCGACTTTCAAAGAACGTTTGTTAGCCCAGCTGATGGATCACTTTATCAGTCGGGCAAATAACATTAGCAGGCTTCGCAAGGACCTTGTCCGGGCTTGAGATCTGTCTTTTTACAAAAGGGACACTGTTTAGGATTGAAGTCCTCGTCGACTTCATCTTCCTCCTCTTCGTCACTTCGATACCCGATAGTATCTCGCCACCCGCAATCAAGGCACTTGAGCTCCCAAGCGTCGATCGTTAGATCGTCGGACTCAAAATGGTTATACTTGCAGACGAGCGGGCACTCTGATCTTGAGTCCGCTTGAGGGCATTTGCCATTGGGAGCAGTCAAAGGCTTCATGGGATTCCATCGAATTTTGGTATCGGGTGTGCGTTTCCGGCTGTCGAATACTAAACTAACTGACGTTTGGTTTCCGTAACAGACCTAGATTAAATTCCAAGCGATTCGGCTACGGTCCGTTTTCCGACAGCGAAACGACTCATGGGCGACGCCATCGGACGAGGCAACGTCTTGAATATTCAATCTAAAATTTAGATTTTCGAAATCCAAACTACGAACCACACCACCACCCAGAATTTAGAGCGGAGCAATACATGAAAATTAGATCCAGTTTACTCGCGACCGGCATGGTCGCATTAATTGCCGCGACAACAGTCGCTCAGTCTGATTCCACAACGGCAAACGATTTCCCTCGACTTCCTACGGCAGAAGATTTACCGGTTAGTACTCGATTACCTACTGTCGAAAATATGCATCTCATCGACGATGTTGAAGACGGTTTTACAGCTTTGTTCGATGGCAAAACGCTTGAAGGTTGGGAACAGAAGAATGGAACGGCGACTTATGAAGTTGTCGATGGAACTATCAAAGGCGTAACAGCCAAAGGCAGTCCCAACTCTTTTCTTTGCACCAAAAAAGAGTTCGCTGATTTCGATTTGCGTTTCGATGTTAAAGTCCACGATAAATTGAATTCGGGCGTTCAGATCCGCTCAGTCACTAAGGCAGATTTCAAAAAGGGGCGCGTGCATGGCCCGCAAGTAGAAATCGAAGCCGACCCTGGCGAGTCTGGTTACGTTTATTCTGAAGGAACTGGTCGCGGATGGATCAGTCCAACTCAGACCATCAAGAACGCGTTCAAAAATGGTGAGTGGAACAGTTACCGAATCGTTGCCGACGGAAGTCGCATTCAAACTTGGATCAACGGTATCTACATAGAGGATCTCGATTGTCCTCCCGTCGAATCGATGAAAGGGTTTCTGGGACTCCAGGTGCACGGAATTGGCAAACAAGCTGGTCCCTACGATGTGTATTGGCGAAACATTCGAATCAAGGAGCTTACGGGAAGCGAAGCTCGATCTGGAAAAGCGATGCATGGAACGCCAACGGTCGACGGCAAAATTGATGATATTTGGAAAGACGTTCCACGAATGCACGTTAATCGTTCGATCGAGGAGCATGATGAGTTGTCGGGTGACGAGAAGCCTTCGACTGCGTGGGTAAAGTGTCTTTGGGACGACGGTCATCTTTATTGCTTGGCTGAAGTCACAGATCAAAAAATCGCAACTGATGCCGATGAAGATTGGCAGAAAGACTCTGTTGAGTTCTTCGTCGATGCGAACCTCTCACGTTCAGACACTTACGATGCTGATGACGGGCAGTACCGCACTGATGCAGCAGGCGGAGTAAGTTGTGGCGACAACAACGATCTATCAAACTACAAATCGGCCGTCACTAAAACGGAAACCGGCTACATTGTTGAAGCTTGTATCAAGCTGAACACAAGAGACGGTTTGAAGGCCGGATCGAAAATCGGATTTGACGCTCAGGTCAACAATGACACTGGTACAGGGCAACGTAGCTCGACTACGAAATGGAATGACGATTCAAATCAATCATTCGAAAACCTGTCTGACGCAGGAACGTTGGAATTGATTGGCAAGTAGTCTGTTGAAACGGCTGGCGTGAATAAGTACGGGTGTTTTATGCCCGCGAGTCAACGTAGGGAGAGTATGCGAATCATGCTCTCCCTTTTTTGGTAGTTGGTAATCCCCAGCGTGTTGACAAATCGCGATCGTTTCTGCAGCACGCACTCGCTCGCGCTGTTGCCTTGGGAGCCGCTGCTGTAGTGTTTGGCAGCCCCGATTCGCGGTCGATTCCCGATGGATTCTGTGCAGATAAAGGCCGTGAACAAATGGGCGATCAAGGTTGCTGTCGAGCACGTCAATCACACCGAGATCAATTTCGTAAACACTTTCGCACAAGCGTTGTCGATTGTGCGCGAGGTGGATCGAGCCGAAGTTGGTCTGGCCGCTGACTTTTATCATTTCGCGATGGAGAACGGGCCGATGGAGATCATGTTGGAGGCTTCCGATTTGATTTGCGCGGTCCAGCTTGCCAACCCGTCTGGCCGATGTTTCCCGCAACCGAAAACGGACATCCCGGGGCTAGGCACGTTTTTTCAGTTCCTTTCAAAAATTGGATACAGCGGTGGTGTTTCAGTCGAGGCAACAGTCGGCGACGATCTGGAGGCCGATTGTCGTGGGGCGGTTGAGCGTCTCAACGCCTGCTTTTGAGTTGTGTTTGAG
This sequence comes from Mariniblastus sp., assembly GCA_045105295.1. Lineage (GTDB taxonomy): Bacteria > Planctomycetota > Planctomycetia > Pirellulales > Pirellulaceae > Mariniblastus. Next base: position 104,412 of record JBGCDK010000001.1, read on the forward strand.
ATTTGGTTGCGAAGCAGTATCCGTCGGTTTTCAAACGGTTGAATTATGAAGACGGCTTACTTGGTTTTCTGGTGGGGGCTTATCGTGGAATTCGCGCAAAATCGTTAGAATTGGCGAGCCATTCCAAGTGAGTGGAGTACCATCAAGATTGACACCGAAGAATTACTACTAGGCGAAACTAATGGCAGCTCGAGTACGAAGCAAAAAAATAAAAGCAAAAAGACCATGGCGGAGAAAGCTGATAAGTTTCTCTGTTATCAAAAATCAGTTCAGTCGGCGGATCACGAAGTCGACTTTTTCGAACAAGCCTACAAGGACGCTTTCCGACGCAAGCCCTACACTCTCCGCGAAGATTTTTGCGGCACGTTTTCCGTCTGTTGCGAATGGGTCAAATCGAACTCAAAACGCAAGGCGCTCGGTGTTGATCTGTGCCCCGAAACGTTGCAGTGGGGGAGAGACAATAATCTTTCAAAGCTGACCCCGGCTGAGCAAGGGCGAGTTCGGTTACTTGAGCAAGATGTTCGTAAAAAGAATCGCCCCCAAGTCGATGTTTTAGCAGCTCAAAATTTTTCATTCTGGATTTTCAAAACACGCCCGGAAGTCGTTCAGTATTTTAAAGCGGCACGCGCGAACTTGAACGCAGAGGGCATCATGATCATGGACATGATGGGCGGAGGCGATTGCTTCAAAGAAGGCCAAGTCGACAAAAGAACGATCAAGAAAGGCAAGAACGGATTCAAGTATCACTGGAAGCAAATTAGCTTCAATCCGATCAATCACGATGCTAGTTTTTCCATCAGTTTCAAATTTAAGGACGGTAGCAAGCTGACCGATGCCTTCGAGTATCACTGGCGATTTTGGAGCATCGCGGAAGTCCGTGAACTACTCAAGGAAGCCGGATTTAGCGAAAGCCACGTTTATTGGGAAATGGAAGACGAAGACGGGGAAGAATCGGACCAGTGGGACCGAGTAGAGGACGCTGAAAGTTCCCGATGTTGGATTGCATACATTGTTGCGGTCAAATAATTGCTCAGGTGTATAATCAAAGTCGCCGATTTACTAATGTAACGACATTAGTTGGTTGAATCATCATTCGTCGGTGACATCAGATGTTGGTTGACGGTCCTCCACACTTATCCGTAGGCACGCTCATAGCTCTCTTTCTTAAAATGAAATTTCGTTCAAGAATCCAATTTCAAGTTTGCGTTCTCGCGTTCCCGTTGGCGGTTTTGCTACAGGCCGCGGTTGCGTCTTTGCCCGTTTCGGCGGACGATAAAAATGATCTTGGGAAAAACGCATACATCACCAAATGCGCATCTTGTCACGGTGCATCAGGCGAGGGCAACAAGGACTATTTTGAGGATCCATTGCGAGGGGATTTGTCGCTAAGTGAATTGACCAAGTACATATCCGAAACGATGCCAGAGGAAGATCCCGATGCCTGTGTCGCCAAAGAGGCTGACGCCGTCGCCAAATACGTTTTTGAAAATTTCTATTCTGCAGCTGCACAAAAACGCCTCAATGCCGCTCGGATCGAACTTTCTCGTTTAACGGTTCGGCAGTATCGCGAGTCGGTCGCGGACTTGATTGGAACGTTCAATCGACCTTTCTCTGTGCCAAAGGAACGAGGCATTCGGGCCAAATACTTTGCTTCTCGAAATCCAACAAAAGAGAAAATGCTGTCGGAACAAATCGACGCAACGGTTGATTTTGGTGAGGCCGTTCCGCACTTTCAGCCCACTGGAAAATACGAAAACATAAAGAAGGAAAAGGATCCCAAAAAAGACGTCAACTTGATGAACCAGGGGTTTTCAGCCTATTGGGAAGGCGGTGTGATTCCGCCCGAAACTGGAACTTACGAATTCATCGTCGAATCAAAAAATGGTTTTCAGTTGTTCGTTAACAATCTCGAAACGCCGTTGATCGACCGAGACGTTCGCTCAGATGACGTCGTGGAGCACAAGGGTTTGATTTACTTGTTGGCGGGGCGTCCGTTTTCATTGAAGCTGAAAATGTTTTCTTATCCGAAACCGCCAGCCAAAATTCGATTGCTGTGGCGTCTGCCCAATGGGCGAAAATCGGTGATCCCGAAATCTGCTTTGATCCAGAATTACTCTGCCGAAGTTGCCGTTGTCTCGACTGCTTTCCCAGCTGACGATGCAAGTTACGGATACGAACGAGGAGTGTCAGTTTCACGGCAGTGGGATACTGCCACAACAGAGGCGGCCATTCAAACGGCCAACTACGTTGCTGAGAGAATTTGGAAGCTCGCCAAGACTAAGCCAGACAAAGAAGACAAAATCGAAAAGATCAAATGGTTTTGTCACCAGTTCGTGGCGCGGGCTTTTGCGAAACAGCTGACCGACGAAGACAGGCAATTTTTTGTTGACCAACATTTCGAAAAAGAAATTTCGATAGAAGACCAAGTCAAACGTGTTGTGATCATGACTCTCAAATCGCCCCGGTTTCTTTACCCGGCGATTCAACAGCGGGACCGCGATCACGAGCTTGCTCGGCGAATGTCGCTCAGCCTTTGGGACTCAGTGCCAGATGCGACACTGATTCGTTTGGCAGAAAAGGGGCAACTGAAGGACAAGAAAGTAACCGAGCGTGAGCTTTACCGGATGGTGAATGATTCGCGATCACACGAAAAACTCCATTCGTTTTTTCACTATTGGCTGAAAGCAGATCACGGTGCCAATGTGACGAAAGACAAAGATGCTTTTCCAGATTTTGATGACGCCATCGTCAGTGACCTGAAAACGAGCCTGGACCTTTATCTCGACGAAGTCATTTGGAATGAAAAATCGGATTTTCGGGAGTTGTTCCTGGCGGACTATTTGTACGTCAATCCGCGACTGGCAAAGTTTTACGGTTTGGAATCCGAAGAAGATGGATTTCAAAAAGTCTCGGTCGATCCAAAAAAACGCGCAGGGATTTTGACTCATCCTTATTTGATGACTGGCTTGGCCTACCACAAAGACAGCTCGCCAATTCACCGCGGTGTTTTCGTTGCCAAACAATTGCTCGGTCGACGCCTGAGACAGCCTCCCAACGATGTCAAACCGTTGACGGAGGAGTTTGATCCGAAAATGACAACTCGCCAGCGAGTCGAACACCAGACCAAAGAAACAGGATGCATGAATTGCCATACCGTAATCAATCCTCTCGGTTTTAGTTTGGAAAACTTTGACGCGGTCGGAAGATTTCGGACAGAGGAGAGGCAAAAACCGATCGAGGTTTCGACGGTTTACAAAACGCCCAACGGCAAAAAAGTGGAGCTCAACGGGGCACGCGATTTGGCCGAGTTCCTCGCGACTAATGAGATGGCACAACGAAGTTTCATTCGTCAGCTGTTTCAGCATTACGCAAAACAGTCAATCGACGCGTATGGGGCGGATCAGTTGGATCGCTTACATAACCGATTTGTTGAGGTGGATTTCAATGTCCGGCAGATGCTGGTCGAAATCGCTTTAGTTATCATTGATAAGGAATAGACGAAGCGGCAATGCAGTTGCTCACTGCGAGTTCCTGCCTATCGGCAAATCCGCTTACCCTTGGATCGGAAACAAAAATGAAAAACAACATACAGCGACGCGAATTCCTCAGAGGTGCCGGTGCACTGGCGCTTGCGTTTCCCGGGTTGTCCAGCTGGTCAGGTTTGACTTGGTTGATGCCAAACAATTCGCTTCAAACCAAGAAACGTTTGGTGTTGATGTTTTCTCCCAACGGGATGGTCGCAGAAGGATTCTGGCCGAAAACCGAAGGGCCAGATTTTGAGATGGATCAAGTCTTAAAACCACTCGAACCGTTCCGTGAAAAAACTTTGCTCGTCAAAGGGATCTGTAACAAAGTCCGTGGTGATGGCGACAACCACATGCGAGGGATGAGTTGCCTGTTGACTGGCAATGAATTGTTGCCAGGTAACATTCAGGGCGGTTCCGATACGCCAGCCGGTTGGGCCAGTGGGATTTCGATCGACCAGGAAATCAAAAACTACCTTCAAACAAATGACGCGACCAAGACGCGGTTTGGCGCACTTGAGTTCGGTGTTAATGTTCCCAATAAAGCCAACCCCTGGACGCGGATGGCTTACGCTGGTCCCAATCAGCCCGTCGCACCGATCAGCGACCCGTATCGCATGTTCGACAAAATGTACGGAAAAATGCGTGACCGTGAAAACTTGTTGAGTGTCTTGGATTTTGTTCAAAACGATATCGAAGCCACAAAATCAACCGTTGATCCTCGCGATCTAAAACTTCTGAATTCCCATCAGTCGATCGTTCGGCAAATGGGAGACGATATCAAAAACACAAAACAAGTAAAGAAGTTCACGGCACCTCCAATTGAGCTGCCTAAGAATATCGCCGACAACGATGAGAACATGCCAGAACTGTCGAAGATGCAAATCGACCTGTTGGTCAATGGATTTGAAAATGACTTGAATCGCGTCGCTACCCTGCAGTACACCAACTCGGTCGGCAATGCTCGAATGAAGTTTCTCGATGTGAACGAGGGGCATCATCAGCTTTCACACAATCCAGATGACAACAAAGACACGCAGGAAAAACTTCGTCGAATCAACACTTGGTACGCCGAACAAGTCGCGTACCTGTGTAAGAAGCTTGAGAACACAAAAGAGCCAGGGACCGACCAGTCAATGCTCGACAACACGCTGGTAGTTTGGACTAACGAACTTGGCCACGGAAATTCTCATACGCTTAACAATTTGCCAATGGTAATGGTGGGCGGAGGATTCGGTTTCGAGATGGGGCGTTATGCCAAGGTCAAAGACTTATCAACGACCCGGCTTTGGTTGGCACTTGCTCACGCGATGGGGCATCAGATCGATACGTTCGGTCTAGCCGATCTCTGTAAAGACGGCCCAATCAAGCTGTAAATCGAAAACGGTATTTGAGCGCCAGTTGACGCTCAGGGGCAATTTGTAGCAATAAGATTACTTGCCAAGAGCAGCCACAACCGCGTCGCCCATTGCGGAAGTCGAGATCGTTGGCTCGCCTGGTTTGGCGATGTCGCCAGTGCGAAGACCATCGGCGAGAACTTTGCGAACGGCCGCATCAATCTTGTCAGCTAAAACCGCGTTCTCAAACGTGCTGCGAAGCATCATCGCAACGGACAGAATTGTGGCTAAGGGGTTGGCGATGTTCTGCCCAGCAATGTCAGGGGCCGAGCCGTGGACGGGTTCGTACATGCCTTTGTTGTTTGCATCGAGCGATGCCGAGGGAAGCATTCCAATCGAGCCCGTCAGCATCGAAGCAGCGTCAGAAAGAATGTCGCCAAACAGATTCGTCGTCACGATCACATCAAACTGCTTGGGGGCTCGGACCAGTTGCATGCACGCGTTGTCGATGTACATGTGCGATAGTTCAACGTCAGGGTATTCGGTTGCGACGTCGGTCACGATCTCTCGCCACAGTTCTGAAACCTCCATCACATTGGCTTTGTCGACACTGCAAACTCGTTTGTCTCTAAGGCGAGCGACCACGAAAGCCGAATGAGCGATCCTGCGAATCTCGGGTTCGCGATAAACCATTGTGTTGAATCCCATCCGCGTGCCATCGTCTTCGGTGACCAATCCGCGTGGCTGCCCAAAATAGATCCCGCCCGTAAGTTCGCGGACGATCATGATGTCGAGGCCTGAAACGACCTCGGGTTTGAGAGTGGAGGCTTCGGCAAGTTCAGGAAACAAAAGCGCTGGACGAAGATTCGAAAAAAGTTCCAATTCACTTCGCAGCGAAAGCAACGCCCGTTCAGGACGATGCTCGCGCGTGATGGCTTCCCATTTCGGTCCGCCCACGGCACCCAGCAAAATCGCATCGGACTTTCGAGCCAGTTCCAGCGTTGCTGGCGGAAGCGGATGACCGTGCAAGTCATAAGCGGTTCCGCCAACAGGAGCAGTTTTGCATGTCAGGCCAGCGTTGAAACTTGAATTCAATTTTTCAATAACGCGAATGGCCTGTTTAGTAACTTCGGGGCCAATTCCATCGCCAGGAAGTACGGCTACTGTGCCAGTTTTGGGCATGCGAATCCAATCGTGTTTGCGTTTAAATAATGTTTGGAGAATGTCGTCTAGGCTCAAGCGAACCAAGATACACGAACTTGAACGAACCTGAAAACGGGTCCACTGTGTGAAAAATAAGTCGTTCGAGATCAGCTCGTCGAATGACTTTGTTGTCGGCGTAAAATGAGATTACTTCCCGTCAAACCGAATGAATTTGCGATTCAAGAAGATTTTCTTTGTTGGGCTGTAAGGTTTTGAGGCTCGCGGAGAGTTATCATAAAGCCCTTCAAACAATGATGGTGGTATGAAAGAGATTCCGCAAACTAGAAAAAGCCTGTTGCTCGAACTCGGCAAGCAAAGTGACGACGCGTGGACCGAATTTCTATTGGTTTACGAGGATGCGCTTTACCGATTTTGTCGCGCTAGAGGACTGCAAGATGCGGATGCCAAGGACGTTTTGCAAAATGTACTTGAGGCAGTCCTTAAGCGGGTACCTACTTGGGACCATGACGCTTCAGGCAGTTTTCGCGGTTGGCTATTTCGAGTGGCTAGGAACATTTCGGTTGATGCGATTGATCACCGCGCCAAGAAAGCGACGGGGACTGGTGATTCTCAAATTGCCAGATTGCTGTCCGAAGTTCCTAATCCACAAACGGCGGAGACGACGTTTGAGTTTGAGTACCAAAGTTCTTTGTTTGATTGGGCATCGAAACGAGTGAAGTCCGAAGTTCGAGAAGTCACTTGGTTATCGTTTTGCTTGACGGCCATCGACGGTCAAAAGGCAGAACACGTTGCCGAAAAACTTGGAGTTTCAGTTGGAAGTGTTTACACGGCAAAGTGTCGTGTGGTTGCCCGAATTCGCGCCATGATCGCAACGTTGGATGATGGCTTCAATCCAGAATTGAAATAATAAGTCATCGGTTGTCCATTCTTTAAAACGGAGCGACGATGTTTAAACCGACCAATAAGACGTGCTTTGACAAAAAACAATTTGAGCAATTTCTCGATGAACGCTTAAGCGAAGTGGATGAAGCGGAAGTTCAAAAGCACATCGATTCCTGTCCAGACTGTCAGCGGTTGCTGGAGGTTGCAGCTGCCGACCGAACGATGTGGGATAGCTTGCGTGAGCACATGACCTACACCAGAATCCCAGAAGCTGAAAACAGCGAAGATAGCTCCATGGAAGGTGATCGACTTCATCGGTTGATTGAATATCTCGCGCCGACTGACGATCCGGATATGCTGGGAAGGATCGGAACGTATGAAGTCGTTGGACTGATCGGACAAGGCAGCACGGGGATCGTGCTAAAAGCATTTGAGCCACGGCTCAATCGCTTCGTTGCGATTAAAGTTCTCTCACCAGTCTATTCTTCTAATGGTGCAGCTCGACGACGATTTGAAAGAGAGGGGCGTGCGGTCGCGGCAGTTTTGCACCAAAACGTTGTTCCTATTTACGCGGTAGATGAGTTTCGCGGGTTGCCATACATCGTGATGCAGTATGTTGCCGGTATCTCATTGCTCCAGCGACTTAAAAAAGATGGCCCCCTCGATACTTGTGAAGTTGCCAGAATTGGATTTCAAGTTGCTCAAGGTCTCGCCGCCGCACATGGTCAAGGAATCGTCCACCGTGATGTGAAACCGGCAAACGTGATTTTGGAAAATTCAGTTGACCGAGTGATGGTGACAGATTTTGGACTTGCTCGCGTTGCCGATGAAGCTTCGATGACACGAAGCGGCACGATTGCGGGCACGCCGCAGTACATGTCTCCGGAACAGGCCAAGGGGGAGTCGGTTGATCCAAGGTCCGACCTGTTCAGTCTCGGCAGTTTGATGTACGCGGCGTGTACTGCGAGGCCTCCGTTTCGTGCTGAGACAGTGTTTGGAGTAATCAATCGCGTCTGTACATCAGAGCCTCGCGCGATTCGCGAAACCAATCCTTCCATTGAGGCTTGGCTAGAGCAATTCATTTTCAAGTTGATCTCAAAGAGGCCTGGAGATCGTTTTCAGTCTGCTGAAAACGTTTCAGAGAACCTTGCGCAGGAAATCGCTTACTTGCAGAATCCAACGATCGCCTTGGCACCCACTAGAGAGTGGATGTCCAAGCCGGTCGAGGCAAAGGAGGCGAAACCGAAGTCGGCAAAACGTCGAGTGCCACCGCTTTTAGGATTGGCTTCGATCCTCGCGATTGCAACTGCCGCGGGGCTCGTGTTGGTGCCCGGTCATCCAGTAAGCGAGCGAGTTGCTGCATGGCTGACACCTAATCCTGTGCTTTCACCCCTAGGTGATTTAGGATCCAAGGCTGTAATCACTCCGCCGCTCAAGAACGCTAAGGAAGTATCAGGAGGTGAAATTTCACTTGAACCAACGCCACCCGGCTTACTTACTTTCACTGACAAACCAGAGATAACGTGGACCGCAAATCACGATAAAGAATTCTCAACGTACAACCAGAGATTGGAACAGCTTTTTCCGATTGATGCTGACGGGAAGTTGGTTGTTGATGTTGAACAAGGTGGAATCATCGTTCAACCAAGCGAATTGGACGACCGCATCGCCGTTACCGTTTTCCGCAAAGTCGTAGCTGGGAGCCAGTTAGAAGCTGAAAAAATCGTAAGTAAACACGAACTAACACTCGAAGCGGAAAACGATGTAATGACCATCGGAGGAAAGTTTGATGAAACGTTTGCCAAAAAGGACAAAGGCAAATTGTTCGAGCACATCCATTATCGAATCTCGGTCCCAAGAAAATTTAATGGCGAGATCCGAACAGCCAAGGGAAGTAGTCTGGTCGGGGAGTTAACGGGGAATATTGTCGCGAAGACCGTGGCGGGAAATATCGAATTCAAAAAGATCGAAGGCGATATCGAAGCAGAAGCTGCCGGTGGTGATGTCGAAATTCGCGACGGCTGTACCGGAAATGTCGACGTGTTGACGATCAACGGAGACGTTTATGTCGCAAACTTGGATACCAAAGCTCGCTTACGCACCTCAGGTGGCGGGGTTTGGATCGGAGAAAGTGCGGGAGATGTTTACGCCCAAACGTCCGGTGGCAATGTTAAGGTTTCCAGTCCCAAGGGGCCCGTTGGCGTTCACGCTCAAGCCGGAAACGTCTACGTTTCGATGGAGAAGAATCCGGAGGCCAATTGCCAGTTCAGTAGTGCTGGTGGCAATGTGAAAATTGAAATGGCTCACAACGTTGCCGTTAGTCTGCGGGCTCAAGGCAAAGTCGAATCTGAATTAGAGTTTGCTGAACTGGAACCCGAAGGTGATGTATCTGACGTGAGCTGGACCGGGGCCGATCCCAACGGTGGCGGGCAGACAGTGCAGCTGGAGTCTTCAAGCGGAACGATTGAAGTTCAAAGGCAAAGTGAAAACGAGAAACTTCAAGGACTTGGAGGAAGCGGTGGGTTAGGTGGTAGTGGAGAATCCAGGAAGATCTCTGACTATGTTCAGCAGAAGACTTCTGGAACGCCGCGTGCTGGGGCGATCGCAACCATCGAGTTGGATGAGGAGAATGCTATGGATGGGTACACGTTGTACTTGCCCGTTTCGCATGCCAAGTCAAAAAAGAAAACGCCGATCCTTGTTTATCTACAAGGATCCTATGGTGTTGGTGGGCCGATTGATAACGTCAACCGTTGGGGCATGCTTCGGCTTCTCCGAGACGAGAGCGATCTTTCCAATGAACGCAATAAGATGCTGCTGGATTCGTTCATTGTGATCTCTCCACATATTCAGGAGGGGCAATATCACGATCATCCCGAACTGGTCAAGCAAATCGTTGGCGAGGTCGCCGAAAAATACTCGGGTGATTTGAATCGAATTTATTTGACGGGGTTGAGCCGCGGAGGGCACGGGACTTGGGGACTTGCTTCCGAGCTTCCAGAAACTTTCGCCGCGATCGCACCGATTAGCGGTAGTGTTGAACCCATCAGAAAATTCAAGGCCGTCTCAAAAATTCCGACTTGGATTGCGAACAACAAAGGCGACGATTTTGAAGAAATCACATCGGCGGTTACGAAACTTGAAAAGCACTCGGGTGAAAAATTCTTGACGATTGATTCTGCCGACGTCAGCGGAACAAAATATTTGGATCACCAATACGTTTTGGTCGCGCCCGATGTAGATGGACACGATGCCTGGACGGAGACGTATACAAGTGAGGAATTCTATCGCTGGCTTCTGAAGCAAGAGAAAAACACCGACGAATCGCGTTTGGACGAGTAGTGCCCTCGGTGCGAAATTACGGCTGTCGATTTTGGACAACCGTAACTGGTGATTGTCAAATCGAAAGCGGGTTGGGTAGCAGTTTGCTGGCCCAGCCCGTTTTTTTTGAGCGCAATTCTTAATCACATGCGGATCACTTAAGGAAGTAAGGCATCAACTCCCAGCCATTTGGTTTCGCCAATTCGCTTTTACGGGCAACCTCTTCGTTGTAATGCTCGCTGGAATCCGCTTCGACGCCCGATCCGCAAATCGTAAACGGAACATCGCCGTGCGTGTGCGTTTTGGTGCTCAAGTAAGTCGGATGGTCTGGCGTTACGAGGACCCGATAATCTTCGCCCGACTCATCCAGATATTTCAAAACGGGCGCGACGATCTTTTCGTCGATCTCTTCGAGCGACTTAACTTTCTTGCCAAGGTCGCCTTCATGAGACGATTCGTCTGGTGCTTCGACATGGACGCAAACGATGTCGTATTTTTGAATCGCGTCGATTGCGTATTTCCCTTTGGCGGCGTAATCCGTGTCTGTGTAACCGGTCGCCCCAGGGACTTCGATTCGATCCCACCCGATCAGCGATGCCAAACCGCGAAGCAAATCAACCGCCGTGATCATCGCACCGGAGATTCCATGAACTTCTTTAAAAGGCGTCAGGTTCGGGCGACGACCCAGCCCCCATAGCCAAACGTTGGTTGCGGGAAGTTTCCCAGACGCCGTTCGGGCTTTGTTGACGTCATGATCGTCAAACCATTCGGAGCTTTGATCCATCAGCTCGCACAGCATGTCGCTTCCAGGGCCGCGCGGGAAATCTTCCGCAACGGATTTGTCTGACAGATCGTGCGGTGGCGTGGCTCGTGTTTCGTTCGAAAACGGAGCCGGTGACTCGTTGGTTGCGCGGAGCATCAACAAGTTTCGATAGCTCACTCCTGGAATGAATTCCAATCGAGAGTCAGTGATTTTTTCCTGAGCCGTCGCCAGCAGAGACTTGGCCTCTTCTGAGGAAATGTGTCCAGCGGTAAAGCTGTTCATCGTTTGGTCTTGGACTGTCACCAAGTTGCAACGGACACACCAGTCGTTGTCGCCAAGCGTGATGCCTTGGGCGGCTGCTTCAAGCGGAGCTCGGCCTGTGTAGTTTTCGATTGGGCTGTAGCCAAGCAAGCTCATGTTGGCGACGCTGCTACCTGCCGGCAAATGCGAAGGCGTGTGGTTTGCTCGTCCAACAACGCCTCGCCGGGCGATCTCGTCCATGGTTGGAGTGTTGGCTGCTTCAAGCGGAGTTTTTCCGGCAAGTGCTTCCTGCGGTTCGTCAGCACATCCATCCGGGATGATGATTACATATTTCATAGTGGTTTGTTTGTTAAGTGGCAGGTCACGAAGTAGTAATTTGAAATAACAAAATGGCAGCGCAAACAGGTTCGACTGATCTGATGAAGCTTCGTCTTCCAATAAGAGTTCGCGATTTCCGATTAGCTCAAAATTCTAAACCGTTCCGGTTCATCGGCAACGGTAGGCATATCGGCAATCTGTTTCATGGCTGCAGCGGCAGCTGATTCTTTGGCTGCGTGAGTCATGATGACAATGGGCACGGTCGTGTGCCGGTTTGACTGGGATTCATGCTGATAAACGGACGCGATCGAAATTCCGTGCTGCCCCAATCGACCTGTAATTTGACCAAGCACACCAGGTTGGTCAACGACGTCGAACCGCATGTAAAAACGCCCTTCCAAATCACCCGGCGCGGCGAAATCAACTCGTTTGTGTCCGTCCGCCCATAGCTCCAGCGTCTTGAATGTGATCGCCGTCCGGCCGACTGCAGTGTCGATCATGTCTGCCACGACTGCCGAGGCGGTAGGCATCTGCCCTGCCCCTTGGCCGTGGAAAAATACTGGACCAACAGCATCGCCAACAACACTAACCGCATTAAAGTTCGCGTTGACTTCGGCTAGGGGTTGGCCAACTTTTACCAGCATCGGCCCGACCATCAGCTGAATTCCTGACTCAACCAGTTTTGAGTAAGCGATCAACTTAATTCGATAGCCGAGATGTTTCGCGAAATCCAAATCACTTTTGGCGATCGTATCGATGCCTCTTCTCGGAATCTCTGACCAATGAACGCGAGCTCCAAAACCAAGGTGTGCAAGAATCGCCAATTTCTGCGCGGCATCGGTTCCATCGACATCCATCGCAGGATCGGCTTCTGCGAGTCCAAGTTCCTGGGCTGTGGCCAAAGCTTCGGCGTAGTTTGCTCCCTCGGAATCCATTTTGGAAAGGATGTAATTGCTTGTGCCGTTCAAGATCGCTCTCAGTGAGACGACTTGATTCGCCGACAAACATTGGCTGACATTGGCGATGATTGGTATTCCGCCAGCGACCGAGGCTTCGAAAGCAATCGAACGACCAAGCTCCCGTGCGCGATCAAACAGCTCTGGACCGTGTTCTGCCAACAAAGCCTTATTCGCCGTCACGACGTCCTTGCCGCTTTCAAGCAATTGCAAAGTGATCGTGCGAGCGGGTTCGATTCCACCAATCAATTGAGCGACAACTTTGACAGAATCGTCATTGATCAGCTTCGCAAGATCATCTGTCAAAATTCCCTCGGGTAAGTCAACGTCGCGCGGTTTATCTACGTCGCGGACAACGACATGGGTTAACCAAAGTGTTCGACCGGCGTGGCGTGCAGTTCGATCGCCATGATCCAAAAGCAGTTGGGCAACGCCTTGCCCGACGGTACCTAGGCCAACGATTCCGACACCTGTTTTTTCCATCTGACGTTTCTTTTTTCAGTGATTACTGCGAATTTGATGACTGGTCATCGTAGATGGCAAACACAAACGGCTCAAGCGAGATCGAGCTTACTGCGGCAGTCTTTGTGCGTGGTTGTTCGCCGGGTCGAATTGTCGATCAATTCTGTTGTGGTCAGCAGCGCGTTCAAACCTTCTAATGGTTGGTAAGTTTCCAATGGATTCTTGATAATCGATGGAGGACCATGGAAGGGCGAATGGAGAATTTCATATATGTGGCGGAAAATAATTGGTGTCATTGTCGGCTTGGTTGTTGCTGGAGCGGCCATTGCGGTCGTCGAAGGCATCTCTTCCTTGGTATACAGAATGCCAGCTGGTTTAGACTTAAACGACAAGGAAGCAATGAAGGCGTGGGTTAGCTCGCTACCTTTTGGCGCATTTTTGTTCGTGCTTGCCGCTCATGTGATTGGAGCTTTCGCAGGATCGTTTGTTTGCGCCGCAATCGTGCGCAAACCATGGTTCATCGGAACACTGATCATCGCAGGTTTATTGCTGTTGGGTGGAACCGCAAACTTGTTTTTGGTTCCGCATCCTGTTTGGTTTGGCATTGCAGATCTCATCCTCTACATGCCGTCAGCATTCGCAGGCCTCGCCGTCGCCAGTCACTTATTCCCTTGTGATTGCCAATCTTGTATCGGAAATGAAAACAACGACGCCGCATTATGAAAAAAGTGATAACGCGTAGTGCTTGGGCGATAATGCTGACAACGCTTGCTTTGGCGGCCGTTGTTGGATTTTGGCGCCCCGGATTGCTTCGGGGGCAGAATAACGATGGGCATCAATTGGGTGGTGATTTGATGCAGGACTTAAGCGGCAACACGATCGAATGTTTTGAGAAGGGAATTGAAGAGTACGAATCGAACGACAATTGGCTATACTCTGAATGCGATATTCGCGATACGAAAGACGGTCAGTTGATTGTGTTTCACGATTGGGATATTTCAAGTGTTCCCAATTCAGCCGAGAATCAATCAGCGATCGGCGGCCCGGTCAACGGGCAAGCCATTTGTGATTTGACGCTTAATCAGGTTCGAGGATTGACACTAAAGTGCGGGTGCAAGATACCTACTTTGGAGGAAGTGCTTGCGAAGGCTGCTGAGCTCAAGCTAAAGAAACCGCTGCTGCTAGAAGTCAAATATCTACACTCTGACGTTGGACGAGAAAAGTTGCTTGAGCTGGCTGTCCGATATCGGGATGCTTATGAAATAGAAATTCATTTTCTGGCTTTCATCCGAAACATCCACCGCTCATTTCCCAATTCAGAATTCTGGCTGAAAAAGTTCTCCCAAGCCAAATTCCGCGTCTATCAAGTATTTCGCCCCAAAACAGCCGAATACGATTTGTGCGAAACCTTGAACTAAGAATTGGCGAAATGTGTTTTTCGCCGACGAGTAATCCTTAGATCGTGATATGTCAGTGCGTCGGTCAGTTTTACGCGAGTATCTACGACCAAAAGAATTTCAGGATGAAATTTTAAAAGCCGGAATAGCCTGCCAAAATAGCCTTGTCTGGCCCGCGGTTTTTGATAAACTCTGCCCTTACCAAAACATTTGAGCGACAAAACATCGGATGGATGGCTGAGTCTGGTCGAAGGCACCGGTTTTGAAAACCGGCGTAGGGGTAACTCTACCGGGGGTTCGAATCCCTCTCCATCCGCTTTTTGCTCTTTCCCTGGCCGACCCTGCCACGCGCTCATGTCTTCCAAGCTCCAATCCATTTTGAATTTTGTTGGATTGTTTTCGCGAAATCGAGGAATTGGCGTTGGGCACTTATTGGTGCCGTTAAGCTTCGTTGATTGTCTACTTTCGTGGCTTGTTCCTCGCGCTTGAGCAATCATTCTCACGCCAGCGACAAACATGTCCAAAAATTCAGGTCTGCCAGTCGGTATGTCTCGCTTCTCGATAGGTCATAAGGCTTAACACGGTTTAAGCTTCAAGCGTTTCAGGTTAATTACGCATCAGCCTTGGGCGAATGTCAAACGATTTTCTATTAAGATATCGTTACGGACCATCGAGCACGCATCGTATTTGGTTCGGCCATCAAGCACAGCCCATCACGAGAAGCCAATCAATGAAATCAAAAGCTTATATTCTATTTGTGATTCTCGCCGTTTTGCAATTCGTGGAACGACCTAACGTCGCATGGGCGGATGGTGAACGGCCCAATATCCTTTTCATTTTTTCCGATGATCATGCGGTAAGGTCCATTTCTGCATACGGTGGAGATTTAGCGGAGGTTGCTCCCACTCCCAATATCGATCGAATCGCTCACGAAGGTGTGCTGTTTCAAAACTCGTTTTGCGCTAACTCGATCTGTGGACCTTCGAGAGCCTGTATCCTTACGGGCAAACACAGCCACATCAATGGATTCATGCGGAACTCGCGTAAGCCTTTTGATCAATCGCAATGGACCGTTGCCAAAGAGCTTCAAAAATCCGGATATCAGACGGCCGTTATTGGTAAGTGGCACCTCAAATCAAATCCAGTTGGTTTCGATCATTGGGAGGTCTTTCCGGGGCAAGGAAGTTACTACAGCCCGGTCTTCATCCAAATGGACGGCACCAACAAAAAATTCGAAGGCTACGCGACGGATCTAACAACCGAGAAAAGCCTCAAGTGGTTGGACAGTCGCGACAAAACAAAACCCTTTTTTCTGATGTGCCAGCACAAAGCACCCCACCGAACGTTTGCACCTGCCCAGCGTCATCTTGGGGCGTTCGATGGAGTTGAGATTCCAGAACCCGATACTCTATTCGACGATTATTCCGGGCGAAGTTCGTTGCTTGCCGAAAACGAAATGGAAATTGATCGCCACATGACGTGGGCCTATGATTTGAAACTGCGAAATGAAGAACTCGACGGAGTTACGCTTCCCGAGTTTCGTAAATATGGCACTCCTGAATATAACCGGATGACGGCTGTCCAAAAGAAAAAATGGGACGCTCATTTTTCACCACAGAACAAAGCTTTCATCACCGATTACAAATCTGGCAAGGTTGGCGAAAAAGCGCTGGTGCAATGGAAGTACCAACGCTACATGAAAAACTATCTTGCGACCGTAAAGGCTGTCGATGAAAGTGTCGGCAAGTTGCTAAAATACCTCGACGACAACGATCTTGCCGACAATACAATCGTGATCTACTCATCTGATCAAGGATTCTATCTTGGCGAGCACGGTTGGTTTGATAAACGTTGGATGTTCGAAGAGTCATTTAAGATGCCGTTTGTGGCGAGGTGGCCGGGGAAAATAAAAGCCGGTTCGCGCCCTGAAGCGATGATTCAAAATATCGACTACGCCCCAACGTTTTTGGAAATCGCGGGCATCGAAGTTCCAAAGGAGATCCAAGGGCATTCGTTGTTGCCAATCTTGGAAGACAGCTCGCGAACCGTTCGAGACTCGCTTTACTACGCCTATTATGAATTGGGTGAGCACGCGGTGCCCCAGCATTTTGGTGTTCGGACTAAAACGAAAAAGCTGTTCTATCTTCCTTCGACGGATGAATGGCAGCTTTTCGATCTCGCCAAAGATCCAAAAGAGATGGTCAATGTCTACGAGGATCCTGACTATTCAGACGCAAGGCTGGAGCTGACGAACGAGTACCACCGTTTGAGAGAGAAGTTCGACGCGCCTGGCTACGAGCAAACAAAACGAGCGAGTGAGTAGCAAGGTCCCAGTTAAGTACCGGACGCAGGCTTCATTGCATTGAGGGGCCTGCAAATCTTTACGTGGCAAATTTAGAGCGACAAAACAGCCCCTAGCACAATCGAATTTTGCACCACGTCGATGTCGCTCACTCGTTGAATGCCAATCAACGGTGCGAACCCGGTGCTGCGAACGTATTCAAAAGTAAAGAAAGCATTCTCAAAAGGTTGAACGCGATAACCAACCACTAGCTGGCGGTTGAACTCGAATTCGGTGCCCTTTTCCCCCTGCAGTCCTTCACTCCAACTGACAGAGGCTCGACCGGGCAAGCCACCGAAATAAGTATCCAATGCTGCTTCTGTACGATAAGCGATAACTTCGTGTCCGGTTGCCGGCCACGCGTTGTTGGTTTGAACGTACTCAGCCGCCAACTGCATTCGCCCCATCTGCAAATGCGCGTTTACGTCCCACGCACTGTTGTTGGGGCCAAACAGACTGGCGTCCAAGTGTTCGGCCACATCGGCATTGTAAATGGTGCCGTGCAAATATCCGATTCCAATATCGAATTGTCCGTCGTTACCAATTGGTGTCCGCAAAAGAAGGTTCGCCGCAAAATTGTTGAGATCACCATTCTCTTCTGAATCAACGACGCGAATGCCACGACTGCCATTCAGTGCTGTGACGGTCGCATTCAATCGACCGTTGTCGAAACCAATTCCGGCCCCTTCTGCCAACGGTGCAAAATAGTGCCAAGGCATCGCTTGGGTAAACGGGCTAAGCGTTCCCATGTCTCCAAACGAAACATTCTTTTTTCCAATATGAGCATACCAAGGCGATACTGCTTGATTGCCAAACACAACATACGCTTGTCGAACTTGGAAACTTCCTTGTTTAAAATCGCCAAACGAAAATACGTCAGAGAACAGTGTTTCAAAGTAGCCATGGATGTTGCTGTTCAAGTGTGCTGTTACGCTTTGATTGGCTTGCAGCAACCGAAAGTCACTTGCTCGTTCGCCGGTGAAATCAGCAGGGAACCTGCCAAGATACGAGAACTTATTCGCCGTGTTGGTTTTCGCAAATAAACCCGATGCCCGGAATTGGGTGCCGAGTGTGATTGATCTTTGCCCTCCGAGGTGAAGGCCATGGTCAAGCAGAAGTAGTTCTTTATCACCCTGTCGATTTTGAAAATCCAACATCTGTGATGTGAAAGGCGTGTCTAGCTGAAGTAAATTCCCCCACGTTGGTGACGTGTTGACCGAGCCGCAGTCGCATGGATATGAACTACCACATTCGCAAACATTGACGGGAGTTGAATCAATGATCATTCCGTCGTTGGCATAAATCATGCCATTTTGGTCGTGATCATAATCCAGTTGTGCGGCGAAAAGAGAGTTCGGGGAGCTGGATTGAAGACTCGCAACCGCGAAAATGCACGCGGCGAAAAGCCAAAGCAATCGTGGCGAGCTTGTTAAATTTTTTGATTGCAGTGACATAAGCAATTCCGTTGGCCGAGTACGCATGGAAAGGATCGAAACGTGTTAAAATTCGTCTGATTCAATTTGGCGTGGGACTTTAGCCAAAATTGGAAAAATCAGCCACAGCTAGCGAGATAAAATGTTACAACGCTTTTTCGCCTGCAAAACGAGAATGCTAGCTTTGGAAATTCACGAAACGTGTTGCGATTCAATTGGGCCGCTCATGCCTGGCGCTCCGTTTCCCCACAATCCTTACCGTGCATTTTCGCGAGCGCGAAAGCGGGCCACTGAAATCTTGAAGTAGTTGATTGTTAATGGGTGACGACAAAGTCAAATCGCATAAGTACCAATGGCAGTTAGTGTGCGTTGTGTTTTTCTTGTCGGGAGCGGCTGGGCTGATTTATGAAATTTCCTGGTCGCGCCAGATCGGGCTTTTGTTTGGGCATACTATTCAAGCGGCATCGATCGTTTTGGCCAGTTACTTTTCTGGGATGGCAGTAGGGTATTGGCTAGGCGCAAGTTGGTCCAATCGGGTTGCTCCACTCAAGGGGTATGCGATTGCCGAATTCGTCGTCGCGGGTTGGGCATTTATGATTCCAATTGTTCTCGGAATATCCGAGGCGACATACTTCGCACAAATGCTAACCAGTCAGTCCGCTGTATGGCAAACCGCGTTGCGGGCCGGATTTAGTTTTCTTTTATTGTTGCCCGGGACGATCGCGCTTGGCGTGACGCTTCCAATGATGGCTGCATATTTTTCGAATGACATTCAGCTCGATGGTCCAATCAAAAATAGCTCATCGGAACTGACCACCGCTCGCATCGCGTTCGCTTACGCAATCAATACCGCCGGTGCGTTTGTCGGCGTGCTCGTGGCAACGTTCGGTCTGTTAGTGTTCGTTGGAGTTAGCAAAAGTAGCTACTTGGCGGCTGGTCTGTCGGTTGTTTGCGGTACCTTAACTCTTGTTTTAAACAAGCGATTTGATACTCCAGGCGTTAAAAATAGGGAGCCGTTAAAAGTAAATGGGGCTATCACCTCCAAGTCCATTGAGAATGAATCAAAGCAGAAACTTTGGTTGGCCCTTTCGGTGTTGAGCGGTTTTGGAACGTTGGCACTTCAGGTGTTGTATTCCAGAATGTTCTCTTTGGTTTTTCACAACAGCACTTACACGTTCGGCATTGTCGTTGCTGTATTCTTGGCGTCTCTCGCAGCGGGCGCTGGGATGGCTTCCGCGTTGCAAAAACGATTTTGCGTCACGTGGTTGGTTGGTTTGGTGGCTGGTTTGGGAGCGATCGCAACCGCTAGTTCAGTCATTCTATTTGTCTCAATCACTGAGCTTAAGTATTTTTCGTATGGCAATTCATTTGCTACTTACATTACAGGATCCGTGGGGCTGGTTGCGATTGTTGTCGCGCCGGCGGTGGCTTGTTTAGGAGCCATGCTGCCGTTGGTTTGGAAGCTGGCTGGGGCAAATGATTCGGCAGGGGAAATTGTGGGGCAAATGACGGCCGCGAATACAATCGCGGCAGCACTTGGGGCGCTCATTGCAAGTTTCTGCTTACTTCCTTTCGTTGGGCTGTGGCAATCAATTGTGTTTGTTGCGGTGCTGTTTCTCATGGCGGGGTTGTCACTGTTGCTAAAGCAGCGGAGTTTTAAAACTTCTTTTATGATTGGTTTACTTTTTATCTTGGCATCGTCATTTGCACTTTCTAGTCCTATCGACACCATGTTGGGCGGGAAAAAATATCAGGAGCAATTGATTAAACGCTGGCAGTCTTCCTACGGTTGGATCGACGTCGTCCAACGAACTGATACTGGTGCCATGAAGGTCAGGCAGAATCTTCATTACCGGTTTGGGGCAACGGGAAACAATGCGAGAGAGTATCGGCAGGCTCACATTCCTCTATTGCTTCACCCAAATCCGAAAGAAGTGCTGTTCATGGGGCTTGGGACGGGCCTGACCGCGGGGGGAGCGGTTCCTCATGATTCAGTTCAAATGATCAACGCAGTTGAACTCATTCCGGAAGTCATTGATGCTGCCCGGTTCTTGGCGGACCACAACTACAACTTGGTCGACCATGAGAAAGTCACTGTGCACGTTGACGATGCACGGCATCATTTGTTGGCAACCTCTAAAAAATACGATGTCATTATTTCGGATCTGTTTGTGCCTTGGGAAAGTGAATCAGGCTATCTGTACACCGTTGAACATTATCAGGTCGCGTTGAAGCGAATGAACGAGGGCGGATTGTTTTGCCAATGGTTGCCGCTGTATCAAGTAGGCGAGCGAGAATTCGAGTCAATCGCCAACAGTTTCGCCACGGTCTTTCCAGAGACATCGGTTTGGTGGGGCCAGATGAGTTCGAGCGGCCCCGTGATCGCGCTCATTGGAACCAACAAGACACTGAAGGTTGATTCGTATCGCCTGGACGCTCGGCTGCGAGGACTTTGGCGCGAGATCGGTACAGTTGATTCGTCCATCGCCACACCACAAAACGTTTGGGATCACTACATTGGTGATTGGGATGCCGAACCCTCACTCAAGCGAAATCCATATCGCTTGAATACAGATGAGCATCCACGCGTGGAGTTTTTGACTCCGATTTCGATTCGCAACCGTCGGATGATTCAACGCGAGTCGCTGGATCTATATTTTGAGAAAGTGCTTTCCAAACTTACATCGACGGCCGTTCTTTCAGGTGCCAAGGAAAACCAAAACGAGAAGAATATGCGGCACGATCGACAAAGAGCAAGGCTGTCTCAGTGAACTTTGTTTGTCAGAGTGAGTCAGTGGAATCGTTATCCGGTGTTGTCGGGGTCTTTTCTTTTGTAACGACGCGAGTGTTCTCTCGCCCGATATAAAAAGACAGCCCGATCCAAACGATCGCAATCGGAATCATGATCCAAGACACTGTCGTCATCGCCAATCCAAATGTCCCTCTCGCCGATTTGTACGCGGCCCCAACAGCGGAATCGCCGCCACGGCGAACGACCGTGTCGATGAAACTTTTGGCTTTGTAGCGGTCTTCCCGATTGACGGCCGTGAACAGAACTTCCCTTGCCGGATTACAAATGCCATATTCGGCAGCCCGCCCGATCACGGATACAACGGCAAGCACTGACAGGGTGGGCGAAAGTGCCAACGCGCTGATCCCGACAACGTAGGCCACAGGCAGCATTGCCAATGTCCACCCCAGTCCGACGGTCCGCATCAGCCAGCCGACAATCACGAACTGAAATAGCAGCGTCACCAATGAGACGGTGAAATTAATGTTGGCAAAGTACTCGGTTCGCGCTTCTTTAGCGGCAGATTCTTGAAGTTTCTCTTTTTCCTTCTCAAACTCTGAGTCACTCAGCGAATCTACATTGCGTATTTTTGACTCGTCTATTTCGACATCGCTAAATACGGCTTTAACAATTTCGGCTTGTTGGAAATAGACGCCAGTGCTGCAAATGGAAAACAAAACAGTGAACAAGAAAATTCCGAACAGGTAACGCGATTTTAAAACGGCAGTGAATCCAGCGAATGGGTTGCCGCCAGTTGGTTTGCCACTTTTTGATTTTTTTTGTTCTGGGCCGGCCAGTCGGGTAAATGATCGCTCAAGTGAGACGTAAACGAATAGTGAAATGATTAGTAATGCGGCAGGAATCAGAAGCAAGTTGGAAACGCCGATTCTAC
Source organism: Mariniblastus sp. (assembly GCA_045105295.1). Taxonomy (GTDB): domain Bacteria; phylum Planctomycetota; class Planctomycetia; order Pirellulales; family Pirellulaceae; genus Mariniblastus. Next base: position 126,254 of record JBGCDK010000001.1, read on the forward strand.
TAACCAATCGGCCTGCAATCTGCGATCCAACCAGCCCACCAATCGTACCACCGCCCGACATGACTCCGAAAATCTTGCGACCTTGATCGCTCGAAAACAAGTCACCTGCGACACTCCAAAAGAACGAGACAATGAACAATCCATAAACACTGATCCAGACAAAAAAGGCGCGGGCTACCCAGATCTGTGTTGCTTCCGGGAGAAAATTCATTGCCAGCCAAAACGAAATTAGGCAACCAATGAATACAAAGTAGATGACCGGAACGAGCTTCCTTCGGTGAAACTTGCCAACCAGAACAGAGTAGCAGGGAATCGCGATTAACATCACGATAAAAGTGCCCCAGAACAGGCCCGAAAGATTCGCCGTCCCGTAAGTCGATCCGATTTGTTCGCGAATCGGCCGCAAGATGTAATAGCCCAGCAGCACCAAGAAAAACCAAATGGCCCCGTGCCTCAAAACCGCACGTTCATAGTCATTCATTTCTCCGACAAGACGTTGTTCGAGTTTTCGGAGCATGGTAATCCGGTGGGTTATCTAAAGTTAACAAAGCAACGTTGCAGCCGAATAAGTTTGGGCTGCATCAATTTTGATATCCGATCCATTAGGATGTAGCCATAGGGCGGCAGCCAAACTCGCGGAATTAGAAACGCTTGGGATCACCTAGCTTGAAAAAAGGTTAGATATACAAAGCAAAATTCGAAAACGACTTGCGAGAAAGAATGCTACCCACTCAATAGAATTGGCGATCTTTCGATCACATGCTACTTGTCGTGTGCGGGTTGACGTGAGTCGTATTCCGCTTCAGCAATCCAACCCAGATTAGGCCAATGCCCTGTGTCGTTGGCTCGAACGGGCCCAGGATTAGAGCGGCCATTGAGAACGATATCGGTTGCGAGTTTTTTCAGACGTTCGACTTGATCGGGATGGGTGGAAGCGATGTTGTTTTTCTCAGCGGAGTCTGTGGCAAGGTTGAATAACTCCAGTTTTGATTTCCGATGAGGAAAGACAAGTTTCCAGCTTCCCTCAGTGACTGCGAATTGGCCGCTGACCGAATGGTTGATTAAGGGTGCGCGTTCGTAGTCGAATTTGGGATCAGTCAGAACGCGGGCAAAACTCAAACTATCTTCTCCCGCGTTCATTGGAAGGGGCTTGCCAATAACTTCCGCCACGGTCGCCAGTAGGTCGATTTGGCCGACAATTTTATCCCAAACACGGCCTGGCTTTTTGATTCCATTGGGCCATCGAACGAAAAACGGTACACGGTGCCCGCCTTCGTAGATGTCACGTTTGCCTCCGCGATAATTTAGGTTGCTCGCGTGCCCAAATTTCTTGACTCGCTCTTTCCATGATCGTTCAGGACCGTTGTCGCTTGTGAAAATAACCATAGTGGATTCGTCCAGGCCCGACGTCTTTAGAAATTTCAAGACGCGGCCGATGTGATGGTCAGTCTCGATGACGAATTCACCGTAGCCGCCAGACTTGCCCTTGCCCCAAAACTCAGGCAGTGGACAAACGGGATAATGTGGTGATGTAAATGGCAAGTAAACGAAAAATGGCTTGCCGTTTTTCGCTTCTTCGGTTTTCGACTGCATCCACTCGATTGCTTTGTCTGTAAAACGTGTCAGGCATTGGTTGTCGATGAAATCGGGAGCCACTTCCATCCCTTTTTTCTTGAGGACTTCCCGCGTCTCCTCGGGCGTCGCTTGATAAGGGGGCATGATTCGATAATCCATATGCCGTTTGTTGGGTTTCTTGGCAGTAAACAGCTTCGGTGGAACCGATGCATGACGGCCCTCAAACCAAGCGAGAACTCCGTAATTAAGCGAAGCAGGGACGCCGAAAAAATAGTCGAATCCTTTGTCCAGCGGCATGTCGACGACGGGTTTCGTCCAGTCGCGTGTCTTCGGCGTCCCTGGAAAATCCATCCCCAGGTGCCATTTGCCAACCATCGCAGTGTTGTATCCGTTGTCGCGTAGAAACGAAGCAAGCGTCATGCGGTCGTCGCTGATCAAGCATTTGTGTTCGGCACCAAGTACACCTGATTTCAAACTGGTCCGCCAACAATATCGCCCCGTCAACAGTCCATAACGAGATGGCGAGCAAACGGTGTCTGCGCTGTGCCCGTTTGTAAAACTGATTCCTTCCTTCGCCAGGCGGTCCATGTTTGGAGTTTCGAATTTAGCATCGGGGTTAGTTGCGCTCGTGTCTCCAAAACCTTGATCATCTGTGTAAATCACGATGATGTTGGGTTTGTCCAATGCCCAAACGTTTGGCGAAGGGAGGAAGGATCCAGTCAGGATGGCAACGAATAGCAAAGCAACTCGAATCGATGGCTTCCAAACGTGAAACTTTTGCATTGGAACTCCGTGGCTAAGAATTTGAATTTTAATTACGAGGTTGGATATTCCGCCGTCAATCACTTAATGGAACTCCACCTGCATGTGAGCAAGCTTTGGCAGCGATCGAACATGCGTATCGGAGGATGCTATCGTCTGGCATTGCATCAAGTATGCCCACAACAAGTCCCGCAGTAAACGCATCTCCTGCCCCGACGGTGTCTATTATGCGAGTCGCGATTCCGGGGTGCGAGAAAATACCATCTTTTGTCACCATGAATGCACCCTTAGGACCGCGAGTCACGACGACCCGGTCTAAATCGTAGTCGAGCAGCAGTTGCCGCGTACGGGTCTCATGATCACCGGTGGAAAAGACCTCGCAAGCACTGCAGACTTGATCGAGTTCTTCGTCGCTCATCTTGAGCACGCTTGCCAAATGGACTGACTCGCGGATTGAGGCTTCGCAACAAAAAGGCGGGCGAAGGTTAATGTCTAAAATTCGTTGGATCGTTGGGTTTTCTTTCGACTCCAAAACGGCTTTTAATAGCTTTCTCATCGCAGTTCTCGATTGAGGGTTGCGTTGTGCCAAAGTTCCAAAATAGATTGCATCAGAATTGGCTGCGCACTCTTCTAGCGCTGGTGTTGATCGGAGGTGATCCCAAGCCGCATCAGGATCTATCTCGAAAGTTGGCTTGCCGTTTGAATCAAGAAGAACGTTGACCCGCCCCGTAGAAAATGTTGGATCAATTTGGACGTGTTGGGTATCAATTCCAAATGACTGGAGAATTTCTAGCGCGGTTTGCCCTTGATCGTCGTCACCTATGGCACTTGCAATCGTCACGTTAGCGCCCAGTCGGGCTGCATGACAAGCGAAATTGGCTGGGGCTCCGCCGAATCGAGCACCATCAGGAAAGAGATCCCAAAGGACTTCGCCTACAGCAATGATATTGGCGGAATTCATGATGCCGAAACTCAAATAACACACGAAACAGATTTGTCCGCATTGTATTTGCTCGCTTGATTTAGCCAAGCGAGAGTCGGTCAGTTTTGATTTAGCCAATCGTGGTGGGGCCACGTTCGGTTTGCAGGATTACGAAAAACAAAAATTTACAGCCTGTTTAGAATGGCTCTAAACGGATTGACCAGCTTCTTTGTTTTGTTGAGATCTGCAAAGAACGAGTCGAATGCAAACACCCGTTCGGCGACTTCCGAATCGCCACTATCAAAACCATTTTCTGTCGCCGATTCAATTAGTTCTTCAAGATTGAAATCGGTGATGAAGCGGTCCAGTGTCAAGTCACGCTCTTCGTTCGCGATTGAGCTCAAGAGGATTGTTGCTTCGATTGGTTTTACTTCGACCGCACGCAATGCAACCGCCCGTTTCAGTTGGGGGCCGATTGCATCATTGAAGTTCAAAGACTCAAGCACGACGTTAAAATTTCGCTCAATTTGGGTCTTGCTCGCATCAAAGACTTCTTTCATCAAGTGCGGTGCTTCGATTCTTTTCTGAACGAAAACATATTGCCTGAGTGCGTTCACAGGGCTATCGCCAGACACGAAGTCAGTGCCAGTGGGGAGTTCCATCGTTGCGATGACATCTGTTGGCGTTACTCTCGCTGCCGTTTTCAAGCCATCCTCTGACAGGTAGGCCATGGTGTCACTAACGAGGACAGTGCGAAGTGCTTTCGTGGCAAAGTCGACTTGTCCGATGGGTTGAATTCCGTTTTCGCGATCCAACTCAAACAAAGAGAATGCAGAAGCAGATTCCGTGAAGATGGGGAGCCCGTTCGATCCCCAGTTTCCATTGGAAAAAACTGGCAACGAGAGAACATTGTTAGTGAAATCAAACGTTAGTGCGTGGTGGTTAGGAGAATCCCACCAGGATTCAATCAGTGGGGTTTCTGTCCGTCGACCACCTTCGAACGTATAACGGTCCAACAGTTCAGGGGCACCCGCATCGGAGACGTCGAACAAGGAGACTTGCAAAGCACCAAATCGTCCTGTCGATTCGTTGGCGTCACGTCCAACGGCCAGCAGAATGTCATCGCCAATCAATCGAAGGTAATTTGAAACGCCAGGGATCTTGAGTTCGCCCGCAATCGCAGGAGACGTTGGGTCCGTTAGGTCGATCACGAATAAAGGGTCGATTTGTCGAAAGGTGACTACGAACAACTGGTCTTCTGCAAAATGTGTTGAGTAGATCCGCTCTCCAGGAGCGATGTCCTCCAGCGTCGAAACTAAAACAAGCGTATTGTCAATTTGTTCGAACACGCGGACGTCGGAACTGCCATCGGTGTTGTCAGTCATGGCAACTCGCAAGTAGCCGCCAAACTCATCGGCAGCAAATTGACCGAGTAAGTGTCCTCGTAGTTCGCCGTCAGCAGTGAATTCGACGCCTGGAGAATCAGCGTTGAACGCAAGCTTGATTGCCGACGCTCCGTCGAACAAAAATACTGATTCTTGCGAAACGTAGATTGTGTTGATGTGATTCGACTCGATTACATCGATGTCCAAAGGTTGGCCGCTGTTGCTACCAATGTCGAATGTCGTAACAAGCGTTGAGGTATACGTGGAGTCTCGTCGAACGATGTGGGAATGGTCGACGACTTGTGTTGTGGAAACACCGCCTACTTCAACCTCGATCATTGGAAGTTTAAATGCATTGTCGGTATTCAGAACCGCGTCAATGTACTGGCCCACGGAGGTCGGAGAATCGCCGACGTCTAGTTGGGAAGGAGAAAGACTGTAGTTATTGCTTGGTGTGCCACTGATGACATAGAGTTCGTCGCCGACCAGACGGGCCTCTCTGTAATTGCCATCGATCGTCGCTTGGTAGATTTGGCTTGGCGATTCGCTGTCGCTAAGATCAAGAACGACTAAGTCAAACTTGCGTTCTGAAGACGCTCGGTAGCCACTGTCTGAACTGGAGATGCGAATCTTGTTAAGAATCACAGCGGCTCGGCCTTCACCGAGAAAAATGTCATTGATCCGATTGTTAAAACCGGTGGTGCTGACCAAGGTTGGAGAATTCGGATTGGAGACATCAACGATGGATAGATACGACGAGAATTGATCTTCGCTGGTAATTTCTTCGCTGTTGTGAGTGACGTAGTAGATGAGATCGCCATGAGATTTGACGATATCGCCTTCTTGTGGAGTGGTTGAGCCGTCGTATGTGGCTCGAGTCGTTGTCGCATCTGCCACGGCTGAGAAAAAAGTTGTTCCGACACGGCTGGTGAACTGAAGATCATAGTAACGATGCCACGAGCTTGTTAGCGACTGTGCCCGTTGATCTAGCCAATCCTCAATCTGTACTTGTTCGAAGTGGGCCTCATTGAAGTAGGAGTATTCGTCCAGGCTTTCGTTGGAAACTTCGATCGTCACCGTGGCTTGAAAAACGTGACCAAGCGAATTCTCTATTGAGTAGGTTACGAATTCGGTACCAGAGAATTCTGACGCCGATTCATAGATTAGCGATCGGCCATCGTCGGAAATCGAAATGTTTCCTGCGAGGTCCCCCGAGACATCGACGATGTTAAATTCAGACGCGTCTTGTTGCCAGTAAAAGTCAGCGGAGTACCCACGTCCGATGACTTGGAATGTCGCGTCTCCGTCGCTGTTGGGTTGCTTGTGTTTCTGAAACGAATAATCATTTGCAAGAACGTCAATGGTTGAGGCTTTGCCGGGTTGGACGAGAGTCCAGTCCTGCACGGCATAAGCTGACTCCCAAACCCGGACGCTATGCTCGTTCGTATGCTGGTCATTGTGTTGGCTGACCAATTCGAACGTATCAGAGCCGGTGAAGCCAGCGTTAGGGCGGTAGGTCAATGAGCCCGTCGTCGAATCGAACTCGAGCGCCCCAAACTCCGGCTGGGTTGTGATGTTAGGCTCTACCGTCAGATCTGTGGCGATCGTAGTGACTGAATCTTGCGGGACGTGATGGTCCAGGCTGAATCCAGGATAGTAGAGGCTTGTTAGAACCTGTCGTGGCTCAAGTACTTGATAAGCCAGTTTGTTTGATCGAGTGTTCAACGATCGCGGTGCGTATCTGTTGCTTTTTTTCATGATGCCTACCGAGCCTTAAATTGACAAACAAGATCGTTGGCATATTGAAGATTTGCCGAATCTAGATCCATACCAATCAAGGCATGATTCTATCTGAAATGTGACGGAAATTTTAAAAAACGAACGGTTTGCAAGTGGTTTGGGACTCGCATCGCAATTGATGTGCACTGCATGCGGTTAACGATCGTAAATTGTAACTTTTTCAATTTCACTTTTGCGGTCTCGTTGAAAGTGAGTACCGACAAGAATTGCCGCAAGGACTGTTGTTTCAATCGTCGACGTTGGCCCGATGCCTTCCGGTAACTTCTCTTCTTTTGAATCGGACAATCCCTCATCGACCCTTCGACGTGCCAAGTCTGGGGAAACTGACGGTCGAATTTTCGAGTCTGATAATTCAATCGGCAGCGCACCGACGTCGAATACCGATCAAACACATCGGCCAACTCGCTGTCGACGAATGAATCATTGGCGTTCAACAGGTCATCACTATTGTCCAGAGGATCGCATTTGTTTAGCGAGCCAAATTCGATCGACTGGTCGCCGCGCGATGATTCCTTTGCGAAATGATCAGCCTTCGCGTTAAAGCTGTTGGTGTCATCAAATGAGTTGGGCTTCTTGAGCACAATATTGCCAGTTGAATGTTGGCGACTAGTTTGGGGGCGACTAGTTTTTGAAAAAACAGAAAAGATGACTGGTTTTCAATCGTTGATTCTTATTCATTTTTGGGCATTTCTATTTTGAGTTTCTCAACGGCTCGCACCCAAAGCATTCTTGTCGCACCAGAATTGCGGCCCAGTCGAACGGCGATTTCGTTGAAGGAAAGCCCTTCGAAGTGCCGCATCTCAATGACGCGTCGGTAGGTCTCTGGAAGTGTGCTGATCGCGACACGTAATTGCTTTAGAGATTCATCGCGGACGGCAGGAGAGCTGGGCGATGAGACGTCGGCTTCGAGAGAGCGTTTGATTGGGCTATCCGACTGGCTGGCGTCGTTGATTTTTTCGTCGAGCGATTGTTGCTTTCGGACATCACGTTTCGCAGCTAGAACATGGTTCTCGATGGCACTTGCCAAGTTGTGAAACATGATTCTTCGCAACCAGCCGGTGAACTCTTCGAGAGTCGTGCCGGCATAGTGATCGAAATCTCGATGAGCCTCAAGCAACGTCTCTTGGACTGCATCTGACGGGCTGACTCTCATCCGAATACGCTCGTCGATGTGTCCATGCGAGAGCGAGTTCAAGTAGCGAAAGTATCTTCGAAGCAAGAGCCCTAGACTGTTGGCGTCGCCATTCTTGGCTTGTTCGAGCAATTTCAACGAAGCCGACGGAGAGTTGGAGCTTGGCGGTTTTGATGTGGTGAAAGAAGTGGAGGTACGGCTCATGAATAGCTCAAAGTATCAAGTGTACGTTTGTAATTCAGTCCGCTCATCCGATTGTACTAAGGTTGAAAAAGACAATCATCAAATGAACGCTTTGGATCCGCTTCAATTCGTATAATTCCAGGGAAACAGCAGGCGTAAATTATCTAGGCAGTTTTTTGTAGGTCGTGTCACTTAAAAAATGAAAATCTGGGAATCGCTTGTGATGCACACTGGAATCCCGGTTTTTCTGGGTTCAAAAAAATGGTCTAGCTGAATTCTTATCGCGAAATTAGTCTACTGAAATACAAATCAAAAGGAGTTGATCAATGGTCCCAAGAATGTCCTCGATTTGGGGTTCTGCCCGTCGCATCGTTTCGTGCCTCGTATTTACAAGTTTTGTCCTCTCATGTCCCGGGGCAAAGGCTCAGGAAAGAGAGGGTGACTCCCAGTTCCATGTTGCCGTCAGTCAAAAGCTAGGATTTGGAGGGTTCGAAACTGAAACGCATTTCATGCTCGTCGATGAGTTCGGTTTTAGGTACGACACGATGAGTTTGTTGGCCAACGGTTCAGTCAAGGATTCAATTGGCCTGACCGATGACAAGTTCGAAGAATTGTCCAACAGCTGGCAGGCGACGAAAAAAGAAATGGATGATCTATTGGTGGGTGCAATCGCGTCCGATGAAAAACGAGATCAAATCAAAGCCATGTTCCTTGAATCGCAAGAGACCCTGCGATCCTTGCTCGACGTAGAGCAGCAAGAGAAATTGACCATCGCGACAGAACGACTTGCGATCGAAGAGTACGGTGTCGGCAAGTATCTTCAGACCAAACGCGTTCAATCAGAACTTGAACTAACCGACACACAGGTTGGGGCGATCAAGGAAGCCAATTCAAAATTTGGTAAGTCCTGGAAGCGGGAGTTAAGCGAGCTCAATCGGGCAGCAAATTCTGCCTTGGTTGAAGAGCTTGCTGAGTCGCAGCAACAGACACTTAAGACTTTGCTGAGCGAAAAATCGTTCGATGATTTTCTCAACGCGAAGCTGTTTGTAAGTCAAAAATCAGCGGCTTCCGAATCGCCTGATGTGAACGTTAAAAAAAATCGAGGCGAGATCTTCGGGGCGTGCTTGATTGGGAAAGTGCGAAAGTCTGCGAAAATCGACTCCGACCAATACGGCCAATTGCGACGTTTCCGCCGCTCTGCAATGAAGTTGGATCAAGCGGAGTTCGAAGAAGAGCTCGGTGCGATACTGACCTCCGACCAAACTGACGTGCTCAAGAAAACAGCAACCGAAAAACAGTTGGCAAATTTAGGAACAGTTAATTCTATCAGCAAAGGTGTGCTGGCTTCGCAACTTGGGATCAATGACGAACAAGCTGACAGTCTGTTTGAATTTGGCAAACGTCTGCATCAGGATTTGGTTGTCGAAGCGAGGGAAATCAAAAAGCAGGCTGTGAACGAGAGTTTCAAAGATTTGTCTGAGGATCAAGTGTTGCGACTATCCAAACTAATTGACGTTACGGATCCATTGAAAAAGCCACGATGATTTGCGCAAACGAGCCGTCAGCCCTTCAACGGCCTATTGGCTCGTAACGGATCGCTCGAGATTTTTGATCGGCATTCGTTCAGGACTGAATCGACCTTCCAACAAAAACTGCTCGATAAGATCGATCGTTTCTTGATACCACGTCATTACACCGTGATGGCCGTTGATGGTTGCGAAATCAGATTGGCCTTCAAGTTGAACGCAGTCAGGTGCGATCACGCGATCCTTGGATGCCTCAACTGTTGCAAATTCAATTCCTCTTTCAGCTGGTGAGTTTGCCAAGCTGTTAACAAAGCTCGATGGCGAGTCAGAAATCTGCTCCATGCAAGGACAGAACCAACGGGTCAGCGGCGAGAGTTTTCGAGCGACGTGAGATCCGCGGTTGGGAGACGCCAGCATTATCATTCGACCGAGTTTGCTAAAACGATTGTTTTTGCACTCCGCGAGCATCGTGCGGATGATGATCCCGCCCATGCTGTGACCCACCAAATGAATTTTCAAAACAGAGTCATCACGCTCTAGTCGATCCAGTAATTGAGCTAACTTTGTCGCATGAGTTTCCAGTCTACGAATGACGCTCCAGTATCCCCAGTTCTGCGTCGTAAACCCGATTTCATGCAATCGTTTTGCGATAGGCCGCATGTCCAGACGACTTCCTCCAAGCCCGTGGACCAAGACAACCGTTTCATTGCTCAATCTGTTCTTCATTTGGCTGAGGCCTTCAAAAAGTAGTCGCAGGTACAAAGCCCCGGTTTTTCCAACGAAAAATCCTGGGTTTGAGAGATTACCGCTGAAATCACCAATGGGATAACGAAATTGAGCGTTTCAAGGGAAATCGACGTTAATGAGAGGGCTTCATTTCCGGTTTTACAACTTAGCCTACAGGCCACTTCTTTTTTGATGCAATCCAACGAAGAAGACGGGAAAACAATCTAGCAGCGCACCGTTGGCCAAGTGAACTAGTAGCTTAAACCAAATAGGCAGTTCCGGCCTCAAGCAGACGCGCCGGTCAAAATTTATCCAACTAAAAGTTTCGTTGATTTTCAAAGCCTGAAATGACAACCACCAATCGAATCTCTCATAACCAGCCCGATTACGTTTTTGTCGTCGTGAAAAAGCCTAAAGGATGGCGTCCAAGAAATTACTTCGACGTGCCTCCAAGCGGCAAAGTCGTCTCACAAGCACTCGTCGCCAGCTACCCCGAGGCACACGACGATCTCGTTCGGTGCAACCGACACTCCTTGCAAAATTCACTTGATACGTGGGCAGTCATTCAGCACTCTGAGTCCGGCCTCTAAATTATAGTGGGCAACGAGAATTGTTCCGCCGTTCATTGTTGGCTTTCTCTCGTGTTGTAAACTACGCACCCACTAGACGCGTTCAGGATTAAGCCAGACCATAGATTCATGATTGCAAAAATATATCTAATCGCGGCTGCTTTGGTTTATTTCGCTCTTGCCATTTGGTGCAGCGTTTCCCCGGGCGTGACCTCCGACAAAGTTGGTTTTGAACTGAAGGGCGGATCAGGCCAGTCAGAATTCATGACAGTCTACGGCGGGCTCGAATTCGGCCTCGCGTTGATCCTTCTGTGTTCGGTATTTCGATCTGACACGACGACCTTTGGTTTGATCGCCTGCATTTTGATTCACGGCTCGCTAGTGCTGTTTCGAACGATCAGTATATTTTTGTTCGACGGGATCGAACCGATGACTTACAAACTAGCGACGGGAGAGTGGGTGATTTTCCTCCTCGGCTTGGCGATCCTTTGGTTCAGCAGAAATTCGAACGCGTGAAGCGTCGTTGAGAGATCCTATTGGATTCGGGGCGCGGACTCATTGAGCCACATGGATCTTAAAATCGCGATTTGCCCTGTGTGGTAGTGACAGTGTTCAATGATGCCATGCAGGCATCTGTAACACGATCCATTTTTCTTGTCGCCGAAGTCTCGAAGCAACTGGCTTTCGGGAATCGATTCGATCAACTTCGCAAGTGTTTCAGCGTCTGCCCAGGTTTTATCCAATCTCGTTTCCCATTCTTGCTGAGAAGAAATGGATGAACAGGTAAAGCTTACTTCGTCATTGCTTTTTAATTCTCCGCCCCGCAAGAATTTGATAGTTGCGTCAATGTAGTAGTTCATATGGAAGACTAAAGTTCCGATCGAATGGAAGGAGCCAAACTGCTTGGCAGCAATCTGCCACGTGACACCTTCCAATTTTTCTTTCAGGCATGCGCCAGTCCAGTTGTTGCCAAAGTGGATTTCTCTAAGGTGTTTGGCGATTTGGTCGGGGTAACTCATTCTATCACTCTTCATGTTCTAGTGGTTGCACAACGAAGATCGGGATGATGCCTACTCGCCGTTCAGTTTTTTACCGGGGCTGATTTTCTTTCGAGCGTAAATGCTGGACAACCGATTTCCAGTCAGGAAACGTTGCACTGCCAAAATGAATTAGCTCGCCTTTGAAATTTTCCTGACCTTTGCCACGGACATTGTCGTCAATCAAATAGTCGCCAATCGAAAGGCCCTTGTTTGGTGAAATGATCAATTTGGAAGTAAATTCGTAGCCAAAATACTTCTCGATCCAAATTCGTTTTTCCATATAGCTGTGAGGATTGCGCGTCGAAGGCGCCGTCAGGATGTATACATCAAAATCCTCAAGCAGCGATTGAACTGACTCGATTCCATCTTCGATTGGTTCGAGGTTTTCGAAAAATCCAATTTTCGATTGTGGGAATTTTCGATTGGGGTCGGCCTGGCTCCTCTTGCGAGCCCCGCCCGCGAAATTGCAAAGAACGTCGTCCATGTCGACGTAGACTATTTTCTTACTCATTGCTTAATCCAATTTTTCCAGCCAGTGGAAATTGTTAAAAACTTAGTCGTGCGCTCGGCATATGTACCAATCATCAGCAAGTCTTTGGTAGGCGGTTGTGTTGTCGTTTTTTGTCGCGGCAATCGTATCTGATTTGATTCGTTTGGAAAACGTTATCGCTGTTTGGCTGCTTCGTTTGAAGCAATTCTATTCTGATCTTCTTCGGGGGGGGGCGGTTGGCTGTCCTGGCCGCAGTCTTCTAATTCTGTCGCGTCGTTTTTCGCGCAGGCAGTAAAATTGTAGGATAACGGAATAGATTACTGCTGCGAGTGTCAAAACCAGAATGCTTCTGGTGACTGTTTGGCTGGCTCGGATTTCCAGTGTGTGCCACGTGTCCAAACCAAATTCGTAGAACGCTTGGCAAACCGTGAGATTCGCGAATCCTACCGCCAACCATCGTGTCGAATTGGTCGCCACGAATACCTCGCCAAGTCCATCGTTAACGCTTGGCTGTTTTTGTATCCAAAACATCGCTGAGATAAAAAGAATCGGCAAACCGACAACCGAACTTCCGTGTTGCAATATGGAAAACAACGGAATTGTGCGGCCAAAGATTATGTACGTTTGATTGAGTTGAGGAAAAAGTTCCGTCCCGAATCGATGGCGATGAGTGAAGCTGTCCCACAACAAATGCGTGTAGGCTCCAGTCACAATACCCACCGAGACAAGCAGAAAAAACAAAACAGATGGTTTAACGTAAGGTTGGCTTATGGCGGCCATGCGATTTCGAAACGCCGTTGGGCAGAGCCCAATCAGAGGTTCCTTGAGCACGAACTGAAATAGCAAAAATGCCATTAACCCAAACGGCAAACAGGCCAAAATAGGACCGTAGGCTGCATGAGCTTCTTGATAGCCGGGAGAAAGCAATGGAAAAAACATCGTCGCATCGGGAGTCATCGCACCAATGGCGAGCGCCGAAAGTGGCATCAGGTTTCGCGTTGCCAATCCAATCGGGAGAACGGCCAAGACGTGAGTTGGCGTAAACGGCATGATCGGTTGCGTTTCGAATTTGAGAAGATGTAAACGGGTGCAAAGTGTTTAAAGGTATCTTAACAACAGAACAGGCTTTGTTTAGGCGGGATTGTTTTAGGTCCACGCTTTGGGAGCTTATCGTGATTCCATTGAAGATCGAAACTTACTTCACGACCGACGGTCTAGTTTCGATCGAACAGCATTTAGATTTGGTCGCTGGGGGCGTCTGAGGCAAACCCACGAACGAAACGCCACGTGCGGGATTGCACGCGGCGTTCGTAGGCTTCTACCAATTCGCTGCCAATTGAAAATGTTCAAAACAGCCTACGTTCTAGTTGGGCGTAATCGTGTAATGAAGCTCAAAATCAAAATTGTTTTTGTCACTGAATTTGTACACTGATCCGGTATCCGAAAGTGATCCATCCGACTCAAGTGATTGGCTTGAGGGCAAGGTGGTTTGCAAAATATCCTCGAGATAGATCTTTTTAGTTGGGACTTCGAGTCCGTCCTTTTGCGCGGTGTCTTTTTCGTAAAGGTCAAACTCAAACGCGATATGAGATTTTGCCATATCTACATTTTGAAGATCAGGGTAGACCGCGTTAAACGTTTTGTCGATCGAATAGGCATCGTCGGGACTAGCAGCAATTCTGAGCGGATTTGATTTCGTAAAACCGCTAAACAAGTCCTTGGATCCAAGGCTCCGGTAATCGAAAACAACTGTCTTTTCGTAGGGCGTCCCTTCCATCAAAACTTGCGTCGCATGCCCTTTGTCGTACAGATAGGCTTTGACCTTAATGTCACCGTAGAGTTTCGCATTGGGATTGGTGCTGGTGGCTTTCGTGCAAACCAATTTGTCCACGCTGACTTTGTATCGCCCGGTGTTCAATACGCATTCGGAATAAGTGTAATTCGTTGGCGTGATAATGCTGGCGAGTCTTCCATTTTGAAGAAATGTCAAATGGTAAGTCATTGGGCTACCAGGGTTTCTAGCTGGATGGAATTGTGCACCGTCCCTGACATAGCTTGCGATTCCATCAACGCCGTTATTAATTACCTTGACCGCGTTGGTGGCAGAGCCTCCGTGGACATAGACGTTGATTTTGCATTCCTCGACGATCTTCTTTTCTGAGGCCGTTACATTTACTTCTCCACCGACTCCCACTCCATCAAACGTTGCTCTCAGAGCTCCCTCAAGTTCTTTATGAGTCGCGGAGGAAGAGAAACTGAATAGCATCAGGCGCCCGTATCCCACACGTGAAATATAAATGTCAGAGGGTACTGTTTTCCGAGAAACGAATACTTCTCCGTCCATGCGGTCCGTGTGAATTTCGTAAAACATTTGCTTGAATGTCACGAGGATATTGGTTTTCGCCTCGGAATAATCAAAATCAAGCTGCGAGGCGACATCCAGAGCTGCATAGTTCATTGCAGCACCAACTTCCAGGCTAACCTGCTCTTGGCTGCGAACGATTGCATAATCCTTAATCGCTTCTGCGGGCGTACTTCCAAACTTGAGTGTTTGGAGGAGTTTAGAGGTCGCTTGTTCAACTGTATCGAGGCTAGGGTCGTTGACTTCGGCAACAGGATTTCCAACAACGGTAGGGCCGTTTTTGAAAACAATGGTGTGCGGTTTTCTTTTTCCGGTAACTTCAACGTACTGACCTACATGAAGTTCGTCGCCGTTTAAAACCATGCCGGGATACAAACCTCCCAAGGCACCGATGATGTACTGTTCTTTGTTTTCAATCGTTTCTTCGACTTCGATACTCGTGCAAATATAGTCGCCTTCGATCGTGGTCTCACCTTCCGTTTCTTTACGGTCTGGCAAATCAATGTTTTCAGAAGTTATCAAAACTCCGTCGCTTGATCCTAGTTCTTTAATCGCCACCCGAGCGAAACGCTTGTTGTCGGGAGCTAGGCCTTTGATGATCTTTTGAAAGCTGCCATTGGTCTCGATGGAACTTTTAACAGATAAAAACTGAGGGCGAGACTTCCTCGCTTTAACTACATCAGCAACCGTCACGCCAGGAGGTTGACGCGTACCCTTGGGGGAATTTGAGTCTTTCGTTTTTTTGTTGTTGGATTTGTTGTTCTTTTTTCTTTTTCGTAGCGGATCTGTTTTGCTATTTTTTGAATTGTCGGGCGACCGATTGTTTTTGTTTCCCTTTTTTTGACTAGAGCTGTTTTTGTTTTTCGTCTGACCATTGAGGTTTGAAATCGGAATGGTCAAAAGTAAGACGATAATAGCGAGCATTATTGGTCGAAAATACTTCATCTAAGAGTTCCTCCGGTAAATTCAACCGAGACTGAATCTCTCAAAGATTCGAAAAGTTCGGTTCAATTAAGGAGATGCGGCTAGCGCAAACCACGGCCACAAATTTTTGAAAATCGTGTCGCCTGAT
>JBGCDK010000002.1:0-76451 GCA_045105295.1 Mariniblastus sp.
CAGTGCAACAAAGGCTGGCGACCGTTCAGTCGTTCGCTGGCACAATTTCAAGATGAAAGACTTCGTTTCTCTATTCAAAAGATCGAAGGAACCGGTCGCCTGATTCACGAGCAACTCTGGTTGCCAGAAATCATTGATCGTGAATATCTCTCGGCAGTCACCGACGCGGTTGCTGTCGATTCTGCACGAGTTTTCAATTCCATTACTTTGGCTGAAATCCTGAAGCACCCTCAGCCTGGTTTCGCAATGAACTCGACTCGCGAATTTCAAACGGCGTGCGGCAATTTCAGTCGCTCTCTCAAATCTAATGCGACGGTTGAAGATCTTGAGTGGGACTACCGCTTGTTTGCAGTCCAATGGGACGAGATGCATCACCTGCTTCACGATTTGAAAAACCCGCGTGTAGATCGTCAGCTTGAAGACATTGAAACGACCATGCGAACTCTAGGCGATACGTTTGGAGTAGCACCGGTGATTGACCACGGGATGATGCGACAGTTGTCCGCGAATCTCGACGCACTGTGCCGTCAGACATCGCTTGCAATTCACCAGCGGATCACACCTCGACGATACGAAGACGCGTTTCACGATGAAATTTGCTCAGCAGGTGATCAGCTTGCCACCTCCGTAAACCTTTTCCACCAAAACGTTCTTCGACAACCTAACTCGATCACGACAGGACAGGACCTGAGTGACTTGTTCCTTCAATGGCGCCGACTAAAACCAATGATGACTAAGTGCCAGCCTGAGGACCGAGTGGCATTTTCGCAATACCGGAGCCAAATCGAGCCGTTAATGGTTAAGCTGCAAGTCATTTTTGCGGATTAAGCTCGGTCGCCTCTCGCGAGCCGATCGTTAATGTGTATGGAATCGCCGTTTTGCTTGGTACCAACTTGTCAGTTCACGTACTTTCGAGGTCTTAGTTGATTCTGTGACAGGCGAGCGATCCATTAAACCGTCAGCGTTGGTTCATTGACGGGTGGGGCATGCCTCACCTTCTCGCGAGGATGCTTGGGTAAGCGTAAGGCGTTGCACTACGAAAGTAGTGAGCTCATCTTGAGAGTCCATTCGGTTGCACGATCAATTGCAGGCAAAGTTCGGGTTTTCTAGATCCGGCCTGAACATTAGACTAAAATTGCATGAAACGGTCATCTCGGTGTCCGTTTTCTTTGATGAATAACAGCAGGAATGACTTAAGAATCATGGCAACTGAAATCGAACCTCAAACCACAACGCAGCCTGCTTCTAACGAAAAAGATGCGATTGCCAAAGACATTCATGTCGAGAAAGAACGTTTGGGCAAGACAAGAGTTCCGCGCCCTGAAGGCGTAAACGCCCAGAGCAAAATTCTTTGGTCGTACTTGATCCCCGTCGTCTTGTTTCACTTGTTGATTCCGCTTGCGTTCTTCCAGTATTTTTTCTCTTGGTGGGGCGTACTGTTTTTGCCAATCGGCAATTACATTTTCACTTCGATGGGCATCGGAGCCGGTTACCATCGTTTACTGACCCATCGCGGATTCGATTGTCCGAAATGGTTTGAGTACACTCTCGCAACATTGGGTGTTTGTAGTTTTCAAGATTCACCGGCGCGTTGGGTTTTGGTTCACCGAGTTCACCACCAACATTCAGACCATCAACCTGACCCTCACACACCACACGTCAGTGGGTTCTGGTCACACATGGGTTGGTTGTTCATCGACAATCGCGACTTGAGTACGGCTTCGGCGTACGACCGGTACTGCCGTGACTTGATGCGAGACCGATACTACATGTGGTTGCAGCGTGGAGTGAACTGGGTCGGCATTTACGCTTTGCATGCCGCTGCGTTCCTTGGCCTCGGTTTCATTCTTGCCTTATTCATGGCTCCCGAAGGCGGCGTGACACAGTTCACGGTGCAGTTCTTTTTCTGGACAGTCCTGATGAGAACGGTTTACACTTGGCATGTCACGTGGGCGATCAACTCCGCGGCACACATGTGGGGTTACCGCAATTACGAAACACGTGAGGACAGTCGTAACAACTGGCTGTTTGCAATTCTGACTAACGGCGAAGGATGGCATAACAACCACCATGCCGATCCACGCTCGGCTCAGCACGGCCATCGCTGGTGGGAAGTCGACATCACCTACATCTCTCTCGCGATCCTTGAAAAAATTGGAATCGTCAGTAACTTGGCTCGGCCAAACAACTCAGCACTGGACCGCAAGGCGCTTTGACCAAGTCCTTTGGCAACTGCCCCTATAAACTCTAAGCCGCCGAATTCACGTTCGGTGGCTTTTTTTGTTCCCCAGATGGACCTAAACAGATTTCAGAAAAAGCTTGCTTGTTCGCGGAAAACAAATAAAACCGAACATCGTTTTCCGTTAACATTAGTCTTCCTCATCACCATTGTGTTACCTATTCAATCAATCTAACGATGCTTTTCAAGAACCGATTTACCATTGCAAAACTTATGTGGATCGTGGCTTTAGCTGCTGTTGTTCTCAGTAGCGGTTTGTCGGTTGTTTCTTTTTTCGTAATACAGCTTCTGGTCATCACTGGCATTTCAGAAATCTTGATACGTCAATTCCCAACCGGGATAAGACACGCGATGAACGCGAATTGCCTTCGGCTTGATGGAACGAACTCGGAAAAACGAAAACAAATTGAAGCTTCTCAGCTAAGTAAACTTCGCATGAACGTCATCGTTGTGTTGACTACAATTTGCGTATTTTCGTCCTGTGTATTTTGGCTTATTACAACCGAAAGCGCTCAACATTTGATCGAAGGCAAACAGGTGTCACTCACCCCAATGCTTACCTATGATGAGCCGTTCCAAGACGAACTGTTGACGATCCACGATTTTAAAATCCGATCTGAGAAACTGGCCAAACTCTCTAAAGAGACGGAATATCAAGAAGGAACAAGGAAGCTAACGTTCTACACCATATTTTTCGTCGTCTGGTTCTTAGCTGCATTTCTGATTTTCCAGTCCGCGTACTTTTGGATGCTTAAGCGACTTTCAAAATCGGTATACAAGCGAGCGTACGATTACAAAATTCGTGACATGGGACGGATGATGGAGCATTCTTAATCTGTGTTCCAATGCAAACGATCAAAAACCTTTCACGCTTTCTTTGAATTATTTCGTTCTTTCTCGACATCGCTGTCTTCTCAAAAAAACGTTTTGTATGCACGATCGAATAAGTTACAACTTGGTGGACGAAGTCTATTTTTACAAAGTGTATTTTTACGTTCTGTACTCAACACACCGCTTGAGAGGTTCCCAATGTCTGGTTCAAGTCGATCAATGAAGTCTCGCTCCCATTTCAATTACGAATGCTTTGAACCGCGGAGGATGTTGGCGGGTGATGTAAAGGTCGTTCAATGGGATGGCAATCTTTTCATTCGCGGTGATGCGGAAGCCAATCAAATCCAGTTGGTTGCCAATGAAAATGACCAGCTCAAAATTGTCGGCACTGGAGGGACAACGATAAACAGCGGCTCTGAATTCGTTGTATCTGGCAGCAGCGGCCTGAATGACTCCAGTTCAGCAACGACTCAATTTGCTGGAGGATTGCGGCTTAACCTTGGACAAGGGAACGACAGTCTCGAAGTCGTTGGAACTCAATTCAGAGGCCACTCCGTTATTTATGGCGGGCCGGGCAATGATACGATTTCACTTTCAAAAAGTTCTTTCCACGACCACCTGACGGTTCAAACCTTCGATGGCGACGACAACATTTCAATCAAGCAAAGTGAGTTCCTGGATGATCTCTACGTGTTTTCGCTTGACGGCGCTGACACAGTCGATCTTCAAAATGATTTGACGCAGGGCCACGCAATCGTCTTTACTGGCAATCACTCTGATCACGTTATGATCGAAAATAGTGAATTCATGGGCAACACCCAACTAGTACTGACTGGAGACGGGGATGACGTTGTAGAGGTCTTAAATCCAAACGTTGGTGAAAATGGGTTTGGAATTTATGCAGGTCACGGTTCCGATCACGTGACGGCTGTTGTCGAGGACGCAACGCTATCCGGAAAACTGACACTTAGCGGTCAGCAAGGCAGGGACGTTGGCAGTATGACGATGGATACCGATGCAACTGATGAAGTTTTCGCAATTGGTTTTGAGGCCAACGGCGAACTGGTATTTGATGGTCCGGTAGGTGGGCCTGAGAATGTTGAACAAGGTGTGGATTCGATCGCCTTGGAAGGCTCGCCTATCAAACAGCACTATGCGACACCAATCAACCTCGACTCAACCCAAACGATCAAGTCAGTCGAGTGGACTGGAATTTATGAGCGCGATTTTGAATGGAATAGGTCGCCCGATCGGGGCGATAGTTTCGTGATTGAGATTTATGAAGACGCAGGCGACGGTGCTCCTGATAGTAGCACCACCGCAAGGTTCGAAGTCGGCGGAGCAAACCGAGTCGATAATGGTGAGAGGAACGAAGTAAGAAGCTCAACCGAAGTCCTGTATGAGTATCCGATCTACGAATATTCAGCCGACATTGAGTACACGATGGAAGCGGGAAAACAATATTGGATTTCCATCTTTACCGAGCTGGACCAAATTGAATTCGCGGAGCAAAACATTTGGAAATGGGGAATGGCCACTTCCTTCTTCGCCGAAACTTTGATGACTCAAGGCCAAGAAGATGGACGCATCGATTCTGATTGGCGTCGTGGTGGCGAACCCAACCGGGTCCCCAACACTCAGACATGGCTGGAGATGGACGTGCGTTTGAGAACGTAAATCCTTCTCAGCATCCTAACTCTATCAAAAGACGTCCCAAACTCGTTGGTTTGGCGTCATTGAGAACCTAAACGAATAAATCGCGAATCCTCAGGGTTGAAGTAGTGTACGGGTTGGGTCAGAATACGGGCCCCTCCAAAGGACCCCTAAACGTGCCTTCACCCCTAAGGAATTTCAACATGAACCTGCGATCTCTTTTTCCCAATCCTAAAAAATCTCAGCCCCAAATCGATCAACTCAATATCGAAACGTTGGAAGAACGCATGATGCTGTCGACAGTGTCAATGACATTCGTGGGCCAAGAGGGCGGCGAACAATTGGATGTTTACGCCAACGATGAATTGGTGCGTACATTCATCCTGAGTGAGTTTAGCCAAACAGGCACGATCACTCTTGATGAAACGGTTACCGCCAACGACATTCGCATCGAGTTTGTAAACGACCGATGGGACCCTGCAGCCGGCATTGATCTTAATGCAACCATTGAGTTTCTTTCAGTCGATGGAGTCGAAGTCGACGTCAATGGACCTGACATGTACTCGACCGGAACGTGGACTCAGGCTGACGGGATCGTCGGAGGATTTGGTCGTGGCAACACCTTGCACACGAATGGCTTTCTTGAGTTTCGTGGAGACATCACGCCACCGGCTACCGAACTTGTGTTTGCGGGCAAGCAATGGTCCATCAACGGCAGTGCAATCAACGCGACTGTTAGTGGTGGCGTCTTGCAATTGACCGGCGTTGATGGAGAAGTTTCCGTCTCGGCAGAATACGATGTTTCAGGTGGCACTGAGTATAATTTTCAAGTAGACGCTTATCGTGGAACTCGATCGTTTGATCGCATCGGACAGCCTTACGCGGCAGTCGGAGTAAATTTTTACAGTTTCAACGGTGACTATCTTGGCCAGGAAGTTATCGGGGTTAATGGGAACCACACGGATCCCGCGACCAGCCAACTTCGAACATTCGACACTCCACAAGGAGCCACCTCGGCTTACGTTTGGGTCTGGACCGGGGTCGGTCCAAGCAATCCCATCATTGTGAATGACATTTCGTTCGAAGTCGCACAACCAAATGTCGTCAATGGCACCACGTCTGCGGATTATTTGCGCGGCACGCCCGGAGCTGACATAATTAACGGCAACGGATCTGGGTTTGGCGCTGGTGCAGTTGACCGGTACGAATTGTCGGCCGGCAACGACACTTTGAACGGATTCAATTTTTCAAATGACCGGATCGTTGCTCCAGGTACGGCATCGGATTACGTCATCACCCGTTACGTTTCCAATGGTAATCAACGTCTCGATAGCTATGTGATCTCCAGTGCCTCCACTGGCACGGACACCGCGATCAACATGAATAGTATTCAGTTCTCTGACGGAATCGTACGCAGCTTCGAAGACTTAGTTGTCAATCCAAGTGGAGTGTTCACCGGCACGTCGGGTTCGGATAACATACGCGGCACAAACAGCGATGAAACGCTCATCGGAAACGGTGGCTCAGACCGGTTCGTTTTGTCAGCAGGCAATGATCGCATCATTGGCAATGAAGGCCGAACGGATCAAATCGATGCCTTTGGCTCGCCGGCCGGATATTCGTTCGTTCGAAACGGTGAAGGCACTGTGACGGTTTCATACCAAGGCGGAGTCGCGGTACTTACAAGCATTGAGAACGTTTGGTTCAGCGGCAATCTGGTTGCCATCGACAGCCTGATTAGCAACCGGCAAGCTGGCTAGTTCCTTTCAGCTTCAACTCTGTTAATAATTTTTATCCACAAGCGAGACCGTAATGACCGGTCTCGTTTTTTTAAAAAACACCAACCCCCGGGAACTTCACCGTCCATTTGAAATCGCAGGTCAGGTTCGGGTCGCCAGCTACAAATTTTTAACCATGCCGGATCCGCACAAATCAAACCAAAAACACCACACAGATTTCGCATCCACCAAATTTTGACTTAGGTAACATTTTCTACGAACCAATACAGATTGTCGTGCAAAAGAAACGTGCGGCGGCTAATTCCGATGGATGATTGAACCCAGGAATTTCTTGCACCGGAAACTTCCAATGAGAATGGCTGGCAAATAGATCGGAAAAACAGCACCCCCGAACGCGTGGTGAAATGGAAATAGGTTGCAAGTGTTGGATTCCGAGCTGGGTGGTATCGGGTCAGCAGAAATCCGCCCCACATACATTCAATCAAAAAGTAAAAAGACGCGGCGATCACTCGCGAGCGTCAAGGTTTGCGTCGTTGGCCCGAAAAGCACGAGGTTGGTCCGACAAGTGCGGCGTTTGTCTTTGATCAGCACTTCAAATAATGAAACCTGCAAGCCCAGACCTTTCCGCCGAACCTAGAGATCAAATTTGATTCCTTGAGCAAGCGGTAGCTGATCGGAGTAGTTGATCGTGTTCGTCGCGCGCCTCATGTAGGCTTTCCAAGCGTCCGAACCCGACTCGCGGCCGCCGCCAGTGTCTTTTTCGCCGCCAAACGCGCCTCCGATTTCGGCTCCACTGGTTCCGATGTTTACATTGGCGATTCCGCAATCTGAGCCCGCTGGCGAACAGAATAATTCGGCTTGGCGAATGTCGCTTGTGAACACGGCACTTGCCAGCCCTTGAGAAACGGAATTCTGAATCTCGATCGCTTGTTCAAAATCTTGATACTGAATGAAGTAAGTGATCGGTGCGAATGTCTCTTGCTTTGTGATTTCTGCACTTCCATCAATTTCAACTAATGCTGGCTGCACATAAAAACCGGACGGCACATTGTCGACGATTCGCTGGCCGCCGTGGACCGTTCCACCTTGGGCTTTCGCCGCTTCCAAAGTCTCCTGCATTTTGTTGAACGCGTCTTCGTCGATTAGCGGACCAACCAATGTCGTCTTTTCTAATGGCGATCCGATAGACAACTGACCGTAAGCCGACAAAAGTTTTTCTCTTAAATCGTCTGCGATTGATTCGTGGACAATCAATCGTCGAAGCGATGTGCACCGCTGCCCACATGTTCCTACTGCTGAAAATACGATGCCACGAACGGCCAACGCCATGTCCGCAGATGGTGTAACGATCGCTGCGTTGTTGCCGCCCAGTTCCAACAACGGTCGCCCTAACCTCGCTCCTACGGCTTGAGCCACCGAACGGCCCATCGCGGTTGAGCCAGTCGCCGAAACTAACGGCAGCCCAGTGTGCTGGGCCATCGTTTGCCCAATATCGCGTCCGCCGATTACAAGCTGAACGAGGTTTTCAGATGCCTCTGGAATTCTTTCGATGGCTTTGACGGCAACCGCGTGACAGGCCATCGCGGTCAAAGGCGTTTTCTCTGATGGCTTCCACACGACTGGGTCACCACAAACCAAAGCGATCATCGCGTTCCAAGCCCAAACGGCCACAGGAAAGTTAAACGCGCTAATGACACCAACGGGGCCAAGCGGATGCCATTGCTCTGTCAGCCGATGCATGGGTCTTTCGCTGGCAATTGTCAAACCATAGAGCTGACGACTGAGTCCCAACGCGAAATCGCAGATATCGATCATTTCCTGGACTTCGCCAAGTGCTTCCTGGAAGATCTTTCCCGATTCGACGGAAACGATGTAAGCCAAATCTTCTTTGTTTGCACGAAGCTCTTCACCAATTGCTCGAACCAAATGCCCTCGCGCCGGGGCCGGGACGACTCTCCATTGCTTGAACGCGGTCCCGGCAAGCGAAACAGCAGCATCCACATCCGACGACGTTGCACAAACGAGTTCTCCAATCGGCTGCGCATCGATGGGTGAATTAATCGAGATTGTTTCGCCGTTACCCGTGTGCCATTGACCGCCGCGCGCGACCGGTTGGAGAGGAAACGGCACGCCCAACCTAGCAAGCACTTCGAGAGTTTTGGTTTTGTGATCAATTGCAGAAGACGTGCTCATGGTAGTCCGATGTAGTTGTTTTGAATCAATCTATAACACGTAATGTTAACCGTTAACACGAAAATAGACGATGCGTCATCCGTCTACTTGACGGCAAAATCTTCAAACCGTTTGCAATCAATATTGTTGACGAGCACAGGCACTAAATCAAAGATTGCCTATTCATCGGGATACAATCCGACAGCCAGTGTAAGCTAAACGTATATCTAAAAATTTATCATTTCTTAACGCGATTCGCTTTGGTTGTCTTTCCACTTTGGGTGAAATCACCGCGCGTAATTTTTCCGTCCTTGTCGCGAACAAACTTCATAGTTGCCACGACATCGAGCCAAGCAAATTCGTCGACCGCGATCGGAATAATCTCTAATTTAGGCTGGCTTCCGAACTTGGCATACATTTTGTCACCGACGCGCGTAATCACCATTTTGCCAGCGAAAAATCCAAAGCTGTAGCTTCCTGCGTATTCCTCCAACTTTTCTGGCAAAACACTGATCGACGTCGGAAGATCAACCTTGGGTGCGTCAAATGAGCGACCGTTCTGAGTGTGCACCGCCTTGAGCGTCTCGCCATCGTCACCGGCCACAAACTCGACCTCCGCTTTGACGCCCCTCCACTCAAATTTGGTTTCCGAGATTGGGTAAATCCGCATTTTCGGTTGCCCCGTAATTTGAGCAAACAATTTTCGGCCATCGCTCGTCACACTCATCACTCCCGATCCGTAATCATACCGTCCAACATATTTTGTCAGTTTTTCGGTAGGCACGATCATTGTGTCTGGCAACCTAGGAGCTTTTTCAGTCGTTCCGTTTTGCGTGTGCATTGCACAAACGACTTTGCCATCCTTGGCCCTTCGAAACTCGACTTCTGCGTCGACAACTTTCCAAAAGAATTTCGTAGAACTACTTGGGAAGATCTCGAATTTACTCTGGCCCGATAGCTGGGAAAAAATCTTTCCATCTTCGATAGTAACTTCCATCGTCGCAGCGCCATACTGGTACTCTCCAACGAAATCCTGATACACATTGGCGTCGACACTTTTATCGACCATGCGAACTTCGCGGACATCCATTGATTCCCATAAAAATGCATCCGCTACTAGCCTTGCAATGATCGTAGGCGGCAAAAGCTCTCCCAACTCGTGTGCGTTAACGAAAACTGCAATTGTCGTTTTAGTTTTCGGATAGCGAACGAGGTGCGTTAAGAACCCAGGCAGACCGCCTCCATGTTCAATTGACTTAAGCCCACGGGTACCTCCAAGCATCCACCCAAATCCGTAGTTGGATATTGAGCCATCACTTAGCGTTGTCGGTTTAAAAGCTCGTTCCAAGGTCTCTTTTTTTAGCACTCTATTGGCAAACAGCGCCTCGTTCCACAAGAACAGATCACCCGCAGTTGAGTACATCGCACCAGCACCTGCTGCCCAAGACATATCTCTCAAGTTCTTGAGTTCGTACTGACCATCCACAACGCTGTAACCATTGGCTTCATTGCTTAGGTCGAGATCTGGCCGATGAATGCCAGTATTTTTCATCCCAAGCGGTTCAAAAAACGTTTTCTCAAGATAAGTTTCGAGGTTGCTGTTTGTAACTTTGCCGACGATGTGACCGAGCATTAGGTAGCCGGTGTTGCAGTAGGAATATTTCTCACCAGGCTTAAATTCAAATTCATCGCCTTGGATTATCGCGATGATTTCCTCTTCCGTGAATGCTTTCTCGCCAGCGAGCCATGAATTCGTTTTGGAGGTATAGCTCACGATGCCCGAGGTGTGCGTGAGGAGGTGTTTGAGTGTGACCTCGCTTCCTCGTGGAAAGTCTGGAAGATATTTGGAAAGCTCATCTTCGACGCTGAGCTTCCCCTCTTCTTCTAGCTTTAAAATGGCGGCGGCTGTGAATTGCTTTGTGACCGAACCGATCCGGAATTTGGTAGCGGTCGTCGCCGATTGTTTACCTGCGATGTCGGATTGCCCGAACGCTTTTTGCATCGTGATTTCACCATCGCGAGCAACGAGAACAACACAAGCAGGCGTTGAGTCGGTGAATTTCTCCGAGAGTAGTTTCTCAACGTACTCTTCAGGGCTGGGCACTGCGACATCGGACTTAGCCCCCTTGGCAACCAAGAAGTCAGCGATTTGCTGGAATCCAGTTCTTCGGGCAGCTTCATAGGGCGTGAAGCCCCATTTGTCTTTTTTGTTGACGTCGGCGCCTTCGGAGATGGCAGCTTGAACAGCCTCCAAATCCCCTCGCTTAATCGACTGCACAAGTCTGAGATCAAGCGTTGATTTTTCGTCTGTCTGCCCCTTTAGAGAAGTAGAAAGACATAAACTGACAACGCCGAAAAAAGCTAAGTAATAGCCGAATCGTAAAAGTCGCATCAGTACTCCAACAGAATGTAGAAAGATCAACACGTTTTTAGCCCAGCCGCAACTGACCCATGTTTAGATTCATTAATTCTAATGGATTCTCAAAACGATGTACTTAAAATTGGGCGTTGATTCCGCATGCCCGAATCTGCCAACCGATCATTCCCCGACATTCGCGGTTCGCGGGTCAGTCTTTTTAATGATACTACTCACGCCAGTTTGGTTAAAACCTTTGAAACCATCATTGCGTTCGAGGATTTCCATGTGCGAACCGATGGAGCCTTCCGTCAAAAACCTGTCCGCCTGCTCTCGGGTGATAAAACCCTTTTTCACAGCGGATTCAGTCCGTGAAGGAATCGACTGCCAGATTTCGCCAGTCGTGAATGCCTGACGCAGGTAACCAAAATCAGTGAACGGAGCCATGCTGTTGACGCCAACCCGTTTCAACTGCTCGCGGGCTGCGTCGAAGTCAAACGTGCATTCCAGGTGATGCATTCCCGCTTGAAGAAAAGCCTCACCGTACAGCTGACACCAAAGCCCAACAGTGCTCAAACCAGACTCAGCGGAATTTTCCGCCAACCCGTCGTGAGCAAAATCGCCTTCTAGTTCTGCCGGCGTTAAATCAACATCAGCGAAAATGATGACACCACATCCAGGTTGCTCCAAAACTTGAGCTCCCCATCCGGCTTCCTCACCAGCGTAAAACCGTTCGCGACAATGGAACCCCAAAACCTCAAGCACTTCAATCAAAGGCTTGAACATAGACCGACTGCTTCGGTATGTGTGGTGATCATGATTTGCCCAACCAAGTCCTAGACGATCTTGACGCCCCTTCTGAACTCTGGCGGCGTGGTTTCTCCGTTCCCAGTATTCTCTTTCGGCTTGAAAAAACAAATCGCAAGTCCAGTCAACACCCAAGTCTTTGATGGCGCTGCAGGCAAGAGATTTTGCTAAATCAAACCCTGCTTGATCATCCTCAAATTCTCGCTGCCGAAGCTTAAACGCCTCGTAATGTTTGGCTGCGGCGGCGTTGAGTGAGTCCGCCGTAAAAGGCACGGTCCAGCTTTGGTAGCCTCGACGCTCGCAAACCCAAAATTCACAATTGCCTTCGGTCAAAACTTTAGCCCGCCGCATTTGGCTGCCGCGACTACCCTCAATCTCGATTCCGTTCAAATTGTGGCTGGCCAAGAATTCATCGACGGCTTCGACCTTCACCACCATCCGACGCGTACTGTCGGGAGTGACGCAAATGGGAACAAACAATCCACCATTGTGGATATACCATCGACCATGCTCGTTTTCCGCATCGAATTCGTAACCAAACTCAACCAACTGAGTTTCAAATGCTTTGCGATTTAGCTGCGTTCCATTGCTGACCGCGAGATGGTCGATCCAATCGATCAATCGCGTTCCCGTCTCGTGCAACATTCGCTTGCCAAGGGTGGCCGCGAATTCACAATCGTCGCAAAATTCATCCACCAACTGGCGATACATCGAGTCGGCTTGGGGTTGTTGTTTCCAATCGAACGCTTCTGTCGAATTCGGTTTTGTGCCGGGGGAATTCATTGGTAAATTTGCCTTGCGTGAACGCGAGAATTGGGAGATGTCAATCGGGAAAAACTGTGTGTCCTATAGAGCGGATTATCAGCTGGTTTGCAAGTAGTATTCCGCTTGCAATCGGGAAAGTCAACAATTGGCAAATTGGATTGGACTGGTCTCGGAAACTTGGATGCATTCGAGATCGCAACAGTTCAAAATCTCCCAATACGTTCACACTCAGCATGAAACATCGAGGAGCACTCTTGCCTTTCTTAATCGGTACAGACGAAGCAGGTTACGGTCCCAACCTTGGTCCGTTGACCGTCACGGGTACGCTTTGGGGGTGCCCGAACGAAGGCGAAGATCTTTACCAATCGCTTGCGTCAATTTTTACAAATCAAGGCAAACGTGATTCAGCGAAAAAATTGTTCATCGCGGATTCGAAGAAAGTCTACTCTTCGTCCGGCTCGATTGCCGCTTTGGAAACCAGCGTCTTGAGTTTGGTCCGAGCCGTAACTGGGAATATTCCGTCTGACTGGCAAGAATTGGTTAACATGATTTGCCCAGATCAAGTCATCGAACATCTACCCAACCAGATCTGGCTGAAAGGGCAGCAACTATCGTTACCGATCAAAGCCGATGTCGATCGAATCCAAGACTTAAGCGATCAGTTTCTTGCCGCAGCTGAAACAGCGAGTTGTAGTTTAATTGAGTTGCAGTGCGTTGCTGTTTTCCCGCCCGAGTTCAACACAAAAATCGAGCAGTTCGGCAACAAGGCAACATTGCTTTCGACCGAAACGTTGA
Organism: Mariniblastus sp.; assembly: GCA_045105295.1. GTDB lineage: Bacteria > Planctomycetota > Planctomycetia > Pirellulales > Pirellulaceae > Mariniblastus. The sequence continues at coordinate 13,358 of JBGCDK010000002.1, forward strand.
AGATCGTCCGCAGCCTGATGGACCTCGCTGATGACGATCTTGAAATTGGCTGTGACAAGCATGGCGGACGCAGTAAATACGCTGGGCTTATTCAATCGCTTTTGACAAAAGAGTTCGTAAGCATCGGCGAGGAAACATCGGACATCAGCGACTATTGTTTTCGTGAAAACAATCGTGACGTGGCCATTCGATTCCAAGCCAAAGGCGAATCGTTTTTGCCAACAGCGTTAGCCTCCATGGTTTCCAAATACGTTCGCGAGATTTTCATGATTCTGTGGAATGATTTTTGGAAGACCTACGTCCCAACTATTAAGCCAACAAAGGGCTACCCGCTCGACGCGAAACGATTCAAAGCAGAGATTGAGTTATTCCAATTCGACATGGGTATCGACGATCATTCGATTTGGCGAAATCGTTAAATCAGCCAAATCGAATGTCGCGACAACATTCTTGATGACTAGCGAGTTACTGCAATCGTGAAGTGAAAAACTTTCTCTGTTGAATTCAAATCAGTTGATTTCTCAGTCGTATTCTTTTTTGGCGAAAGGCTCGCTCCATCGGTTCTTGTTTTGTCATTGATCCGTTTGATGACCATCCGGGTAAGATCCAAATTTCGATGAAAGACAACCGTCCTCTTTATCGCCTTATTGACTTGATCCAAATTCGTTCGATCGACGTCTTGTGTATCAGTTCGAATGACGGTGGAAATTTCATGAGTTTCGGCGAGCTCTTTCACAGCACTTTCGAGTTCGCAATAAGCGGAGAACGTAAGTTTCGCCTCTCGCACAGCCAACTCAGATCGTTGCTCGCGAAACATCGCTTTTTCACTTTCGTTCGCATCGCCAATTTTCGAGAGAATTCGACTATCGAGCTTTTCAATTTCTGCTTTGACTGCTGCAAGTTGTTTTTGAAAGGCAGTCATTTCAACCATGACTTTTTCGACATCGAGAATCGCCGTGAGCTGCTGGCGACCTTCGTCCTCAAACGTTTTGGAGTTGGCTGATTCACTCGTCTTTGTCAATTTTCGAATTACCATCCTCGTGAAGTTTAGCTGGTTCTGATAAACCACTTCGTTCTTAATCAGTTTTTCAACTTGCTCAAGACTCTGAGAAGTTTTCATTTCGTCACTTGACCGTTTATTGAAATCTGAATTCTGAACCAATGTGACTAAGTTCACTTCGTTTTTCGCAGCCAAAGCACGCACGACATTGGTCATTTTTTGATAAGCATCGAAACGAATTTTGGCTTCTCTTTTATTCAACTCTGACAATAGATCGTCAATCGAAACAGATTTACCATCCACAGTGTCGCGCCCCCGAGCCAACGAGTCTCGTTCCGCTTGAATTTTAGCCAGTCCTTTTTGAAGGCTGGGCATCGCTTGCATCACAGCTTCAACATCCAGCACAGCCTTGCGGTACTGCGTTTCTTGCCCGTGCAAGATCGAGCTATTATTTACCAGCATGGCCCAAACCAGCGTTTTCAACGCCATTCGTGCAATAATCAACAACATCATTTTTTTCCTTTTCGTTTCCCTGAAAGACAATTGAATTCGACATCCTGTCGCTACCAGTCTGTTTGTAAGACTGGCTGTCGTTGAAACGCTGGGTTGCAAAACGTGTGCCAACGGAAGAGTTTGTGTTTGTCCGACGATTTCGAGAGTGCTGTCGGTAACCATTTCAATAACCGAGTAAATTTTGACCGTAGATTTTTCGAGGGTTCAGAATGCCTCGACGCTTAAATGTTGTTGCCCGATGAACTAAGATAACGCTTCCACAAAACTGAACGTCACAAATTGAGCCAAAGAATCGAGCCACGATGCATTTTCCACGCCCGAGGTTGCTAACGAGTTCCATCAAGTTCCCGCTTGCAATGTTTTGCTTTTCATTATTTTGCCTACCACCGACTCAATCAGCATCCGCTCATGATTTGGCCACCGACATGGCTAATGCTGCAACGCTATTTTTAAAGTCGCTTGACGAAGAGCAAACCAAGGCGGCGATGTTTGAGTTTGATGACGAACTTCGCAAGGACTGGCAGTTCATCCCCATGGAACGAAAAGGCCTCGGATTGAAATCAATGAAACCGAACCAACATCACTTGGCGATGTCGTTGGTGCAATCGGCTCTCAGTCACCGTGGGTTTTCGACCTCGATGCAAATCATGGCACTGGAACAAGTCCTGCATGAAATGGAAAAACAGAATCCGAAACGGGACGCGGCAAAGTACCACGTCTTCTTTTTTGGCAAACCCGCGACCGATTCGACTTGGGGCTGGCGAATCGAGGGACATCATCTTTCGATCAGTTTTACTTTGGTCGAAGGCAAGACCGTCGTCACGACTCCAGCGTTTTTCGGAACCAATCCAGCAGAAGTCCGCCAAGGGAAGCTCGCAGGGCTTCGCCCACTTGGAGAAGAAGAGGATCTCGCTCGGTCTTTGGTCAAAAAATTAACAGTTGAGCAAAAAGAGAAAGCCATCTTGAAAATCGAAGCTCCAAGTGACGTCATCAACGGGCCGGGGAGAGTCGCCGAGCCACTGACACCAAGTGGCATCGCAGCCACCGAAATGACTGAAGAGCAAACCAAAATCTTGCGCCAACTGGTCGCCGTCTACTTGGGTAAGTTCCGAACTGAGATTGCGATGAACGATTGGAAAAAGATCTCAGAAGCTGGTTTCGAGAAAGTTCATTTTGCCTGGGCTGGTAAAATCGGCATTGGAAAACCACATTATTTCCGCGTGCAGGGACCAACGTTCATTATGGAGTATGACAATACCCAAAACAAAGCAAATCACGCTCACGCAGTTTGGCGAGATTTCAAAAACGATTTTGGTGAAGACCTTTTGAAAAAGCACTACGAGTCAGTGCCACACGAAGGGAATAAATAGTTCACTGAAATTTGACACAACCCCTCGGTCGTGAGCCTTGCATGGCTTTGTTGCTGAACCTGTGTCGATTTGAACAAGGCGAAACAAAACGCGGCTGGCAAACCAAAAGGCCCCAATCACCGGGGGCCAGGCCTCACGCTTGCGTGATCGTTTTCACGTTGGCATGAACATATTTACGCGAGCGCAGCGCATTGCAGCACTAAATCAATCACTCAATTTTGACAAAGAATTTCAACGACAAAGTTTAAGAGGTGATCCATCGTTGGCCGGATGGTTAGCCGCCAACTCCGCTTCGCGCTGACCGTCGAACGTCGAACGTCGAACGTCCAACACACATTTGGCCGTCAAACTTTCTCTGGCCTAATGACAAAATAAGTCAGCACCAACCCGATCGCACCACCCAAATAACCAGCGTTGTGAATGTATGCGACTCGTACGAATGCCCACGTGTTTGTGACGCCCAATTTTTCCATCGCTGGTTGCCATTTTGAGTAGTCACCTCCCGGCCCTAGGTACAAACCGTATCCGTACGCAAGCAATCCTGCGGCAAATCCAGTGACAAACACCACGCCAAATCCAGCGAGAATTTTCTTTGCGGCGACTGACCGAGATTGGTTTGGCAACATGCGCCGCCCAAGAATCCAAGCGACGATCATTCCTACCCACCACGTCGCGAGAAAACCAATACAGCTCACATAGACGCGATTTCCCATTCTCAAGTTTGCCCAGTGAAACTGATCAAATTTGAAATGCGTAAAATACTGCGGACCAATTGAGTAGGTTACATGGTCATGCAGCACACCATAACTCCCGGCAATCAGGGAACCGAGCACTGTGAAAAATATCAAAGCGGGGACGTGGGCGAGCGGGATACTTGGGACCAAGTATTTGAGCATTGGAATATGGCAAAGTTGAAATATGGCTAAGCCATCCGAATGGACAGCGCAATGTGATATTGAACTCAGCCAGCACTCAATTGTTTCGCTTGAATTAAATCGCTTGAATTAAATCGAACCAAATTCGCTTCGCGCTGGCCGTGGAACGCCCAGTACACTTTTGGTCGCAAAAACTAACCAATGAGTTTCATTCAATTCGCACTTACAAATTCTCGCGAATAAACTCCGTCATCATCTTTCGCATATGAGCCGCTTGCTTTTTATCACGAACCGAATGGCGATTGCTTGGATAAAGCATCAACTCAAATTGCTTGCCGGCGTACTGGAGCTCTTTCACGAATTGAATCGTGTTGTTCAAGTGAACATTGTCATCAATGGTACCGTGAATCAATAACAGCTTTCCATGCAAGTCTTCGGCTTTGTTGTTCAAGACCGATGTCGACTTGTAACCTTCAGCATTATCTTGCGGCAAACCCATGTAGCGTTCGGTATAGACCGCGTCATAGTTTTTCCAATCCGTCACGGGTGCACCCGAGATCCCCATCTTGAATGATTTTGAATGTGTCAATGCGTAAGCCGTCATGTATCCACCATAGCTCCAGCCCCAAATTCCAATGCGATCCGCATCAACCCAAGGGTACTTCTTCAAATGGTCGAGGCCTTTTTCGATATCAGCCAGCTCGTTTTGACCAAAATTTTGATGCACTGGCCAAACATTTTTGGCACTTCGGTAGCTAGCCGATTGATTGTCGCACATCCAAATCACATAGCCCTGCTGCGCTAACATTTGATGCCACAAATAAGACTGTCCTCCAAACGAATTACGCACACGGGGTGCTTGTGGGCCAGCGTAAATATGAACGAGGACAGGATACTTTTTTGTCGGGTCAAAATTAGTTGGCTTGATCAGCATCGCATCCATCGGCTGGTCATTGCGAGATGGAACTTCCAAAAATTCCGGCTGAGACAAATCGTAGTAGTTCAAGCGATCATCTGAAGACGCATTGAACCGTCTGACAAACTCACCGTCATTCTTACGAAGCGTATAAGTCGAAGGCTGATCGACAGAACTGCGGCTATTGATAAAGAAAGAATAGTCATTGCTGAACCGAAGCGAATTTGAACCCTCGCCGTGTGTGATCGCAGCGATTTCTCCAGTAGACAAATCGGCTCGATAGCCATGCATATCAATCGCGTTGTCGCGTGTCGCGGTGAAATAACAATGTTTCTTCTCTGGATCGACTCCGATCAAAGAACGGACTTCCCAGTCGCCTTCCGTCACAGGACCAATCAATTTTCCATTTTTGTCATACCGATAAATATGGCTATAACCTGACCGGGGGCTTCGCCAAAGAAACTCGCCGTCGTTCAAGAAAACCGGGTCACCAGGCGATTCGATCCATGCCGGAGTTTTGTCCCGGAACAAGACGCGAGGATTGTCGCCTTGTGGATCCGTGCTGACCAAATCAAGCCAAGTCTGAACTCGGTTTTGGACTTGTAGTAACAACTGCGAACCGTCTTTTGACCAAGTCACTCTCGTGATCAAGATTTCTTCGTCGCCGTAAGAGCTTAGGTCAACCCAAGCCAATTTGTTTGGGTCTTTCGCATCGACAACGCCAACCTTGACTGTTGGAATCGGGTCACCAGCTTTTGGATAGTTCGTAAATTCAGATTTACCACGAACAGGCATGTGGTCCATCACCGTAAACGGCAGCAGCGGGGTTTCGTCCAACTCCAAGAACGCGACCATGCTACCGGCTCCCTTTTGCCACCAGTAGCCTTTGAAGTTACCGCGCCCGTAAAGTTCTTCCTGATAAACCCAATCCAATTTTCCTACGAAGTGTTTGTCATCCTTGGCAGCAACCGATTTTGTTTCTCTAGAATCGATATCGTAAAAGTGCAGCCCCTTTTCGGTTGAAAACGCGATCAGAGATTCATCGTCGCTGAAATGGAACAGGCTGGCTTTGGAGTCAGGTTTCGCAAGAATCTCAACCGCGTCCTTTGTGTCTTTTCCATCCTCACAATAGTAGACGATCGAGTAACCTTTGGCAGAAAGGATCACAACAGCGTTATTGGTAGCCACCTGGGGTCTGGCTTTGGAAATCGACTCCGCGATCTTTTCTTCCAAGCCCGCGTCAACAAGTGCAGATTTTACTTTCGTGACGGTGAAGGGTTGAGCTGGTTGATCAACCAACGACACGGACTCTGCATCCAATAGAAAATCGCGATTGTAGACCTTCGTTTTAACCCAATTTGTTTTTCCAAACCAACGAGGAGACGATGGGGCGTTGGAAAGCAAACGATTGGGACCGTCGATGAGATCCAACGATAGTTTGCCAGATTTCTTTACCTTTGTAATCGCAGTGGTGGCCAGCTCCATCGGTTTTGCAATTCGTACGATTGGGTACTGTTTGCCTTCTTCCAATGCCGCATCAAGAAAATTCCAAAACGCGAATCCATCGTCTGATTCGGATTCGAGCATATAACTTATCCAGCGGCCGAGCGGTTGAGCCGTGCGAATGACGTATGTCTCTGCCGGAAATTCTCGCTGGCCGGTCGCTCGATCGGCTTCCACGCGGACCATCCTATGACGTTGGAACGCGCGTTCGTTTCGCGACAGTTTCTTAATAGTGTCAAACTCAACCTCTGTTTTCAAATCGGCAGTCAATGTCTCAACCGCGACGCCATGCATCAACAGGCGATCAACGATTCGAGCGTGCTCGGCCGGCACTAAATATGCAAACGGCATCGAAGTCGATTGAGTCGATTCGTATTTCCCAACGAATTCACACATGTAATCGTGTGGCTCGCCGTCTTTGAATCCTTTGACGGGAACCTTCTCATCGAAGGCGATTGCTTTGGCGTCAAGCGAAATGGTTGTGCGTTCGGGCTGAGTTTTTCCAGATTGAATAAGATCTTTTTCTACTGTTGCGAGAAGATCGTGAATTGACTCATGGTTCTCAGTTGAAAAATCAAGCAACGCTGAAACGAAATCTTTGGTTGCGATGATGCGGCCTTTGTAATCGAGATAGCTGTAGGCTTCTGACAAAATCGCAAGCCGCCCACGAAGCCCAACATACTCCGTGCTGTATCGAGGCTCGTGACCGTAAGTTGTCCATTTCGTATTCTCAGGTGCGTTGAAGTTTCCGTAGTAGAAAGTCAACTGGCCTTTCTTTTTCAATTCCGTCGTCACGCTGGGCATCATTTTCTGACGAAGAAAATTGCGGATCGGTTCTGCCGTGGCGGGGTTGTGAGGAATGTCGTACGTCAAACCATATTGGTGTTTCGATCCATTGGTCGTGTGACAATCGACGAAAAGATGCGGATTGGTTTTGTTGATCAACGCAACGAGAGAGCGGGCTTCTGGTGATTCGATCTTGCAAAAATCACGGTTGAGATCCAACTGCTGTGCGTTCTCTCGTCGCCCCATTCCGTTGACCGGTCCGACTTGGCCCGGCCGATTGTTTTTGCCAACGCGGTCATTTGCATCGGCGTTGTAGTTCGGCGCGAACAGAATGACATTCTTTTCAAGCCACGGATGATCGACGTTTCCGGCAAGCTCACGAAGCATCATCAACAACGCTTCTTTGCCAGCACATTCACCGCTGTGAATGTTACCCAGCAACAAGACAACATTGCGATCGTCTTGGTCGCCCAATTTGTAAGCTTTTTTTGACACGATAGCTCCAACCATCTCGCGTCCTTCGACCGTTTCACCCCAAACAAACTTTGTAACGTGACTCGCTTTTTTGTCGCAGGCGTCTACGAACTCAACCACCTCAGCAGAAAGACTGGTTGATTTAAAGTCACTTTTCTCCGCAACTGTCAACGGAGATGGTTGATCGCTTTCGTTTCCGTCTTGGCCCATTGCCTCGGTTGCAGAGAAATTCATAAGTGTTAGAACGCAAGTTAATAGTGCGAAAGCAAATTTTTTCATTTTTGACTCAAACGTTGTTAAACCAAGCATCAATTTGTGCATTGATAATCGTTGACATGTTGAACTGCCATTGGAAAACACGATAGTTAAAATGACAAGCACGAGCGAGTTTTTAAGACCAACATTTTTTGCAGTGCGACACGATTTGCTGCCATTGGACCGGTAGTTCGTCACACGGATTGGTTTTCATTGACTCCCAAAAAACGCGACCGTTTTTAAATAGAAAGTCAAAATGCAAAAGCATTGGATATTCATTGGAGCCCTTCACGCGGCTCTCGCCGTTGCCCTTGGTGCTTTCGGAGCTCATGGTTTGGTAGACTTTCTCGCAGAACGGCACATCGAGGATCCTGATCTGGCCGCGAAACGGCTGGGCGATTGGAAAACGGCGGCTTCGTACCAGATGTACCATGCGATTGGAATCATTCTGGTTGGGATCGTTAGTTTGGTTCGGCAAAACAAATCGTTGAATATCGCGGCTTGGTGTTTTTGGTTCGGGATCACCTTGTTTTCAGGCTTGCTCTACGCGTTAGTCCTCACAGAGATTCGTGTACTTGGGGCGATCGTGCCATTGGGCGGGCTGAGTTTCATCGTTGGCTGGATCTGTTTCGCAATCGGCGGTTGCTGCCTTTCGAATGAAACCCTGCCAACGGGCAGCGTCCCAAACACTCTGACGGAACTTAAGTAGGTAAACGAACATTGAGTAAAAACGAAATTCAAATCGGCTATTGCGGCAACGTTCACCCTGGACGAACGATCGACGAAGTGAAAAAGAATCTCGTTGAGTATTCACTAGAAGTCAAAAAGCTTGTTCGACCCGACACAAGCATGGGAATTGGGCTTTGGCTAAGTGCGACCGCTGCAAAAGAACTGGACGACAATCAAACGTTGCTTGAGTTTCGTGATTGGCTGGCCGAGAACGGGTTGCTGCCGTTTACTCTAAACGGGTTTCCATATGGGGACTTCCACCAAACAGTCGTCAAGCACGACGTGTACCGACCGACGTGGGCCGACACCGAACGACTCGATTACACCATCCGGCTTGCCGAAATTCTCAACGTATTGTTGCCCGAGGGAATTGATGGAACGATTTCGACATTACCCCTTGGCTGGCCCGTCGAAGTCAACGACGGAAATCGGTCTAACGTCAATGATGAATTGTTTTGGAAATCGTGTGCGCGTAATTTGATCGCGTGTGCAGAACGATTAAGCGACATTCAACAAAATTCGGGACGTAACATTACGATTTGCATCGAGCCAGAACCAGGATGTATTCTTGATACCTGGGATGATATCGTGGGGTTCTTCGATCAGCATTTGTTTGCGATCGACGAACCTACAACAGAAATGGTTCGCAACCACATCGGTGTCTGCCACGACGTTTGTCATTCGGCTGTGATGTTCGAAGAACAGTCTAAAGCCGTCGATGAGTACGCTCGAGCGGGAATCAAGATTGGTAAAGTCCAAGTTTCTTCCGCGGTTGATGTCGATTTCGAGAACGATTCTGCAGAAGCCAAAACGGCGAAACTAGAACAGCTTTCCAGTTTTGCGGAACCGAAGTATCTTCATCAGACCTCGGTTCGAAACGGTGAATCAGTCGAGTTTTATGAAGACCTACAGCTGGCATTGGACGCGGCTGGTAAAGCTCCAACAGGACAATGGCGTGTACATTTTCACGTGCCAATTTTCTCGACCTCGCTTGATCTAATCGGGACGACTCAATCAGATATTGTCTCGTGTGTTGAAGCCATTCGGGAATCTGGAAAGCCTACTCCTCACTTCGAAGTCGAAACCTACGCATGGAATGTCTTGCCAGCAAGCCTTCGAGACGACTCGTTGGCAAACGGAATTGCGAAAGAACTAGAGTGGTTTGACGAGCAAGTTAAAACTTCACCTTAACACTGGCGGCTCAAACTGCCGTTCAAAAAAGAGCCTCGCCAGGAAGTGAGTTCCTCACCAGTCCTCATGGTCGACGCCGTCCGCGAACGCTTGCGCCTACACTCACCCAGCATGCGCCACGAGAAAACGAAACCTCAACACGAACCTTTTCCATTCTGGCATGTCGTTAATTCGATCCCAACTTCATCAATAGGAATTTCTCACTCGACTGAATCAACTCATGACAGAGCCCATCAAGTTTTACAGTGTGAATGATGAATACGGTGAGTTTTCAAACTTCGCGGCATATCCGATAAAGATCGGCAAAAAAATGTGGCCAACGTCGGAACACTTCTTTCAGGCGATGAAGTTCAAAAACGAATCGCGGCAGAACAAAATTCGGAAAACGAAAACGCCCATGCTCGCGGCTCAAATGGGTAGAGACCGCAAATTCAAACTTCGTCGCGATTGGGAATCGGCCAAGTGCAACGTGATGTTTGAGGCCTTGATGGCCAAGTTCACTCAATACGATGAGTTGAAAAAATTGTTGCTTGATACTGATGAGGCCAAAATCATTGAGCACACGGAAAATGATTCTTATTGGGGCGACGGCGGTGATGGATCCGGCAAAAATATGCTCGGGCGTATTCTGATGAAAGTTCGTACTCAAATTCGAGAATCTGAGAACCCGAGCAATTGCGAGTAACGTTCAACCATCGCTAATTTTTGAAATTCGCAACCGAAACGTTTCGCTACATGACCGTTGCGATCTCAACCCATCCCAGCATCTGCAGAAGTAATAAACTTACTCCGGCCAGTAATGCGAAACCGCTACGGACATACAACCAAACTGGTGGAGCCTCTCCCGGTGGAAGCGGTTTGAAAACGCAACTGCTCGTCACAGCCAAAATTGTAGTTACGACGCACAACCAAATCAGGTTGGGCCATAGCCCTGCCACCTCGCGAAAGATTGCCGGCAAGAACAGCGACAACACCACGAGATTTGCGACCGTTACGCCAATCACCATCCGCCGCCTCAAATCTCGTCGAAATTTCCACCCCAGCAGATTCGAAAACGCTTGCGCAAGTGAAACGCAAACGGCGGCCAAAAACGGCATAAAGAGGAATTGATAGATATCAAAGCGTTCAATAGTGAGGAACAAATTCGCAACGGCCAGAATTAAAAACGGCACGAGTGCGTTGTATAAAACCGATCGGACTCGCAGACTCCAAGGAACTTGCGCAACGTAAAACAGGATGAGATAAAGTGCGTAGCCGATGAAAATTGGAAGCGCCCAGTCGAAAGACCCCATTGCCCAGCAACTGTAACTGCTGAGGCCAAACAAAATCGAGCCGCCTGCGTTGAAGGCTTTTGAAATGAACGCAACGGCGATTACGGCGATCAACAATGACGTGAAACTTAGGTTTTGAATCGCTAAATCATAGACATCCGTTTGCATTGATTTGGTTAGAACCAATAACGTCCCTAGCGGAACCCAGAGATTGTCAGAGCCTTTTAGGGAGACCAGCTCGATGCACATCACCAACAGTCCGATCAAAGAGGCTGTTAGCACGTAATGCCATACTGGCAAGGTCGCTGTTTCAGAGGCAAGCGGGTCCCATAACAAAAGCGGTCCCAAGACTGAAACAAACGTCACGATAAAAAAAGCGAAACAACCTGCGACGCTTTTGTGTTCTTCTTCAACGCGAAACCAAAGCCGACCAAATTTGTTCCCGATCAACGCGGCCACGGAATCAGATACGGCGAGCACAAGCATGCAGATCACGAACTTCCAAACGAGTCCGTTGGACAACACAAAACAAAGGTACACGACGACGGGATAGAACTCAGAACCGGAACTTTTTCGCTCAATCCCGTGGATTGACTGAAGCCACTTTTTCTTTTTGCTGACGACAAAGATGAAGCCCATACTTACCGCAAGGCTCAACACGACCCAGTGCGACTGAATCAAAATCGGAAAACTCAAGCAAACCAATCCGCCGCCAAAATGCACCAGTTTTCGCGTCCATTCAACGGGCGGATTTTTTTGGTTTCGCCATAGTTCAGCAACTGCGATCAGCCCTACAAAGCAAACACCAATCAGCGCGGCGGAACTCCAATCGGAAATGGATGGTGGAGTGAAGAAAGTCGTGACTTCACGCGGCAACGCCAGTAAATCGCCAGTGGACAGGAGCTGGGTCAAATCTTCTCCTCCACATGAAAAGCGTCGTAAAACCAGGCCTTGTCGCGGCTCAACAATTCAGCGGACAATTCTTTGTGCGATCGAACCTGACTAGTAAATTGTTCCGGCACTCTTCGAGGGACGAGCATGTTCCAGTACGCCAATCTCGCATTAGGTTTGGCGACGCCAAGCAGTTGACCGTAGACCTCCACACAAATCGACGCATCAAGATACTCGAAAATGTCTGACAAATTGAAACCGTCGAAACCATCCTGCTGATGGACTGACGCAGCTTCTTGTATCGAACCATGAAACAGCGTCAAACGATCAAGCCCATTTACGATGGCGTCGAAATTTTCTTTTCTGAGATAGTGCGGCAGCGCTGTCTGTTTAGGATCGTCTCCACCAAAATTAGCTTTGAAATTCCCAGTCAAAATGTAACGCAAGTAAGCGTTGGTGCTGGTCGGAATTTGAGTCAATGCGTGCTGGGTTCGATTGAGAATTTTCTCAGCCACTGAGCCTTCGACGTAGCGAAAAAATTCTGGATCCCGACCAAGACGGCTCATTACGAAACGGCTAAAGAACATACGAAACATCCCTCGCCAACGAAACGAATTCCATTGCTCTTCGTAGAAAGCGATTTGTTGCTGTGTCGTTTTCGTTTGAATTAGTTTTGAGATTCTCGTTTTGGAATGAGCGAGCGGTAGGATCTTTTCGCGAAACGTTTTGAAATAACTTTCGAATTTCCCTGAGTGGATGAATCCATCAGCGATGACCTCCGGCCGTCTATCCCAAAAATGGACAGCGTGCTCTGACAGACCAGATTTCAGCGATTGGTAATACCGGTTTCTACCGGACATAGTCGTCACACCGAAAAACCCGAGAACTTCCTCGTAGGAAAGTCGCCGAAAAGATTCACGCCGCAGTTCAACCGAGGCAAGCTGGGCACTGCTTAGATCAACGGCGACGACGTCTGACCCACCGGCAAGTAGCGAAAAAGAATTATCCCCTGCAGATGCGATTGAAAGAAATCGTTTACCGGTAGCGGGCTGGAGAGCTTCAACGAGGATATCTGCGTCTTCCCAGCAATTCGCATAGCGAATCTTGTCAAAGTCAGCTCGATCCCGGATGTGTTTCGCCATTAAACTCGACACGCAGTTTTGTTTCTGTGCCATCGACGGGGCAATTTTGGCAAATCTGATCAAGGAAGTCGAGCTGCAACGTTACTAGAATGTCACATGGCATCACAACGATTTGGTACCCAAAGTACCAAACAACAATCAATAGTCGATCGACCCCATCATGGCACCGTCGTCTCGGTTGGCAAGATACCCAAACACTTCCGGATCCATAGAGTTGGACAAGTACCGAACGCTGCCTCCTGCCATGGCGAAATTTCCTCCACCTGGATGATGGCTACCGAAACCGCCGACAAACCCTACTGCGGTGGTACCAGTATTCCGGGTTTGCCATATTTTTTTGTCGATCATCTCACTAGCATTTCGCAACGTTGCTCGCGTGCCTGAGGCCCAACCAAGATCCGAATCGAGAGGCGCGATTTCACCGACCAAAATTGTGTTGGTACTGCCGTCTCCAATATCTTGAAACCCAACTTTGCTGTTCAAAAACAGCATGCCGTTGTTATCCACATCGATCGGGGCTTCCACATCGTTGTGGCAGCCGGCGTAGTTAGAAATTCCAGCTGTTCCCGCGGAGTTCATGTAATTCCCAAATGATGGGCATATCAGCGTCTCGATCACTTGTTCCCGAGCCAACGCATTGGGCGGTGCGTATGTCCCCAAACTATTGTCAAAATTATTTGCGATTCCCGGTTGCTCGATGTAGCGAAGAAGATCGACGAGAAAGCCAACGTGGAGGCCGACTTCTTGATTGAGAATCGGTCCAGCAGTGTCGGTCACGCCTGAAGGGAAATGCTCATTTGCAAACTCGTAGTTATGACACGCGAGCGCTATCTGAGACAAATGATTCGCACAAACAGTTCTTCGAGCGGCTTCACGGACCTGCTGAACGGCAGGCAAAAGCATACCGATCAAGATGCCAATGATGGCCACGACCACCAACAATTCCACTAACGTAAACCCGCTTCTTAGAAATCGAGGAGGTTCTTGATTCATACTCATTTCAATTTCCCTTGGATTTTTCTTCTTCATTCAATTTAATCTCTTTTGTTCGCTGCAACACCTGACCGGCTCTCTCGATGATCGCTGTTACTTTGATAACAACCGGTTCGCCTGCGGCGTTTGATTTTCTGTCGATAGAAATTTCTACCGTTGATTTTGTTTTTTCATCCAACGTCGGGGAAACGACGATTGTTTCACCGGAGTAGCTTTTGTCGTTTTCCAGCTCTTGGATGGCTTTGGAAATTCCACCATCGACCAACCACCGAACCTGCTCAATTTGTAGTTCGCTGCGCAATTGGACTCGCTGCCGATTGCTTGATTGCAGAACGGTCAACAGAATAATGGTAGCAACCGCCATGCAAACCAACGCTGCAATCAAGATCCCACCGCGACGATGGCTGCGTTTCTTTTTCACTTGTCGGTCTCCAAATTTTGCCGGGGCTCAGTTAGAGAATCCGTTGATAACTCAATCGTTGGATCAGATTTCGTTTCCGTTTTCTTTGGCGGCCTCGGGGGCAAATCGGACTTTAAAGAGTTGGCAGTTTTTTCAACCGACCTTTTGTTTTTCGTTGTCGAAGCCTTCAACTGAGAATTGGCTTGAAACGAGGATTGTGATTTTACACTAGCCCAACGTTTGGGGCTGACGCGAAGATACAGGTCCGTTGGCCGCTCGTTTAACTCCTTGGCACTTTGAGGAAAGTCCGCACCTCGCCGCTCCCCTTCACCGCCGCGAATCACTCGCAACGAAATCCAATCTGGCAACTCGGTTGAATTAAAAATTGCAACAGCGTTGTGAGCCAACCGGTACGACTCAGAACTCGATCTCGTTTTGGATCCGTTGGTGAATCGCTCCAACAAAATAGACTCGTATTTGATGGTGTAAGTCCCCGAATCATTGTCATCAAAAATCAACTTCAATTTGGTATCGTTTAAGGATTCAATTGAGTTGCAAATGTGGACGTCGTCTCGGAACTGCCACCCCAATCGAGTCAGATTCTGATGGGTTTCTTTCCTTGCGTTTTGGACCGAGGCGTATCTAAGTGTTTGTTGTATCCAAATTCCATTGACGATCAACAGCATGCTGGCGACGGTTATGGACAAGAGCAACTCGATCAACGTGAATGCATTTCGTTGACTCAAATTTGCTCGATTTGAATTTGCTCGATTTGAATTTGATCTGTTTGAATCTGATCTGTTTGAATTTGATCGATTTGAATCTGACTGGTTTGAATTTCGGCTGGAGGTCAACGACTTTCGGGATTTCCTCATTCCTTGTCCTCCGATTTTGGTGGCTGATTCAAAATCCAACCAGACATTTTCACTGGGGCGCCGGGAAACCGCCGTTTCCAATCGATTTCCAATTCAATTCTCGTCCCCAGATTGTCAGCGACTACGCTTCCAGAAATCACCGCCTCAGAAAGCGTTGCTAAACACTCAGGTGAAACCTTTAAAAGCCCAACTTCGGACGTGGCGTCCTCCGAATTCATTTGCGTCAGCACTTCGAGGTTGTTGTTGAGCTCACAGATAGCCACTCTGCGATGCCCGATGTCTTTCCAAATCTGATTTGCCTGCACACACATCATGGTCACGAAACTCATCGAAGTGATCATGAGGACGCAGGTCACCATAATCTCTGACATGGTGAATCCGTCGGACGATCGTTGCCGTTTAAATTTTTGAGTTTTGATTCGCATGATTTGGATGCCTTAGCTCAAACCTCTAACAATGCTGAGCAACGCCGTGAAAATACTCAGGGCAGTCAGGAACACGATACCAGCAAGAAAAACGTGGACGCAGCTAAGGATGAATTTCACAAAAACGAAACCTCGAGTCTCCTCGGTATCGTTTTGCGATTCCGCGTTCCAACGCAAGATCCATCCTTCTGTTTCGTTTGTCGTGCACATTTCGAGCGCGGAGACTTCGGATGATTTGACAATTCCTTCTTTCGCCAACGATTTCCATGGATCCAACCCATCGTCGATCCGCTGGTTGGCGGAACTAAATGGCTTGTACCATCTCTGGGCAGCAAACATTTGTTTTGATCTTTTCAAACTCGTTGGCATTGAATCTCCGATTGGTGAGACCAATGCAAGAATGCGTTTGGAGCGTACGCTCTTTGAAAAATTTGGTAAGTTCCAACGATCACTAGCCCAAGTGTTGACGACTCCGATCAAGTTGTATGCCAAATAGATCATGCCTGCCAAAAGAAGCAGTGTGAAAACGAACCAGTATGTCGCGAAAGTGTCAGCGATGGAGAGCAAAAGCTTGAAAACGGCTGGCAACTCAATGCCAAACTCTTCAAACATTTTCTGGAACTCTGGAACAATTTTCAGCATGATGAAACCAAGAATCCAAGAGATAAACAGGATTCGAAACATCAACCGCGAGACAACGGATGCCGTTGTGTCGCTTGCCGTAGGAATTGCGGTTTCCGCCAGACGGTCAAGAATTGCTTTTTCGAGCGTTTCCAATTTTCCGCCGTCTTTGGCCACACGCAATGCGACTCGACATTCAACCGGAAGCAATCGGTCATGTTTGTCGAGGGAGTCAATCACGTCCTGGCCTTCACCAATCTCTTTGGCAAACTCCCAAATTGTCGCACCGAACTTGGACGACAATTCATTTGACATCCCTGCCAACACCGTCATGGGATTGATTTGATTGTTCTTGCAGACAATCAAAACTCTCAGCAGCGAAATTTGTATAGGCGAACACGACGCAACCATGTCGTTGGCAATACGAGTGCAGTCGTAGACGCTCAGCGAATTCGAATTTACTGAATCTTTGTGAGTCATTACTTGTAGGAAGTCAGTCCAGAAACGATAGCTATCAAGGGCATAAACAAAGAGAGGACTCCAATTACGACTGAGAAAACAATCGCTCCAAAAATAAACAGGTTCACCCAGTAAATCCACCAACCACTTGAGTTTCCAGTGCGGTCCCAATAATAGTAAGCGACTTCCTTGAGCATTTCGATTTTTGCAGGCGAGTTCGGGAGAGCCATTACCGAATTCAAAAAACTGAATCGTTGCGCCGGATAAAACGTCGTGACCTCTTCGGCGGATGCGTCGTTTGTAGGCTCGCCGATGACGGGTGGGACTGAGTCTCCCCGCAAACTGGCTGCGGCTTCCCAGTTTTTACTCAGTTGGTACACCCAGCTTTTCCCAGATGATCGACCGGCGATGAGCGCGGCCTCTGGTTCTTCGAATCCAACCTTCAACAGGTGAGACAGATGCCAAGACCAGTTCGCCAATACCGTTCGGTCACCAAGAATTTTCTGATCAATAAAATTCAAGTTTCCTGGCCGACTGTTTGCAGTCATTCTGCTGATCGCCCAGATAGATATGAACAAGGCGAGAGGAACCACGATCGTCAGCCACCAAACCCGTTGAATCAATGACGTGACCGAAAACACCCACTGGGTCAAAGCAGGTAACTCGATCCCAAACTCGGCGAACATGTTTTGGAAAATTGGAGAGATAAACAGCGAGAATCCGACAACCAAAAAGCAGAACGTGGCGAGCGCCAACACTGGGTACAACAACTGCGACAACAGGTGTCGAGATGAGGCGGTGTCTTTTCCGAGCGAACAAAACGCGTTTCTGACTGCGTGGCCAAGCCCGTCTGTCGAAATTGCTGCACTGGAACTCGAATCCGATTTAGCCTTGAGTCCCCCATTGGAGTCGAGAGCAATGCAAAACGAGAGCACGTCAGGCCTTGCCAACGCGCCATCGCGTTCTTCGACGCCTTCGAACCAGCGACGCAATAAACGAATCTGATGACGGGCTTCGGGCAAGTCGCTCTCCAGCCGCGCAAGGTCTGCGGCAATCAATTGACGATTGGCAAAAATCGTTTCCCAATCGGGTGCGACCATCGGCTTAATTAGCGGCGGACTCGATAATTCAACTTTTTGATCTGTCACTGCTGAACCTCGCCAGCTCGAACCAAGTCAACCATCAACGAAATGATCGGAGTGAATACCGCCAAGCAATAAAGTAAGGCAACGACTCCACCGATACACAAAACCATCAACGTTGGAGTCGAGACTTTGAGGTAAGTTAGTCGCCGGCCAGCGAGCAGTGAAAAATACGAAGCCAGCTTAGCGGTTTCTTCAAGCGAATGGGAATTGTTTAGTTTTTGGGAGTTCCCAGGTTGCGAAGGCGAATTTGGATCGCTTGAATTGGCGATGCTCGAAACTTGACTAACCGAAGCCTCAATGTCGTTTCTTACAACCGAATCAGCGTTAGTGAGATCGCATGCGACTGACACGGCGTCTGAGATTGGCATTCCCGAATCCGCAAGACACCTCAAGATCCGCATCGATTGACCGGCTAATTTGAAGCGTAAAAATTGGTTACCACCGCACCAATACGCGATCCAGCTCGTCCGCTCCATCAACAGCCAAATCGACAAAAATAACAAAACGATTCCGACGACGCCTGCGCCTGCCCAGAGAAGCGGTCCCGAATCGAAAACTTCGCCGACTTGGCGATAAGCACTACGGCCAGGATCCATACGAATGGCCGTCATGACAGGCAGTACATTCAAAACGAAAAAGCAAATGCCAATCAGTGCGATTGCGAGGACCAATCCAACATAGAAGACAGAACCGCGAACCAACCGGTTGAGTTCTTTCATTCCAACAGATTCAACGGTAAGCCCGTCTAGAACGGGCGAAATGGATTTTGTCCGACAATAAGTCTTCCATGCGGCGACGTAAGAAGAAGGCAAGTTCGGAATTTTGCCGATCGCTTCCTCGAGGACATGGGGATCAAGCGAGCCTTCTGATTGCTCTGAATTTGTCTGTCTGGAAATCGAACTCTCAAATCCATCCAACTGACGGCTAGTCCAAGCCGGACGCCCAAGCGGAACACCAGCCGCAATTGCAGCCTTTAGTTCGTTATGAAATTGTTGAAGTTGACTCTGCAACATTGTCCAACCTGAAAATCCTGTTTAGGCATCAGATTAGCATACGCTTGAACAGCAATACAGAAGATGGCGATCCGAAAGACGATATTCCAGAAATAAACAGCCAAAATTTACTCGTCTCAACTGCATTGGAGTTGGGTGGATAAATCTATGGCTTCCCAGACCAAAAACCCTAGCAAAAAATACACGCATGGGGTTCAACCAGAACTGAGCGACGCGTTCTCAACCGGTTTGTTTGCCGATGGCCGTGCTTAGCGTTGGACCGTGAAGGCTTGAAAATTGGAAATGCAAAAGACAGTTCAACTTATCGACGACTGTGCCGCTTGTAATGCGAGAGAACGACAGAGCTAGGAGCGATCAAGCAAAAAAGCGATCGGCAAAAACGATCAAGCTGACGGGGCTGTTTTTACGCAGCCCGGTCAGCTGAACATTAGGTCGGTTTTCGACCTCGCGTTACCGGTTAGAACGGCAGCGTCATTTCCATATCAAACGGATCCCGAAGCCCATCGCCTAGCTTCTTAAGGGCTTCCGTTTCGATTTGGCGAACACGTTCTCGGGTCAATCCGAGCAGTTCGCCGATTTCTTTTAGTGTATGAGGTTCTGTGCTTTCCAAACCAAACCGCATCTTGAGAACGCTGAACTCACGCTCATCAAGATCATTCATCATCGTCTTGATTTGAGACATTACATCGTTCTCAAGTAACTCGTCTTCGGGGCTTTTCGCCCGATCGTCCATCACCATTTCGCTAAGCGACCAACCAGAATCCGCTTGATCAGTTTGCGGCGTCGAGTTGTAGATCTGGATGGCTTTTTTGATGATCGGAAGTTTACGTTTTGGCAAACCCAACAATCGAGCGACTTCTTCAGGAGTCGGATTACGCTTTAGCTCGTCCGTCAACCGAACGCTTGCTCGACGCCATTTTGACAATAGCTCAACCATGTAGGCTGGGATGCGAATTGTTTTTGCTGAGTTGATCAACGCACGCTTGATCGACTGTTTAATCCAATAACTTGCGTAGGTGCTGAACCGAGTGCCCATGTCGGGGTCGAAACCTTCAACAGCACGAAGCAGTCCAAGGTTGCCCTCTTCGATCAAGTCTTGCAGCCCGAGGCCTTTACCCGTGTAGCCTCGGGCGATGTTGACGACCAAACGAAGATTGGCTCGAACCATTCGGTCACGTGCCCGGACGTCACCTATCGCGATAGCTCGAGCGAGTTCTTTTTCTTCGTCGGCAGTGAGCAGATTCGTTTCGTTGATCTCTCGAAGGTAAGTCTCAAGGGGAGACTGAAGGTTTCGACCACTCTTGCGAACCTTGGCACGCTTGAGATCAGAAAGTTCACTGTCAATTTTAGGTGTGTCGTCGTTGATCATGTAATTCACTTGTCGGTAAGAGTGCTTGCGTACAAGTGCTATCGTCGCCCTATGGAAAGGGCTACAGGTTCGGCAAAGTTTAGCGATTTAAAGCGACTGGGCCGATAGTTCCGCGTGTGAGGAATGGTTGGGGGTCATCCCCCTCGATAAGGTCGACGATCTTGCCGACCCGGTATGAAAAGCCAACAAGGCAACATTTAACGACTGGCTCGCCTTCACGCGCTATTGAATTTACGAACGTCAATAACGCGCGCTAACGCACGCAATTTCACACATTAATACCGCACTCTAAATTGCGCACGCTACTTAAGCATCAAAAGATGGCTGACCGGATCGTCTGGCATAACTACCGCTAGAAAATTCGGGTTCTGCTTGACAACGGAATCTTCTGGCACCAAATTGACCCACGCGATCATCGTTTTAAGTTTGTGAAGCCGTTTGTTTATTCAATTCGTTTCACTTCTGTGGGGTTACCCCGCGGGAATTCATTACTTTGCCATTTCGAACTGTGAAAGATCGTGCGTCTACCGCCGCACCTGATTTCACGTTTGGCCAGTCAAGTTGAATCGGTGGTCGCACTTTTTACCACGCAATTGTCGATTCGAAATCAGACTTGGCACCGTTTATCACGATGGAGAGTTCGAGCCATGGCGAAGCTTTCCCTTGCCAACGCTGTCGCCATCGCGTTTCACTCCGCCGATTGGCGTTCCAATCAAATGGCTATCGTTGCACGGAAACTGTTTAACAAACCAAAGAAGAAAACGTGGATCGCTTCCTTGGCAGGCAGGACAGTCGAGCAATTCCCTCGCCGCCCGAGTTTGGTTTTGCTTGAAAGATTCATTTCTCGGGACCTCGGTTTCCGCCAAGCCATCAAAACAAACAACATCAGCAGTTTCAGTTTGCGTGATGTGCTAGGAAAAAAATCAGTTGCTTCGTTGAAGTGGGATTTGCCTGCGATCAATTCCGTGCAGGACCTTTGCGACCTACTCGCGTTGACCAGAGCCGACCTCGATTGGCTGGCAAAATTAAAAACGCGACCTAGCGATGGGAGTTTCTCCCCTTCCGAACACTACGTTTACACTTGGATCAAAAAAAGAGCCTCAGGATTTCGGTTGATCGAATCCCCCAAAAGTTTGCTGAAAGAAACCCAACGGCGAATCCTGGATGAGATCATTTCCAAGATTCCAACACATGATCGGGCACATGGATTTTGTGTCGATCGCAGCGTAGTTTCGTTTGTCCAGCCGCATGTTAAAAAGCAATTTTGCTTGAAAATGGACCTGCGTGACTTCTTTCCAACGATTCAGTTTGGCCGAGTCTGGGGGTTGTTTCAAAGCGTCGGTTATGACAGCGACGTCGCGAGGTGTCTTGCTGCAATTTGCACCAACGCGATTGGTCAATCCACGATCAACGAGGGTACCCGAATCCGCGGAAGACGATCTCAGAAAACGAATTTGCTATATTCACGCCGACATTTGCCTCAGGGATCCCCAAGTTCGCCGTCGCTGGCGAACTTGATCGCGTTTCGGTTGGATGCGCGGCTTGCGGGGCTGGCTGAGAAGATCTCGAACTCCAATCAAAATTCCAACAATGCAACAAACGTTTCCTACACTCGTTACGCCGACGACATACTGTTCTCTGCTGACGATCGTTCGATTGCCTCCAAGAACTTTGCGGCGACGGTTGGTGCGATTGCGATCGAAGAGGGTTTTCAAATTCACTACCGAAAAACGAAGTTGATGCATTGCTCTCAACGACAAACGGCGACCGGGGTCGTTATCAATGATGTAACGAATTTAGCGAGACCCGAGTTT
The DNA here is from genome assembly GCA_045105295.1 of Mariniblastus sp. Taxonomy (GTDB): domain Bacteria; phylum Planctomycetota; class Planctomycetia; order Pirellulales; family Pirellulaceae; genus Mariniblastus. The sequence continues at coordinate 35,388 of JBGCDK010000002.1, forward strand.
GATCGCTTAAAAGCCATTTTGCACAACTGCTCCAAACACGGATTCGAGCACGAAAACCGAGAAGGCATTCCGAATTTCGCTGAGCATTTGCAGGGGCGGATCGGCTGGGTTCGGCAACTCAACCGCAACAAAGCAGAGAAACTGCAAGCAGTTTTCGACTCGATCGAATAAACAAGCGGACTGTTTGGTCCGAAAAAAAACGGGGTTTACTCGAACACAATTGTGAAGATGGGTAACAACCGATCAAGTTTGCGGATTATTTCGAGTTTAACGAAAGAATCGACCTTTCCGATTCCGATCATCCATTCAGCGGGCTTTCGCGCAAGGTTTTGCGCACAGAAGCCATGAATGAATTGACTAGGAAGATCGAAAATGTTTTTGCCCCCAAAACTAAAGACGATCGTGTTTGGCTCTTTGATCGCAGTAACGATGGTTACTGGACTTTCAGAGTTCACACTTGGCCAGCAAGCCGAGTTTGACCGACGAATGGCTGCGATGCAGGAAGCACGATCACGTGCGGTATCACCAACACGAGTGGCCACTGCCGATATTGGAGTCGACTATGCGACTCCACCAGCCCCGGTTCGAACTGCGCAGCTTCCTGTGCAAAGATCGAATCGTAATTCTGGCACACAAAATCAAGTGCGAACCGCGCCAACGCAAATGCGACGCGTTTCAGCTCAGCAGTCGCCGCAGACTCAGCGCGTCGTAACCCGACAGCGAAACATGGTTGCACGAACGAGCCAATCCGCTCAGTACGTTCCGCAACACATGTCCAACTCGGGTTCTGTTCGAACAGCTCAACTGATGGAAGGGACAATCATCGACAGCGGGTCACCAATCGTGAACTCCGGCTCAGTGATCGAATCTTCGATGGGTTGCAGCTCATGCGGAACGAGCGACATTGGTGGACATATGATCGACGGAGGATGCTCATCTTGCGGAGACGCAGGAGCATACTTTGACGATAGCTGTTGCGACCGAGGTGGGTGCCCTCCAGGGCCATGTTGGTTGGATGGACTGGGCGCCATTCTTTACAACGCCGAATATTTTGGCGGTGCAACCTCTTTCCAAAGTGCTTTGTTTCCAACACCAGGCGGAACTGCGGGGCAGCTTTCTAACGATTGCAGCCACGGCTTCTACGGTGGATTCAACGTTGGAATTCCATTGTGCAAGTTGACGTGTGGTGTGTTCTCAGGACAAGTCGGTGTTCGTTCGGTGCAGTCAAACTTTAACGGTGCTTCTTTCACTCCTGAAGGACGCGATCAACTGTTTGTGACTGCCGGCATTTATCGTCGAGTCGATTACGGTCTTCAAATCGGAGCCGTTGCAGATATTCTTTACGACAATTGGTTCACAGATGCGACGGTCGTTCAAGTCCGTGGCGATATCGGTTGGGTATACCCTTCAGGTTCTACACTTGGTTTCCGCTTGGCACAGAACGTTCAAGACGATGTAACTAACGGCACATTCGCAGGAAACAACTTTACCAATCTGATTTCTGCTTCCAACGATAACTACCGGTTTTACTATCGCCACGAGGCCCCAATGGGCGGCTACGGTGAGGCTTATTTTGGTTGGACAGACCAAGATCTTGAGCAGACGATCGTCGGTTTAGATTTCGACATTCCTGTAACCGATCGCGTTGGTGTTCAAGCCGGATTCACTTACTTCTTGAACGACGAGAACGCCAATGCCAATAGCAACGTGCTGGGCGGCAACATTGGCGAAGCGTACAACATTTTCGTCGGATTCGCTTTCCGCCCTCGTGGACGCTCGCACTACAAATCGTACGACCGACCACTATTCTCTGTCGCAGACAACGGCTCGATGTTGATCACACGAACGGGTGGTCAGTAAACGGTCGGGGATGGCTTAGTCCAACAATCTGGAAACTATCAAAGAGCCTGGGGACTCCTCAGGCTCTTTTTGTTTGGAGAGTTCGACTTAAGCCGCGGTATTCACCGATTCAGACTCCGATGGGCCCAATTAAGCCCTATCGGTAACGTCGCGTTTTGCGATATATTAACGGGTTGAGACTAACGGATTAGGGCATTGCGACAACGAGCAAGCTAATTCAATCAAATATTCACAGTTGACGGCATCCTTGAGGTGTTCGTGCACGGAGAATTATAGTGACAGACGAGTTATACGACTATTTTGGTGGCAACGCTTCAAAAAAAGTCGAACCGATCGAAGACGACGATTTTGACACAGAGGACGAGGCCGCCACAACGGACGATGCCCCTTCTGATGATCCGTCTTCTACTGGTGAATCGATTACAGAGACAAAAGCCGTCGATGATGACGCCGCTGCGCCTCAAGTTGCAGCCGAATCCGGCGATGCAGGATCAGAGCCGGACAAGAAAAAAGGCGGACATTGGGATTTCCTCGCGAACATGCTTGGCATTTCTTCCAAATCCAAAACGACTGAATCAGTGCCGGCGGAAACTTCCGAGCCCGAAACTCCGGTGGCGAAAAAGCCCGCCCCGAAATCAAAATCGGCTGCGGCTTCGAAACCGAACAAGGATAGCAAGCCCGTTGCTAAAAAGGCGCAGGAGTCAAAGCCCAAAGACAAAGAGTTTTTCGGATTTGATCCAATTGAATCACCAGAAGATTCGACCATCTTGCCTTCCATGTTTTCAGCAAAATCGCCAACCGAAGAAGCCGACAATCCCGATGATTTGATCGGATGGGAATCGCCTGCCAAATCAGTTCAGACCAACGACAAACCTGCCAAATCAGAAGAAGCGTTTGACGAAGTCGATGAACCAATCGAAAACGAAACTGAAACGCAATCTTCAAACTCGGCACAGTACGATGACATCTATGAAGAAGATGCCGACGACATGGACGAAGAAGACGATTTCGTAGAGTTTGAAATCGAAGAGCTTGACGATTCCCCTCACAGCGACTCGCAAGCGATTGAACATGGCCGACGTTCACGTCGACGCAAGCCTGCGGCTCAGCCAGTTGACGCAGAAGAACCAGCTCCACGCTCAACGAACACAGACCGCAACGTTCGACCAAAACACGACGACGTTAAGGCAAACGGGCGAGGTGAATCCAAGGGTCGTGGCGGGCGAGATCGCAAACGAGGCGGACGCGATCGCGACGATTCTGGTTCGAGAGAAGAGGCTCGTTCATCCAGCCCAAGAAGCGAATCACGTCCAAAAGAAGAGTCTCGATCTAGAGGCGGCCGATCACGAAACGAGTCATCGCGAAATTCACCCAAACGGGATGAACCACGGCGAGACGCACCGAAACGTGATGAACCAAGTCGTGGCCGCGGTCGAAGTGACCGTAACCGCAACCGACCTCAACAGGATCGACCAGAACCGGCTCGCGCTGAACGCGTTTCCCAAGAAGAACCGACCGGTTTCGGTGCAGGAATTCTCGATGACGATTTTGGTTCAGTAGACGCCGTAGATTTTGGTGACTCCGATTCCGACGCAGGTTTCGATTCCGCGGCTCCGTCGGAAGAGAAACCAAAACGCAAACGTCGGCGACGTCGAGGTGGCAGATCACGCGGTGACAAAACTAACAAGCTATCTGATCCGGAGCCTGTATCGGACAACCGCGACGATGAGCGTCCTGTCCGCAGCCACTCAAAAGGTGGTTTCGGTGCCGGGCTGTCGGATGACGATGATTTCGAAGATGACTTTCAAGAAGAAATCGTTGATGAGGTTCTTGTTGACGATGTTCTCGACGATGAAGTCGACGATGAAGTTGAAGAACAACCAAGTCGTCCCGAGCGTCCAAAACGAGGACGTTCGCGACATCGTGGTAGAGGCCGATCTTCTCAATCTCGTGATACAGAAGAAAAGCCTCGCGGCCGCGGCAACCAAAACGACAGTGAATTCGACGATGATGATGACGTCGACGATCATGACGATGCACCAAAGCGACCGACACGTTCGCGCCGTGGACGCAACGAAGCGGACGACGAGCCAGATCCAATGGCAGGCCGCAAGCGTATCAAGGTACCGACTTGGGATGAAACGATTACCGTACTAATCGAGTCGAACATCCAAAACCACAAGAAAAGTGGAGGTGGTGGTCGTCGCGGTGGAGGTAACCGAGGCGGTCGAGGACGCCGCTAACGGAACTCGGATTGACCGGAAATTGAAAACCAAATTGGACGCAAGTTTGTTTACAGACTTGCGTTCATTTTTTTACGTCCATAAAACTTGGCCTTCAACATGCCTCAAAACTGGATTGAATTGAATACACCATTTGGAACTTCGCCACAGTTTCGTTGGCTCAGCCGTGCGCTTCTTCTTACTCAAACGTGGCCGAGGTAAAGTGTTGGACGCTTGTGTATTCTGAGCAGGACGATGCACACCGCTCGCTTCATTCCAGCGCATCCGGCGAAGCTCGAGGCAACAGCCCGCTCGCTAATCTGAGCGAAGCAGTTTCTTATTCGGTTTCAAAGGCGGTTTTTCATCCGAAGAAACTTAATCAACACGATCGCTTTTTCAAGCCGTCGACCTGCCCTGCCATATTCTTCGCGCGGCGGATTGCCTTGCAAATTCTCCCTCGCCAAAACAGCGTTGATTGACGATCGCTTGCCGGAATCTAAAAAATTAATCGACTTCAGCGTCACCGGGTAACCGACGTTGCAATTAACGCTTTCTAAAAGTCGAACCGTGCCTTGGTTATAAACCGCCAACACATCATCGTCACGGATGAACTGATTCCATCTATCTCGAAATTCGCTGATCGGCAGCGCGTGGTCAAACGTGGCTTGCGTCAATTCCAAGTGATCCAAAAACGTATCCGTCATCGGAACGTGGGGTTTAATAGCGGCGGCAAACAAAGGCTCGTTTTCATTTTCATTTTCGCCAGCAACTGATTGAGAAATTTCGAATGGATCAGAATCGACACACGGTTTGACTCCCAATGGTGCCAATCGTTTGGCAACCCAAAACAACGGAGGACGTGGCGTATGGCGATTATCGTGTTCGTTTGGCGAACGATATGCTGCTTCCCCGTACGCGACAATGATTCGCGACGCAGGCCCCAACAAACGCCTGGGGATGTTCATGGTCAGTCCTGACCTGGGGCCGCCCGAATAATGTTGAGAACCGACTTCGGGATGATCGAGTTGGTTCTGCACCATTTTATGGAACGCGAGAATCAACTGATCGAGCCCCTCCGTTTCTGGCTCCAATTCACGAAGGGCTTCGACTGCGGCTTCGACCGTTGAAAGAGAAACGTCGTCCGGTTCGAGCCGAATCCGATACTTGCCTGGTTCCGTTGGCGCCAATTTGTAGCACGGCAAATTTTGCAGCACAGGAATATCGCGAACCATTGTGCGGGCTTGAGGCCAAGTTCCGTCCAGCAACACGATCTGTTTCGGCCTTTCCGATGGCGACAAATCTGTGAGGACTTTTGCGTCACGAGATGGATAAATCAATCCGCACCCGTCGCCAAGCTTCAAATCCATCGTGGCGAGCACTGAATTTTTCGCAGATAGCAATCGCGAGTTCAGCAATCCAGCCCGCACCATTCGCGCGGTATTAAAAGGATGATCACGTTCCCGTTTATGCTGAAGGATCAGGACTTCAGTTTTGTTTTGAATTCTGGGAATCGCATCACAATAGCATTGCGAGACGGGGCGAAAACAACCGTAGCAACGCTCTCGGATTTCGCCTTCAGGCAGATCGGCAGGCTGACGAGGGTTTTGGGGGTGAGAATTCAAAATAGAGATTCAATGGCGGAAACGCATGGGAATCGAACCCACCAACCACATGATTTCCATGCGGCTCAACGGTTTTGAAGACCGTGCGCGGCACCAGCCGACGAAGCATTTCCGTTATTGATTTTTTAGACTGTGGAATGAAAACGAGCACATCGAAAAATAGTTCCAATGTTTGCTAGGTCAAAATGATCTTTGAAAGACCAACTTTCCACAAGGCTCAGTCTAACACAAACCGCTTTTCAGGTGCACTCTTTCAAGTTCAACAATTGCAATTTGATAGAATTTCGATTGCGGGTTTGGTAAACTTTAACTCGCACTTATCCTGCTTTGCTTACGCTTTGCACGCTTTTTGTTTTCGTTTTCCACTTCGCTCTGTTTCCAACTACCCATCAGGTGAAACATGTCACAGAAATCAACCAATCGCCGGGACTTTATAAAAACTACGGGCTCAGCCGTCGCTGCAACCGCCGCGGCTGGGGTTATTGCTCCCCAAACACTCTCCGCCTCCAAGCCCGCCAGCTCGCTTGAGAAATTTCGAATTGGATTCATCGGCCCCGGTGGTCGCGGATTCGGAGCTCACGTCAAGAAGTTGACCAAACTTCAACTCGAGGGCCAACCGATCGAACTCGTCGCCGTTTGCGATGTGTACAAAAAACATCGTGACCGCGCGGCAAACCACATCAAAGACAAAACAGGCTACGAGCCAAAGAAGTATAACGATTATCTGGACATGATCGCGAAAGAAGATCTCGATGCGGTTTGCATTGGGACTCCAGATCACTGGCACGCGAAACAAGCGATTGATTCGCTTAACGCGGGCCTGCACGTTTATTGTGAAAAACCGATGACGAAAACCGTCAACGAAGCGATCGACGTGATGAACACTTGGAAAAAAACAGGCAAGGTGATGCAGGTCGGCGTGCAGTCAACCAGCCTCCCGCTTTGGCCGCAAGTCAACGAGATGCTTAAATCTGGCAAGCTCGGAAAAGTGTTGATGTATCAGACAGAGTATTTTCGCAACTCTGCTATGGGTCAGTGGCGTTACTACGGCCTAGACAAAGAAATGAATCTCAAAAACATCGACTGGAAAAAATGGCTTGGCGTAGAAGAAGGTTTGGCCGAATACGAAGATTTTGACAGGGCCGTCTACGCACAGTGGCGTCGGTTCTGGCCTTATGGATCGGGAATGTTCACGGATTTGTTCGTTCACCGTACGACTTCCATGTTGAAAGCAACCGGTTTACGTTTTCCATCTCGCGTGGTTGGTGCCGGAGGTATTTATGTTGAGTACGATGGTCGGCAAGTCCCCGACGTTGCGACTGTGGTTGCCGATTTCCCAGAAGGCGTTCAAGGTTTGGTCACCGCGACGATGGCTTGTCAAAACACGCCGGTCAAACAGGTGATTCGCGGCCATTTTGGTTCGTTAGTTTTTGGGAATGGTGAGAAGTTCGACAGCTTTGATTTTGTTCCCGAGCGTAAACAAGTCACCCGTGATAAAACGCTCGAGAACGAAACAATCAAAACAGAAAAGGTCGACGACACAACCTATGCCCATTTCAAGAACTGGATCGAAGCGATGGTGGCGGACGATCCGTCAATGTGCAACAACGATCCGCTTTTAGGTGCGGCAGCGATTTCGACTGTGATTTTGGGAGCACAAAGTTATCGCGAGGGCAAAGTATACTTCTTTGATCAAGAAACTCACGAGGTCAAAGAAGCCGATTCATCTTGGGCAACGACGTGGGAAGAACGATCCGCTCAGCGAGGCAAGCCGAATCACATTGCGGGCTGGAACGCCGGTGACCGCGGCAGCGTTTTGGAAGAACCGGACTATATGAGTCTTGCCGGACCTTGGAAAGATGGCAAAGATCCTGCGGCTGAGTAGTCACGTCTTTCTAATTCGAATGAAATTTCAAAGGGCCGCCAACTCGTACCAAATCACTACGGAATGGCGGCCCTTTTTTTTCATCCAAAAAATTCTGGGTCATTAAACATGGGTCTACTTTCCATCCGTCATTTCCTCACCAGCCCAGCTGTTCTGATTGCCCTCGTGATCTTAGGCTTCGCGTTTTCAAATTGCACGGCTCAACAGGAAATCAACGACGATTTTTCAAACTCAAATTTTGATAGCCGTGTCGCTGAACGCGGCGAGTGGAAATTCGAAAACAACGTCGCAAGTTGCGAATCCGATCCTGAGCTTTACAAAAAACACAAAAACCATGGCCCAATCATTAAGTGGCCCAGCAAAGAAGGGTTCACCGACTGCGCTCTTGAATTCGAAATAAAACCCGAGCAATGCCAGCGAGTTGTATTTACGTTTAACGGTGATGGGCACATTTTTCGATTGTTGCTACTCGATCCGGCGAAAACTACATACAAACCCAAATTCGATTCTTGCATGATTGGTTGGTCTACAAAATCTTCAAAAGAAAACAAAGGCAACACGATGCAGCCTGAGGGCATGCCTTTATTGACAGACCTAGGCGGCAAGTGGGTCAAAATTAAAGCAGTCGTCGCTGGCGATTTGATAAAACTGAGCATCGGCGATTACCAAACGAAACTAGTTCATCCTTCGCTGGCACGCGACAAAAACCTAACGATGCTCTCGTTCGCTCAGGGGTCCATGTCGGTAAGGAATTTTAAGTTCCGCAACCTTTCGGCAAACTTTGAAACTGCGGTGAAGGACATTCAACCAATCCAACGTTTGCCAGATGATCTTGCACGAAAAACAAAATCTCTCAATGCGAACTACGCGGTTTATGCGCCAGACGCGAATCACGAGGGAAAATTGCCACTTGTCATTTTCCTTCATGGAGCGGGAGGAAATGGCGACGGTGGTGACATCAAAAAATTACAACGAGGCACGGCTCGTTTGATAAAACAAATGAAACGAGTCGGGCAGGTTCCTTGCTATTACGTGGTGCCTCAATGTGCTCGCGGTCAGAAACCAGAACGTGGCATTTGGCGAGCCGACGATCTCAATGTGTTGCTCGGGCAACTTAAAATAACGCTCCCTATCGACGCGGATCGAGTCTATTTGACGGGGACAAGCATGGGCGGCTATGGCACATGGTGTTGGGCAGCGGCTCATCCCGAAAACTTCGCAGCGGTCGCACCTGTCTGCGGAGGGACAGGGTCGGGAGGCCCCAAAGACGTCACTAAGGATTTGAACCAATGGGCTAAACGTCTGAGTCGTGTTCCGCTTTGGGCGTTTCATGGTCTGGACGATAAAGTCGTTCCGTTTTCTCGATCCAAAGACTTGGTTGACTTGATCATAAAACAAGGCGGCAAAAAAGTTAGACTCACCGGCTATCCCAATGTCGGGCACAACGCGGGCAAGCCGACTTTTTCCGATCCTAAGTTTTACGAATGGTTGTTTCAACACAAACGAAAATTTGACGATTAGCTTTCTTTCGCCGCCTCGATCATCGACAGGATGAAGCCCATGAATTTTCTACGACTTTCAAAATATGTTTTGTTCTGCGTTCTTGTTTGTGCGTCAACAACAAAGGCATTTGCTAAGAACAACCGTGAGTCACAACAAAAACCAAACGTCATCCTGATCGCGATTGACGACCTCAATGACTGGGTTGGTTGTCTTGATGGACATCCACAAGCCCGTTCGCCAAACATCGACCGTTTGGCCGAACGAGGAACGTTGTTTACCAACGCCCATTGCCAAGCTCCGATTTGCAATCCATCCCGCGCGAGCATCATGTATGGCATTCGTCCTTCAACCAGTGGCGTCTATATGAACTCGCCAAAACCGTGGACCGTCCCCGCGCTAAAGAATCGCGTGACGATGTCGAAACATTTTGCTGCCAACGGATATACGACTTACACAACAGGCAAAATCTATCACGCATCTGGATTACCAAAAGACGATTTCGAGGTCGTCGGCCCCAGACCTGGTCAAAGGAATAAACTTGACAAGCGGTTGGTTCCCGCAACTCCCAACGGTGCAAAGGGACTTTGGGATTTTGGCGGTCAAACGTTTGATGAAAAACTATTCAATGACCAGATCACGGCAAGCTGGGCAATCGAGCAATTTGAGTCGCATGCGGCAGGCGACACCAAAAGCAAAAAACCATTCTTCATGACGGTTGGTTTCTACCGACCCCACGTTCCGTTTTACGCACCTTCGCGAGTCATGAAAGAAATTCCCCTCGACCAAATTGAGTTGCCCGAAACAATCGAAGGCGATCGCGATGACCTCCCTGCGATTGCTTCAAGACTGATGGTCGCTCCCGTTGCTCCTGATCACGCTTGGTTTGTCGAAAGTGGAAAATGGAAGGAAGCCGTCCAAGCCTATCTGGCATGCATTCGTTACACCGACGAGCAGGTCGGTCGGTTGCTTGATGCGATTGACAAAAACGAACTTGCCGACAATACGATTGTCATTCTCTACTCGGATCACGGTTTCTTCCTTGGCGAAAAAGAACGTTGGGCCAAGCAGTCACTTTGGGAAAACGCCACCCGAGTTCCCTTTATCGTCGTTACGCCCAATGGGAAAAAAGGAATGAAGTGTGCAAAGCCAACCGAGTTGATTTCGATCTACCCGACTTTGATCGAGATATGCGGCCTAACGAATTGTGAAGGACTTCAAGGGCACAGTCTAACTCCACTATTAGAAGACCCTGCCGCTCAGTGGCCTCACGTTGCACTAACGACGCATGGCAAAGACAACCATGCAGTGCGCACCGAAACCTATCGCCTCATTCGATATCGCGACGGCTCCGAAGAGCTCTATGACTTGAAAACAGATCCCAACGAATTTAAAAACCTCGCTGGCGAGACAAAATTCAATGACCTTAAATCGGAACTGGCAAAGTCATTTCCAACCGTCAACGTTGAGATGGCCAAGACCACTAAGCCTCCACAACGAAAGAACAACAAAAAAAAGCAGTAGCGTTGCCAGCCTGTCGCGAACGCTGCAACGTTGTGCCATATTATTGTGCCTCGCCTAAGTCCAATTCGAAGATGTATGGAAAAACCGGTCCTTTTCTTTTTTCCGGTGGCTCGATTCCATTACCAGCGGCTGCGGCGAAGGGCACATCTTGCCCATATCAACTAAGTACGCCAATTACTTAAACGCACATCGTGGAGTTCAAAATATTTGGAATCAAAAGACAAATATGGTACTTTTTGTTGCAACAAAACTCTTTTCAAAGGAGACAGATATGACTCGACGTATTTTTTCGACTCTACTTCCAATCTGTGTAATTTTGATGGCCACTGTTTCTCTTCACGGCCAGGTGAATCTTGAAGACCCGTTTGGTTCGCTAGGCAGCCAACCTGCCCCTGCCGACTCTGGCTCAGCCAGTCCTTTCGGACTGCGTACGCAAACCGATTCGCCCAACGCAAAAGAGAGCCCAACGAATCCCAAAGTGCAAAAGTTTGAAGAACAGATGAATCTTCTGACCGAGCAGTATTCCAAAATGATCCGAAATGAGGCAGCCTTGCTTGAGATGGTCGACCGCTTGCAACGCGATTTGGATCTGAAGAAGCTTGAGAAAGCTGCTGGCCCAGGCGATGCGACTGTCAAGGAAACGTTCCTTGCCTACAAAGCGAAATTCAGAGCACTCTCCAACCAACTCAGAGAAGTGGAACTACGCAACGCTGCCCTGATAAAACGTGTGAACACTTTGGAAGAATCAGCTGCCAAAGATAAAGCTGCCGCGAAAAAAGCGCTGACAAACCGCAACGAAATGCATCAGGTATTGTTTGCATCTTTGTTGAATTCAGATGATGCCGCTCAGCAAGAGTTAGCCTTGGTTCATTTGTTTAGTTGCATCGATAAATACGGGCGAGAAAATCCAGTCACGATTTACACGCCTGATTTACTTCGCCGCATCAGTGAGCTGACCGATTCCAAATCTGCGACTGTAAAAGGACTGGCATCCCGCTGTCTGTTTACTACGAAACCCGATACTGCCATCGAACTAGGAATTCAGTTCGGTCCCGACTGGAAACCATTAGAGTATGCGAAAGCCAGCGTGAACACTCATCGAATATTTTCTGCGATGGATGAGGAGGCTTGGTTTGATTTCGAAGAAACTCCAATCAGGGAAATCACCGAAGAAATCCAACAGAAATATAATCTGCCCATTCGTTTCGAGTCGGCGGTCGATACCGATTTGGCAATTACTTTTAAGACCTCAGGTGTGCCACTCGGTTTGTCGCTTGCTGGATTGCTGGAAAAATACAAGTTAGGTTTCGCGATCATCGACGATCAAATCGTTGTCATGAAAGACTCAAATCCGAAACTGATGGTCACCAGAACCTACAACGTTCGCGGACTTGCGGGAAAAAAACTCGACTTGGAAAAAGTTGTCACGATGGTTAAGCAGTCGCTTGGCCAATCAAATGTTGGCTTGACGAGCTTGAGCGAACACATCTTTATCGCCACCGCATCAGAGAGCGACCAAATTCGGATTGGCAAACGCTTGGCAAAGATCACACCGTCTCCCAAATGGTATTCGAGATAGGCGATTCAGTCACAGAATTTGTGAGGAACCGAGCCACCGATTTCACGCCCTCAATTTCGAGGGCGTGATAATCCTGAGTCAATTTAGAGCGCGGTCGCACTGAAACGTCCTTGTGAGAGTTTGGGCATTGCAATTCTCATCTGGTTAGATCTGCGGTTTGGAAAAGATCTCCGATCAGTGTTTCGTGTGTTTATCCCCCACAGAAACGCGGCTTGGTTGGAATGAATGGCTTGGTTTAGCGGAAGGGACTGAATTCAACAGGCCCGCCTTCGTCTTCCGATTTAAATGACAGGTTCAATTAAATCGTAACAAAGGTGATTCCATCATGATTCGACTACTTTCTGTAATGCTATTCGTTGGTTTCTCTTTTGCCTGCACAGATTGCTCGGCTCAATTGTTCCGGCGTCAAACGCGAGTCCAACCGACACCTATCGCACGCCCAACAATGGCCGCTCAGAGGCAATATTCACAGCCGAGCAAAATCGAATTTGGTCGATATTCAACTTATCGAAACCCGACCATCTCGCGAATCCTTGACGGTAAAACATCGCGAGTTAGAAACCCAGCAGAAGTCGAATCGCGCTACGTCGGCGCATTCCATCAAACCTATTTTGATAACATTGGCCTTCCCAATGGCGATATTGGCTTGCGAGGCAACGGCATCAACTGGCGTGGATGGTAGTCGATCGAGCACAACGGATTTTGCAAAACTAATGCGGTCGATCAAGCTTTTTTAGGACAACCGACTGTTGATCCTTCGAAACCGGACTCCAAAAGAGTTCGGTTTTTTTATGCTTTGAAACAATCAAGCCTAGTGACATTCGCTTCAGGCCTGCCTCACCAACGCGTTCGTCACAGGAATCACGAACGCATTCCAAGAATCACTTGCCAGTTTCTTCCCACCAGCCTTGGCGCGGTTTGTAACCATCTTCCAACAAAGCCGAGTGCTGACGTTCCAGGTTTGGCAGATCTTTGTCACGAATTTTTGCTTTCTGTCTTTCGAAAGCGGAGACGTCAAAATTTGGATTGGCAATCGGTTTTCGCCCGTCGACTTCTGCGAGCCAACTGTTCAAATCACGCTCAAGTTTCTCAACGATCTCGGGAAACTCTGTCGCCATGTTTGATTCTTCTGAAACGTCATCGATCACGTTGTAGAGTTCGTTGCGTCCATCTTCATAGTAGTGAATCAACTTCCACTTTCCGTCCTGCACAATCGAAGAAGGCTCGCCGCCCTGATTGCCATAGTGCGGGTAGTGCCAAAACAATTTGCGATCAGCAATTGTCTTGCCTTTCAGTAGCGGAACCAAACTAACGCCATCGACGTGCTGCTTGGGTCGCGTCGGAAGGCCGGTCATTTCTAGCAGAGTCGGGTAAAAATCCGTTCCAATGACAGGCGTGTCGCAGGTTGCTCCCGGCGCGACCGCACCTGGCCATTTGATGTAAAATGGCTCTCGGATTCCGCCTTCCCACTGACGTCCCTTTCCGCCTCGCAGCGGCAAATTCGAAGTCGCTTTTCCGTCGCCCGCCGAGACACCTCCGTTATCAGATGTAAAAACGATGATGGTTTTGTCGGTCAATTCAAGGCGATCCAACGTTTCCAAAACCAATCCGACACCGTCATCCATCGATTCGATCATCCCAGCGTAAAGCGGATTGTCTTGAACTTGTCTGACCGGAGTCGTGCGATCTATCGAGAATCGGGACTTTGGAATACCGCTCTCGTTTTGCAACTTCAAAGCCTTGGCTCGATACTTCTTCCATAACGATTTCGTCGATTGAATAGGGCCGTGGACGGAATAAAAAGACAGATAAGCCAAAAACGGTTCGTCTTTATGTTTCTCAATGAAAGCTGCCGTTTCCTTTCCAAGTCTCAACGGTAACAGTTCGCCCTTGGGACCGCTTTCCATTTTCGGATTCGAATAAGGCGAGAAATAACCACCGGGAGGTGATCCACGATGGTGCCCACCAACATTGAATTCAAAACCGTGATCGGTTGGCAGCGAACCCTCACCGCCCAAGTGCCATTTCCCGGCAAAGAAAGTTCGATAGCCAGCTTTTCGAAACGCTTCAGCCATAGTGACGTCGTCGTGCGGCAAATCGTGATTGTAGGTTGCGGGCAACAGTTTCGTATTGCGTTTCCATTGTTCGCCTTCGGCCGCTCCGATCCAATCTGTAATGTTGGTTCGTGCAGGATACTTGCCGGTCATAATGCTCGCCCGAGAGGGGCTGCAGACCTGGCACGTTGCGTATCCTCGGGTGAACTTCATGCCTTCGTTAGCAATTCGATCAATGTGCGGGCTCTCATAAAACTTACTGCCCTCATTGCTCAAGTCGCGCCAACCAAGGTCATCAGCCAAAATGAAAACCACGTTCATACGGGCCTTGGCGGAGGGGTGTTCAGCTTCCTTTACCTTGGAAAGTGCCCGTGCCGGGGAACCATGATGCGATTCGTTTTCTGTGTCGGCACGGACCAGACCAAGCGGAATACTTGAGACGGTTGAAAGAATTAAAAAGACGGCAAGCTTTATCAAATCGCGGTTTAGCATTTTACTCACTCGGATGAAGTAGCAATTCCGAGTTAGTCTAATACGCAAATAGTTGGCTTACAAACGCACGGGTAACGGACGAGCATTTTTAAATGTGACAACGAGCAAGCCTAAGAGCAGCGAGACAAGCAGCTTTTCTGTTATTCTCGTCACTAGTAACGCGTGACGAAAATTTTGTTCAGTGCGTTTGAGCGACAAGAAAGAAAACTACTTCTTCGCCCATTTACCGCGAAGCATGTAAAGATAGTCGACAGCCTCAAGGTCATACTCGGCAATCGCGTTTTCGACAGACCGAGCTTCGAGCAGTGCAAAATTTTCTGCTATGACAGATTGATCTTTCAGGTAAGCCGTTGCTTTGTCACCAATCGACTCCAGCAAATCGAGCTCACCGAATTCGACTTCATCGTTGCCGCCATTGCCATCGAAATTCGAAGTCTCAACGTTGGTCATTCGAAGCATCTGCAGCGTGGTCTCGAATTCGATATCGTTGTAGCTGGCCATCAAAGTTTCACGACCATCGGAACCAGTCAAAAAAGCAATGTCGAGACCTTCGAGCAAATCAAGCTCGCTCGACTCAACGCCTTCAACGTTGACCGCTTGACCGTTTGACATAAGGACGCGGGTGTTGTCGACACCGGCACGGGCAACGTCGGTACCGTCGGTGCCCTTGATTTCTGCTCGATCAAATCCGCCTTGATTGGCAACCAGATTGACAACTTTAAACCCAGTAGCGCTAACCGACTGGCCGGAACCAGTCATTTCGACATCACCGCCCTGGCTTTTGAAGGTATCGTTGCCGGCAGTGTCTACGATTTTCGCCGTGTCAAAGCCGCCAACAGAAATTGCTTCGACGTTAGCGAATCCGTGGGCAAAATTGGAGTATCCATTTCCAGTTAGCGAACCTACTTCGGCTTGGTAGTTGAATTTATCCTGGCCTAACGAATCTGTCATCTGAATCGAATCGTCACTACCCGTTGCGATCGCGTTGATGGTTTCAAATCCACTGACGTCTACTCTGTAGGCACTGTTTACCAGCGAGCCGCGTGTTGGAGAAACGGCAAACCGATCAGCCCCAGCCGACCCATTAAGGTTCGCACGGTCTGATCCACCACCACCGTCAACGGCGACATTTTCGAAACCGTCAAACATGATCGTCGTTGCGTCGGTTACCAGCATGTTTCGATCGGGTCGCGAAACGAAAAAGTCATCGCCAGCAGTGCCCTGCAGTTCAGCTCTATCGTTTCCAGTACTTCCAACAAAAACAACTTCGAATCCAGCAGCGTTTGATTGAAACTCTTCGCCAGAAAGCATTGTCCAGAGCGAGCCGTGTCTCACGCTCGAAGTCAGCAAATCATTTCCTGCTGAGTCCGCCATCACGATTGTGTCGTGCCCTCCGCCGCCATTAACCGAAACGTTTTGAACTCCAAACGCGTTTAGCTTGTACGAATCATTGGCAACTGAAAGCCCAGTGTCTCGTGTGCTGACGCGATCGTCGCTGGCTCCTAAATTCACGTTGATTGAGTCGATACCGTTGTGGCCGATGACTCTAAAATCGTTAACGTTATTGGAATCGAATTGATAACCGATGTCGTTGATGGTTACGAAGTAGTTCCCAGTTTTGTTGACAGTAGAAACAAAGATCGAATCGTTTTGGTTGGTCCCGTGAACGGTTAATTTGCCAGACTCAAACACAACTTGATTGTTGACTTGAAAGTCGACTGATTCCGCGTTTCCAATGGCTTTTACGAAATACGTTTCGCCTTTTTGAGCGTAAACGTTCAATCGGAGATCTCCCGACTGTGACGAAGCGGTTTGCAACCGATTCATGTTGCTGTCGTAGATCTCCAGCTTGAGTGCTTCGCCTGCGTCCGTTGACGACTGGACGGTTAGAAACCCATCGCGAGCAGCGATCATTTCAAACGTGCCAGAGCCATCAATTTTTTGATTTAGATACTTATTCGATACGACTTGGCCCCAATTGGTCTTTGAAGCCGACGTGCCATCCGAGCGAGTTCCCTGGTTTTGCCCTTGTGAACCCTGACCTTCGAACTCAACGTTGATTTTGTAGTGTCCATTTCCTTCAGCGGTAGCCATCGCAAAATTGTATTTCTGACCAGCAACAACATCGAATTTGATTTGATTGTTGGTAATATCTGCGTTCGCACCGCCAATATCGATCAACGGAACCAAGTCATGGGTGACTTCGAATTCCAACGTCATTTGACCAGTACGTTCTGCGATGAATTCGAACGTGTCGACGTCGGAAATTTTTCCGATCGTGCCTTCGATTGTTTCTCCACCGGATAGCACGCCAGCATCGGTTGCGGTTTCAACTGATCCGGAATGGCGGTCTTGAACGACCGAAGCGAGTGCGGCTTCTAGATTGATTCGGTGGTAGTAATTTCCAGTTACAGAATCGTAAATCTGATCGGCTGAATCGCGAAACTGTTGATACAGCATCTCTTGGGTGATGTTTGTTTCACCCATAAATTCGTTGGCTTGTCTTAGAACGGCGCTGGCACCAGCCACGTAGGGGGCCGACATGCTGGTTCCAGTTGATCCGAGAAACTGACCGGATTTGTAGTTAAACAAATGATCCGGAACTGTGCTTCTCAGCAATTCGCCGGGGGCAACGAGCACATTTGAATCACGTTGTGAGAAATCGCTTATCTCTCCATTGTCGTCATGGCTTGCAACCGGAACGACGTGTTCGCTAACAGCGGGGTAACTTAATCCAGGTCCACCAAATGTCTTGAATGCGTTTCCGGCGGCAACACTGATAAAAAGCCCGTCGGCTTCGAGTTGTGCAAATTCGTCTTCGAGCGTGGCCCATTCAGGAAGCGTTTCCGCATTCCAGTTTGTTCCCAACGAAAGATTGACGGTGGTGATCGGATGTTCAAATGAGTCTTTATGTTCGTGCACCCATTGCAGAGCTTGTTCGACCCAAGCAAGATCGCTCTCGCCACTGTCTCCGAATACTCTTAGGCCAACGAGATCAACACCGGAACTTACTCCGCGATACTGACTGTCTGTACTGCCGATGATTCCTGCAACGTGGGAGCCATGAAAACCAGCGGGTCCATCATCGTATGGGTCTGCATCATTTTCTGCGAAATCCCAACCACCGACGACTTTGTTACCTTCTCCAAATCCACCACCGAGAGCGTAGTGATCCCAAGCGATTCCCGAATCGATAACGGCGACCGTTTGACCGGATCCGTCAAATCCGTACTCGGCGGCGATTCCAGCGGCCGTGGTCGAAGCGTCGCCTAGAGCCAATTCGCTTTGCGGCATCAGCTCAACGGACTGCTCCGTGATGAGAGGCGATGCGATATCCAGCTCTGGCAAAATGCTTGCGACGGCCTGAGCCGACATAACGAGCCGTTGTTCAAACTGCTCAAATTGCAGCCGTCGTTGCTCAGCGATTTTAGATTGTCGTGACATTTTAGTACTCATTACGCTTTTGAACGTACGGTCAGTTTGCACAAACCGAACCCTCATGGTTCAGGGAAACGCCAAAATCCCTTGGGCGTAAAGAGCTTTCACAGCACTTTTTAGTTGACGCATCACAGTCGTGTGATGGTCTTGCCGTCAGCAAAATTCGTCTGACTTGGCTGGCAACTATACGTTTGGGAAAGCGGAACGGGTTCGAGTATTTAACTATGAAAATGGGGTTTGGCGATTCAAAGCGATGAGTGATTGACTTTAACGATTATTCGATTGGCATAATCCTCGCAATCCGTTATGGCAACACAAGCTGTACCGGAGACGGCGTCTTTAGCAAACATGTTGCGTCTGACAGGGATCCGAATCGAATGAATGAAACGGTGTATATCAAGTCGATGCGAATAACAGGAACAATCGGCGGTTCCGTTTTGTCTTGCTTGATTGAGAAACATTGAAGCTGAGGTTACCCAGCGAAGTTTCCGAGAGTGAAGATCTTATTTCTAATTCGCCGTTCTCAAGCCATTCTCAAATTAGGTGTATCTGTGAAACCGCTATCAACACTTGGTTACATGCATCTTTCCACGCTCGCGAAACCTGTTTGCGATCGAGCAATTTACAGAACGATCAAGAAGAACCAATTCCGTTCTTTCATCGAGATTGGACTTGGTGATGGACTTCGAAGTCAGAACTTGATCAGGGTCGCCAAAAAGTTTGGCGTTTCGTCGAACATCCGATACACCGGCGTTGATGAATTTGATGCCCGAGAAACCGGACCAGCGTTACCGTTGATTCAGATGCACAAAACATTGAAAGCGATGGAAGCGAAAACCCAATTGGTTCCTGGTAACGCACAATCGGCAATCGCCCGCATCGCAAACTCTCATGTGCGAACAGACATGATCGTTATCTCCGGTGTCGTGGAGCAAAGCGAATTGGAAGCAAGTTGGTTTTACTTTCCGCGGATGCTTCATTCCGGCTCAATCGTAATGGTTCAAAACAAACCCGATGAAGCCTTTCGTTTTTTCACTCGGCTTCAGATTGAGAAATTGGCGCAAAAGCACCCATTGAATAGCTCGAAGGCTGCTTAGAGTCCGGTCGGGAAGGCAAGCGAACATTAGGTTGTAGATCTCCCAATTTAGACACCAACCAAAATCAGTTTCAAAAAGCTGGTTTTGAAAAAGCGGTTCAGCAGATCGGTTCCGGAAGTTAGATTCGAAACATCGTGGGCGTTGCACGATCTTTTTTGTACGATATTGAACGGGAAAACTACCCCAGATTTGCTCACCCGTACGTTCGATATATTCTCACATCCGAATTCGGATAAGTGATCGCGAAGCTGTGCATCCGACTGCAGCCGAGTGGAGCTTGAAGTGTCAGCTGAACCAGACGGACTGCAAGCCGGCAGAGCGAATGCCACTTACTGGACAGGACTGACCAATTAGGGGCAGGTCTAGGGCGGCTGATAATTTGGCGAATTTCAAGCCCTCGCAAGAAAGTTATTGCGGGAAATGTTTCCAGGAATTTCTCGGTATCAATAACACAAAGCCCCTCTAGGTGGCTTCGCTTGCTTGCGCAATTTTGGTACCTTTTCAGTTTCCAAAATTTGGAAAAAGACGTACCCACTATTGAAAATACAAGTAAGGCCGACGTGGTTCGAGCCGGATTAAGGTACTCAGTGAAATACGCTGCCATCGGGCCCATCGCTATCCACCTGCCTGAAAAAGTAGAAACCAATGCAGATTTGATGGTCGATAATCCCAAATGGGATATGGACTTAATCGCCTCGAAAACGGGGATCTACAAGCGGCATGTCGCTGCGCCAAATGAGTGTTCCTCGGATCTAGGAGTCAAAGCTGCTGAGAAACTGTTTGCGGAATTTGACATTGATCCTGCGTCCATTGATTTCTTGCTCTTTTGCACTCAGACCCCTGATTATCCGCTCCCAACGACGGCTTGCCTGATGCAAGACCGGTTGGGTTTGCCAACATCTGCGGGTGCTTTGGACTTCAATCTTGGGTGTAGTGGTTACGTTTATGGGCTTTCGATTTGCGATGGTTTGATTCGTTCTGGAGTCGCCAAACGTATTTTGTTTATCACAGCCGAGACTTACACCAAACTGATCGACAAAAAAGACCGCAGCCTCCGAACCATCTTTGGTGACGGTGCGGCGGCGAGTTTGATCGAAGCAAACGACACCCAATCGTTGTGGGGATTCCGATTCGGAACTGACGGCAAAGGAGCGAACACGCTGCTTTCCACAAAAAATGGTTTCCGATGCGAAGAAGACGCCGTCGAACCACGACATCGCAAGCGTTGGGAAAGCGATTTGTACATGGATGGGCCAGCACTCATCAATTTCACTGTCGGTGCGATTCCTGATTTGCTGAATGATATTTTGCCAGCCGCAGAAATGACGATGGAAGACGTCGACTATTTTCTGTTTCACCAAGCAACCTTCAAAATGCTGAACCAACTACAGCAAGTGCTCGGCGTTGAAGAAGCGAAAGTTCCGATCCTGTTGCAGAATTTTGGCAACACGGTTTCGTCAACCTTACCCATTCTGATCGACCAAATGCGAAACAGCGGCGACATGTCCGCAGAGATGAGAAATCTTCTCGTTGGTTTCGGAGTGGGCTGGTCTTGGGCAGGCTGCGTTTGGCAGGACGTTGCCCAACCAAAATCTTAGATGGCGTTTTGCTTGACGCTCAGCGGGTTGGCATTGAGTTGGTTGGCATTGAGTTGATTGGCTTGGCACTCAGAGGAGTGACCTTCTCTGGGCTGGCGCTCCAAAGTAGCCAATTCGAGGCGCGACTGTTTTTGTTGTGAGAGCGCTTCCTCACCGGCGGTCGCTCTGCAGCGCGGGAGATCCGCTTCGCCTCAGAAACTCCACGTTCAAGCTTTCGCAATTCTGCGTAGCCTTTCGTGAAAGGTAGATGTTTGACGACATCGGGTGAGCTATTTGTGTTGCTCTGCTGTTAAGGCTCTGATCTGGTTACTGATCGCCTCTACTGTTCAGTCTTTTCTGTTCTACGAAACGGCGAAAACTACCCCCCCAACGCGACGCCTTTGATCACGCCATCAACGACCAAAGTTTGATCAACGTAGCCTTGGAAATCAGCGGTGAACATTCGGTTGCGTCGGACTTTGCCTTTCTTCAGCATCACCGTCAAACGATCTCCGGGAAGCACGGTCCCACGAAATCGAATGCTTTCCAAGCCGCCCAATCCAACGTACCCGTTGTCAACCATTTTGTTGACGAGGGCAAAGTAAGAAGAAAGCTGCGCCGCGCATTCGCAAATCAAAACACCGGGCATCAGTGGGCGCCCAGGAAAATGTCCACGAACCCAAAACGAATCATCGTTGAGATCTATAAACCCAACGGCGTAATCGTCGGTGATCAACAGAATGCCGTCGAGAAGCGAAAACTCAAAACGATGAGGATTGATTTCATGAATTTCGTCACGGCTAACTAAAACGTTGTTTTGGTCAAATTTTGAGAAATCTACAATTGCTTCTTTAGTCACTTAACTCGCCTGAATTCGAATTGAAAATAGTTGTCTGGGATAATTATCGGCAAAAACCAGCTAGCCAAAATGTTCCGTATTGAAATTTTTAGAGACTTATAATCCCCGAAACAGGATAATTTGTGAAGACGGGATTTCAGATGCTTAAATTTTAGCCAGTTTGACACGTAGAAAAACGATAAATTTGTATCTTACTCCCAATCCCGGTTTCGTTCACTTTGATTAACTTCCGGGAGATTTCAGATACAATGAGGACACAAATCCAATGTCTCTGCGTTTGATTTCAGGGCGAACGGGCATTGGATTTGGTGGGAATCGACGTCGAGGATCGCGTCATCATGCGGCATGGAGGTCAAAATGGAATTGGTTATCCGTCTTAGATGGTTAATCTCAGGAGCCCTAGATGACGCCCAAAATTTCCCCAGCCAGAAACGCTGCCACTCTTGGCCCAAGCGTTAACGCACCACCGCCCAATTTGGAAAACACGCCTCAAGATTTCGAGAACACCTTGCCCTCCGCAGGTGCTAACAACCAATCGGCTGGCTCTGCTGATCAAAGTAAAATAGCTCAATCAGATTCTACTGATCGAGAAGCGCAAACCTTAGATGCTGCGATAGAGCAGCAATCTCCTCCGGCGAAGACAGACGTTCCCAATCCACTCGATCCTCTCAGCGGCGAAGTAAACAACCGAGAGATCGAACAAGAGACGACACTACAAAATGAGCCCAACACTCAAAGCAATGATTTCAACATTGCCGACTATTGGGTTTACGCGATTCCAGCAATTGTATTTCTCGCACTCTTGCCGCTGCTGCGACGGCTGCTTTCGTCGTTTCTCAATCGACCGCCCAAACTCGAGATCAACCCTTCTAAAGAAATTAGAGGGGAATTTAAGGTTGCCGAAAGATTCCAAAAAGATGGCACTAAAGTCCGCGCTAGTTTTTCTGAGTCATTGGACGAGTTCGAAAAAGAGCAAGTCAATCGTGGTTCAGCGAAACCCGTTTGGGACGGCACGGTTAACGAGAGCAATGCTGAACCAACCGCTGCAGAACCGTTAGAGCCAAACAACACCGGCCGTGAACTCGACGATGACTTGGCCGCCAACATCAATGGTGATACTACCGATGTCGATGATGAGGCAAATTTTCCGCGTGAAGAATTCTTGGCAGACGACGAACCCGCAATTTTTGAGAAACCAATTGATCTTCAAACGGATCAACAGCTTGCGAAGACGAAGATTTCAAATTCGCTTTCCAACGTCAACGCGGATTCAAAGGTTGATCAACCACCGAGCAGCGACTCCAAACGTTTCTCTGACGCCCAGCTCCCTGAAGACGAATTTATCGTTGACGAGGGTGATGATGACATGGTTGACGATTCGACTTTTGATCTCGATTCGGCTGACGCGAATGCCACATTTGGAGCTGCCAGCGATCTTGAATTAGAGGCTGAAATTAGCGAGCTGGAGGCTCGCAATGAAACCATCAACGATGACGGCGAACGTGAAAACTCAATAGATTCAACTAACCTAATGGGAGCGACTGCCGCTCCTTCTAGCGACGAAGAGGAAGAAGTGATGAACTTGCGTGATGACGATTCTGATGCAGACCTAAACTTGGAACTTGAAGACGATTTTGATTTCGGTGACTCCGATTCAAATTTTGATTTCGAAAACGCTGAAGATGAACAAGTCAATTCCGCTGAATCTGCTGAACAATCTTTAGCTCATTCTGATGACATGCCGATCACGAGCGGCGATACGCAACATCGGGGCGCAGAACCTGATGCGTCTGATGAACTTGACCTGTATTTTGACGATGAGCCAATCACCCCATCGGCACCCAGCATTCCTTCTGCCGATATCGATCCAGAAGTTAAAGACCTGCATGACTTTCAAGCAAACGAACATCCAGAAATCGCTGCCGATCTTTCAGTAGAAGATTCGGGGGACTTTGCTGACATGCTGGAAGGCGAATTCGACGAAACCGAATCAGCATCCAACTCGACGCAAACTGCGAGCTCGGAATCTGCGGCAACCGAAGATGAGTTTTCGTTTGATACCGAAGACCCTCGCAATGAAAGCACGCTAGAAATCGATAGAGAATTTTCGTTTGATTCGCCCGATGAAGGAGAAATGGCTTCGATCGCCGATGCGGCTGAATCAAATTTTGCTTCAATAGATCCAGAGGAAAACATCGCTGATGCTCAGGCCTCCGCGAGTGAAGCCGTAGGAAATGCGATGGGTGATTTTGGCGGCGCCGTTGCTGACTCTGTCCAAGGTTCAATCGATGACCTAGGAAGCGTGGCGGATTCACTCAATCCGAGCGAAGCTATTCAGTCGGCTGGTGCATCGGTTAGTGAGCTTGGCTCAGACGCGATCGCCGGTAGCGCCAACGCTGGCAAAGCGATTGCTGCGGGTGCCGCTGTCGCTGGAGCGGGCGCTGCTGGTTCGGTACTTTCACGATTCCTGGGCTGGTTCAAACGCAAACCAAAGAATATTGCAGAAGCCGCAGGCGACATTGCCAGCGAAATTGGTGACACTGCATCGGATGCCGCAGGAACGATGACAGATGGAATCGGTTCGACCGCAGGAACAATCGCTGATGGGTTGGCCGATGGCGTTTCTGAAATGGCAGAATCTGGAATTGCTGCAACAGGAGCTGGAAATTCAGGCATTGCCGATGGGTTGGCCGAGGGAATTCAAGACAACATCGCTGATTCAGTTTCAAATGAGATCGACAACCTGGAAGAAAACGCAGCCGATTTTTCAGCTGACGTTTTTGGAGATGGCGCAGAAAACCGAGACAACGCCGACAATAGCAACGAACTCAAACTTGATACGCCGGGCTCGTTGGACGACGAAGAAGAATTTCAATTTGAAAATTCAGCTGAGGACCTACTTGGTGCCGACGCTCCGATTCTTGAAAGCTCAGCCGGCGAGCCGCTTCCAAGCCTCAACGACGATCTTGTGGGCGAAAACGAACTTTTAAGTGACGACCAACTGTTAGGCGACATCGAACGCGATGAAATTCTCGAACCAACCGACGCGATTGAGAACACTGAGTTTGACTTGAGCGCGCCCGCAGGTGGAAACATTGAGGAAGACTCTGAAAGTGGATTTGATCTTTCTGACGACATGAATTTCGAAGACTCCCGTGGTGCCTCTAGCACTGACACTTTGCGAGACGCCGACATTGAAGATCTTCCTGGAACAGTCGATGCTCTCGACGGAGAAGGTCTGGAACCCGAAATTCAATCAAGCGAAATTCAATCAACAGATTCACAATCTAGCGAATCAAAACCGAGCGAAGTCGCTCCTAGTGACCACCTCCCCGGCCAACCCTCACCTCATGAAGTTGAGCCTGTTGGTTTCAGCTCAATGGATACATTGCGAGACACGTCGTACACCGAGTCTCCTACAGTGGAACTAACACCAAGCGATACTTCCGGTACCTCTGATGCTTCATCAGATACAGTTCACGATGAATTGCCTGCGGTACTCGATGCGAATCCAACCGGTTTTGCGTCAGCAGATACGCTTCGCGAACCCCAAACTGGCCAGCCTGTGGAGATCACTGACCCTGCCATCGCTGAGTTTGCTAATCAAATCAATTCACTTGAGAAAGAAAACAACCTCCTAAACGACGCTTTGAAAGATGCCCATTCAGAAACGGAGAAAGTTGTCGACGAACTCGCAGCAACAAAGCAAGAATTGGCTTCGTTGAAATCGGAAATGGAAACGGTGGACCAGCAAGCCGGCAACACTGCGGAGGCAACTTCTGATTTTGAAACTAAAATTGCTGAACTATCCATCCAAGTAGAAACATTGTCATCGCAATGTGAATTGCTTACTGCGGAGAAAACTTCTGCGGCTGAGGAATTACTTAGTGCAAAAACTGAGCTAACCAACGTTGAATCAAAACTCGCGAGCGTTGAGTCCGAGCTTGCTGAAGCCAAAGCCAACGTCGATTCTAATGAGGGCATGTCGACTTCTTCGTTGATTGCGGCGGCAGGTGCTGCAGGCTTGGCGGCTGGAGTGATTGCCCAATCAAGTGACGACTCTGGGTCCGATTCGTTAGTTAGTTCTAAATCTGAAAAGCCTGGGGATCCGGATGCCGATTTGTTCGCGCGTTATCGAAAACGGTTAAAGAGAGAACATAGAAAACGAAAACAAGCCGAACAGTTCCTTGTTGAGGCTGAAGAACAACGAGGCGACATCGCCAGAGCACTGCGGAAAGCCCGCCAGGAAATCAAACAGGCCAGCACAGGTGTTTCTACAACGGTCGAACTCCAAGACGCGACGGCAAAATTTGAGGCGGAAATTGCCGAGGTAAATTCTCGACTTGAATCAGTCCAGGGAGATTACAAACAACTCGAGGCTGAAAATTCAACCTTGAAAACTGAGTTTGAATCGGCGTGTGCACAGTTGGAAGCACTCCAATCTGAGCAACATACGATCGATGCAGAGCTGCTGGCCAGCAAGGACTCAGAACTAGAGTCTCTAAAGGCTAAATTAGTCAGCTCTGAGAAATCGACTGAAGAACTGGAAACGTTGAAACAAGAACTCACCGAGACAAAAGAGGCGTTAAAAAAAAACGTTTCTGAATTAGAGTCCAAGCAATTAGAAGTAGAGGCTCAAGTTGAAAAACTAACAGCTTCGAACTCAAAATTCACTGAAGTCGAATCCGCTCTCGCCGCTCAAACCAGTGAACTAGAGGCTGCGAAATCCGACTCAGAAAAACTCCGTACCGAGTCTGAGTCCGCTAAATCTAAGCTGGAAGAGGTCGAATCCGCACTCGCCGCTCAAACCAGCGAACTGGAGGCTGCGAAATCCGATTCAGAAAAACTACGTGCCGAGGCTGAGTCCGCCAAATCCAGGCTCGAGGAATCCGAAGCCTTGCTTAAGACCCAAGCGAGCGAACTCCAATCTGCAAAATACCAGGTCGATCAACTGCGCGAAGAATCAGCGCTCGCAAGAACGAAACTCGAGGAGGCAGCATCCTCACTCGAAAGCCAGGCTGCCGAATTAGAAGCCGCAAAACTGGAATCCGACAAACTCCGCACCGAAACAGCGTCCGCCCAGTCGAAACTTTCCGACCTTGAAAAGAAGGTCGATGAAATGGAACCGGACACGGCCGAAGTTGAGATGCTGACACAAAAATTGGCAGAAACGGAGAACGACGTAGCGAAGGCAAAAGAAGAAGTTGAAGCAGCAAAGTTCGAGCTCACCGAAGCAAAAGAACAAAACGTTAAACTATCGGGTGAAAAGGAGCAATTGATTTCTGAGAATGCAGGATTGCTCGAGGCCCAAGCAGATGATCAAGAGATTGAAATACTCAAAACCAAGCTCTCCGCTGCTGAGGCGGCACTTGAGGATCTCCAACGGACCCACGAATCAACGATCGCTGAGTCGGCGACCGAGTTGGGCGACGTCAAATCTAAACTACTCTCATCCCATCGCGAGCTGACGGAAACACTAGCGGCAAACAAATCGCTGGAAGAATCGCTTTCCGTGAAGTCAGCAGCTGACTCCGAACGTCTTGAAGTTCTGGCAAATGAAAACGAACAGTTAACTACCAAACTCGAATCGGCAAGTCGCGATGCCGAGAAACTTAAAAGTGATTCTGAGCTTGCAACCAAGTCACTTAAGCAACTGGAAAGTGAAAACATCGCGCTTTCGAAATCGGCTGAGGATCTGCAGAAGGCCGACAACACCAAAGCTCTCCAAGCCGAGCTTGAAAAAGTAAAGGCGGACCTTGAAGAGAAACAGACGCAATCCCAGGCAAGTTTTTCCTCACAATTGACGACGATTCAAGCGTCGCTCGCCGCTGCGAATAGAGCCAAAGACTCAGTTTCGCTTCAGCTCGATCAACAAAACAGCAAGCTTGATGAGCAGGCAAAACTACTGGACGCCCAAACCAAATTAATGGAGGAAGAACGCACTCGGTTTGATTCCGAGCGGATGGATCTCACTTCGAAGCTAGAGGCAACCACGCTTGTCGAGTCCGAACTTGCCCAACTAAAGGAAGCACTGGCTCAAAAAGAAGCTCAGCATTCTGAACTTTCGTCTTTCCTTGAGGTCGCAGAAAAACGCAGCGAAGAAACTGCGAAGAAACTCTCCGAACTTGAATCTGCCCTTGAGCGTGATCGAAACGCTTTGGCAGAATCGCAGAAAAAGTACTCAGATTTAGAACAAACAGTTGACGAGTTGAAGGCCAGCTTACAAGCCGAACGCTCCGAAAAAGCTGATGCCATTCGAGCCGTTGAGGAACAACGCACCGCGGTGGCGAAACTTGAAGCGGAAAAAGAGTCTGGCCAACAACAGAAAAATCTATTCGCCTCCGACAGAGCAGTTTCGTCGGCGGGGAATTCCGCGACGGGCTCTTCAACGGAAACAGAGCAGCGACTTCGGGACGAGCTTCGCGACCAAGAAAAACGCATCATGGAGTTAGAATCTGAACATCATGATGCTCTTGAGAAATTGAACTTGATGTCCAAGACTGTTGCTTCGCTCGAATCCCAACCCCTGAAAAAATCGTCAACGAAGTCTGCGGCCAAAAATCCGAAACCTAAAACGGCTAAGAAAAAATCTGCGGCCAAAAAGACGCCCTCAAAGAAATCGACAAAGAAAACCAAGACCACCACATCAACGGGCTCTGTCCCAAAAGATGATTTGACTCGAATTTCTGGCATCGGACCGGTGATTCAAAAGAAGCTTCATCGAAACGGCGTGAACACGTTTGAGCAAATCGCAGCTTGGAACAAAAAAGAAGCGGCTGAATTCGACGAAAAACTTGCCTTCAAAGATCGTGTCGGTCGCGAAGAATGGGTGAAACAAGCGAAGGCATTGGTGAAAGAAAAAGCTCGCGAGAGTAAAACGAAGTAACCAGATACGGAGATTTGGCGCTTTTCAGATCCCATTCCAATTTCACAAACTGCCCTTCCCGAGTCCTTCGGTGAGGGCTTTTTTTCAATACTGTACGCGTTTTGTTAGCCAGTTCGCCTCGAGCAATCTGACTAGTCAAGAATTGAGCTATTTCACGCTTTGGAATTTCGCTATCGTCCCCGACATTGTAGTAGGACGAATTCCACGAGCTCAAAACATGGCCCAACATCTATCTTTCAAGTTGTTCCAAGTGACGTCACTTGTTGGCGCAATTTTGTTGCTGTCTTTTGGTTGTAACAAACCATCGGTACGTGATTTGGCATTTGCGCGGCCAAAAGTTAAATCTGATGAAGCCAAAGATGATTCCGACGCGAGAGCTGATAGCGCGATTCGTCAGGCAAGCTTTGATGGCCGCAAATCGGATGGAGAAATCGCACTTGCTGGTGGCTTGAATGCTTCGTCAATGGTCTGGCACGAATCATACGATGACGCCGTAGCAGCATCGTTGGCATCTGGAAAACCAATCCTCGCAGATTTTACCGGTAGCAATTGGTGCTCGTACTGCGTCAAGCTAAAAAAAGAAGTGTTCGAAACTGAAGAGTTCAAGCAATGGGCCCCAGAAAATGTGGTTTTGCTAGAACTCGATTACCCACGACCTTCGAGGCAGTCCGCTGCGATAAAAAAACAGAACCAACGTCTGAAGAACAAGTATCAGATCACTGGCTATCCGACTGTCTTGTTCCTTAATCCAGATGGCGACGTGCTTGGCAAACTTGGGTATCAGAATAATCCTACGCCATGGATCAAGGCAGCCAACACAATATTGAAACGTTGATTCGATCCTTGTGATCCAGATCGTTTTCTTCGGCGTCTTGCAGTTGTGAACATTGGATTCCTGTGGTGGTTTTTGCTCAACCGACTCATACGTACTACTGGCTCTTACCTGCTCGGCTGGTGCTCGCCACGGGCTTTGGAAACGCAACTTTGATTCTCGGGTAGTTTCTAGTCTTTGCGAAATCTGCGATCGCCATCCCAACAGATCTACTGCGGCCTGGAATAAAAATCTGTACAATGACGGCATGTACAAAACCTTCATCTCCACCGCAGAGTTGGCTGAAAATATTGACGACCCGAATTGGGTAATCATCGACGCCAGTTACGACTTAAAAGACAAAGACGCAGGATTTACTTCCTATCAAAATGCGCACATCCCGGGAGCCGTTTACGCTCATCCGCATTCCGACCTCAGTGGCCCTCCACTCACGGATCAAGGCAGACACCCGCTT
The DNA here is from genome assembly GCA_045105295.1 of Mariniblastus sp. GTDB lineage: Bacteria > Planctomycetota > Planctomycetia > Pirellulales > Pirellulaceae > Mariniblastus. Next base: position 65,269 of record JBGCDK010000002.1, read on the forward strand.
CCTTCAGCAGAACAGCTGATCCAAGTTTTCTCTCGACTTGGCATTTCCTCATCAACACAAGTCGTCACTTACGACGATCGCGGAATCACGGCGGCACGAGCCTGGTGGCTGTTGAACTACATGGGCCACGACAATGTCGCCGTTCTCGACGGTGGTATCAACGCTTGGAAGGCGGAGGAGCGGCCGACCCAAACTGGAATCGAAACAAATCAGCCAGCTCAGTTTTCTGGAACTGCCAACCGCGACATGCTGGTCGTTCGTGATGACGTACTTTCCCAGCCGTTGCTGGTTGACTCCCGGGACGCCGCGCGATTTCGTGGTGACGGCGCGGGGCTCGATCAAGCCGCGGGTCACATTGCGGGTGCAATCAACCGGCATCACGCAGTCAACAAAGACGAAAATCTCAAACTTCGCGATGTGGAGTTGCTTCGCACTGAATTCAAACAATTGATTGGCGACGTGCCCAGCGAAAAGGTCACGTTCTATTGCGGATCCGGCGTCAGCGCATGCTACAACTTGCTAACAATGGCTCACGTCGGCATGAAGCCCGGCAAACTGTATGTCGGTTCGTGGAGCGAGTGGAGCCAATTTGATGAACTGCCAACAGAAACGGGCGAGTAGTAATCTTGAATGGTAGGCCACGATGATTCTTGATGGACTGCGCCAACCAGACTAGCCGACAAAACGAAAACTCCCAACCTCTTACGACATAGACATCTCATGAAAGCCCTACTCTGGCTAAAAGCCCGAACCATTTTTTACCCAACGCTGGTTTGGAACATGGCCCTCGGCCGTTGGTTGAAAGTGCGCAACTGGTGGGATTCAATCGACACTCATGTGATCGTTGGGGCGTTTCCGTTTGCACGTGACGTGGAAAAAATGGCTGACGCTGGTGTGGGTGCAGTGGTCAACACTTGCGAAGAGTACGAAGGCCCTGTCAAAGAATATAAAAAACACGATATCGAGCAATTCCGGATGCCAACCATCGATTTTACTCATCCAGATTTTGATGACGTTTGCAAAGCGGTTGAATTTGTCGAAGCAAACGTAGCGCAGCAAAAAACGGTTTATATCCACTGCAAAGCCGGTCGTGCGAGAAGTGCAACCGTGGCGATCTGCTGGCTGATGAAAGCCAAACAGATCAGCTCGATGGAAGCACAAAAATGGCTGCTTGAAAAACGGCCGCACATCAATTCACGATTGTCGGAACGCCCGGTTGTTCGACAGTTCGAAAAAGAGTTCGTTGGTCAATAATCCGTAGCGAACCTGAAAGACGGAATGCAGTTTTGGATTTTTTCAGCCCAGAAATCGCGGCAGGATTTTGCTATCGGGCAATCAGCTCTGGTTCCCTGCTGATGCATTGAATCAGTTTCGGTGAAAATTAGTCGGCGCTTCAGCGTATCCACCCCGAATTCGTCCCATTCGTTTAATCAAAACGATATCCGTATCGAAGCGGCTTTCGCGGAAATAGGCAAACACGCCGTTGCGTTCGCCGAGGAACTGATTCCAAATGTTGGCGGGAACCCAGATTGGCCGTTGCGGATTGCGACTTGTTCGTTCTCGGAGTTGGTTCAGGGTTGTTTGAACGCCCGGACGCAAATACCGGAATGGGTTCGAACCGCCTTGAGTTCGCGTTTGTTGAACTTGCCAATGCGTCGACTGAGTTTCCAAATTTCGGGGGCCGCGATTGACATCCGAACGCGAGTAAAGTTGGTTTCGATTCGGTGAAAATCCTGGGCGAAACAAATATTGTATGACTGCATCTCGTAAGGCGGGTTCGTTGAATACGATCCAAACTCCGTCGCGGGCGATAGCTCTAAGTGGCATGGTTGCTCCTTGGCAAGAAAAGAAATCTAACACGAAGTTGTGTGTTCAGACGTCAATGCGTATCAAGCAACCAAACTGCGCAAATGATTTGCAAAATAGATTTCCACACAGTGATCTGGATGGAGGAAACTTGTGTGCGTCCTATACGATCCCGTAGAGGGGCCGCCGATCCTACAACACTCATCAAGGCCGGTCGGATCAACAAGGAAGGTTGAGCTTGCGTTTCTATTAAGGTGAAGGCATGCAAGACTGCGCGTTCATTTGAAAACTCACACCGAGGAACTTGCTAATTAGCGATTGGCTATTCTGGACGCAGGCTCGACACGAATGTCCACCAAGAAACTTGAAATACGTCATCATCAACGTCACCGTGCTTGAATAAGGCAGCTCATAGAACTTTTCACCGCAACCTTTTTTCCGTTAGAATCCGGTACGTGAGCGATCCGCTTACGAATGATCTTTTCAGGTAAATCGTGAAAGTAGCGGACGGTATGAATCGCGAAATAGACGCTCAAGATCCAGGACCTGAAACTGATGGGACTATTCCCAAATCTCGTTTGAGTTTTTCGCTGCGTACGATCTTCATCCTGTTTTGTTTGCTTTCGGTAGTTTTTTGGTACGTTGACAACCAGCTCAATCAATCGCGACCCGCACCGAATTTTTGGGATGAAGCCAGCGGGAAAAATATTAAGTGGGCTGCCAAACTTGGCTCGCAAACGTATTCCAGGCCAGTCGTATCTGACAAATATGTGTTCATTGGTAGCAACAATGGAGCAGGCTATGACCCAAAATTTCCCGCAGCCATCGATCTGGGAGTGATTCTTTGTTTCGACAAAGAAACAGGAAGGTTCGTTTGGCAATATTCCAGTCCAAAATTGGAATCCGGACGAGCCCAAGATTGGCCGCTTCAGGGAATTAGCAGTACGGCTTTTGTAGATGGTGACCGTCTTTGGTCCGTGACCAATCGAGGAGAAGTCATTTGTCTCGATACAGAAGGGTTCCTTGACAAAGAAAACGATGGTCCATTCAACTCGGAATCAAGTTCCCTAAGAATTGATGCGGACGTGGTTTGGAAATTTGACATGATAAAGCAGTTAGGCGTTTATCCGCACAACATTAGTCATTGCAATGTGGAAGTCGACCAAGAACGAGTTTACGTCAAAACAAGCAATGGCGTTGACGCGTCTCATCGGGAGTTGCCTTCCCCCGATGCCCCCAGTTTCGTTGTTTTAGACAAGATTTCCGGAGAGCTGATTTGGCAAGACAATGCGCCAGGAAATTCAATCATGCACGGTTCATGGGGCTCGCCAAAGTTGGCGACTCTCGACAGTCGCAAACAGATCCTTTTCCCTGGAGGCGACGGTTGGCTGTACAGCTACAAACCTGAAGGAGATGGACAAGGCAACTCGGTGCTGTATTGGAAGTTTGATTGCAATCCCAAAACATCAACATATCGAGCAGGACGAAGCGAGGGACGAAACAACTTGCTTACCGCACCGACGATTCATGAAAGCCGGATTTTTATAGCGATGGGGCAGGATCCCGAGCACGGTGAGGGGCCAAGTCGCGTTTGGTGTATCGAACCTGGTTTGAAAACAGGGGACTTAAGTCCAACTCTAGTGAATCGAGGCAACAAAACTGAACAACCTTCCATCGACAACTTATTCCGACATTGCATTGTTGAGAATGGAGATAAAGAAATTCCGAATCCGAATTCTGCGAAAGTCTGGGAATTCAATGGCTACCAAAACGGAAAAACGTTTGAGCCATTCAACCGAAGTCTCGGTCGTCCGGTCGTTGCGAATGGTTGTGTTTTCATAAAAGACTTAACCGGTTTTTTGTACTGTGTCGATGCAAACACGGGAGCAATCAATTGGCGACACGACACGTTGTCGGCTTCGTGGACTTCAGTGATGGTTGTTGGAAACCTGTTGTTTCATTCATCCGAAGATGGGTTCGTTGACATCATTCGAGCTGATGCTGATGTCAAGGTCGCAAGCCCCGATCAACCACTCGCCCATATCGATGCTCTTAGTTATACCGCCTACTATTCGAACATGACTTTCGAGAATGGCGTGCTTTACTTGGCGAACACAAACAGACTGATCGCCGTCGAAGATCCTGAGACAGGAAATCAGATTCAAACACTATTGAAATGAGTCAATCGCGTCCTCACCGACGACGGCGGTCGGTGTCAGTTGGAAACCTTTGAAGGCTGCGTATAGGCCGAGAACGAATCCTAATGAACGTAGTCCTCTTCCTCATTGAAATCTGCAAACCGATCTTCCAGATCGGTGTCAAAAACGTCAGCACCTTTGTCGCCTCGCAGAAAGTCAACTCCGAGTCCACCGGATACAAAATCGTTTCCGAATCCGCCGATCACTGTGTCATTTCCTTCGCCGCCCCTTAAAGTGTCATCTTCCTCTTCGCCATAGATTGCATCGTTGCCTACCCCACCTTCGATAACATCATTTCCCACCGATCCAGTCATCAAGTCATCACCTGCGTTGCCTAGCAATGTGTCATCACCCAATTCGCCATGCATTTGATCGTTGCCAAAACCACCATACATTTTGTCGTTTCCAAACCCGCCCCACATCGTGTCGATACCATTTCCACCATAGAGACTATCCGCTCCAAATCCTCCCCGCATGAAATCCATTCCGCCACCGCCATACAGGCTGTCTGTTCCGTCGCCGCCTAGCAGCGAATCTTTACCATCCCCTCCATAGAGGTCGTCATTACCAAAGAGGCCAAACATACGATCGTTGCCCGATTGACCTTCCATTTGGTCATCGCCGTCCTCTCCTAACATAATGTCGTCGCCAGCACCTCCAAGCATCCGATCATCGCCCTCGCCACCAAAAATAAAGTCATTGCCTTCGCCGCCATTGATGATGTCGTTCCCAAGACCGCCAAACATCGTGTCGGAACCGCCAGATTCACCTTCACCTTGAGAATCGCCCGGTGCAAATTCGCCACCGATCAGCCGATCGTTTCCATCGTGTCCGACCAATCGATCATTTCCTGCTCCACCATTGAGATAATCATCACCGTTGCCACCTAAAAGCACATCAGAATTTGAACGCCCCAGCAACAAATCAACTCCAGCACCTCCGACCAACGTATCCAGTCCTGCCCCACCGAACAAAAGATCGTCGCCCTCATTGCCAAAGAATGTCGTTGATCCGAGAAAACTAAAAGGCACCGACTCGTCGAGAATCTCGAAACGATCATTGCCTTCGTGACCGATTGCGAGAATATCAATGGAACTAATCGAACCCGAATCACGACCAGTTAACCGTACCGCTAAATGGTCATCCCCCGCATCGCCGTAAAAGTTAACTTGGATTGGCAATTCTTCGACCCAAGCCCCAGTGATCCGAAACGAATCATCTCCGTCCTTGGCGTAGATTGAAATTTTGTCGACTCCTTCCAAATCCATCACCAAAGACGTTCCGTCATCACTCGATCCGTAAAGTAATTTCTCGTCTGGCTGGAAGCGCAGGACCGTATTGTCGTCTTCACAACTGCCAAGAACCTTAAGGTGACTACCTTCCCTGGCAAAACCAGTGATGTCATCACACGCTGCCAGCAACTCCCGCCGCTCAAGCGTTTGGTAAGACAAACAACTGCGGCACCGAGAGCTTCTTGAATTCAAACTTCGTTTAAGCATGATATGAATCCTTTGAGCGGAGAAAAGAAATTGGGACCTAAAAGTTCGCTGTTCAATACGCTTTGGTTTCATATTTTTTATTCAAAGTGATGACGATTGGCACTATCTTAAATACACGAAGCCAATCAAACAAATTCGACCAAGCCCAACCGATCATTTCGGCCGATTGGCGTGGCACTGTTTTTAAATAAAAACCCGCAGCAAAACTCGTGAAGAGTTTCGGTTTTTCACTAGACATTTGCTCCGGCAAGAAGTCTTGACGCCTCTGCCACCAATTATGAACAGGTGCACAGGCTTCCCCACCGACCAGCCGTTGGCTTGATCGCATTTGCAAACGTCCTGCAATGTCAAACCAAACGCTTTACATGAAGCGAATCTACAACCTTTTTTTTAAAAAAGCAGTGACTGACTTTTCCCCACAAACCCTTGGCTCGAATTTTGGGCAAACTATCCAGAAAGTTGGGCGCAGATTAAAACGCGTGGGTTTGTAACAGGAACCGCTTCTTTGAGATAATTGAAGCGTTTCACTAGTCGGTTTCGACGATGTGCGGTATCGCCTTACGCCCACATAGGTAAAGACCAGTCGGGTTGAACGCCCGCATGGCAGGCGTGCGCCCAAATTGAAATTGGTAAACAGGCCGGGGTTGCCATATTTGCTTGAATTCCGACGCAGTGTTGTTTGGCGCTCAGATGGCCAACATGTTCTTGATCATATCAACCATCGCTGCAAACTTTTCACCCAATCGAATCAATCCAATTCTCAAACGACTCGGACATTGGATCGTCGCCGGAAAGTTATCGTTGCCATGCCGACTCCAAACATCAAGAATGACGTTGGTTCTGGAACACCAGTGATCGATGCTTCGAATCGCGCCCAGTCCTCCATTCCAGCCGGACGCACAAATCCGGACACTAGCTCAAGTTTGCTATTTATTGATGGATCAAAAGCACCTATGCCAGCCAAGGTCACAGAGCCCGAAACTATCGTTCCTGCCAATATGGGAACTTCTGAACCTAATGGGTTCACGAAATACAAATTGTCCGCCCAGCTTTCATTAGAGTTTTGTAACGTTGTGGAAGGAGCGATTCCACCAATCAAAATTGTGTTGGACGCAATTGTTGGCATTGACGAAAATAATTCCGTATGAATTCCGAAGTTGTTTGTCCAGTCATTCTTGAGAGCAAGGTAACCTTCCGAATCGCCGATTGTGTCTGTTTCAAAAGTTCCACTGATTGAAAATTTCAATACGTCTGTGGTGTAAGTATCAACTTTCAGTACAAGCTCAGCGTGCGATAAATCGGCAATCACGACCGCAACAGTGAGCGTGAAAACGAATTGAGCAAGACGGTTTAACATTTTGACCTCGTCGGGTAAGGGTGAACAACGAAAACTAATAGCTTATTCAGAAGCAGTCTCAAATATGAAGTGAGTTTCTTGTATTTTTTAAGCAATCGTCCAGCAAAACGTTTCCCCGGGGAAAGAACTGAGAAGGAAACAAAATTGGTTGTTTTTCTTGCCCTGTTTCAATTCAAAATGAATTGATAATGGGGAGCCTCTAAAGTTCTCAGTACCATGCTGCTAAGCCAAGCCATCACTTAAGAGGCGCCTAGGAGGGGAAGCAAAACGGAAGCAGAAGTGAGCTATTTACTGTGAAAAGCTTTTTCCAAATTGCCCCAATTCGTGGAGGCCAGTTCGCTCCTTCGTCGAGCGTATGAATTTCGCAAGTCGCAAATTGAACGCCTGAGAATTGGAATCAAACGCGGAATGAAAAAAGGCCGATTCAAATCTTTATGTTTTGCCAACCGCCGTGGACAAATCGGGCCAGCACCATGCCGCTTCGAATTACCAGGTCCCAAACCATGGCATACCAAGCACCAGCCACGCCCCAGCCCAAACCTTCAATCGTTATTCCAATATACGGGATTTGAAACACCTCGAACGATAAGTAAATCGCCAACGGAATTCGGATCACAAAAAAACCAAACGCGGTGAAGACGAAAGGCCAAGTCGTGTCGCCGGCTCCGCGGAACCCACCACTCAAAATCATTACGATGGCGAGACTTGGCAGAGCGATCGCCACAATCTTTAAAAGCTTCGCCACGTTTTCGGTCGTCGGATCGTTGGCGTCTTGCGTGAAAAAGACAGCGATTTCAAAGCCGAAAAAATACAAAACGACTCCGCTCAAAATCATGATTGTTCCACCAACGGCAAAGCAAATCAAAACACTTCGCTTCGCCCGATCAGGCATACCGGCCCCTAAAAACTGACCCGCCATCGTTGCGGCGGCCACTTGGAATGCAGCACCTGGCAAAAACGCACAAGCCTCGATCTGCACCGCCAATCCATGTGCTGCTGCAGATGCCGGCCCCATGCTATTGATGAGCGCTAAAAATAACAGCTGACAAAACAAAAGCGTGCCAATATCGAATCCGCCGGGCAAGCCAATCCGAAACATTTTTTGCAGAATACTCCACTCCGGTTTCATCCATCGCGACTGCAATTGCAAACCCGCTCGCCCACGAATCAAAACACCAAGAATGATAAGTCCGCCAACCGCGTACCCCGTCGCCGTCCCGATTGCGATTCCCTTCCACCCAATGCCGGCAAACATCCCCCATCCTGTTACAAGACAAGTACTCACCAGAACGTTAACGATCACGACGACCATTTTTACAACGAATCCCGTAACGGTGTCCCCTGCTCCGCGCAAACAAGCAGCTCCAATTTGCGAGCACATGATCAGCGGAATCAGAGGAGTCACGATCCTAAGATATTCAAGCGCATACTTCGCAGCGTCTCCTTCGAGTCGCATCAGCCCGATGAAACTTGCGCCGTAAATCCAAGTCACAATCGTGAGAGCCGTTGCGATAATTCCAGCAACCAAATACGCCTGATTCGCCACGCACTTGGCATCCTCAAACTGCCCGGCGCCAATCCATCGAGCAATCAACGCTGTTGCGCCGATTGCAACGACTGAAAATAAGCTTGGAATCAACCACATCAGATACGCCATCAACCCCATTGCTGCCTTGGTGGCGTCGCCGTCCTCAGCAAAATAGCGGCTGGCCAACAACCAGTCGGTCCACGTCACCATCAAGACCAAAAACTCCTCCGCAAGGGCGGGAATGGCCATCCGCAGCATTGGGCGGAAATCCGAATTCGATTCAACTACGGAAAATGATTTCAAAACACTTAGGGGAAACTACATTCCGCTATTATTAAATAATGGACAACCGATGGGCACAGAGGGAATCCGAAGCGGGATTCCATACAAAAAACGGGGTAAAGTAAATGCCGAAATTTTCTTCCCACCCCCTTTAGGATGCTTTGAATTGAGCTTCATCCCGGGTAGCCTATCTCCCCGAGACGTTAAGGGTACCTTGATTAGATCTTACGAATTATTTTTGCACCTCAGTCAAACCTTTTCTCAACTGGATCAGACTCTTTATTGTCTGATATTACTAGAGCATTGCGACGGGATTCAAACATGCGACCTATCACAAGTCCGGCTATTTTAGCTTTACTTATTCTTACTTTATTCCTCACGCCAATTTCATTTGCGGCATCGGCTGCCCAACCCGCGGTCAACTCCAGCTCACAACAGCGACTCCAAGAATGCTTGAGCCTTGCCAAGTCCGGCAACATCCCTCAAGCCCTGACACTTGCTAAACAAGCCAGAACAATCTACTCGTCAGAACGAATGTTCAATGTTTCGTACATTAACACTCTGATTTCGATCGCCGACGAAAAAGGCACCAAGCACGATGCCAAAGTTTTGAACGAAGTCATCAGTGTGGTCAATCAACTGCGAGAGACGAAACAGTTCAATGGCGACGCTGACCCAGAGATGGCATTTCATTTGATGAAAGCCCTGGGGCGACTTGGCCAAAGCACGTTGAAAGTTAACGAGCAAGTTTCCAGCAAGGTCCGATTGTACGAGGGCAAGATCGCGTTGAACTTGAAATCGAACGCGGGTTTTCCAAAGAACGCTGTGGAAGCATTGGCTGGCCCAATGGTCAGCATGGCTCAAGGTTACGCCATTCGAGACGAACAGCAGAAAGCCTTCACTTCACTACAGCAAGCCGTCGACGCTGGCTTTGGTGATTTTGAAACGATCCTAAAAGACCCTTTGATCAATCGCTTACAAGACAAAGCCGGCCTTGAAGAACTTGTTGAGGACGATCTCAAAGCACGTTACCAGCGTTCGGTCAACAACTGGAGCCGAACCGTAGTGGCACAATTCCAATCGTTTCCAATCGGGTTCAATGTTGCCGATGTCGAGGGCGGAAGAATCACGAATCGCGATTACCTTGGCAAAGTCTTAGTGCTGGATATGTGGGCGACCTGGTGTCCTCCTTGTCGCAAAGGAATCCCACACTACATCAAACTTCAGAAGAATTTTGAGGATGAAGGCGTCGCCGTGCTGGGCGTTTCGATGGACAACCCCAACGACCCCAACAGCTCTCTCGCCGAAGTTCGAAAATTCATCGCTGAATACAAGTTCAACTACGCCTGTGGAATGGGCGATCAATCATTCAGTGCACAGCTTCCTGGAAAAGCACTGTTGCCAACAACCCTTTTCGTCGATCAAAACGGAAACGTGCGGTACATCGCTCGTGGATATCATGATTACGCGAAGATCGAAGCGATCACCAAGATTTTAGCTTCAGAAAGCCAACCCGTTCGAACTGGCATGGGCACCTTCAGCAGCAACTAGTCCGTTCGCGACAAACAATTTTAAACGCACGACAGAGTTTCTTTGTCGTGCGTTTTTTTGCATATCGTAACCCTAACGAAAGATTGTTTCGATGTTTGGATTCCTGAAACCGTCATGTGCAACTCGACGTTCGAATCCATCAGCTTACAACCGTTACCGCCAAGTCTACGCGGCATTCTGTGCACACCACCGAGCCCGTCACGGGGTGCTTGCCTCTACTTTGATCAGCTACGAAGCCGTATTCCTCTACCAGCTGGCGATCGCATCAGGAGCTTGCTCGTCGCCAGCACCCACCCCGCCCACATGTTGTCGGCTTAGATCAGACCCAACCAATCGGTGGAATCTCGACAAGGATCTAGCCGATTTTTGTTCTGATTTTGGAATGTTACTGGTCCGAATCAAACTCGAAGACGACGTGCGAGATTCTGGTTCCCTCATTGCGAAAACAACACAACGGTTGTTGCGTAAAAAACTCAAGCAAGCGAGCAGTGCACTCGACAAATTATCCAAGGACCAAAACTCTACCACCCTTACCGAAAAAATAGACGACTTGGTTCAAAGCCATATCGCATTCGAAAATCCCGGCTCTCCAAATTCCAGTTCTCCAGTCGAAATACAACAATAAGCCCAGCCCACCGCCGATGCGTTTCGCTTGATCTTTGAGTGCTTTGGAAACATCTGTGAATCCCGCGGCGGCGTGGCGTCTGAGTTTGGAGCGATCGGTGAAGAAGTGGGGCGGAGTATCCTGATCGGCGACTGTTGTTTTGATTTTGAAAAAGATCTCTTCAAACGAGAATTCAATCCAATTTGCAACCGCGACGAAATACCCGCGGCAATCAACGCGGCGCTACGCAGCCTTTCGCGACTAGGCTGGCTCTGCGACGAAATGGGTAGAACGAACTCGCAAACTTCCGCATTACCAACCGCATTACCAGCCGCGATACCAACCGCGCTACCAACCG
>JBGCDK010000003.1:0-85593 GCA_045105295.1 Mariniblastus sp.
GCGGACTGGACCATCCCAACCGAATTTTGATTGAGTTAAAATAAGTCCAATAAAATCAAAAACCTTGCCAAGCTTTCCCTTTCGCTGGCGAAAACTACTTCTTGCCACTATCCGAATATTTTTTACCCAGCCATCAATTGAACAAACCTAATCCCCTGATATCGCTGCAAAACATCGTCAAAAATTATAAGACGATGCGCGCCCTCAACGGCGTTGATCTCACGATCGAGCCGGGCGTCACGGGCTTGTTGGGTCCCAATGGAGCGGGAAAATCCACGCTGATCAAACTGCTGCTTGGCTTGGTAAAAATCACCTCGGGGTCCGGGTCCGTTCTTGGTCACGAGCTTGGAAAACAAGGCCGCGAAATTCGGAACAAAGTCGGCTACATGCCAGAAGATGATTGCTACATCCCCGGCATGTCGGGCGTGGAAGTGGTGCAATTCGCAGCTTGCCTATCGGGATTGCCCAAAACCGAGGCCCTTCGCCGAGCCCATGAGATCCTCGATTTCTGTGGGATGAAACAGGAGCGTTACCGAATCATCGATACGTTCTCAACGGGCATGCGTCAAAAAGTCAAATTTGCGGCCAGCATCGTTCACGATCCTGAGTTTCTAATTCTCGACGAGCCAACCTCCGGCCTTGATCCAGAAGAACGAGAGGGATTGTTGTCGCGTATTCGTTTGCTTTGGACTCAATCTGGAAAATCCGTTTTGATTTCAACGCACATTTTGCCTGACGTTCAAGCCATCTGCGACAACGTGTTGATTTTGGCTCAGGGAAAAGTTCGCTTGAACGACAGCATCAAAAACCTTAGCCAAACAGCGTCGCCGTCATTCAGCGTTCGCGTTCTCGGCAATTCAGAAAACATGGAACGAGCGTTGTCGCGTAGGGGGTTGAATCCCACCTCCGGGCCCGGTGGTGTGCTGGAAATTGAAAGTGCGATTCCCAATCTGGCGGACATTATTTGGGAATGCGCGGCCGAAACCAAATCAAAAATTCCGTCTTTGAAACCCGCGAAGAACTCACTGGAAGAGATTTTCATGGCAACGGTGAAAGAATCAGCAAAGGAATCTGCCAATGCCGATTCATGATGTAGGCTACCGAGGCTGGAAAGGCGAAAAAACTTCGTACCTGTCCCGCTGGTGGATCATTTGCGAGACGGGCATCCGTTTGGCTGCGAAATCGAAATGGGTGCGACGGATACTTTTTGTTGCCTGGCTTCCCGTTATGTACTGGGGCATCGGTTTCTTTTTTGTTGAAAAAGCTATTGGTGTCGATGACTCTATTGCGGCGTTTGCAGAGTTCGAAGAGCAAACTGGAATCGACATGGGGCGGGTCCAAGACCAAGTCCAAATCAATCCAACACGACTGGCTATCCAGCAGCAATTGCGGAACCAATTCAGAATGTTCCCGCACGCCAACCAACTGGCGGACGCATTTGAATCGGGTGATACCGCGCGCATTCGAAATGATGTTTGGCGGTGGCTGTTGATGGTTTTCTTTAGGTATCCTCAATCAATTTTGATTTTGTTTCTTATCGGGACCGTTGCTCCAGCGTTAATCTCCCGCGACCTTCGATCCCGCGCGTTCCTGATTTACTTTTCAAGACCGATTGGAAAACTAGAGTACATTTTCGGAAAACTCTGTGTCCCCAGCGCCTTCATTATCGCGGTCACGACTCTTCCTGCGCTCGGGCTATACATTTTTGCGATCTTGATGTCTCCCGATTTAGGCGTGATCCTGAACACTTGGGATATTCCACTTCGCATTGTCGCAGCAACATTTGTTCTGGTCATCCCAACCGCATCCCTCGCTTTGATGCTTTCGTCCTTAACTCACGAAAGTCGGTACGCAAACTTTTCCTGGTTTGCAGTTTGGGCGCTTGGAGCAGGAGCGTATCGAGCAATCCAAATCGGTGCGTCGATGCGTTTACAAAAAACTCCAGACCACGCAGACGTGATCGCGGCCACAGAAAACTGGCGGCTCGTGTCGCTATATAACTGCCTCGGCGACGTCCAAGAATTTGTTTTTGGATTCCAAACTTTCCCGGAAATCTGGAAAGCCGCGATGGTCTTGATCGGGCTTACCATATTTTGTTTGTTTACATTGTATCGGCGTGTTTCGGCACCTATTCAAGTATGAGGTGCTGATATGATCGAACTAAATGGCGTAACAAAGCTCTACCAGACTGTCATTGGTGTTAACGACATCAACCTGACACTCGAGCCGGGAACGTACGGATTGCTTGGACCAAACGGTTCCGGCAAAACAACATTGATCAACCTGATCCTCGGGCAACTTCAGCCGACCATTGGTTCCGTTCGCTTGTTCGGTGTTGATCCCTGGCGGAAGAGTGGTTTGCTTCGACGAATTGGTCTGTGCCCTGCCGTCGAAGTCACCTACCCGCGAGTAAGTGGACTCGACTGGGTCACCTACCTGTGTCAATTGCACGGCTTCAATTTCACAGAGGCAACCAAGCGAGCCAAAGAAGCACTCGAAACGGTAAAATTAACCTACGCGATGGACCGTCCGATGCGGAACTATTCGTTGGGCATGCGTCAGCGAGCCAAAATTGCGCAGGCGATCGCACACGACCCGGACTTGCTGATTCTCGACGAGCCGTTCAATGGACTCGATCCCGTCGGTCGACATGAGATGTCAGAGTTTCTTAAAACTTGGGCCACTCGCGGTAAAAGCTTGATTCTTGCGAGCCACATTTTGCACGAAGTCGAAGCCGTCAATCCTTCGTTCTTGCTCATTTCCGGTGGCAGACTATTGGCGTCCGGATCTCCTGCCGAAGTGCATTCGATCCTTGCCGACTCACCAGACACGCTAAACATTCGTTCCTCCGCTCCGAAACAATTGGCGAAGTTGCTAATCGAATCTTGCGACGTCGAGTCCATTCAATTTGGGGGAGAAGATTCATTCTTGATATCCACTCCATCGGCCGCACAGGTTTTTGAACAGCTTCCTGATTTGTTAATTGAACATCAAATTTCCGTCTCGGAAGTCAGCTCAACAGACGACTCTCTGAAAGCACTATTTTCGACGTTAATGAAAATCCATCGCGGCGAAATGAATCGGGGGATCTCATCATGAATCGAATAGCCATTGGAGCAATTGCAACCTGCCGGTTTGAACTCCAACGTTCATTCACGTTTCAACGAACAGCCGTATCTGTCATCCTGGCAATGTTCCCACCAACGATGCTGTTCCTGTTGTCGCTAGGAAGTAAAGTTGCCGCAAGTTCGTCCGGGTTGCAAGATTTTTCCAAACTTTTAACCGTATTTTTAATTGCGTTGGTCTGCCTACTTTCTCAATTGCTGTGGGCAACACCGAATGTCAACTCAGAGCTAGAAGGTAAAAGCTGGGGCTTTATTTCCAGCCGCCCGGGTGGACGCGTGTCTATTTTCCTGGGCAAATTCTTAGCTTCGTTTTGTGTATCGCTTACCATTTCTTTGGTGGCACTTTCTCTATGCGTTTTGGTTGCCGACCGAATGCTTGGCGTTTCCCAACTAGAGAGTTTTTGGATTGCGATGTTCGGCGTTTATGGTTTTGGGTGTTTTGTCTACTCAGCCGTTTTTTCCATGATTGGCACTCTGTTCATCAAGCGTGGCATGGTGGTGGCCGCGGGATACCTAGTTGGATCAGAAATCGTTCTGGCTTCGGTTCCGGGCGTTCTAATTAACAAGCTCACGATTCGCTTTCACCTGCAAGAGCTGGGCATTCGCTGGGCCGGCTGGTTCCTCCCATCGCCTTCTAAGTTGGAAGACTACAGAAAAGTATTTGGCAACGGCCTACCTACTTGGGCTCATATGGGAATCTTGCTTTTGATTGCAGCAGCAGCGCTGGCGATTGGAATCTGGATCATCGTTAGCCGCGAGTACATCACGACAGAAGAGAGCTAGTAAGGCCTGCGGTTTACGCGTGATTCCAAACACACGCCTCTCACCTCCAAACTTGCGCACCCATGCGGACTCCTTTCGAGAGCTCGCGACCGAATTTAACCGCGTGCAAAAGTTTTATTCCCTCGCTGCGGGCCTATCGCAACCACTGTAGTGAATTCTCGCGCCAATTCTCGCCCGCCGCGTTTATGACTGGGTGAATTTAGATTTTCGTCAGAAATTTTGGCGATTGAACAATTTCCCTACGTGTTAACTGAAAGAGCCTTTCTAAATCGACTCTTCAAAACTCTCAGTCATTGAATCACGGCACAGACAAAACATGAATGCAATTTTCAAACGCGCAGCCAATCGCCGGCAACACTCAAGCCAGCACTCACAAAAGCATGCGTATGGGGCACTCGAAGACCGCCGGATGCTCGCGACCTTCATCGTGACAACGGTAGCAGACTCTAACACGGACACAACCGACGGTTTGATCAGCCTGCGCGAGGCAATCCAAGCGGCCAACACCAATACAGCCTTCGGCGATGCAGAAGCGGGCGATGCCGACGGAGACGTGATTCGATTTGCAACGTCGCTCAATGGGCAAACGCTTAATTTATCGCTTGGCCAAATCGAAATTTCAGATGACCTCCGAATCCAAGGCGGCGCGGGTAACATTACGATCACTGGCAACGGGAACAATCGATTCTTCAACGTGAATTCAACCGAATTGGTCGGTTTTTCAAAACTCACATTCACCGGCGGACAGGCCGCTCAAGGCGGGGCCATCGCATCGCTAGGAACTGGAACAACACTGATCACGGAATCGACTTTTACGATTAACCGAGCCAGTGGAGTCGGCGGCGGTGCGGTACACAACGCCAACGGAAACATGTTTTTGATCGACTCAACGTTTACCAACAATTCTGCAAACGACACCAATGGTCGCGGAGGTGCGGTCTACGCTGCATCTGGATTGATCTATTCCAATGGGAGCACATTCACATCAAACACTGCCACACTCTCTGGCGGTGCCATCGAAGTCGTCGACGGTAGTTTCTATGCAATCGACATTCAACTTGGAGGCACTTCCGAAGCTAGAAACCAAGCTGGATTTTCTGGCACATCAGATTTGGGAAAAGGCGGAGCCTTAAGTATTAGTGGCAGCGCGACGGCAACGATTTCGGGCGGTGAAATCTCATCCAACACTGCCTCACAAAATGGCGGAGCATTCTGGGTAGGAGGAAGCGGCAACCTCTTTATTCGCAACAATGCCTCCATCAACGCCAATGAATCACAGGGGAGTAGTTTGGGCGACGGCGGAGGCGCATTGTACGTCGATGGCGGTTCGGCGTACCTCAACAGTGTTACCATTTCTTCCAATGTCGCCATCGGTGCAGAAGCGAGTGGCGGCGGAATTATCGTCGAAGGCGGCAAAGCAATATTGAACAACACAACAGTCGCCAACAACGAGACCAGACGAATGGGAGGCGGCATCAAAATCACCGACGGATTTCTGCTGCTCAACAACAGCGAAGTCATAGGCAACGATGTGGGTACGACCTACACTTCGACCACCGGATATGGTGGAGGGCTGTACATTGCCGGAACGGCGTCGGTGGTGATTAACGACGGCCAAGTTGGCAACAACGCGACGATTACAGAGGGCGGAGGAATCTGGGCCGACACAAGCACCCAAACATTCATTCGAAACGGCGGCAGCGTAAGTTTCAATTCTCTTAGCGGGTCCAATACCCTTGGGGGCGGCATCTACACAAAAGGATATCTACAATCTCTCGATTCGTTTTTCCAACGCAATGAATCGGAGGCCCAAGGCGGCGGAATCTTTTTTGCAGGAAGTGCAACTGGCCGAATCAACAATGGCTCTTTTAGCCAAAACTCAACGGGGCAATTGGGAGCAGGAATTTACAATAACGGATTCATGTTTGTAACCAACTCAGTTTTCAGTTCCAACGTTGCGGGAATCAATGGCGGAGCATTCTTTAGCTCAGTCGATGCAACCTCATTACAATCGAACCTAACCTTCAACGGAAACTTGCCCAACAATAACAATTGAGTTATCGACGCAGGCAAGTGGTCGACGGTGTGTATCGAATTTGGTTCGTGACAGTTAAGCCTAGGCGAACTACCACGGATTTGAATTCCATTTTCGAAACTGGACACCGTCTTGATCGACGACAAACCTCACGGCCCCATCGCGGTCGGTTCGTGCAACGGTTCTATTTTTGGCTTGAAACACTTCAGTCGATTTATCAGAAACGCGTTGTGAACCGCCGCTGATCACGACAAAATCGGGATTGGCCCACTGCATGAACTCGACTGGCTGGCTGTTCTTACTTCCGTGATGAGCAGCCATGACTAAATCAAAATGAGTCGGCTGCTGCTCCAGCAAGAGTTCCAAGCCCGCTCGTTCCAGATCGCCCGGCAACAAAACTTTCACCTCGGCGTGTTCAATCGCAAGGACAACGCTGTTCGAGTTGTCATTGCCTCCCGTTCCGTGAACCGGTGGGCCGAGAACTTCAATTTTCGTTGTTGGGTCACTCAACAATTGATCGCCTGCGGCTGTGACTCGAATTTGAATGCGGAGCCTATCCAATTGGTCCAGCAACCGAACTACCGAACTGGAACGACTGGCCAACATTTGTGGCGAAACATAAACGACACCGATTGAGAACTGTTCTGCTAGTTGCGGCAAAGCATTAAAGTGATCCACGTCACCGTGGGATAGGACCACCGCATCAATGTGCTCGATTCGCTCTGCCCACAACACACCGGCGATATTTCTCGCTCCATAACTGGCTGAACCAAAAGCGCCCGCGTCGTAAAGAACATTCTTTCCATCAGGCAACTGGAGCAAGACGCTTGAACCATGGCCAACGTCCACGAATGTGCAAACCAAAGGATTCCCGCCGTTCCGCTTTTCCCAAGTTCCAATCAAGTCAGGTCCGAGCCACCCAAAAGCGAGCCAAAGACACGCCAACGTGGCAATCCAACGACCTGGAAGTTTAGTCAGTGGATAAATCGCGAAAAGAAAAACACCAACATAGAAAACACAGACCGACCACCATGGCGGTCCGGCAGTCCAAATATGACCACAGGGTATCGCTTGAGCCAAATGGATCAGCGACTCAATCAATGCCAAGTTCCGATCACAAAACCAACCGCAAACTTTCGCAATCGGCGACAGAAACCAACCAAAAATCAAAACCCCGAGGCCGCCGTAGAGCCCCCAAGCAATCGGAATCAGCAACAAAGGGTTGACGACCAACGCGATTGGCGCGATCAAGTGAAACCGAAATGCCACCAACGGCACCGCGACAACCCAAATCATTGCGCTGACAAGAATCGCAGTTCGAAACTGGGCTCCCAACCAATTTATTGTTCGCACATGCCACGGCCGCGTACTCGCGATCAAGCGTTTGATCGGATCCGTCGAAGGCGGCCAAAAAATCCAATCGCTTGCAAACGTAAGTGTCCCGACGGCTAGAAACGAAAGCTGTGGGCCAAGTCCGAATAAATCGCTCGGGTTGAACAAGAGCACGATCAACCCCGCGACGGACAGCAGGTTAAATGAAAAATGGTTTTCCCCAATGAATCGCCCCCAACAAAAAAGCGAAACCAAAATCGCAGCTCTCGAAACGGGTGGGCGGAACTCAACCAGCCAAGCATAAAAAATCACAAACGCGATGGTCGCGAGCAAACACTTTTTACGGCCAAGTAAACCCAACCGAAACAATAGAAAAAATGCTCCAGCCAATATCCCTACGTGCAATCCCGAGATCGCGAGCAAGTGAATGGTCCCTGTCTCCATGAACGCATCCTTGCGCGTTCGAGCCAATTGCTCACGATTACCCAACAAAATTGCCGAGGCAAACGGTGCCTCTTCTTTGTCAACAAACTGCCACGTCAGTTCGTTCAATCGTTGACGAAGAGACGAAACCAGGCGAGCTTGCGTCCAACCACCGGGCTTGATGACCTGAACCGATTCAACGTTGTACGCGTGTAAGAACGCCAAACGAGATTTCGCTCGATAGAATTCCTGAAAATCAAACTGACCGGGATTGGAAGGCGGTGAGCTTGCGACCAATCGGCCAAACACGCGAATCTGGTCACCCGTACGGACATGGTTTGTTTGTGCGTGAATGACCAAATCACTAATGCCACATGCCGGCCGCCATTTGGCTCCGTCACGAATTCGAGTGACTCTGACCGCAAGCTTGGTTCGGATCTCATCCATCGTTACTTCAGACCCGAGCTCGGTACTCGACACCATCGTTCGCGGTTCCGAGACGACGGATGCTTCTACGCAACATGGTGTAGAAACACTTTTCGCGAATCTACCAATCTCGTTAACACCGAACCAATTCCATCGGCCGTGATGCCAGAAACCAGCAATGCAGATCAACCCTATCAACAGGAAAGTGGAGGGCAACAAAAAGCCATCCTGTTTATCCGATCTCGTCGAACCATCCGTTTGATTTTTCGTTCGATGCCAACAAGCGTACCATCCGACCAGTGACAAACACGCGGTTGACAAACAGATAATCCAATGGAGCTTCAACGTCCGATCAACGAAGATGCCTGTCGCAACAGCCAACACAGCCAATGCCATGGGTTGATAAGTAGGCCACCTTGTTTTTGGATTTTCGTCAGGTTCCACGAACATGCTCGAACCAGAGTAGAGAGGGTTCTTTCAGAGTTAGCTATCAGAAGAGCTCTCCTAATTTAAGCCACTTGCTCAAATAGGAAAGATGGTGAGTGACAAGAAGCGGATATCTACCACAATTCGCAGAGATACGACTGGCAATGGCCACTTCATTCACAAGGCCAGACCAAAACACAACGCATTGCACTTACTTTTTCATAGCAAACCTAAGCGCATAAAAAAGTCATGGCATGTCGCTCCATCGTCATGCCATGACTTTGTCTGATCGCGGAACAGTCCGTGTCCCGCCCTCCCGGCGTTGGATCTACAACTAATATCGACTTGTCAAATTGGTTTCCACAAGAAATTTGAATAAAGATTGATGGACAAACCACAATACCGAAAAATTTTAACAGCCAAAGTTTCGATTAATCTGGCAGGGCAACAAATTCCGCTGCGGCTCCCCCCATCGGTCTGCTTGCAGCAAGAAGCTCGCAAAGAACAACTATCCAATTTCAGTAGAATGCTCAAAAACAGCCGAGAAACGACCATTTCTGTTCGTGGAGTTTCGAAACGGGTTCCATTGCGATATCTTGAGAAATGGCAACGCTCGAAGATCGGGCTCAAAAGGAAATCGCCACCAATGTCGCAAACACAAGCGACTGGCGACTTGGAGGGATTCTTGACGGTTCTGCAGAAAAACCGACCGCTTAAGTTCGATGGATTCGGACCGTCTATCCTTGCGCAACTTACTCGCGAAAAACTAGAATCCAATCCTGTTCCAAAAGATCGCTTGGAAGCCAGGGCCATGCTTCATGATCGTTGCCCGCTTTCCCCTGGCGTATATGGTTGGTTGGATAATCGTGACCAACTGTGTTACGTCGGAAAATCAAAATCGCTTCGAAAACGTTTGCTGTCGTACTTTGCCAAAACACCTGCGGACAAAAAAGCACTTCGGATTCGGCAACACAGCAAAACGCTAGTTTGGGAGCCGATCTCGGAAGAGCTTCTTTCGCTTATTCGTGAACAGGAATTGATCTACCGCTGGCGCCCCGAGTTCAACACACAAGGCCAGCCGGTCAAACGCCAGCCTGCCTTTATTTGCATCAGCGGTGGGCCTGCGGGCAATGCCTATTTCACACGCCGCGTTACTGAAAAAGCCACCCACTCGTTCGGTCCGGTTGCTGGGACAGGGCGGCTTCGTGCTGCAGTTGATTCGATCAATCAGGTTTTCCAACTGCGTGATTGTTCTGATAAAACAAAGTTCGAGTTCAACAATCAACAGCAGCTGTTCGAGAATCCTCAAACAGCAAAATGCATTCGCTACGAGTTGGGTTCGTGCCCTGGACCTTGTGCTGGGAACTGTAGCGCCAGCGACTACAAAAGTAATTTGAATCTTGCGATTAAATTCATCAAAGGCAGCGACGTCTCGATTTTGAAAACGATGGATCAGGATATGAAGGCCGCCGCCAGCGATCAACGTTTTGAACGAGCCACGATATTACGCGATCACATTGATAATCTTGGCTGGCTCAATCGGCGCATGAAAGCTCTTCGGTTTGCGCAGAGAAACTTCAATGGCGTGTTGCCGATTGAGGCACGAAATAACCGCATGGCTTGGCTTGTCCTCAAAGGCGGTCGACTACTTGGCAGTGCTCCTGAACCCAAATCGCCTGAACGAGCGCTCGGAGCCATCAAATACCTCACGAATATTACCCGTCGAAGGAGCTTGATACCGGCCAACATCATGGAGATGAACTTACAATTGATCATCATGGCTTGGTTTCGAAAAAATCCAGCAATCAAAAAAACGCTGATCCCTTTTGCTGACGCAATTGCGACTTGCGAGGCGATGTGTGATTCATCAGTTCATTCGACGGATCAAACACCAGAGAAACCATAGACCCCGAAATTCGGGAGGTTATCGCTCTACCAAGCGTTGATTTTTGAGCGAATATCGAGCGACACCCCCAATGGACGGTGCTGAGTAGTACCCGCAATCCAACTCCCATCATCAGTTGGGTTTGGTCTAAGATTGGGTAATCAACAGCAGGAAGTCACCCATTCGCGAAAAATCGGGCTCAACCCCGGAAAAAAATGGCCATCTGTCCGTATTTATGCCGTTGAAGAGATTGGTCAAATTGGTATACTGCGAGGCTTAAGTTTACGGGATTCCGTGCTTATGTTTACCGGAAAATTGATTGGCCAACGCTCTTTTGGCCCCTACCAGATATCGAAACGTTACGGATAAAGTCATGGCTCGCGTTTGTGAAGTTTGCGGAAAAGGCCCTCAGATGGGCAATAAGATTGAGACGCGTGGTAAAGCCAAGTATCTCGGCGGCGTCGGTACAAAGATCACCGGCAAGACTCGTCGTCAGTTTCGCCCTAACCTTCAAAAAATCCGGACGGCATTGCCTAACGGTGGATCTAAGTCCATGAAGGTCTGCGTTCAGTGCATCCGTAGCGGTGCCGTTCGCAAAGCAGTAAAGCAAAAACCATTTAAGCTTCCTTCTTAAGCCATCCTTAGGCTTGCGGTAGCTTTAGAAAAAAGAATTGACCGCCATGCGCCAGGTTTCGATTTCACCAGAAATCGAGGACTGACGCATGGCGGTTTTTCGTGAAATCAGATCACCAGCCACATCACCAATTGATTGTAAATGTCTCATTCCATCGATCCCAAGACGGTCAAACAGGTCGCTCGTTTGGCGAAAATTCAACTGCCAGACGACCAGATCGACGACTCATTAAAACAACTGGCCAACGTGTTGCAATACGTCAGCCAGCTGGAATCCGTGGAACTTCCAGATGACACCCAACCATTCTTTGGTGCGATCGAATCCGTGAACGCGATCCGTGAAGACCAAGTTCTTCCAAGTGTGGAACGCGAAAAAATTCTGAAGAACGCTCCCGACACAGACGGCGAGTTTTACTCGGTTCCCCCTGTCTTTTAATAAACCAGTCGACTTGGATTTTCAATCGCATGGATCTCTCCACACTCACGGCTGGTGAAATTGTTCAACATCTTTCTGCAGGAGACATTGCTGCAGTCAAGTGTGCGGAGTTTTTCCTCGACCGGATCAATTCACAGAATGAATCACTCAACGCCTGCATCAGCGTCTCACAAACGGCGCTGGCAACCGCCGCTGAGATTGACGCCGACCGAACTAGTGGAAAAACGCTCGGTCCGTTGGCTGGGCTGCCCATCGTTATCAAAGATGGCATTTGCACAGCGGGCCAAAGAACAACAGCCGGCTCTAAAATGCTTGAGAATTTTGTCCCGCCCTACAACGCGACTAGCGTTCAGCGTTTGGTCGACGCGGGCGCAGTTGTCATTGCCAAAACGAATATGGACGAGTTCGCGATGGGCAGTTCCAACGAGAATTCATTTTTTGGCCCCGTCAAAAACCCCTGGTCACACGACCATGTGCCGGGAGGATCAAGCGGTGGATCTGCCGCATGTGTTGCCGCCGACCTTGCACCTGTCGCCATTGGCTCAGACACCGGCGGTTCGATTCGCCAACCGGCTTCGTTCTGTGGAATTACCGGATTGAAACCGACGTACGGACGGGTCAGTCGATTTGGCTTGATCGCGTTTGCGAGTAGCCTTGATCAAATCGGGCCAATGACCCGGTCGGCAAAAGACTGTGCTGCAATTCTTTCGGTAATCGCAGGCCATGACAAACAGGATTCGACTTCGGCGAAGAACGATGTGCCTGACTTTGCTTCTTCGCTCGATCTACCACTCACAGGATTGAAGATCGGAATCTGCAAAGAGCATTTTGATGAAGGACTCGATGGTGAGGTCGACACTTCTGTCCGCGAAGCAATCAAAACGCTCGAAAGCCTCGGAGCGAAAACAGTCGAGATTCATATGCCGCATACTCAGTACGGCGTGGCAACCTACTACGTGGTGGCCCCCTGCGAGGCATCAAGCAATCTCGCGCGGTTCGATGGAGTTCGATATACGCATCGCGCCTCAGCAAACGACCTCGAAGAAATGTATACCCAATCCAGAGCTGAAGGTTTTGGCGAAGAAGTAAAAA
This sequence comes from Mariniblastus sp., assembly GCA_045105295.1. GTDB lineage: Bacteria > Planctomycetota > Planctomycetia > Pirellulales > Pirellulaceae > Mariniblastus. Next base: position 12,597 of record JBGCDK010000003.1, read on the forward strand.
AACGCATCATGCTAGGCACCTACGCTCTCAGCTCGGGCTACTACGACGCGTACTACCTGAAGGCATCCAAAGTTCGCCGGATGATCAAAACTGATTACGATCAAGCTTTCGAAACCGTCGACTTGATCCTCGGACCGACCACACCCACGACCGCATTTCGACTTGGCCAACACACGCAAGATCCGTTGGCAATGTACTTGGCTGATATCTACACGGTCTCGGCGAACCTCGCAGGGATTCCCGCAATTTCAATTCCTTGTGGAATTTCTAAAAACGGAATGCCAATCGGCTTGCAGCTTCAAGGGCGATCGTTCAAAGAATCGACGCTACTCCAAGCTGCCAATCAATTCCAAACCGTCACTGACTGGCACCAACGGAGACCACAATCGTGAGCCCCAGCGAATCCAACGCCCAAGACCGTTCCGCGGTGACGTTTGACCAAGTCACAATCATCATCGGGCTTGAAGTCCATGTTCAGCTCGACACCGAGTCAAAACTGTTTTGCAATTGCTCAACCAGTTTTGGGGCAGAGCCCAACACTCAGACCTGCGCTATTTGCACCGGCATGCCGGGCACGCTCCCCGTTATCAACGAGAGAGCCCTCGAGCTATCGATTAAAACGGGCCTCGCGCTTGATTGCGAAATCGCCAACTATACAAAATGGGATCGCAAGAATTACTTCTATCCAGATTTGCCCAAGGGCTACCAAATCAGCCAATTCGATAAACCAATTTGTGGTGCAGGCCATCTCGACATTTCTGATCCCAAAGGTGCATTTGAACCGCGCCGCGTGAATTTGGAACGTGCTCACCTCGAAGAAGACGCCGGCAAGAGTATTCACGACGAATCCAATCAGGGCGGTCCGTCAAAAATTGATCTTAACCGCACCGGGACGCCGCTACTGGAGATCGTCACCAAACCCGACATGCGTTCGCCCGCAGAAGCGAAAGCGTTTTTGACTGAGCTTAAACTGATTCTGACTTACATCGAGGTTTCCGATTGCAACATGCAGCAAGGAAGCCTGAGATGCGATGGCAACATTAACTTGCACATTGATTTTGGTGGCGAAAGAATAGAGACACCCATCGTCGAAATCAAGAACTTGAATAGCTTTCGTGCCGCAGAGCGTGCCTTGGAATACGAAGCCACCCGTCAGTTTGAGCTGTGGAAGGAAAACGGTAAATCGATTGGCCAAGCCCCAAAACAAACGCGCGGCTGGAACGACAGCCAACAGGTCACGACCGCCTCGCGTGAAAAAGAAGACGCGGCGGACTATCGCTATTTCCCCGATCCAGATTTAATTGCGGTAACGACGTCCGAGAATGAAATCGCAGATATCCAAATAACCATTGAACGGTTGCCGGCACAGTGGCGGTCTGTTTTGACCAGCCAATATGAATTGAAACCAGCCGACGCCGAAGTGATCGTCAGCCAGGGTAGGGGAGTGGTCGACTACTTCGTTCAGGTCGCTCAAGGCTGCGGTAACAATCGGATCGCGGGCAACTGGGTAACACAAGAAGTACTGCGTCATTTGAATGAGACGAATGTAGAAATTGATGACTATCCAGTGTCTGCAAACTCAATGACGGATCTTTTGAAAATCGTTGCCTCTGGAGAACTGGACCAAACTCGAGCCAAAGAAGTTTTAGATGAAATGGTCGGTTCGGAATCTTCGCTCGATGCAGCGATCGAGAAACTTGGTATCAAGAAAGTTGACAGTTCAGAAATTGACACACTTTGCCAACAGCTGATCGACGAAAATGCAGCGGTAATTCAGCAAATCAAAGAAGGCAATGCGAAAGCCGTTGGTGCACTGATCGGCAAGGCTCGGAAATTGAATCCGAATGCGAATCCGGGTTTGGTCCGCAAAAAAATTCTCGAAATGATCAACGGCTGACCCGAGTTCCTCTTGCTAACTAGTTGAAAAACACTCAAAAATGTTGGTTTCGATCCCATTTCCGTTATAAAACAGTCCGTATTGAGTACTCGGATTTTCACTTGCCGATCAGATAGTTAAAATTTGCCTCTCAGAATCTTGACCACGTTTGGGAGCACTAAGTTGGCAAATCGAATTGAAGGACGAGTCGACAAGATCGGCGAAACCGGATGTTTGGTAACAGACATTTCTGTCGATCAAGTTGCCGACATTCCACATGACGACACCGTCACCATCAAGTTTGGTGGTCACGAAACAATTGGTATCTATCCAGCGGACCACGACCAGCCAGCCGCGACACTAGTTGCCAGTTTGGGAAAAAGTGGTTTCGTGGAAATTGAAATTGTTGGAATTAGCTTAAGCGAGATGCTGGGTATTAAACCTAAAGAAGCCGTTGCAGTCTGCTGGTAACGTACGCCATTTCGAGGTCTCAACTTTCCCATTCAGCGTTCTGGCGTTTCAAAGTTCGGGCGTTTCAAAGTTTGGCCGGTTGAAAGTTTGGCTTTCTGAACTTTCACAACTTCAACGTTGGGCAAAGCCATCTCTAAGCAGAATCATCGCTTGGCTCAATCATCGCTTGGCTTGGCTCACACCTTTCAGTCTCGCCTCACAAGCCAGTCGGTACGCTTCATCGTCTCCATATTGATGAACTGAAAAAGACTTCGTCCGACGCTTGCCGTGTCCGTCAGTCCACTGTGCCACCCAATACCAATAGTAGTATTCGAATTCACCACGGCGATCTTTCTGGTGATGCAATCGAACGCCGACGATGCCTGAGCGATTTCGCGCCGAGGGAACTTCCGAAAGTTCTTCAACAGTGAACTTACTCGACGCCTGCTCTAGCTCGTCACGAAACTCTTTGGCCCACTGAAGTGCTGCTCGTTTTCCTCCATGAACGGCGTCAGAGAAAAACTTCTCAGTGCGCACGCCACGGCGTTGAATGCGAACTTGCCATCCGCCGTTAATTTTCCCATTGCTATCGACGATCTCGATGCGAGAGATGTTTCGCTTTGGATTCTTCCTGGCCATTGCACTCAGAATAACCGCGTTCGTTTCGAAGACCAAGCGGTTGGCGGCAGCAGTCAGAACAAGTTGCAACCAAGCAGAGCAATTCAGTCGCAACACGAAGGCTCAGCACTTTCCACAAAAATAAATCTGCGAACGAGTAAAGATTGACGCTACTGGGCCGAAGTTTTGAAACCCTTGGGTCCGCCAGCGATTCGCCGCCCATAATCCAACGGCCAGCTGGCCATTTGGTATCCGTTTTCGTGAAGCCAACTTTTGATTTGGTTGTGTTCGGGAAAACTTCCTGGATAAACCCAGACAGAAACGGTAGTTTTTCGCGGTTCTCGGTGACTCAAAATTTTTCGAAATTCAGAGCCCTCCGAAATCGCGGTATCGGCAGGTTCTCCAAAACTCCGAATGCTAGGCTGAATATTAAACTGCTGAAACTTGACCGTCCGGCGTTGCACATTACCACCTCGGGCTCTGTCAACGGTTGACTCAGCGGCCAACTCGTATTGCATTCGGAAGTTCCCAATTGGTCCAACGGTCTCAATAATCGAGTTGGCTTGTTTGAGTTTCTCGGCTTTCAACTTCCATTCTGACTTCATTCGACCAAGCAACTCATCCATTGGTACGTAAGCGATTTTCCCATCGCTCAAACGAAAGTGAATCTCTTCAGTGAATACAGTTTTTGCGATGGGGTTGGGAAAATGCTCGATGACTTCGGTTTTTGGAGAACTTGCAGTTATCGCGTTTGCTTCACGAAGAGTTGCGGCAAGCGTGCTTTCCAGAGCCTTCTTTTTTGCGATGAAGTCAGATTGTTTGTTGATTGCATCTCGTTTCGCGGCATCGATCTGCTCAAGCTTTTCCGCACGAGCGTTTCGTCGCTTCTCCATCTGTCGTTCAACAATTTCCAGCTGCACCAACATCGCATGACGTTGGTCGGTCAAATTAGCCGCCGTTTGATTTTGCTTTTCGATCAGTTGCTCTTGCTGTTCATTGTCGATCCTAAGTTTGGCCACCGCATCGACGGATTTTGCAAGTTCTGATTCGGCCAATTCAATTTTGGCCAGCAGTTCCTCGTTGGGTTTTGTCTTTACCCACGACGAACTGGCCTGAGCGCCAACAACGACGACGAGAATAATGAGAATACCGACAAGATTCGCAACGATATCTAAGAACGAATCCTGCCCAGTCGTAATTTCTTTGATGCCCATTATTGAGCCCCCTTGATGGTCAGGCCACTTTGGTGGAGCAGACCCTTGAGTTGCAAGAATCGCGTCTGCCCACCGTCAAGGACTTTGATGCGAAGCTGCGGTTTCCAATAACTTTGTTCGCCCGAGATACCCCACGATTCGATTTGTCTCCAAATCTCATCGATCAATGGATCGATCACTTCCGACGTTTCGCCTCGAATCGGCATTCTTTTTTTAACGCCACCGAATGAGTGGACCTCAAGAAAATCTGGGCCACACACGAGCCGCACAGGACGAAGATAGCCCGTTGCTCCCGCTGTCTGTGTCGGCAACGCCCAGTTTGAACCGCGTTTTTTAGCGATACTTAGATCGGCGTATGGATTTTGGATTTTGGAATCGCCTCCTTCACCCGCAACATTGGTAGCCGCCTGTCCCGACTGATAGTTGCCATCCACAGTGCGCTTGGATTCTTGGTTTTGCTGAGCAACAAAGGACTGGGTAGCAGAAGACTGGGAAGCAGAAGATTGAGCAGACTCAAAACGATTGTCGCTTCGAGATTGCCCCGACGCGGGTTGAACGAATGAATCTTCGCCAGATGCTCCACCGTTGCCGGGTGGAAGTGACCCAGCATTTGAAACGAACCCGCCTCGAGTACCGGAAACAGTTAGCCCAGGACGAGTGTCCCGCCCACTGGAACCTCTTCCGTTAAACCGAGCAAGCTGACGTTGCCTCGCACGAATCTGAGCCACTCTTTGCTGCTGTTCCAATTTGGCCGTGTCGATTGCTTCTCGAACCTCAGCGTTCAACTGTGGATCCGATTTTCCAAACTCAAGTTGCTTGCCAGACTCCACGAGTTCATAACCAAACTCGTCGTCCCAGCTTTTCATTGCCTTGCGAGCCAACACAAAAGATTCGGCTCCGTCGGGCCTAACAACGATCAAAGGATATGGGCTGCCGTCTTTGCCCGCGATGTCATAGCGTTGCCAATATTCCCGAGTCGCCAACAAAGCTGCATCCAACATGTTTCCGGGTTCCAACGGCGGTGCAAAATCCCGTTTTTCCAGTCGAATCCCGGAAGGCTGCAAAATGATCGCGTCTTTAACACACTCGAAAAATATGGGCCTACGATAAGTGCCACCACCGCCTTTGTGCGGGACGATCACGTAAGTCGTCGGACCAGTTTCCTGCGCGAGCTTTCGTTTCGTTTCAACTTCTTTTTTTGCCACTTCGATCTTGAGGTCCAACATTTCAAGCTCGGCTTCGGCTTGTTCTTCATCAATTTCGACGATTGTCTGCTCTACGTCTTCTGGCAATCGATCTAACGCGACCAATTCTTCGCCGACTTGGTTGAGTTTTTCTTTGAGCTTGCGAATTTCGTCTTTTAAATAGCTCATGTTCGCGCGAGACATGCGCATTCTTTCAAGCACTTCGGGACGCGTGGCTTTTAAACCCTCGATCACCAAACCATGATCGTCCAGCGTTGACTGGAGCGATTGGAGCTTGGAACGATACTGATCGTCGTCAGCTGACTGGGCCGCTGTCGCTTGATCATCTGCGGACTTCACAGCCATGACCAGCATGATAATCAACACACCGAACGTGCAGATCAAAACAGCGAGGAACGGGAAGAGAGAAACGCTGAGTCGGTTACGCTTTTTTCGCTTGCGTCTCATGCTGCTCTGTTGGGAGGGACTTTTGCTGAACGTCGCCTTGAACTTCTGATTGGAAGAATGACATCTGGACGGTCCGCATTGCGGTTGGATCGCTCAGATGCTTTCAAAATTTTCAAATTGCCTTTCGAACCCGAAACAGGCAATTTTGGTTCGGTTTCAACGGCTTTAGTTTCTTGCTGATCTTGCGATATCGCTTTCGCTTCGACCTCGTCCGGAAAATCTTCTGTCTCAATCGCCTCGGTTCCATCGAAAACTTGAAGCATTTGAGTTTTGACTGGTTGATCAACGTCCTGCGGTGAAACAGTGTCTCGCCTGACGACTTGGTGGTCAGACACTAGCTGCTCGGACATTTGCTGTTCCAATGGACCAGGCGACTGTAGCTGATCGCTTTGCCCCATCAGAAGACTTAGGGAATGCTGAAGTTTGGCAGTTTGCTCCATCGCCTCTTGGCTGCGTTCGATCGCCGAGTCGAACCGCTCTTGCGATGCGCTTTGAGCGACCAAATCTTTGATCGAGATCGTTTGGTCTGCCAAATCCTGTTGGTACCGACTCATCAATTGTGCATTTGAGGAAAGCGTAACCTGCCACTGTTCCCAGCGATGCGACATCGCCAGGTCTGCTTTTTCAATTGCTTCACTCAGGTAGTGAGCAAGATTCGAGACATTCTCGTCCAAGGCATCTGAAAGATTCGTTTGGACTTGCTGATTAACATCCGTAAGCGACGCCGTCCAAGCTTGTTCTGCAGAGCGTATCGATTGTCGCCAAGTCTCCGTTTGTTGCTTGACTGATTCCTTGGTGACCAGCAGCAACTCGTTGGCCACTTTTTGAAACGCGGATTCTCCATTGGTTGTCGTTAGATCAAACTGCGAACTGATTTCTGATTTCGCCCGATACTGAACAAGAACCAACAATTGCGACTCAAACCGGTCAACAAGAAACTGACAAAACATTAAAACCATAGAGAGCGTTAATGCGAGCGCTGTCGTGTCAAATGCCACGTAGAGACTGCTTCGCAAACCGTTCATCATCTCTGGAAAATTATTGTCCGGCCCAACGTTGATGCCGCCAAGTGCTTGTGAAATTCCAAGGACAGTTCCCAGAAATCCCAACATCGGCGTGGCCCAAATCAAAATGCGAACCAGTGAGTATCGTTGCTCTTGTCGATCAAGATCGAGGTCGGCAAGGTATTTTAATTCTTCCTCAACACTGGATGTGGAATTTGTGCGGTAGATAGAGTGAAGCGAATTGACCAAACGCTGCCACAAGTAGTGCTCTTGTACCGATCGTGGCATTTCAAGCAGGCTTTTGCCAAGCCGAATCGCGCGATCGCCAACGTCTTTATCGTGGGTGGCTTCGATGGTTTCGGCTTCGAGGATTTCAAAATCTTGGCCGCCTTTATCGCCAGCCGTTTTGATCGTGATTATTTTGGACGATCGAAACTGATCGAAAACGTTCTTGCCAATGATGGCTAACGACGCGATCCCGATCAAGAACATCACGACCGTGACCTCTGATACTGGATGGCCAGTTAGATAGCGAAGCACCAACTCGTTGGAAATCGTCCCTTCCTTGATAAGGTAGGACAAACCAAGGTACATCGTCATCCCAAGACAAACTGGTATGACCAGCGAGGGTAGTACGGCAATCCAGCTTGTCGACCGTTTCACTTGGCTTCCTTGCCTTGCAATTTGTTTAATGTCTAACGCCAACGGATGCCGTGAATGGGCATCGCGCAAACATCCCGGCTAGAGATGCAGACTCTCATTCTATTGATCGGATTCTTTTACCTGAATCGGACACATTATGTGATCCAATTATGCCAATTTACCCGAATCACTTCCGCGACCCACAAACTTGATGTTTTAACCAAAGGCTGGAACAACATCGGGCCGATACTCCCTGTACCGAACAACTGCTTGCAGTAAAGAGATACCCAGGGGGGTTTTGAAACCCGGTACTGATTTCGATCAGCCGGGTTTCTTTTTTGCGCAAATTTATACGCAGCGCCACTCAAACCAACAAAAACGTTGGCTTGATACGAGCGCCGTAAAGTTCCTGTTCAGCTAAAATTTCGATTACCAATTCGGCCACTTCAACACCGCAATGAAGCCTGGCTATCATTGAAGCGAATCAAAAGAGTTGGTATCAAATAGCTCGCTAGCAAACCTGCCTCATGTTTAAGACCAACTGATGCCTAACCCCAACTCTAAACTGATGGCATGGCTGCAACTTTTCCGCGTTGCGAATTTACCGTCTGCGATCGCAAACATATTGATGGGCTTCTTACTGGTCCACCATTCTTGGACGCCAACGATCGAGCTGATCCTTTTGATTGTGGCTTCGTCGAGCATGTACCTTGCTGGTATGGTTCTCAACGATGTCTTCGATTTCGAAATTGATTTGCAACAAAGGCCGAGTCGTCCGCTTCCATCAAACAAGATTTCTAAAGGAACCGCGGCACTTGTTGGTTCTTTGATGCTGGTTGCGGGAATCGGCATCGCGATTGCGGCAGGTGCAATTGCTGCAGGTGGTTTAACGATAGATCTATACGGGCCACTGGTTCGAACCGGCCTGATCTCAGTCGCGTTGGCGATTTGTGTCGTTCTATATGACGGCCCTCTGAAACGAACGATCGCAGCACCTTTCATTATGGGATCATGCCGCAGCCTGAACATCCTCATGGGAGCAAGCACATTCGCACCGGCGGTGATGAAGACGTCCGACACTAGCGAGCTGATCCTGGGACTACCGCCAACGATTTGGTGGGTTGCAATTTCGATCGGGCTGTTGATCAGCGGAGCAACATTGCTTGGCCGAAAAGAAGCAGTTGAAAATCAAAATCGCACTCCGCTGTTTGTTGCAGTCGGCATTATCATCTCCAGCCTGATTGCATTTGGATTGGTCGTCTACATCCCAAGTGACTCAATTGGCAGCATTAGAATATCTGAGCAACAGAAAACAATATTCGCTCTGGCGTGTGCGATGCTGTCGATCACCATTGTCCGCCGAGCGATCGAAGCGGCAGCAACTGCCCAACCGAAAAAGATCCAAATGGGTGTGGTCTCTGTTTTGCGAAGCTTGATCATTTTCGATGCGATGATCTGTTACATTGCGATGCCCGATCAAGTCATCTATTCGCTTGTGGTTTTGGCGTTACTGATTCCCAGCTTTCTGATGGGACGATTCTTTCGGTCGACTTGATGATTTCTACTGTCATTCAAACCAATCCAGCCCATCAATCACTTGCTTTATTCACTCAACTGACAGGCCTGTTTCTCACTATATCGACACGCCCGCTTCACCAGCGATTGCCAAGGAGCAGATATCCAACGATGATGAAGAAGCTCCGAATTTCGTGAGTGCCAGTTCGCTAGCGAGAATTCTTCACGCCGAGACCGCCAGCCACTAACAAAATTTACCGACTGACATTGAATGATTCTTGGTTACAACACTAATGGGCTTTCCAATCACAACATGATGGATGGGCTCGAATTACTCGTTGACACTGGCTACAAAAGCGTCGCTTTGACGATCGATCACGGGTGGCTCAGCCCAAACGATGCAGGCAACGATGTCAAAATCCAAGAAGTGAAGCATTTTTTAAAAGCCAAGGGAATCTCCAATGTGATTGAAACGGGTGCAAGATTTCTTCTCAACCCGCGAGTCAAACACGATCCAACGTTGCTCAACGCGACTGACGAGGAAGCGGAGCGTCGGATCGATTTCTTAAAATACTGTATCGACGTGGCGGTTGAGTTGGAAAGCGATTGTGTTTCGCTGTGGTCCGGAATCAAGCCACCAGAAATCTCTTACAATTTTGCGATGGATCGTTTGACCAAAAACCTGGCGATTGTTCTCGAATACGCGGAAGAGCGCCAAATGGATATCGGATTCGAACCGGAACCAGGAATGCTAATCGACAACACGGGACGATTCGAGCGACTGATTCACTTGCTGGATTCACCTAGACTAAAAATGACGCTGGATATTGGCCACTTGTTTTGTCTCAGCGAAATCCCGATTGCAACTTACATTGAAAAATGGGCAGACCGTCTAGTCAACATTCACATCGAGGACATGAAAGCTGGTGTGCACGAGCATTTGATGTTCGGCGAGGGGCAGATTTATTTCCCACCAGTGATCGAGTCGCTGAAAAGTATCGGCTACGACCGCGGAGTCCATATTGAACTCAGCCGACACAGCCATAACGCGGCCGAGATTGCAAAACAGTCTTACAATTTTCTCGCTCCAATCATCAGTGATGTGATGAGCGACAATATTTAGTTTGACATCGCCGATAGCCAGTAGTTGGTAGTAAATTGTTCTTTAGCGGCAATCAGGATTTATACGACTTATGAACTTTATCGTGTTGAAAAAATAACCATCAGGAATTCCATCCGTGTCTCGTGTCTGTGTGATCAATGTTGTTGGCCTGACTCCTGCGTTGCTAAAACACGCGCCGAATATTAGCAACATCGCGGGCCAATCGGTTGAGTGGAAAAGCCCACTACCGGCAGTCACATGTACTTCGCAAGCGACGATGCTGACTGGTCTCGCCCCCAAGGACCATGGAGTCGTGGGCAATGGCTGGTTCTTTCGCGACACGCAAGAAATTCGATTTTGGCAACAAGCCAATTCCCTGGTCGAAGGCGAAAAATTCTACGATGGTGTCGAGACCGCCAAAATGTTCTGGTGGTTCAATCAATCGTCGGGCGTAAAATACAGTGCCACGCCCAAACCGCACTACGGCTGTGATGGTTCAAAAGTATTCGACATTCTCGATTTCACCGAATGTGAACTCACAAGTAAAATCGGTCCGTTTCCATTCTTTAGTTTTTGGGGGCCAAACGCGGGCCTTCCGAGTTCCGACTGGATTGCAAAAGCAACCGCGATCGTCATGCGTGAAAAACAGCCGCAACTAACGCTTGCCTATCTGCCGCATCTGGACTACGACTTTCAACGGCTGCCTCACCAAGATCCTGCAAGAGTCAAAGAAGTCGACGAATGTGCGGCAAAAATCATCGCCGCCGCCGAAGACATCAATGCGAAAGTCGTCGTGGTTTCCGAATACGGGTTGGTTCCTGTAACCCGTCCCGTGTACATCAACCGCATCCTTCGCAAATCAAATCTACTTAAAATCCGAAGCGGACCATTTGGTGAAGTCCTGATTCCGGGAGAATCCGAAGCCTTCGCGGTGACCGACCACCAACTCGCTCACGTCTATGTTCGCAACAAATCGCGGATCCCAGAGGTTCGCTCTATCCTTGAATCCGTGCCAGGCATCGCAAACGTTGTGGATCCTGCAGAAATCGAACTTGATCACCCTCGATCTGGCGAATTGATCGCGCTGTCGGAATCCGATTCATGGTTTGCGTATTACTATTGGTTAAATGACGAGCACGCTCCCGATTTTGCTCCAACAGTGGACATCCATCGCAAGCCAGGATACGACCCCTGCGAACTATTCATTACATCGAAGTTTCGAGCAATGCGTAAAGTACTGCGAAAGAAGATGGGATTTCGATATTCGATGGACGTCATCCCGTTGGATGCAACACTTGTAAAAGGGAGCCACGGTTTGCATCCCGATCCGGAGCATGGGCCAATAGTGATCGGTCCCAACGAGCCGCCAGAGGACATGCGTGGCTTTAAACAGTACATCCAACAATTGCTTACCGATTTCTAGTGCTTCCGCCATTTTGCAATTTCCGCGGCCACTGTTTTTTGCGAGCGAACTAGCTAACTAGCGAACTCGAATTTCGCTAAACCCATTGCCCCCACAAACGAAACGCCACTAAAAAACACCGACAACCTGACGACTGGCGACATGAAATCAACACCGCAAACGAACTCAAAAATCAATCAGAGCTTTCTTCGCAAGCTCAGCTGGATGGGATTGATCGAGGGCACTTCAACGCTCATCCTGTTCTTTGTCGCCATGCCACTAAAATACATGGCTGAAATGCCGATTGCGGTCGAGATCGCTGGCTCTATTCACGGCGGGCTGTTCGTTTGTCTCATCGCGATGCTTGTGATTGCCGTGTGGCGAATACCAATTTCAATCGGCATGTCGCTCGTCGGCATGGTGTCCGCTGTCATTCCGTTCGGGCCATTCGTCTACGAACGCTGGTTGCGGCGATTGTCGCTGGAACAGACGGGTGACAACAACACATAAATCTACACGCGATTCGTCAAGCCACAGATGCGACGATGGCTTGCTGGTTGACTGGTGAATTTCGCTGCTGGGGCTGATCAAAAAATCCTGCCGCACGACCTCGATCAAGGTTGAACGACTTGGCCATCTTTGGGTGAAAAGAAGTCATCCAATTCGTAATACATGTCATCCGTGATTTTCGTATTCGACACGTTGAGATACTTCAAATTTTCCAATGTCAAAAGGGCGGGGACCGCTTCGTCAGTAATCTGCGTCTTGCCCAAGTGCAGCCATGTTAGCTGTGGCATTCCTCCAAGAAGCTCAGCAGTTTTATCGGTGACAGCTGTGTCGTCCAGATTCAACCACGTCAATTTAGGCATGTCGGTTATCTCTTTCACACCAGCATCGGTGAACTGAGTGTGCCACAAGTTAAGACTGACCAAATTCGTCATTTTCGCAAAGTGTTGGCCGCTGGCATCGGTGACGCCGGGCGAATTGGTTTCACTAAGGTCGAGCTTGGTCATTTTTTTCAAATCAACCAAGTGAGCAATTCCTTCGTCGCTAACTTTTGTATCTCGAAGATTCAACGTAACGATGTTGGGCATCTGGGAAATGACCTTCGCACCTTCATCGCTGACTTGTGTTCGAAACAAATGAAGCTCACGCAAATCGAGCCCCGCCAACTTTTTGATCCCTTTGTCAGTGACACGGGTATCATTCACACCAAGGACCTTCATCGCCCGCATCGTTGCGACGACTTCCATTCCTGCGTCATCAATGTTTTTCCCGTACACCTTGAGGAATGACAAGTTTGGACACTGAGCCAATGAACGCAAGCCGTTGATTGAAACTCGATTACAATCGCTGAGGTCGATCGCCTTGAGTGTCTTCATGCCGGCCAACGTCGCCAGTTCGGCGTCACCGACTCGGGTCTGCCCGCATCGAATTTGTGCGAGGCTCGGATACTCGGACAACGCTTTCATTGAATCTTCGTTCAGTGTGGCACGAAACAACTGAAAGAAGTTCAATCGTTTAAGCGTTTTAAGTTTCGCCAATGCCCCTGCCGAAACGTTACAACGTTCGATCGAAAGGTACTCTAAATTCGTAATTTTCGCGAGCGAATCAAACGTTTCGTCAGTCGTTTTTGTTCCGTCAAGCAAGACGCGAGTTAGTTTTGGAAAGTCAACAATTTTTGCAATCGCATCATTGGTTCCACCACACTCAGTGAGATCCGCTTCGAATGCATAGCCTTCATCGTCGAGCATGAAATAGACGCTGCTCAACTGGTCGCGAATGGTCTTCTCTTCATCGAGGCTAATCGCAGGGGCCGCAGGTGGCACAGGAGGCTGAGCTTTTTCTGGCACGTCGTCAGACTTAGGATCACTCAAAGGAGCAACGGCGGCTTTCTCGTTGCCAGTAACTGCTTGGGGAGACGCGTTACCTGAATCCTGCGAATCCGTTTGGCCAAGTTGCTTTTTTAGATCTTCAATCTCGGCCTTAAGCTCGCGCACTTCTTTCTTTAAGAGCACCGCTTCGTAGTCCTTTTTGCAGCCAGTGGCACAGACCACAAACAGAAGACAAATCGCAGAAAGGGATTTTAGAGAAAGGGAACTCATGCGTTGTTATCCAAATTGATCGTTCAGTTTTCGTCGCGTCGTCGGTGAATTGAGCAGTGACGAGGCATTTCAACGCTGATTGCGAAACGCCAGCCACTACCCATTACCTAGTAAAGCTCATGGGGGGAACAATTCAAAGGCCTCAGATTCGGGAAAATCGTCATTTTTTAACACGCCAAAAAGCATAACGATGAAATCCGCTACAAATGGAACATCCGGTCAACATTGTCCAACTCAATCGACCTGAACACAGAATGATGTTTGTGTTGATCAATCGTGACATGACCGATTTGATGATTATGCGAGTTGTACTCCGTGACCTGTTGAGCTTGATTGACAAATGAAATCCGAAATGAAACCACGATCAAATTGTGCGACAGCGATTGCCTTCACGTTTTTGATTTTCGCCGGCGCGGTGAATTTGCAAGCTCAGGACTGGCCGGTTAACCACGCTCCGTTGCAAGGGGCGGTCCCTCAATATGTTTCTCCGCAGTACGGCAGTCCACAAAACTCTGCCGTTCAACAGGCGCCCGCTCGGACCATGCCTCGACAGAATGCGCTTCCTTCGTACCCACTGTACGACGAACCGGTAAAGCAAAAAATCGAATCCAAAATTCCTGCCAGACCTGCTGTCCCCATTCAAATGGCTCCGCCCCAAAAAAACACCGCTCTACCGGCGGCTAAAAAGCAGGCTCTGTCAAAGAAGAAAGAGAAACAAAAACTAGCCCCACATTACGGCATTGATTTTTCGATCTATCGAGACAAGAATCCCTATCCGATTGATCCGAGAAAACCCTGCAACAATTGCGTTCGCCCTTACGGCAATTGCGCAAAATGCAACTGCGACTTGCCCGGTGTGAAAGGCCAACCGTACATGGATCAAGAGCCAGGTGGATGTAAATGCGAAAAGAAAAACCCCGCACGCAAGCCGGATTTTTCTGTCTACTGGCCAAGACCTTTTTCAGCTCGACAAGAAGCACGCCAATCAGAATCGTGCGGCGTCAATTCGGGTTGCCCAAAGAAACACCTGAACGACATTTTCGATCCACTCTCAACGTTCAAGCTGAGTAAATTCAAGCGAACAGACAATGGATACTGTGGCAGTGGCGCCGATCCCTACGGTTGCTTGGGAGAAAGCAAACACAGCCGGTAACCAAGCATTCTATCGAATTAAGTTGGCGCAATTCTTTTTGGATCGTCCCTTAAACGGCGGCCTAAAGCCAAAGACTTCGCTACCCGAGAATACTAATTCGGCAAGATTAACCAATTCGCATTCTACAACGCGCCATTGGGAATTTTTCCCGCCAAGGCGCGGGTGATCTCAACGACATCTGGGTGCACCCAACCATTGGATCCAATTGACTCTCCTGCATCAATTCTGTCATTGCCAGCCCAGTCCGTAAAACGTCCGCCGGCTTCTACGATGATAGGCTGGGCTGCCGCGGCATCCCAAATGTTTAAAAGCGGGTCGATCATTATTTCCACACGTCCAGTGGCGACCAAGTAATAACCATACACGTCGCCCCAAGTTCGACAAAAGTAAACGCTTTTTGAGATCTGCTCATAAACGGATTGAGCATCGCGTTTTCGAAACGACTCAACCGCTGAAGTCACCATAACGGAATCGCCAAGCTCAGTTTTCGTTGAGACTTTTGCAGAAATGGGATCACCGTTTCCTTCAAACTCCCAAGCTCCATTTCCTTTAGATGCAAAAATCCCGACATCGAGACCTGGGAAATAGGCGGACCCGATCACCGATTGTCGCGGTTCGTTCGCCGGCATTTTCTTCTCGACCGCAACCATTGTTCCGTACAAAGGAACGCCGCTGATGAAGGATTTTGTTCCATCGATGGGATCAAGGATCCAGCAATACTCGGAATCGCCATCGGTGTTGCCAAATTCTTCGCCAACAATCGAGTCATCGGGAAACGCGTCTTTTATTTTGGCTCGAAGATGTTTTTCGGCTTCTTGATCAGCCACTGTCAGCGGTGATCCATCGCCTTTTTTCATCACATCGAATCGGTCAGTCTGAAAATATTGAAGCGTTAACTGACCGGCTGACTTGGCGATTTCATTTGCGAGTTGAAGGCGTTTTTCCATCTTGAAATTCTGATTCTCTTTTTTCGTTTGGTTGATTCTAAATTCAAATATCTGAATTCAATTGCCAGAAATATCCGTGATAGCGCCGTCATCCAATCTCATTGAACAAGCTCTTGTTCAGTCGGTCACCGAGAGCACTTCATTTTCGCTACCGTCAATATCGTTGCTGGGCGATTCATTTTCCGGCTTGCTCGGTTCGGCGTAAAGAATTGCATGGATGAACAGCATGATTGCTCCAGCGACCAGCAACGCGTCGGCGATATTGAAGTTTGGCCATGGATCAAAGAACGGGACTCCATCGAGGCGAAACAAAATCCAGTCGCGAACATTGTTTTTGATTTCGTCGGGATACGTGGGAAGGTGCCCCAAGCCAACCCGGTCGTACAAATTCCCCAAGATTCCACCGGAGATCATCCCAAGTGCAAACGTGAGCCAGCGATCGAAAGCCGCACGGTAGACAAACAGCCAAACCAAAATGCCGACCAATGCGACGACTGAGAAAACGGCGAAGACGGAACTGTATCCGCTTCCCATTCCAAACAACGCACCGGGGTTGGTCGAAGTTTCGATGCCGAATACGCCTTCGATCCACCAATGACACGTTTGCCGAGCGTGCATGGGAGAATTCCGATCCGCTCGGACCGGATCAAAATAGTTGGCGAACATGTGGGCCTTCGTCCACAGATCTATGGCGAGGCCAATCAGACATGGCAAAAAAAACAGGGCGAGACGATTCAAAGGTAATCGTCCGCCCTGGTTTGAATTTAGACTGGTCGCTTCCGAATTAGTATTGGGAAGATGATTCGAGCTCACTTGCACATTTGACACAATAAGGAGTATACGGGATGGCTTTTAAACGCATTTTCGGGATCTTTCCCGAACATTCCATGCACGAACCATAAACCCCGTTCTCGATACGTTCAAGGGCACCTTCGATCTGAACAAGATTTTCGCCTTCGTTGTTCATCAACAAAATTGTGTTGTCTTGTTCGTAAGTGTCGCTCCCCATGTCGGCCATGTGGCTGGGGACCGCTGAGGCTCCACTCCCACCAGTTCCGTTGACCGACAACGCAGCGTCGGCGAGAGTTGAGACGTTGCCTCTAAGTCTTGAACGAAGGGCAAGCAACATTTCCTTGAAAGGCTTGACTTCGGCTTTTTTCATCTTCATTGTTTTTCTCCGTTAAATCCGTTGGTTCCGGCGAGTTGTTTTCCGGTTCGGTTTTTGCACCAACCTCCGAATCGAGCAGCGCATTCTATGAATCGCGTATCAATTCGTCAAACAGAAACGTCTTATTTTGCGACACCACCTACTCAAATCCCTTTAAAACAGGCATTTATAGCGAATCTCAGGGTTGACCGATTTGCTTGAAATTGGACATCTGGGTCATCAATACCGCCTAGTGCACTGCCTGCCCCCTTGTTACGTTTTTCGGGACCAAATAGTTTCAAGCGATTAGTAAATCGGATCGCGATTTCAAAAAACAGCTCGAAATGCCGAGCTTCAACAGGGAATGTTTTTGATGATCAAGTTGGCAATCAGCGGTGGTGCTGGCCGAATGGGCGGGCGTCTTATCGACCTAGGCTCTCAGGACAAAGCGTTTGAGATCGTGGCTGCCATCGAAGCTGCCGACCATCCAAAAATTGGATCTGACGCAGGGATCGGATCTGGAACTGGGGAACTGGGTGTCAACTACAGCGACACGTACCCTGATCAAGTCGATGCCGTCATTGATTTTTCGCTTCCAACAGGAGCCGATAAGGCGATTGCGTATTGCAGCGAACATTCACGACCGCTCGTCATGGCAACCACTGGCCTTGAACCTGAGACGATTGAAAACCTGAAACAAGCAGCGACTAAGATTCCAATCGTTTGGGCTCCCAGCATGAGCCTTGCGGTTAACCTTTCGATGAAGCTGGTCGAGATGGCGGGAGTTGCCTTAAAGGATCACTCGACGGGAGTTGATGTTGAGATCATCGAGCGGCATCATCGATTCAAAGCGGACGCTCCCAGTGGAACGGCGCTGAAGTTTGGTGAGATCATTGCCGATGCGATGGGCCAAACAGTCCACCAGCATGGACGCGAAGGAATCACGGGCGAGCGAACTCGCAACGAGATTGGTTACCACGCTGTAAGAACAGGAGACAATCCCGGCCAACACACGATTGTGTTTGGAATGCTTGGTGAAACCATCGAGCTCAATGTCGCTGCGAGCAATCGCGATTGCTATGCTTCGGGAGCACTTGCCGCCGCAAAATTTGTTGTCAATCAACAACCGGGACTATTCAATATGTACGATGTGCTGGGATTGAATTGAGCAAACGCAGGCAAGCCTTTTTCAAGCCTCTTAACTCTACGCGTTAGAATCGGGTAGGGTCACGAACTGATGGTTTTGGCGACCGATGCGAATTATTCCTATAAGCTTTTGCGTTTGCAAATGGCAACCTAACCAACGAAAGTCATTGAAAAAAGATGGCAAAGTGCGATGAAGGATACCTGTGCAGTGTTTGTGGCGGCGATGTCGAAAACATTACCGACAGCGATCTGTATTTGCGATACGTGATTGGATTGCTTGACCCGGAATTGCTCCACGCTCAACCGGAGAAACATATTCGGTGCAATCCAGAGCTGGCTCAGTTCATTGTCGCCGACGATTTTGAACCGGTGAAACTGGACGACGATTTTTCCAAAGATCAACTGGATGCCGAATACGTCCGCTCAAGAGAATCGCTGGTCACCCGTGGATGGAATCGACTAAAAGAACTCAAAGATTTGGGCGAGGTTTCGATTCTGGAATTTCCTCTCCCCGAAGCAATCGAAGAGCTCAAAAAACGCGAACAGTAGACGAACAGGTCGGCGACCGAGCGTTGGGAGCGAACGGAATCGGGTGCTCCGGTAGCAAGGTACGACTGTTGTGCGCAGTGACAGTCATACCCGTTGGCTATTTGATTTTTGCCAAGTCCCACAATTCGACTCGGCAATCTGACAGCCCAAATAGAATTTTGTTTCCAGTGTCCGAGAGCGCGATACTGCTTCGTTGTCCCTGAGTTTTTTCCCGACTGAAAACCTTCTTCCACGATGAAGTGTCCAAAACTTCGACTTCCGATGTTGCATTCCTTTTGCAAATTGCCAATCGCTTGTCATCTTTAGAAAATGAAACCAGATAACTGCCTTGCTGCTCTTTGAGGCTGTACACCTCCTCGCCAGATTTCGTATCCCAAATCCACAACCCCGGGAAATTGGACGCGATTAAAAAGCGCCCTCCAGGCGAGTACCTAAGATTGTCGATTTGATTTGTTGCACCGGCTTTGAATTCCGCAAACGTTTCGCCCGTGTCGGCATTGACCATGTAAACGCTACTCCCGTTTGCAACAGCAAACTGACTGCCTTCAGGATGAACCACAGCGTTTTGGATCCACGAACTTCCTTTGAACCCAAAGTCCTTCCCATCGAACATCGCGGATGCAATTTTCTTTCCAGATTCTGCATCCAACTTTGAAATCACCAGTTCGAACCTTTGCTGCTGTGTACTACTCCCGGTCAGCCTATTCCGCTGAAAAGTGTAGACCATATTCATCCCGAGAACGCTGACTTCATCGCCCGACTTTGAAAGCTGTGCATCGAGCGGATATTGCTGCCGGTGCACCGTTGTGCCATCCTCCCCTTCATCGTTTCCTAGCATGAATTTGCGAAACTGTCCTACCAATCCGGCACTCTTGGGAACCACTTTCGAGTTGTAGCCGCGTTTCTTTTCGCCAGTTTTAGAATCGTAGCGCCCTAAGGCATCACTTCCCCATTTGCCAACAATGTGAACCTCCTCGCCTCCTGTGGCATAGTCAATTCGGTGAATATTTGTCATCTGCATTTTTCGTTTAACATCTCCCGACTCTGCATCGAACCAAGTGATTTCACCACCACTGGAACACATGACGAACTCATTGCAGTCGGGATGAATGGCGCCATGTTGTGCAGGGCCAACTGGATAATTCGTATCAGTCAATTCGTCATCGATATCCAACCTGATTTCCTGCGCCCCGTAAATACCGCTCCCTGATACATACACCCGACTGTTGTCTGTTGAAAATCGACATCGTAACTGACCCGCCGATGCGATTTTGACCTTGCGAACCAATTTCTTTCGATCGACATCCAAAATCACAAGGTGCATCGCATTGTGGCCGGAGCTCTGGAGCCAAGCTGAAGCTGCGATCAACGAACCGTCATCGGAAAATGAAGCCGATTGCGCATAGCCGCCCGCGGGCATCGGAATCGTTTTTACCAATTCGTCTTTTTCTGGATCCATAATCGCGATGCCGCCTCCGCCAGGAACAGCAACCAGGTTTCGCGCTAAATTGACCGCAATCGTTTGCGTTGGCTGCCCTACCAATTTCGATTCAGATTTCGAAAGTTCTTTACCAGTTTTTAAATCTATAACGGCCAATCGCCCTGACTTTGAAAAGAAAAGCTGTTGCTCATCAGCAGAGAACGCAGCTCCCTGACAATATCCAAGTTTTTTGATTTCATGAATCAGCTCCCCGGACTCAACATCGCGAACTTGCAATTGATTGTGGCTCCAAATCACAACGTAGCTTGCATCGGCCGAAACATTGAGCCCTTGAATATAAAAGCTGCTTCTCTCGCCCGACTCATCAGTCTTTGTTGCGATCGTGCCGACTGAGGATCCGTCAATTGCATCGAATACGCGTACGATCGATCCAGCTTTACTGCTACGGGTGCTACCCAACACGTAACGGCCGTCCGGCGAATAAACCACGTTTTGATAATTTTCGTTCGCCTCGCCGATTTCTTCGGTGACCAAGTTGTCTTTCAAATCAAACAACTTAATCTTGGAGCCCCCAAACGCGAGAGTGCGACCGTCGGGCGAACTATCAAACGAGCTTGCGCCGCCGACCTCTGCAAAACGATGCGCGCGACCATAAACGAAGACGCCTGGCTCAACCCGTTTAAGCAACTTTGGCGCGTCAGCACTTTTAATATCTTCGGCGGAGAAGATGTCGGATGACTTTTCTTCGGCCTGACGTTTTTTTGGCGAATCTTGCCCGGATGCGGATTGCAAACAACTGCATCCAATACAAACCACGATGCAGATCACAAATGATCGCGTCAGGGCGCGGGCAATACCACGATTGCATTGCTCTCCACGAAACTTGTCCGCTTTGTCAATCAACCCGCGCGTCATCGAATATTTCAAACAGCTCATTCCCGTCTCCCACGAAGAAAAGTACCTACACATTCTATCGTGAGAAAAATCGAAACACAAAATCAAGCAGCAATTTTCAAGCCCAAAACATTTTGCGATAAGCGCAGAAAAAAGGAACCTGTTTGGATCACAGGTTCCTTTAATTTTAAAAAACTGGCTGCAATTTAGATTTCCGCTCCAAGATCCAAACTGACGGAGCGAAACGGCAACCAATATCAACTCAGTCAACTATTACAAAGCACCGGGAAAAAGATGCTCTCCATTTTTCCCGATAGGCAAATCGTCAACCGACTGAACACAATCGAAACTCAGGTTGCCGTAGAGATGGGGAAACAAATCTCCACCACGCGAAGCTTCCCATTTAAGGGCATCTCCAAGTTTTTCTGGATCGACAGTGACGATCAAAAGATTCGATTGACCGGCAAAATGCTTACTCACCGTCTCTTTGACCTGCTGAGCGTTGGAAAAATGGATGTACCCGTCTTCGAGATCAATCGCTGCTCCGGCGAATTCACCTTGCTCTTTTGCAAGAGCCCATTGGTCCGCGTCCACGATTTTGTAGATCACTTGATTGCTTGATTGATTCACAGTTGTCACTTAGCCTTCCGAAGGGGTTGCTTCTAGTGGAACTAGTGGGCCTTCTTCAGCGGCAATCTTGCGAATATCTTCGGTGATTTTCATGCTGCAATACTTAGGACCACACATGCTGCAAAAGTGTGCGCTCTTAAAAGTGTCCTGCGGCAAAGTCTCATCGTGGTACGCCTTTGCTGTTTCCGGATCAAGCGAAAGCCGGAACTGCTCATTCCAATCGAATTCGAATCGAGCCTTAGAAAGTGCGTCATCGCGATCCTGAGCCCCTGCTCGTCCGCGGGCAACGTCGGCGGCGTGGGCTGAGATTTTGTAAGCAATCACGCCAGCCTTTACATCGTTGTTGTTTGGCAAACCGAGGTGCTCCTTGGGAGTGACGTAGCACAGCATCGCTGCGCCGTGCCAACCTGCCATCGCAGCACCAATAGCGCTGGTGATGTGGTCGTAGCCCGGAGCAACATCAGTGACCAAAGGACCAAGAACATAAAACGGAGCACCATTACAAATTTCGATCTGACGTTCGATATTCATTTGAATTTGATGCATTGGAATGTGGCCTGGCCCTTCGACCATGACTTGCGTTCCTTGATCTTGGCCACGCTTTGTTAGCTCACCCAAAACATCGAGCTCCGCAAACTGAGCTTCATCGCTGGCGTCGGCGATACTTCCTGGCCGTAGCCCATCACCCAAACTCCAAGTGACGTCGTACTGCTTCATGATATCGCAAAGATCATCAAAGGCTTCGTATAGCGGATTTTGCTTTCGATGAACCATCATCCATTTTGCGATCAATGAACCTCCTCGAGAAACGATTCCAGTGACCCGTTGAGTTGTAAGGTGCAAGTGCTCCATCAACACGCCACAATGGATCGTCATATAGTCGACGCCTTGCTTGGCCTGATGCTCAACCATATCGAGGAAATGCTGGGCTCGCATGTCTTCAATATTTCCGCCAAGCTCTTCAAGCATTTGGTAAATCGGAACCGTACCGATTGGAACAGGCGACGCATCAATAATAGCGGCGCGAATGTTGTCGATGTCTTTTCCGGTTGAAAGATCCATCACCGTGTCGGCACCGTGATGCACAGACGTGTGAAGTTTCTCCAATTCGCCTTCGATATCACTTGTTACAGCACTGTTTCCAATGTTGGAATTAATTTTGCACTTGCTCGCGATCCCGATACACATCGGTTCGAGCTTTTTTGACAAGTGATTGATGTTCGCGGGAATTACCATGCGTCCAGCAGCGACTTCATCGCGGATCAATTCAGCCGTTAGATTTTCTCGCTTGGCTACAAATTCCATTTCTGGTGTAACTTCACCAGCACGGGCTTTTATAATTTGAGTGGTCATCAGGACTCCAGTTCGATATGCCATCCGCAAATTGCGGAGAAGATTTGTTTTGATTTATTGATGAAGGGATGATTATCGTAGATGAGCGTTAACCGCGGTCAAATCTGAAATCAAACACCAACAGATTGATGCGTGACAGATAAATGACACTTGATTCGTTCACTCTCAAACGAGTTCATTGGGAAAACGAATCAATCATTTTTCCTTCTTACTAGATCAAGATTGTGACATATTTCTTCGTCTTCCGATATTGGCCAAATGAGCTAACGAATGCATCTGGTAAACAACTGTGAAATTAGATTGATTGGGGCGGAATGCGGTCCAGCATCTGAGCGTAATGAGTCTTGACTTGCTTCAGATCAATTCGGTTTAAAAAGCTTGAGTAGGTCAAGTAGCAAAGCAGAAACCGAATATCAGTCGCCCACGGTGGAAGAAAAACGGGCGGAAAGCAAATTCCTTCTTCAGCGAATTGACCGATTACAGGCAGGTCCTCCAAGTCCATCTTTCCACAAAACAATAAACGCAAGCAATCGGCTCTTCCTGCCGCAACCATCGTTCGCAGAAAATTATGCACGCGGATTAATCCATCGAGGTAAACGATGTCTTTTGTGAACGGTGCCCCTCCAGTCAGCAGGCCGCCACGAAATACTCGGCGAGTGCTTTCGAACGCTTGTTCTCTTTCGCCGATCTGGTTGAGAAAATATTCGTAGACTTGTAAGAAATCCGCGCCGTCGATGGCCATCTGGATTGCAATCACGCGATCCGCCAACCGTCGAAAACGATCAAGGTCCATCGATCCAGTTATAAACTCTGCGAAAACGGCTAGGCCTTCCTGCGTCTTTGTGGTTCCGGGATGGCTTGCCGCGAGAACGCGCAGATTGTCCTGTGCGATCCCGTTTAGTGATGTCCCGACATGAATGTGAGCTTCATGGTGAATTAATTGGCGAACATCTCGATCTGTAAAAATGGCTCCGTTTCGAATTCTTATTCGCGACGGTCCGGCAAGCGCGTTGGCCGACAGCTCGTCAACGACTTGGACATCGGGGGCCTGGTCGCCGAACGCGCGTGCGACTTCGGTCCGCATTTCTTCTGCCAAAGCCTCCGCTGACACGGTCGCGTTTTCAGGCGCCCCCAAATCGAGACCTTGGAATTCCTCGAAAGCACTATCGAATTGCATTGCCAGATCAAGCGAAGTGTTCTCTGCGTCGCAAAGCGGATCCTTGGGAACTCCGTAAAGCTCACCAGAGTATCGATGAAAATCTCCCGTACCGCACGCCGCCAACATTTTGGCACTGGTCTCGATATTATAAGCGATTAAGTTCAGCCACTCGTTAATGATCGGTGAAAATCGAAACGTGCTTCTCGCAAGCACCAAACGCTCCAATACGTCAGACATGTCAAACGTTGGGTACTCTACTTCTGGAAGCTCTTTTGCATTCTGTGCGAAGAATTTTTCACGAACGGAACCGGGCCAGGAAACATGCGTCAAAATACGAATAGATTTGGAAGCCAGATAAAGCTGGCCGCAAGCATTTTTTATCTTGCCAATTTGCTTGTCAGTCGCCATGAAAAAGTTGAGCTCAATATGAGGGGGAAGGGGCAACGTCAGTCTAATTGATATGGAAAATTTGATCACTGCCAGAATGGCTCCGTGGAATCGTGTAAACTATTGAGCCGTCGGGCGGTCCGTGCAGTTTGATGAGCCATTACGGCTTCAATGCTCGCTGGCGATTCTGCAACAGTTCTGGCAACGACGGTGGCACTTAATCAAAACGCGGGACTTGAAAATTAAAATCCAAAACCACGGGGAACCAATGACCATTGAGAGACTTTCGACGCGGCTTCGCTTGATTCAAACTTTGGTTTCAAAAGTGCCTCTTCGTTTAACTTGCTTCGTGACAATCCTGTTCGCAGCGTGTCTGCTGTCCAGCGCAACGCAAGCGCATGCCAACGAAGCGGGAAAACGATCCACAAAACGACCCACAAAAGACGCCCGGCCCAACATCGTTTTGATCATGGTCGACGACATGGGATTCTCTGACCTTGGTTGCTACGGGGGCGAAGTCAAAACGCCCAACCTTGATTCTTTGGCAGCTGAAGGACTCCGATTCACTCAGTTCTACAACTGTGCCAAATGCGAAACCACGCGAGCGACGATGTTGAGCGGGAAGTATTATCCCGAGGTTGGAAAAACAGCGATGACCAATTGCATCACCATCGCAGAAGGCATGAAGTCCGCCGGTTACTCAACGTTGATGACGGGAAAGTGGCACATCAACAGCACCCCGAACGAAAGAGGGTTCGATCAATTTTTCGGGCATCTGAGTGGAGCCTGCAATTTCTTTTGGGGCGATGACACGTTCCGATTAAATGGTGAAAAATTCGAAGTCCCCAAAACGGGGTTCTACACCACCGACGCCAACACGGATTACGCAATCAAGTTTTTGGATAAAGCACACACCGCGACTCCGGACAAACCGTTCTTTCTTTACATCGCTTATAACGCGCCGCACTATCCGCTCCAAGCTCCCGAGGAAGAAGTTAAAAAGTATCGCGGCAAGTACAAAATCGGCTGGGATAAAATTCGCGAGCAACGGTTTGCTCGTCAAAAAGAAATCGGCTTATTCCCAAAAGAAACCAAACTCGCGCCGCGACCAAAAAATGTTCCTGCATGGGATTCTCTCTCGGAAAAAGAACAGGACCACCACGACCTCATGATGGCAACCTTCGCTGGTATGATTGATCGAGTTGACCAAAACATTGGGCGGATCCTGACGAAGCTTGACGACATGGGAGTGCGCGACAACACGTTGGTTATGTTTCTCGATGACAACGGTGCTTGCCCATTCCAGCGAACCAAAGAGAAAACGATCAAAGAAAACCTTATGCCCTGGAACCCTGAATCGTATTGGTGCTATGACCACCGCTGGGCCCACGCGTGCAATACTCCGTTTCGAGAATACAAACAGAACCAACACGAAGGTGGAATTACTTCGCCGATGATTGTCAGCTGGCCTGCAAAGATCACAAATAAAGGCGAGATCACTACGCAACCTGGCCATCTTGTCGACATCATGGCAACTTGTTTGGATGTAGCAGAGACAAGCTACCCCACCAAATTCAAAGGCGAATCGCTCACGCCGCCAAGAGGTCTAAGTCTTAAACCAATATTCGAAGGAAATATTCGAAAGCCACATGATGCGATATTCTTTTCGTTCTATGGCAAAAACAATGCGATTCGCGTCGGCGATTGGAAGTTGGTCAACATTAACTTTGGAGAATTCGAACTATACAATTTGGCTGAAGATCGGACCGAACTGAACGACGTTTCACAATCCAATCCAGCACAACTGAAAATAATGCTGGATAAATGGAACGAGCTTTCAGCCGACGTTGGCGAAACCAAGAGAAATAAACCAAAGAAAAACAAGAAGAAGAAACAGGCCGCCAAACAAAAGGATTGAGCGAACTGACTTTCCGCAGTGACCTGATGCCACTAACATGAGGAATCAGAAAAACAAACTGCCAAACCAAAACGTGCACGAGCTTGGCGAAGGCTAAGCGATGAAATAATTCGGAGACCAAACGTGAACAAAGTTTTCAACCTGTTACGATTTTCAAAATTCACTGCCTTCGCTCTATGCTTGAGCTTTGCATTATCCGGTTTCGCCGTCGCTCAAGACGACAGTAAAAGCGAAAAGGATGATCCAAAGGTCGAGTCAAAAGAAGACGAAGATCAAGAAGACCAAGACGAGGACTCGAAAGAATCCGATGATGAAAAAGACGACAAGAAAGATAAGCCGACACTAACAATTGGCTCTACCGCTCCTAACATCGAGATCGATGACTGGATTAGTGACAACGATGGCTTGTTTGATCACATCACTGAATTTGAGTCTGGCAAAGTCTACGTGATTCAGTTCACTTCGGTTAACGCGGCTCAAGGCGTTCGGCTTATGCCAATGAACGCGAGACTGCAAAAAAAATACGAGAATGGCAGCGTTCAGATCATAGCGATATGGGCTGAGAGTAAACGCTTCATCGAAAAATATTTAGAGAAGGACATTCCAAACGATCCAAAGGGTCGGACTATCGGGGATCTCACAAACGGTTATTGCATTACCTCAGACAAAGACCGCTCTGTTGCGACTGATTACTTTAAAGCCTCTGGTCAATTCGTAATGCCGCTCGCGTTCATCGTCGGCAAAACCGGAAAGATTGAGTGGATTGGACCTGCCTTGAGGATGGAAAAACCTTTAGAGGAAGTTGTTGACGACACATGGGATCGCAAGAAATTCCTCCCCAAATATAACAAAGAGCTTGCCGAAATGAGGCAACTTCAGAGAGACAGAGAAACGATCGGTAAAATTGAACGTGAACTGTTGCCCATAATGCAAGAGGGCGACATGGAAGGTGCCGCAAAACTGATCGCAAAAGAAATTGCAAAACATCGTGACAACGTTCCCGTCAAAATGGGCCTGGAGCAAATGCGCGAACAAGGCATTTACCGACCACAAATTACACAAGCCGTTGCTTCTTCAATGCGAGCCTCGAACTACGAGGAAGTGCAATCGAAACTGGAAAAACTGATCGCAGATAGCGAGGACGAAAGCTTCAAACTCTATGGCACAAAAATTCTTATCACTTTGCTCGCTCGGTTTCGAATGGAGGATGCTGCTGCATCGCTCGAAAAATTCGTTGAAAAACACAAAGACGATTCAGAGGAACTTAATAATCTTTCGTGGGAACTTTATGAGCTTTACGAGTCCGAAGGCCTCGATATGGATGTGCTGGAAATTTGTAAAAAAGCTGCCGAACGTGCCGTCAAAATCTCACCTGAGAAAGACTACATTCTCGATACGCTTGCTCACCTCGTTTACGCTGTGGACGAAGATCTCGACAAAGCCATTGAGCTTCAAAAGAAAGCTGTGAAACTCTCCACGAATCAACGGCCTGAACTTCAAGAGTACCTCGACAAACTGATCGCGGAAAAGAAAACGGGGAAGAAGAAAAAGAAGCCAGAACCAAAAGTCGAATCTGATTTTTAAGATCGATTAAGAATCAACTTTCCGATTTCGGGATTTGCTGAAACACCAGAATTCTGTGACATCAGCTACCTCAAAGAATTCGAATTTGCGAAGGACGATCGCTCTCGGTCGTCCTTTTTTGCTTCAGTGGCAGCGATTGTCGCCCCATTGTTTTGAAAGTTCCAATAGCGCCTGCCTCGGTTGCTCAGCCCTCGTTCAAGCAAACCCATCTTGGCTGTAAACCCTAATGGGACATTTCTTGGCCTCCCAAAACCCTCGATTTGGGATCAAAATCCTTTCAATCAAGTGACCCGTTTCACTTTATGGAAAAAAATGAGCGGATAAAACTGAGTGCTGCCGATGCCCCGAAAAACCTGAGCGTCGAATAAACGATCGTTTAAGCCGTGTTTTTGGGGCCTTCTCTGACACTATCTTGCTCGTGACGATTGAATCGAAAAACGCCCTTAGGATGGTAATCTAGGTAAAGAAAAGGAATATTGGTATCGTGCCGTTTGATGCCGATATGATATATGCGGCTCTCTACTTCCACTCAAATTTAACTTAAACGCATTTTGTTGAACGGTTTATGTTCGGGCATCACTTCCAAATCCCAAATATCCAAACCTCCCCACAGGGATGTATGCGTGTGCGTACGAATCGAACTACCGGGCTTTCACTAC
Organism: Mariniblastus sp.; assembly: GCA_045105295.1. Lineage (GTDB taxonomy): Bacteria > Planctomycetota > Planctomycetia > Pirellulales > Pirellulaceae > Mariniblastus. Next base: position 41,144 of record JBGCDK010000003.1, read on the forward strand.
TTGAGCTGTTGGTAGTTTTGACGATCCTGATTGCACTTGGCGGGATCGTTGTTTCAACTTTGCCAGGCATGTTAAAACGAACGCAAGTCGCAACGGCTGCTGCAAACATTCCAGAAATCGACAACACGATTCGACGCAACTCTGTGCTGTCTCAAGGCGAAATCGGAAACCGTTTCGACTCATTGGTTGCTGGCTCGGCTTCTCTCGATGGTGATATCCCTTCTTACATCGGTGGAGCAGACATTTTTGAATCGGTTAGCCTCTCAGTTCCCGAGGTTGAGTCACTTCGCTTGCTTGGAATTACTGAACTAGTTCCTGCTGTCGAAGAAACAGAGAATGCAACATTCAGTTCGCATGATCAACTTCCTGTCGCAGTTGGGACAGATACCAAAGTTTGTTCACTCACCCCGGAAGCCGCCTCAACGTTGCTTCTCGAGGACTGGAACTTCGAAGCAGTCGAAGGCGCCAAGTACATCGTGATTGGCCTCGGTGAACAATGCTCCCTCGTTGGAGCCGGGCCAAAAGCCGCTTTCTCTGAGACACCTGTGCATTTTTCTGACGATCGTAACCAAAGTCCAGAAGAAATGTACTCGCGATACCTGTTGCTGGTCGAACTTAAACCAGTCACTGAATCGGAATCAATCGCCCGTTACGTCGGCGCTGCGATTCCCGGTAAGAATGGAATCCACAGCGTCTCAAGGGAATTGGAAAACCACTACACCCACCAGAACTAGTTTTGCCTAGTCCGCCTCCCTCTCTCTTCCCAAGAAAAATTATGAACAACATCAAAAACTATAACTCGAAAACGCTAAAACCTCCGTCCACCAGACGCCGAGGTTTGACGTTGCTGGAATTGCTGGTTGTCATGTTGATCGTCATCGCCATGGCCCTAATTTTAATCCCAAGTTTTAACAACATCGAAATCGTGACGCCTGCAGGCAAGGCAGAAAACCCAACCTACATCGCGACTCAAGCCACACTTAATACGGTTCGTGATGCGATCGCTGGCGAGGACGGCGTTATCGAAACGCTGTCGCACAAATCAAATGCACTTCCGCGAAAGATCAACGATCTTGTCCAGGAAGAAGCCCCAGAGCATATGCTCGAAGCCGCACCTGAACTCAAGATTTACGACCCCGTCAACAAAGTTGGCTGGCATGGTCCCTATGTTCATCCTACCGGCCGCAGCGAAACTGGTGAACCAACGATCGTGGATGGCTGGGGGAATGAACTCCAACTTCAAGTCGACTTTGATGAGAACGGAACCATCGATCAAACCGAGTCGAAGTACATTCGCGTCGTTTCCGCTGGTCCCAACGGACAGATTGAAACGCCCTCTGATGCTTCCAACATGAAGCCCGGCGAGAATGAGGCCAGCGAACTTACGCTGTCAGAGTGTGGAGACGACATGGTGCTTTTCTTGAGGTTCCCCGATAATCGAAAGTAATCATTGCCGAACCTAAAATAGAAGCTCTACTCGTGGGCGTGTAGTCCCGAGGTAACTTCGGAGCGATTTATGTTGAAGGTAATGACAGAGCAACTGGGCAAGCGGCAATCTGCCCAGCCTGATTTGACTCAAATCGGTCAGTTGAACGGATCGCCAAAGCTTCATTTGAACGTGAGCGCCTGTTTCACTGCGGTTTGGTTTTCGAAGTCGCAAACAAGCCCCAAACGTTGTCGCCCATCAGTGTTGCCTGATCGAAATGGCCTCACACTGCTAGAGTTGATGGTGGTTTTAGTAATTCTCGCCATTGTCGCAACGGTCGCTATTCAATCGCTTCAGCCCCAAATCGACAACCAGCGTTTCCAAGCCTCAACACGACTGCTGGGTGAAATTAAAACCGCAACACTTGGCCCTATTCAAAAATATCAGGTCGACGGCACCCCATTGATCAGCGGATTTTTGTGCGACGTGGGACGCTTACCAATGGCCAACGCTCCCGGGTTCGACGTCGCCCAACCGACCGTACTCGGCGAACTGTGGGACACTGAATCGCAACTTGCAGACCAGTTTCCGTTTCAGTTTCGTCCGGGGCCCGCTCAACCGATTGACTACTCGTCCGTTCGCTTACCTTGCGGTTGGAAAGGCCCTTACCTGCAACTTCCATTAGGCGCAAAGACACTTTCCGACGCCTGGGGGCAACCACCAGAAATCCTCGAAGGAGCGATGGGACAAACCCAAGTTGTTTCAATCACCGTTCCCATCACCGGAAATCAAACAGAGCCCAATGTCCTCACGGCAGAACTTACAACCGGTAAAGTCGAGGTGACCGGCAAGGTGCTCGTCGACAACGCAGAGAATGCGCAAGTGAGAGTCGCTTTGTTAACCCCCAACCCAGAATCATCGTTGACAACGTTGGCGGTACTGGACGATGAAGATGAACAGCTGGATTCATTTTTATTCCGCGACGTTCCCATCGGTTTGCGAGCAATCGTTGCAGAGGTCGACGGCAAACGCCAAACGAAATATGTTCAGGTCCCTCATGGCGGCGTCACCGTTTGTTTTGATTTTCAAGCCAGGCAAACCGAGACTCCCTGATCTGGCGAACTCAAAAACGGAAAACACTTTTTGAAACATGCCCAAACGTCCGCAAATCTCGGTTATCCTCCTTCACAATCGAGAGGTCGTACGCGCCGACTTTGGCCCCAACGTTGATCAACCCGTTTTCCGAATTCAGGAAAAAATCGACGTCGAATCAACTTTCAAAGACGTCATTGAGCAAGTCGTCAGCGGTCAACCTTTGCTGGCAACACGTACAATCGTCGCCTCGACCGATGTCTGGTCACAGATCGTTTCTTTGCCGAAACTGAGTGTCACTGGAATCGCTGCGGAAGAGCTTGAAGAAGCTTTGAAATTCGAAGCCGAAACTCTCTCCGGAATTGACATCGATGAAATCTCATTGGCGTCCACGGTTCTCGGTCGCAAAGACGACTATCAACAGTATTGGGTCAGCGCGATTCGCCAATCGGATCTCGACGAAGTCAACGCGGTTCTTGAATCGGCTGGCTGCCGAGAAATCACCATCTCCCATCCGGCCGGGCTTGGCGGAAATGGCCAACCCATCGAGCCCAACAAACGTCGAAAGACGGATGGCGCGATCGATCAAGTTGAAATTTGGGATGAGCTGGCCTACTTGCTTTCCAACAACGGGCATCGCCTCGTCAAAATCAAACAGGCCACAACCGAACAATTTAAAGTCGATCAGATCCAAGCCAAAACGCCCGTTTTGCTTGGTTCGTCAACTCAATTCGATTTTGGTGAATCAATTGAGACCGACAACCTCGCGACTCCTGAAATTTTTAATCAGTGGGCAGGGCAGGTTGCTGCCAACTATTTGAATCGACTCGATGATTTAACAGCTCCTCTGATTCGAGTCAGCAAAGGCATTCGCGGCACTCCGACTCGGCATCTAATTTCAGCGCTGATATGCCTCGGTGTTATCGGTTTTTGTTTTTGGCATTGGAATTACCAGCAACTATACAACCGAACGGTTGTAGAAAAAACGCTCGAGATCAAACAGCCCGCCGAGGACAAAAAGAAATTCGACACGCAATTAATTGCAATCGTTGAAAAACGCGCCGAGGTAGAACTGGAAGATACAGCCCTTGGCGATGATCTAAAACGGATTCGATTCTTTCTGGAAAACCAAAGCAATCGAATCGAAAAACTTTTGAATCTGTTGGTTGAGCTGCAAACACCCGAGCTGGTCATTGAAGAAATTGGCGGAACCGAAGAAGGCCTTGTCATCTCCGGGTTGTCACTCAATGGAACATCGGCTCAGGAACTTGCCAAACGATTGCGTGAGAAAGCGGTTCCGCTTGGTTGGGTCGTTAATCCAGCCCGCCAAGAAGGCCAGCAAAAACTCACGACCGGCGGCCCATGGAACTATGAAATTTTGCTGACCGATTCCGGGCCTTTTGAAACCGCAGTACAGCCACGCAAAAAATCTACTGTCAGTGTGAAAAACGCCTCTCAGAAAAGGCAGTAATCATGAAACTCGACTTTATCAAAGACGATTCAAAACGCGAGCAGTTTTTGCTGATGCTGTTTCCGGGCGCTCTGATCCTGGCCATCTACTCCGTTCTGTTCGCAGTGCCAATGCGACAGGAAAAATCCAAGGTCGAAGCAGAGTTCATTCAGGAAAGCCGTTCGTCGGTATCAACAAAGATGGCCGAAATCTCTCGGCAGAACCTCTCCAACGAACGTGACAGCCTGGACAGATTGCGGAATCGTGTTTCACTATCAAAACAACAAATGCGTGATCTCAGTCAAGGCTGGCGAAGCCGACAGGGACGCCTGGAGACGCTAGAAAAAATCACCAATTTCATGCGTGATTACAATCTTTCGATCGTGTCACAAGGAGGGAACGAAAGCGCCATCGTATCTTCCTATTTGCAAGACCTGTTTCGGATGATGAATGAACAGGCTATCCAGGAACCAGTTGAGTTTTGGCCGGTCGAGGTCAAAGGCGCTTACTTTGACGTGCTGGTTTTTTTGAAAAACGTCAACACTCTGGTCAACATCATTCCTGTTGCCATCACCATGAAACCCGAATCAGAAGGCAGCGCTCAAAAAACATGGACGATCGTTTTTGTGTTTTAACGAACTGAGTACAGCCAATCAAAACTGACGCACCCGGTACTGGTGCGATTCAGAATTACAAGGAGAACCTTCGATGGCCGAACAAGAAAATGAACTCCTAAGCCAAATCCTACTCAAAGCAGTCGCCCTCGAAGCATCCGATGTGCACGCAGCGCCCGGCGAGCCCGTTCACTTTCGAATCGACGGCTCGTTAACCCAAGAGTTCTTTGCCGAGTTGCCTGACAACCGGTTCAACGTCGAAGCCAGCGAGGACGTTGCAAAATCAATTTTGTCTACTGCCCACCAAGCAACACTTCAAAAAACAGGTTGCGTCGATGGCGCTATTTCGCTTGACGACACCAACCGTTTTCGATTCAACGCGTTTCATCGTGGCGGCGAAACATGTTTCGCGTTCCGACGATTAGCCAACACGGTTCCCGGACTCGACGAACTGGGATTGGACGAACGGCTCTACGATTTGTGTGGCGCAACCGATGGGTTGATCCTGGTTGCCGGACCAACGGGCTCGGGAAAAAGCACCACGATTGCCTCCCTGATTGATCGCATCAACCAAACCCGATCGTGCCACATTATTACGATCGAGGATCCCGTCGAATTTATCCACCGTTCCGACCAAGCTCTCGTCAACCAACGCGAGGTCGGAACCGACGTTGAAAATTTCGGAGACGCTCTCAAGGGTGCCATGCGTCAGGACCCCGATGTGATTCTCGTTGGTGAACTTCGAGACCTCGAAACCATCCGCACCGCAATCACTGCTGCCGAAACGGGCCATTTAGTTTTTGCGACGGTTCATGCAGGCGATTGTAAAACTGCGATCGAACGACTGGTGGGTGCTTTTTCTGCAGAAGAACAAAACCTTGCTCAACGGCTAGTCGCAACAGTGCTTCGTACGGTGATCGTCCAACACTTGCTACCGCGACATAAGAATCCCAACATCGACCGACCGCAAACCACGCGGCGCGTTCTCGCGAGCGAAGTCATGCATTGCAATTCAGGTATCTCGAATTTAATCGCAACGGCAAACCTGTCCCAGATTGCTTCCATCATTCAAACCAGCGGCGATGATGGGATGTGGACACTGGACGATAGCCTTGCGAAACTTTGGCGTTCCCGTTCCATCTCCGAACAGACGGCGAGGGCGCTGGCTCGAAACCCTGAGACGCTTGCTCAAATTTCCCGCAATCGCGCCTGATTTCGTAAAAGTTTTATAAATCTTAGAATGTGACGATGTCCAAATCAGCCACGCCCCCAACCATTAGCGACGATTCCCAAGGGTTGCTAAACATGGATCAAGTGAAAATTGATCCGGCTTGGGCGCTGCGCATCCCGGCGAACCTGGCAACGCGACGTCAGGTGCTACCCTTTACGAAGCAAAACGATGTAGTCTTGATCGCTTGCAAAGACCCAGATGACGAGCAAAGCATACAAGCCGTTCGCCGATATATTTCCGAATCCGTCCAAGTCGTTCCTGCAGAATCCCAATCTCTTTTCCGTGCCATTCAGCGAATCTTTCAAGACACTGTCCGCTGGAATGGTAATCAAGCTGAGCCTGTTCGAATCCAATTTACAGGGACCAAAGTCGACCCGGATTCAGACAACATCGTTGCACTTGGAGACGAAATTTTCCACGCGGCGTTGATTCGTCAAGCCACCGACATTCACATCGAGCCCACATCAACAGAAGTCCGAATTCGCTTGCGTGTTGACGGAATTCTCGATGACTACCGACGATTCCCGATCGCGATCCACAACCCATTGCTTTCGCGTTTGAAAGTCATGTCAGGAATGGATATCGCCGAACGTCGGGCGCCTCAAGACGGTCGGTTTACGCTGAGTTCGGAACACAGTAACGAGATCGACATTCGAACGGCAACAATTCCGACCAAACACGGCGAGCGTATGACGCTCCGACTGCTGGCGACTCAGACTCAGGATCTAACGCTTCAGCGGTTGGGCATGTCCGACTCAGACTTGGGCGCGTTTGAACACGTCATCAATCGGCCCAATGGTTTAATTTTGATGACCGGTCCGACAGGATGCGGAAAAAGTACGACGCTCTACGCAGCCGTTCGAAATTTGATCGGTCGAAAATCATTGAACGTGATCACGATCGAGGATCCGGTTGAATATGTTATTGATGGTATCTCGCAAGTCGAAGTCGACGCGAATGACAAAGTCAGCTTCCACAAAGCACTTCGCAGTTCCCTACGTCATGATCCCGATGTTCTCATGATCGGAGAGATCCGCGATGAAGAAACTGCCGAGACAGCCATCCGCGCAGCCCTGACAGGGCACCTCGTGTTCACAACCATTCACGCGAACTCTGCTGTCGGCGCGATCACTCGATTGGCTGACATGGGCATCAAACCATTTTTGATTGGAGCGGTTTCAAGAATGTTCGCTGCCCAGCGACTCGTTCGGAAGCTTTGTCAAAAGTGCAAAGTGGAATCGAAAATGACAGAAGCGGAGGCTACCATCCTGACTTGCCCCGACTTGATCGGTAAAACGATCTTCGAACCTGGCGGTTGTCGCTACTGCGCTGGAACGGGATACATGGGACGCATCGGGCTATTTGAGTTCGTTCAGTTTGATCAAGAAATTGCCCGAGTCGTTGCCAGCCGACCTGACGAAACGCATATCCAACAGTTGCTGGACAAACGTAGTTCAAAAACACTTCTTCACGACAGTGTGAACAAACTGTTGCGTGGAGAAACAACAGTCCACCAAATTGCCAACGTCATTAGTCCTTATTAGTTCTGGAAGTTGAACCAACGATTCGATGGCCGAGTTTCGTTACAAAGCGAGAGACGCCTCCGGCGGTGCCCGATCAGGCGTCGTTGACGCCACCAGCCGATCCGCCGCCGCGTCGCAGCTGAGAAGTCGAGGCTTGATCGTGACCGGTGTCGCACCGATCGCAAAAGCAACCACCGAACGAGCGGGGTTCGACTACTCCAAACTTCTGAGAACTCGCGCGGTCGATGTCGAACTCAGCCTGCTTCAACTTTCCATGATGCTAAAGGGCGGCATGCCATTGCTAACTGCTTTGATTGCTTTGGTTGATCAAGCACCGCGAAAATCACTGGGCTCCAACTGGCAGAACGTTGTCAAAGATATCCAATCTGGTGACAGCCTCTCTGGGGCAATGAGCAAACACAATTGTTTTCCCGATTTCGTAGTCCAACTCGTCCGCGTCGGCGAACGAACCGGTGAATTGCCACCTGTACTTGGCCGGGCTGTTGCAACCATGCGACAACGGAGGCGCGGCACCCAAGAGGTCTCTTCCGCATTGATCTATCCGCTGCTGGTTGTCGTTGTGGCGATCTGTGTGACGGCTTATATGGTGGTTTACTTGATCCCAAGGCTAGAGATTTATTTGCAAAGCCTTGGAAAAAACATGCCGGCGATGACGCAGAATCTAGTGGACGCTTCGGCTTGGATGCGGCAGTATTATGCGGCCGCTGGAATCATCGCCTGTGGCTTGTTTGTTTTTAGCTTGGTCGCTTACCGATCTAAAGACGGGCGAATGTGGATTGATCGAGTCGCACTTCGAATTCCACTAATCGGAAACCTGTTCAAACTCTGTGAAACTTCAACGTTTGCCAGAAGTCTGAGTGTTATGCTGGGAAGCGGCATTACACTGATCGACGGATTGGGAACGGTTGAGAAGCTGTTGTATAATCGTTTTACCGCCAAAACAGTTAACGACGCACGCACCAAGATCATCCAAGGTGGAAATTTCGCCGATGCCATCGATGTTGGAGACTCATTCTCGCCGATGTTGACAAAGATGATCGCCGTGGGACAGCAGTCGGGTGACCTCAGAGGCGTCTTGGAAGAAGTTGCAGATTTCCACGAAGACCAATTTCAAGCAGCCATCCGTCGATTGAACTCTTTGTTGACTCCAGCTCTGACGATTGGTGTCGGTGCGATTGTCGGTTACGTCTACATCGCATTTTTCGTCGCGTTGTTGGCGGCGGGTAGTTAGCAGGCTGCGAAGAAAAAACACAAGTAGTGGATCTTGTGAAATATCCGTTGAGTTTTTTTTGAGAAAGCAGCATCTTTAATAAGATCCACTACTTCAAAATCAAACATCAGAATCAAACTTTAAATTTCGCCATCGAGTTCCATTCCGTTTAGCAATTCACGTTTGGAAATCACTTCCAAAAATTTTGAAATGAAGCAAATCATGAAAACTCAAATTTCAAAACTTGCCGCAATCGTTTCAATCTCAATTTCGGTGTTGGTCGCTTCCAACGGTCTTTGCCAAGAAGACCAGAAAGAAAAAAAGAAAGATCCAACCGCTCCCTCGCAAGTTATCAAGGAAACGATCTCCAAGATTCGCGACGTCGAGCGACTTGATGCCTTCGTTCAGCAAAATCAGGCTCTACAGCAAGAAAACAAAAAACTGAAAGCAGATATTGCTAGCATCAACAAGCAGATTGCCAAACTCACCAAGGACATGAATGAGCAAACCACCAAGCTTCGCAAGCAACTCCTTCAAATGCCAACGTTTCAGGTCCAGTCCAAGATTCTTGGCGGCACACGAAGCATGGCACTTCTAAAGTCAAAAGACTCCGTCATTCGTATTCGAGCCAACACAGAGATGTCAGTTCCTGTTGGCACGGGCGTTTGGGTATTGATGCAGGTCAGGAAAATCTCTAAAGACATGATAGAGCTGCACTTTCCTGAACTGGAACGTACAGTTTACCTGTACGACTAAACCCCCTCGACCTTGTTAAAGTCATGCAAATCAGGCGCAAGATGCGTTTAGATTGCATGGCGTTACGGTGCCCTATGACACGGATGTCTTTGCATTGGATGATCGCGACCTGCGCGATGATTGCGTCTATATCCATGCTCTTTGGCCCATCGGATTGTGCTCAGCAACTAAACGCTCAAGACACAAGTACTCAAAACGCCCCCACTCCAATCCGCCCACGGATGGAGCCGGAAACTGTAATCATTGATCCAATGTCATTGGAACCATTGATTGATTCCAACGATCCGTTACTCACCCCCAGCTATTCCGCATTCCCCGTTTCCGAAAAGAAGATCGAGCTAGTCGATTTTCGCGATCAAAGTCTCGGGCAGGCAATGCGATTGTTCTCTGAGCAATCTGGCATCAACATCGTTCCTTCCACCGAAGCGAACGACATGAAGATCAACCTCTATCTTCGCGATGTTCTGCCGATGGATGTGCTTGAAAACCTGACAAAGACCCATGACCTCTATTTTCGCACCGACGAAAAATCGGGCGTCATCCGAATCTACACCACAGAAGAATACGAAGAGAACCTGACCAGTTTCCGTGAAGAGCAAACTCGCGTATTCACATTGCTCTATCCCAACCCCGTCGATGCAGCCGTCGCGATTCGAGATCTGTTTGGCGACCGCGTTCAACTGAGTTTCGGCGTTGGTGATCAGGATTCAATCCTCGATATTATTACCCGGCTGAACCGATTCGACTTGGTTGACAGCCGCAGTTTGGGATTGGGTGCTTACCAAGGAAACTACGCTTACGGTGGCCGCTCTTTCAGCCGGCTCAATGGGCTTGGCGGTTTTACTAACAACCAAGGCAACCAGGGCAACAACTCGCGCAACAACAACGACAACCAATCTCTTTCCGACCTCTCTTCGGAAAAGATTCAGCAACTAATTGACGCCCTCAACAAGCGTAATAAAGCTTCAGAACCGACCGAGCCAGGCGACTCTACAGACCCAATTTCAAAACTCTTGAAAGAACGCAAGGCAACGATTTACGTAACGGTGGTGCGGCGAAACAACCAAGTCATCGTACGTACGGCAGACGAAGCCACGATGGATCAGATCGCAACGCTTGTGACCAGCCTCGACGTCCCAACGCCGTTGGTGTTGCTCGAAGTCAAAGTCATGTCGGTCCTGCTGGATGACGATTTCCGTAGCATTTTCGATTACCAATTCTCTGATGGTTCCACGACGGCTGGCGGATTCACAACCGGTGACATTTTGCCCACTCCATCAGACGCGTTGTCTGGTGCGGCTCGCAAACTGTCATCAATGACGCCGGGCGGTTCGCTGCTCAATCAAGGCGATTTTACTTTTCAGTTCGTCAACAATAGCTTTCGCGCCAGACTGCAAATGTTAGAGGACGATAATCGCGTCACGGTTCTCAACACACCACTCTTGCTCACAGCGAACAACGAAGTCAGTCGAATTTTCATTGGCGACACGATCCCATTCACCGTTGGATTCAATTCGCCCCAAGTCATCTCTGGCGGAAACAACAACACAACCATTGCCGGCACGCCAATTACCGAACTACGCGACGTTGGCCAATCATTGCTGATCACACCGAGCATCAACGCTGATCGAACGGTGACGCTGCGAGTGGTTCAAGAAAACGCGAGACGCGTTCTCAATGGCGGCCGAATCCCTGTGCTCAACACCAATGGCGTGATCGTCAATCAGGAAGTCGACACCGTTAACCGAAGCACGATCAGCGGTACCGTCGTCGCAAAAGACGGATTGGCAGTGGCTCTCGGTGGATTGATCGAAGACGAAATCTCTGACGACCGACAACAGATTCCTGGATTGGGAAAACTGCCTGTCCTTGGTTTCTTTTTCCGCAAACAATCAACCGGTCGCCTCCGACGCGAATTGATCGTCATGGTTAGACCTTACGTTTTCAACACGCCGTCTGAGTCCGCATCGATCAGCCAAGAATTGCTTCAACAACTGAGCGTCCACCCCAACGTCCTCAATGGCGAATCGACATTGCAGACTTTTGGAGCACACGAAGTATTGCAAACGGACCTAGACAGTTGCGGACTCCACCAAGCTTTCAAATTTCACAATATCGTTCCACGGAACTATTGATTTTGACGAATACGAATCCAGTCCGAAACTCAAAGGGTCGCGTTGAGCGCCACTCGTCTGGCGTGCGCGCAGCGTTGATCGGATGCATCTTGTTGTTGGCAGTCGCTGTAACAGGATGCTCACTGTTCAAGCTCGACTCCAAGGAATCCAACGCCGACATTCTCAAACAGGTTTTCTCTCGCAAATCAGAGGCAAACAAAAATTCAGATCGATTGGGCGCAGTCGTTGATCCCAACAGCGACGATCAAAATGTGCGTCTCGCAGGTGGCTTGCTTCTCGGCGACACCGACAACCTTGCATTCTCGCCAGCAGAACTGACGGGACTACTTGAGGAAATGCTGGAATCAGACAAACGAAATTCAGCGCGAAACTTGGTCGCGATTTACCCTGATGTCGTCACAAAGATATTAATGGGAGCCGATGGCCAATCCGTCAGCTGGAAAAAGCTGGCCGAAATCTCTAGCTTGTTTGATGAGCAATGGGGTGGCGATGGGTCAGATCGCTGGCAGGACTTTATCCTTTCTATTGAGCGAAACCCTCGGTTCATTGCGTCTCGCCAAGAAGCACTCAAACAATTGGAAAACAACCAGCCCGACAAAGTCATCGGCATGCAGCTTTCACGCGAATGGGGCAAAGACAGAGCGCTTGGAAAACTGGCCGTTGTGGAAGCGCATCGTTTAGAAGGCATCGCCCATTTGATGTTGGAAAACAACACAAAAAGCAGTCAACATTTCTCATCAGCGATTGCCCTGATTCAATCGAGCCATCCTTACCAAGCCAGTCAGATCGCGTTGTTGGTCGGCGAAGCACATCGCCATGCTGGAGAATTGGAACAGTGGAAATCAAGTTGGCAAACCGCAATTGATCTGCAAAGTCGATGGTTGTCTGAGCGTGAGTTGAGCGATCCATCATTTTGGAAAAAAGCAGCCTTTCTCCGTCCAGTTTCAATCAAGTGGCCGAACAAGGTCATTCGTCGATTGGAAAACTCACTTAGAAATCAAAACCTAAAATTCAGTTCAGATCAAACGTCGGATGACGAAGCGGTCGTTTGGGCGACGATAGGCATCCAAAGCTTGAAACGACACGAATCGCAAAACGCGATCCTTGCTTTCAAAAAATCGGAAGCGTTAGTGAGAAGCTCTTCCCTCAAAGAAGAACTTCAAATGCAACAGGCGTTGGCGATGATCGACGGTGGGCAACAGGCTCCAGCATCAGCGATCTTGCTACGACTTGGATCCAAGAAAACACTTTTGTCCGATCGCGCCAAAGCGATTCTCGCGACACTTAAATTGCAAAACGGAAGTTTGGCCCAAGGAATGAATTTGCTTCAGTCAGCGATCAAGTCATCCGCTCGATGGCCAACAGCGGAGCGTCTGCGAGCTCAAGCAGATTATGGTTTGGCGTATTTGATGCGTGGCCGAGAAGAGCAGGGGATTGGTTTGCTTAATCAAGTATATGGCGAGTTCGTAAAGCACAAGAATTTCGCCCAAGCCTCCCAGTGCTTGGCCAATATCGCGACTTACTACGACAAAACGGAACAGCCAACCAACTACAAAAAAACGATGGCTCGCTTGAAAGAGTTAGAGTCGCTTTAGAAGCCAAGGCTCGTGCTGTAGGGCATCTACCCTCCAAACTTGTGACCTTCTTAACGAATGTCGATTCAGCAGCGTATAGAATCCAATTCGCGCTAGTGTTAGAATCTGAACTTCGCCAAATCAGCTCGGTGAACAGTACATTCAAAACAGGACACTCAAATGTTGCGACGCCCTAAGTTCTCTTTCCGCCACTCGAAACTACTTTCATCCATTGCCGTCCTCGCATTCGCGTTCAGCGGTTGCGACTCTGGCCCAGCTGGCCCCGGTGGAGAGACGTCAACCGCCAAACAATTTATTACCGTTGGTACAGCGCCAGCCGGTGGTGCGTTTGCTCCCGTTGGAAATGCAATCGCCAGCGTCGTCGAATCCAACAAAGGCGAACTGAACTGGTCTGTTGCCCCCCAGGGCACCAAAGGCACGCAAGAAAATATTCGCAAACTCGAAGCCAAAGAACTTGAGTTCGCTATGGCCAACGCTGCGATTTCATACTTTGCGACCAAAGGCGATGGAGCCTGGAAAACGCCACACAATGTCCGTGCGGTTGCAACATTGGCTCCCAATGTTGGTGTTTTTGTCACGACAAAGAGTTCGGGCATCGAAAAAATCTCGGACCTTAAAGGCAAGCGTGTCGTCCTGGGCCCCGCTGGTGCCGGATTCGATTACTTCCTTGAACCACTACTTTCAGCACACGGCGTTTCGTATGAAGACCTGACTGTCCTCAACGGAAACTACTTCGCCGCTGGCGACATGTTGGCCGACGGAAAAGCCGACGCAGCATTCATGGGCGGAGCGATTCCGATCCCAGCTGTCACTCAGCTGTGCTCTTCACAAGACGTGGTGTTTATCAAACTGGACGATGGCGTTGAGGACAAACTGAAAGAGTATCCGTTTTACTTTACCGTTCCCGTCAAAGAATCTGCCTACAGTGACCTCACAGAAGAATTGACTGGCATCAACGTTGGCAACATGCACTTGATCACGCACTCAAGTGTTGACGAAGACGTCGTCTACAACTTCACAAAATTGATGTACGAGAACCGTGCCCAAATCGCAGAGAAACATCCGGCAGCCAAAGCACTCAATCCTAAGAACGCGACTCGCGACACAGGAACGCCGTTTCATCCGGGTGCGATTAAGTTCTATAAAGAAGAAGGCATCTGGCCTGGCAGTGAAAGCTCAGAAACGGCCAAATAGGTCGCGAGGCGAGGCAACTTTTTTTCGTCCCAATGTAGAAGATTGATCTATTTGTGATTCAACCAAGTTGATTTGACTCGGCGCTCGGGGCCACGTTGACGCTTGCGTAGACATGCTTACGCACACGTGAAAACATGGCACGCGCCATTTCAGCTCCGCCAGTCACTTGGTCAAAATCGAAAAACCCACTTCTACAACTAGGATTTCCTTGGCGTCTATTCTTAAGGCTGACCTTGTTCGATCGCTTCAACGACTACAAAACCTACCTTTACAACACGCTGGCTGTCTTGCTGTGCGTGTTTGTTTTAGCGGCGGTTAACGCGAACTTGTTTAACGAACAACCCAACCTTGCCCTGTTTGGCATGTTGGGTTTGTTACTTGTTTTTCTCAATCGTTCGCTGATCAAATCCTGGTCAGACACGTTGCCACTTCGCATTCTAGACGCGGTGCTTATCATCGCGACGTTTGTCGTGTTTGGTTATGTATTCGTGCAAAGCGAAAGAATGTTCGAATCGTTTTGGATTGATGGAACGATGCTGGGAGACCGCGCGGGCAACGAGAAACCACTCGACTTTATCATCGCTGGAATCGGTCTGGTGCTGGTGCTTGAGGCGACGCGACGCGCGATTGGATGGACGTTGCCGATACTGTGCCTGATCTTTATCGGATACGCGATCTACGGCCAACAGATGCCGGAATGGTTATTCCCACACCGCGGAGCTTCGTGGCAGCAGATCGCACAGAAAACTTTCCTTCAGGCCGGAGGTGTTTTCGGAATCGCGTTACGCGTGATGTTCATGTACGTGTTTCTGTTTGTCTTGTTTGGCACATTACTGGAACAAACAGGAGCGACGGGATACGTCATTCGTTTCGCTCGACGACTGTTCAAGAACAGCGCCGGTGGCCCAGCAAAAGTCGCCGTCGTTTCGAGTGGACTGATGGGTTCGCTTTCAGGGAGTGCAGTCGCCAATACGGCCACTACTGGCACTTTCACAATCCCATTGATGAAGAGTTCTGGTTTCGACGCAGAGTCAGCCGCTGGTGTCGAAGCCGCCGCAAGTTCTGGTGGTGCGTTGATGCCGCCCATCATGGGCGCTGGTGCCTACATGATGCTGGAGATGGTCGAACCGGCGGTGACCTACATCGAGATTATCAAAGCTGCTTTGATTCCAGCGATTCTGTATTACACCGCATTGCTACTGACCGTTCATTTTCATTCCAAACGAATTGGTGCTGAATCAGAGCAAGTCATCGAAACGGTGGACGACACGCCGATGTCGATCTATCAGGGTTTCGTATTTTTTGGATCGTTTGTTATTTTGATTGCGATGCTGGTTTCAGGATTTACGCCCTTTCGCGCTGTCAGTGTCAGCCTCGTTGGCATTGTGATTATGAGCTTGTTCAGCAAATTCACGCGGCTTGATCACAACAAGATTTTCACCGCGTTGGTCAGTGCTGCAAAAAGCGGAATGGCGTTGATCGTTGCTGCTTCCTGCGTTGGTATCATCCTCGGGGTCGTCGACTTGACGGGACTTGGCGCCGCCTTGCCGGCAAAGATCCAAGCATTTGCCAACGAAAGTGCGTTGCTCGCGATGTTGTTGTTGATGGTGTCGACGATCATCCTCGGGATGGGTCTTCCGTCAGCGGTTTGCTATTTGCTGATGGCAATTTTGGTTGGCTCGGTTTTGCAAACGCTCGACACACCGCCGCTGGCCGCTCACTTGTTCATTTTTTACTTCGGCATGATGTCGATGGTCACACCGCCGGTTGCACTGGCCGCGTATGCAGCGGCCGCGATCGCAAAAGCCGACGTAATGCGCTCCGCGTTCGCCGCGTTCCGATTTGCACTCGTTGGATTCGCGTTGCCCTATGCGTTTGTTCTTAAACCTGAGCTGCTAATGTTGACACGCGATAATCTTCCAGCTTCTCCAGCCATGATTGCGGCAACAGTGGGAATCACGTTGGTTGCGATCAGTGGACTGGCGGCATCAATCGCGGGTTTCGCATTCAAACAATTGGGATTGGGAATGCGGTTTGGTTTACTGGCGCTTAGCATGACAGTGTTCCTCACTCGCTGGCAAGGCACTCAGTTGGTTGCTCAATTGATTGCAGCGGGGCTGATCCTAGTGTTGATGTTTTTGAATTATAAAAATCAAGATCGGTGACATCCTTAAAGTTATATCTGACTTTGGATGGCAATCCTGCGACGTCAACCTAAAAACAAGAATCAGTTTTCGTAGTCTGCGTTGGTGGTCTGCAGTTTCCTCAGCCGCTTTTTTCTTTTTGCGCCGATTGGCAACCACCACAGGTAGAGACCTGAAAACCAGAGCCCCAACAAGATGAGACCGTTGGGAAGGAAAATCCAAAGCTTGGCAAAGTCTGAGAAAAACGAACCGTCATGGAGGCTTTCGATAAAATCGCTCCGCCGATAGTTCGCAGTAAGCACATCGCCCGTTTCGAGATCGACTTGGACCTCCCAGCGATTGGCACATTGGATTTTGGCGACGCCTTTGTTTGGTCGAACGTCAATTCGATCGATGTCTTCCCAAGAGTTGACCTGGGATTCTGGGACAGTGGAAGTTGCGGCAAGCATCTGCGGCCAGTCAATCTCCGGCGTTTTGCCAACGCCTCTGATAGTGGCTGGCTGAACCCAAGACACTTGCTTTTTGACTTGCAGTAGTAGTCCCGACACAATCACCAAAAACAGGGGAACGAGCGTAATGATCGCCCCCCAGCGGTGAAGTTTTCTTGACCAGCGATTCCATGCGGTAGCCATCGAGTGAACTACCGACTTCCTGTGACAAGCTGTTGGCGGTCGGCTTCCAGTTGCTCGCGAGTTTCGGCTTTTTTCCTCAATTGACTTCTGACGATATCGAGTTCACTTTTGTACTTCTTTGACTTTGCCTCGATCAGCTTGATACGCTTCTTCAGATCGTCCATCGTTTTGTCGAGTTCCTGTGCACGAGCACGTTCAACGTTGTACTTGCGCTCCAAAACGATTTTTTTACTTGGCAAGCCACCAAGCAGTTTTTCGATTTCTTTTAGTTCCAAATCAATCGCTTTGATACGATCTTTGTTTACGATTTCAGGCGCCAACTTTCCTGTTTTCAACTCTGCGATCACTGGCAAAACCACATCCGCAGGCAATGAAAGGCTTGAAACGCGTCCACCGCGAGCGATGTTAACTCCGACGACCTTGCCCGAAAGATCAGCGATCGGGCCACCGCAAGTCGTCGCGGTCAACATCGAATCGTGTTGAAAACACATTGGGAAATTCTTACGGCGACTGCTTGGCGTGCTGCCCATATTGTTTTGCATGTTGGTTCGCATATTGTCAGGACTACTTTGGTCACGCGATGCAAGCGTTAGTTTGATCTTCATTTTTTTGCTACCACGCATCACCGTGATGGTCACTCGGTCAAAAACGTCATACTGCCCCAACGCTTTTTGAAGCGAGAGAATGTCTTTGGCGGGAACCTCGTCGATAGTCAAAATCATGTCGTTGACCCAAAGGTCTGCTTTATCGGCAGGCGATTTAGCGACAATGCTGGTGATCCGAATTCCTCGATGGGAGCTGGTTGGTTTTCCATCAGGGCCAGTTTCCATCAAGTTCTCCATCGTGATTCCGATGAATGGACGTGAAGGAGGAATCTTGCGAGCGTCGACGCTGACAACGCCAACGGCTGTTTTGCCTTTTTCTGCTTTGGGAGACGCCACCCAACGTCCGGTGACAGGAGCTTCCTCGTTCCATTTAACGGGTGTTAAATCTTCGGCCTCAATTTTTAAAAGAGCCAAATCTGTTTCCGGATGAATGCCGATGACTTTTGCTTTTTCCTTGTCGCCGTTGGGCAACTTGCAGGTAACTTCTCCGCTCAATTGACTGGCCTTGGTAAGAATCAATCCGTCTTTGCTGATGACGGTCCCAAGAGCGATTTGCCCTTTTTTGTTCATCACTCTAACAGTTGAATCTTTGATCGGATCAACGACATCATCGAACAAAGCCAAAAGTTTCTTTGACTTCTTTGAAAAACTACTTACTCGTTTGTTGTCGTTATTAAAAAGACCACTGGTGAAAGGAAAACCTGATTTCGCTTTGGGTTTTTCGTCGTCCTTATCGTCTTTGTCGTCGTCTTTTTCTTTATCTTTGTCGTCGTCCTTATCTTTGTCACCTGACTTGTCATCCTCGTCATCTTGGTCGGAGGTGTCGTTGTCTTTTTTCTTCGAATCAGTTTTCTTGCTATCTTTATCCGAGTCTTTCTCCTGCTTTTTTGATTTAGCAGGAGCGTCCTGAGCGATAACGTTCGCTGACAGCATCGGAATGCAAAAAGCAACACAGATGGCAAGTATCAGATTCAAAGTGATTTTGAATGGGTTCATTTCTATGACTTCAATGTTTGTTTAAAAGTGCGTGCTGTGAGTAAGGCGGCGAACAACGCGGATAGATACTGATGGTTATCTTCGGCCGCGGCGGACTGGGCCACTGTTGGCGACCTTGAGTTGGAATTTTTCCTCTTCGCCGTCTCGCAAAACGACAATATTGAGAATGTCGTTAGGACGAAGGTCGAGCGATTTCACAGCCGCTCCAATGTCTTCCCTGTCCTCAATTTTCTTGCCACCCATCTTGATGATAATATCGCCTTTTTGAAGACCAGCTTTTTCAGCCGGACCTTTTTCAGTAACGCCTTTTACTTCGTTGGTTTTGTCAACGACGTTGATTCCGAGGCTTCCCGCTCGGCCGTCTAAAATCACGCCCTTGGCCATGCGATCCCAGTTTTCCGAATACTGGTCAACGGGTACATGGAGGTTATCAGTTAGCTCTCGCCCGATACGACTGTGAATTCCGATTACGGCTCCGTTCATATCCAACAACGGTCCGCCTGAATCCCCTCCCACCAAAGTACAGTCAGATTTCAAAACTCGCGATTGCTTGGTGATGATCCGGCCAACGCGAACGACCAAGCCCCGGGCTTTGTCGATTCCGCCTGGGTGACCAACCGCCATAACCCACTGACCTTGCTTGAGATCACTTGATAACCCAATGTCGAGGTAAGGGAAATTTTCGCCTTCGCCTTCTTTGATTTTTAGCATACCCGAATCAACGGAACTGCTGATCCCCAACGTTTCCGCCTTGACTCTCGTGCCGTCAGGGAAAGTGATGGTGGCTTCTGAGTTTGGGCGTCCAATGACGTGGGCGGCGGTCAGAATGTATCCGTCGCTAGAGACAACAACGCCGGAACCTTGCGACGCTCCCATTTGAATGTTGACGGTTGCGGGTTTGACCTTAACAGCCAAATCAGCAAAGTGTTTTTCAAGAAAACGAAGTTGATCGAGATCCGTTGCGCCTTCGGCTGAGAACAGAATATCTTCTTGTTGTGCAAAACCTTGGTGTCCGTTGAAGCCGAAAGCGAAAACGAGCATCAAGCAAATGCTAAAGCGGAAGACGATGGGCATGATAGTAGATCCTGTTGGCAGTTTATGATTACGTGGGCTGATAATCCGTTACGATTCACGTTATTTATTGTAACATTGTGATTGCAGTGCTGGGTAAATCAGATCGCAACTCGCTCTTATAAATACGTTTCAAAACGGCGAATGAGTGCAGAAAAATCAGGATTTAGACAAATCCGGCGCCTCGCATCCGGAAAATTCGACAGGAACAAACGTGGATCTAATTGGTGGAAACTTGTGAATCGGCTTATTTTTGGGTGTGGATACTTAGGCCTTCGCGTTGCGAAACGGTGGGTGGAGGCTGGCGACAAAGTGTTTGCAATTACACGAAATCCCGATCGCGTGGAAACGCTTGAACGAATTGGACTGACCGCAATTGTCGCCGATATAACTGATCGGCAATCGTTGAACGAGCTACCACAGGTCGATACGGTCCTCGTTGCGGTAGGAATGGATCGGTCTAAGTACTCCGACATCCGCGAAGTTTACGTCGAGGGTTTGAGAAACGTTCTTGACGCAATTTCCAATTCGCTCTCTCGCGAAACTGGACAATTGATCTACGTAAGCTCCACCGGCGTGTATGGTGATTTCGATGGCGAGTGGGTCGATGAAGATTCGGCAACAGCCCCCAAACGCGACGGCGGGAAAGCTTGCCTCGAAGCCGAACAGCTGATCCAAGAAAGCTCGTACCAACCTCGATCCACCATCCTTCGTTTTGCAGGAATCTACGGTACTGGTCGCGTCCCCACGAGAGACCTGATCGAATCAAAGCAGTGGAAAAAACTTTCGTCAGCTGGATATCTAAATTTAATTCACGTTGAAGACGGTGCCGACGTGGTCACCACGGTTGCCAATGCTCAACCTTCTGGCGGAACGTTTTTGGTCAGCGACGGCAACCCTACGCTGAGACAAAATTATTATGAATTCATCGCCAATCAATTTGGAATCGCGTCAATACCTTGGGAAGAATCAATCGTCGACACGAAAAATTCGAGGTCGGGTACCAACAAAAGAATCGGGAACAAAAAACTTGTCAAACATTATTCGATCAAATTTCAGTATCCCGACTACCGCGCCGGACTCAAGCAAGCGTTGGAGTGTTAAGAGTGACGGCCATTGAAATTCATGTCGTGTTGGCGACGAGTATTGAATCAGGCGGCTTGTTGAACGAAACCGAATGAATCGATAAACTGTAGTGGATCTTCGAAACCCAAATGAATCAACGAGACGTCGCCCTCGGAACCCAACATGCTTCAACGCAAGCCAATTTTTCCCAACATCATCGAAGTCAATCACCAGTTAGGGCAGGTGTTAGGTTGCAATGTTTATGTGATCTTCGATGGTGACCAGTGGGTCATGATCGACATTGGTTATGAAGAAGTCGTCGACGAAGTGATCAACATGATCCGCGAAATCGATTTACCGTTTTCCGGATGCCAAACGCTGATCGCAACCCATGCGGATGTGGATCACATTCAGGGACTCGCAAAAGCGAAACAAATCTTACGAACGTCGGTGTCGGCTCATCCGCTTGCCGCGGAACCGCTTCGAACTGGCGATCGCATCAAGACATTTGCTCTGATTGAAGCCCAGGGCATTGACATGGCGATGCCGACCGTCGAAGTCGAAACGATGATCAACGAAGGCGACACAATCAAGGTAGGCAACCTTGAACTAGAGGTCTGGTTAACGCCCGGCCACACAGACAGCCAGCTTTCATTTCGAATGGGCAAGTTTCTTTTTAGCGGCGACAACATTTATCGTGATGGCTGCATTGGAGCGATCGACGCACATCACGGAAGCGACTTGGTTGAGTTTGTGAAATCTTTAAAACGCATTCGAGAAAGCGACGTTGAGTGGCTGCTTCCTAGTCACGGCCCCATTTTTCGTAAGGACAACGCCCTCTTGGATTCGGCGATCAAGCGAGTCGAAGGGTATCTTCACATGGCTGATTTCGGCACTTGCGCGATCGACTGGCCGATGATGGATGAGTTTGAAGAAGAGATCGCTGCGGGTAAAATGCCAGGTTAGCTCCCAACAAACCACTGAACTCAATAAAAAAAGCCACCGAGAGATTCGGTGGCTTTCTTTGGTTTCACATCAACATTTTCGGTTTAGAAAATGTCGGTTAGGAACTGGTGTCCCCAATGGTAACGACGAGGCGTTGGGTAGTAGTTGTGCCACTGCTTGTTGTAGACAGGGATCCGCATTTCAGCGGGATAGCGGTGATACAAACTATCTTGACTGCGATAGTACTCGTTGCCCCAATAGTTCTGCGGGTACGTGACGTACGGATAATGGTAGAAGCGATCCATATTCCGCGAGCCTTGCTGGCCCCATTGGGCGCCGTACGCAGGTTGCTGGGCTTGAGCTTCCGATTGACTGAAGGTCGCGAAAGCACATACGCAAATCGCTACCACAAATAGACGACGAATCATGGAGATCTTCCTCCTCGTGCGGAGCGAAGAAAATTCGCACCACGACTGGATTGGCTTGTTACTTTGACTGAAAATTTGTTCGCCTGTCATTCCAACCAGGAATTAGGACTGGCCAAAGATGGGTCTTGGTCCGTAGTAAGATCGGCACAAGGCATAAGTGTCATTAAATGATTGTTCGACAATATCGGTACAAGTTTGCAAGCACAGGAGTCACAGCCCGCAAAGTTTATCCAGCTTGAACCTCACCAACCATTTGGCAACATGTTCTAGCAAGTAATTGCGAAACGGCACGGAGCACGTGTCGATTCACCGGATTGTCAACGGCGCTTTCATTGCGACGATTCTCTCGATACGAATGATGAGACCCAGATGATAACATCCGAATTGTTAGGTCCGAATTATGAGATTTAAACCTGAGCGATCCGTATCAAACGACACAACGTTGGCAGGCAAGAGCTTGGCGGGAACACGATTGAAAACGAGCACTCGGCAACAGGATAGAGAGGCTTCCTGCAATGGCGAAATCAACAAATTCAATTTTGTTTCCTGCGACGTAACAGCATCCCAATTCCAACGCAACCGAGCACGGCTGCACTTGCTGGTTCAGGAACCCCAACCGCGTTGACCGTAAAACTAAAATTTCTTCCACCGGCAAAAATTGTTGGATCCAAATCAACCACACTTGGCGTCACAAAATCGCTGAGAGGTGAATAGTCCTCCAACACAAACTGGGTGACGCCTATGCCGGTGACATCGACACTGACAGAACCTAGCCGAATGGAACTGCCCATCGGCGATCCGTCTCCAGCGAAATCAACATCGACTCCTGCCAGATCAAATGCCGTCGAGGAAAAATCGGTGTCAGTCGCCGTGTCAAACGCTGGATCAATTGCGACATTGGAAACGACCGCTGCAGTTCCCGAAGTAGCACTGTAATTGCCAGTCAGCCCAAATCCGATCAAACCATCGGTTGACAGCTCGGTGTTGCCACCGGTTTCCGTCACGAAAACAGAAAACACAACGGTCGTTCCAACATCGGCATTAAAAGCAGTCCCTGTTGTCACACCATCGGAGAATTCGACGATCAAATCAGCACTTGCGAGTTTCAAACTTGAAAGGCAAACCATTGCCAGGACAAAGAGTGGAAGCAGTTTTTTCATCAAAAGTCTCTGATCAGGAACGCGACGAAATCTCGCGTTAGTGTTTTGAAACGACTGTCGATCTCCAAATCGAAAGTCAATTCCCAAGTTGGAAAAGGAGGGATGATCTAGCGATCGTTGCACCGTTTCAATCATAATCCAACTCAGATACCAAGACACAACTCAAAAACGCTTCGAGCCGAAATACCGCACTCATTTGGGCCAATTTCCACTAAAAACGTTTATCAAATCCGGTCTACTGTCGCGGCTTGTTGTCCCTTCGCAGATTTTGCTCTGGGTTGCGTTCAGTAATTCGACCGCGAATGTATGGCTCAAGCGACAACTCGCTGGACGTATTTCCGCCGGGCATCATCCTGACCGGCTTTTGAGAAATGTACTCAAACTCGGTTCGGCAGAACGGGCACTGATAAATGGAAATGCTTGGATCCGTGACTCTCAAGTTTCGATTACAAGTCGGGCAGCTAACGAGTGGTTGGGATTGCATTTCTCTTTCGCGAGAACCACGCAACAATTTTGCTTCCAAATTTTTCTTTTCAAGCTGACGTTTCTCAAGCTCTGACATTTCGCGCGGAGAGTCGTCAACGACCCAACTCGGAAGCCTTTCCCCCTTTTTCTCATACGATGGCAACGTCTCAGCATTCACAGAGTGAATCTCGTCGCTCGCGTAGTCCTTGGGGAATCCAACCTTCATTTTCCGCTGACACTTCGGGCACTTGATTGTTTTGCCGTAAAGCTTCGGCTTGATGCTCAGTTTCGTGCTGCAGCCTTTGCAGGAAATCCTTTTGTACTGAGACGTCTCGTCTGAATTTAAATCTAAATCTTCGGGAACAAGAACTCTGCCAGAGCAGCCTGGGCAAACCACTTTCTTACCAAGCAATTCTGGCTTCGTTATTTTGATTTTCGCGTCGCATGTACTGCAAACAATTTTCATGAAACAAAGCGGAGGAAAAGGAGGAGAGATGTTTCAAGGTGCTCAAAGCCCGCACTGACCATAGTCAATTTTACTCTAGATCATTCTTTAAATGAACTCGCGATGTGAAACCAGCGAGAGCAAGTCAACCCTTTGTTTAACCTGACCGTCGAGATGCTTACCATCGCAACTAATTACCATTTGCAATCAATATCTTTCATTCGAAACAAAGATTCAATTCTTGCGATTATCAAAATCTGGACTTCGGACTGGAAAGCCACCGGGTTTCGCCCCATCACGCGACCGGCATTTTGCACAAAAGCAAAAGCCAACCACTCCACCGTTCCCAAAACGAAACGAACGCGGACGCTCGAAAAGTCGCCGCGTTCTTTCCAGCACCGTTCATTTGGTCAGTCAATCGCCACTGGTTTGGTCGTAAACGGCCTGCAACAAACCTTCGACATCTTTGAACTTCTTCTTGCTCGCAACTGGCTCCTCAAGCAACTTCCGCGCATCTGGCTCGCTGTGGCCAAGTGCGATCAGAATCTGATACGTCTCGTCGACGATACTTCGTTCGATGTTCGCTTGATCGTCGCCTTCGTCTTGCTGGACCAACAAAGCGAACTTGGCCATTTTTCGTCTCAACTGGGCGACGATATTCTCTGCAGTTGCCGCACCGATCCCTGGCAATGTCGTGAGTGCTTTGATGTCTTGCTGTTCGATACTGCGGGCAATGTCGCTGACAGGACGAACCATCGCTCGCAACGCAGTTTTGACACCTAATTTTGGGACCGAACAAAACACCTCGAAAAACTGACGTTCGATTACGCTGTTGAATCCAATCAGCCGCGGAGTCATTCGGCCACCTTTTTGCGGATTGCCATCGATATAATAGATGGTGTGCAATTCGACTTTCTCACCGACCTTCATTTGCAAACCACGACGTGTAAAATCCGGCACAAAGACGTCGTACTCAAACGGGTCAACTTCGATGGTTGCAGAGTTGTCGAATAGGGCGAGTAGTTTTCCGGTAAGTTTAGTGATCAAGGCTGTGGGCTCGTTGGAAGTTTAAAATTGATGCGAGGTTCACCGACAGTTTAACGTATCGACTAGGCCAATGAAGCGGGGCGGAGCGTCAGATAATAGTGACAAAGCGCAATCGCCAAAGCATCGGCAACGTCGGGCGGCTCTGGAATGTCGCCAAGACTCAAGTGTCGTGTTACGGCAAGCTGCACTTGATTTTTTGGAGCACGACCATTTCCAGTTAACACCTTTTTGACCTGAGTAGCGGCGTAACTGTGCAGCTCAAGTTTCCGTTGTGCGATGGCCAAGCAAATCACCCCGCGAGCATGGCCCATAATGATGGCCGTTTGAGGTCTCGCGTAATGACTGTAGAGCTGCTCCAAACCGACATGGTCTGGCGAAAGTGAATCTATCACGTCGATGATCCCGTCGTGGATACTTTGTAGTCGTTGCCCAAGATTGTCGGTCCGTTTGCTTCGTACAACGCCAGCCTCGACGACGCTGACGTTAGAGTTTTCAACGGCAATGATTCCGTATCCCGTGATATTCAATCCTGGATCAATGCCGAGCACTCGAATTGTTTTCGAGCCCGCGTTTAAATTAGCGTTTGAATCTGCGCTTGAATCTGCCAATGGACTTACTCGGTTGAACTCGGTTGATAGAGAAGGGCGACACACTCAGCCATCATGATTTCGCTATTCCCAACAGGGCCAACGCCTTCGCCGGTCTTGGCTTTCACGCCGACTTGATTTGGCTCAAGTGACAGAATCTCGGCAACTTTTTTTGCGATCTCGCGTTTGTGCGGCGAAAGTTTCGGTTGTTGGGCAAACACAATGCAATCGATGTTTGCAATCTTGTAACCGGCGGCAACGACTTGAGCGTATGCGAAACTTAACATTTGGGCGGAGTCGCGGCCTTTGTTTTCAGCGGCCGTGTCGGGAAACAATTCGCCGATGTCACCTAGTGCCGCTGCGCCGAGAATTGCATCGGTGATCGCATGCAACAATACGTCGGCATCACTGTGCCCATCTAGCGACTGATCATGTTCAATATCGAGCCCACCCAATCGCAAGGGACCACCAGGTTTAAGTCGGTGAGTGTCGTGGCCGATTCCGATTCTAAATGTGGCAGGATTCACGTTTTTTTCTTGTCGTTTTTTTTCGTTTCAGTATCTGACGAAATGTTACCGCCAACTGATTTCGACGCAAACCTCAAAGTGGCCCACTGTGGCAAAAGCAGAGGTATTTGGAATGCATTAGTCTCCTGTTGGATCGTAGTTCCGCAATTTATAATCCTGCGATGCCAACAATCGAGATTAAAAACCTATCCAAGACCTACCGTGTTTATCAAAAACAGGAAGGGATGTTCGCGTCCATCAAAGGACTTTTCCATCGTGAGTATCGTGAAGTCCACGCCGTCAACAACATTGATTTGACGGTCGAGCAAGGCGAGTTCGTCGCGTTCCTGGGGCCCAACGGAGCCGGAAAAACCACGACTCTCAAATTGCTTTCTGGTGTGATCAATCCTGATGGTGGTTCAGCGACCGTGATGGGACACGTGCCGTGGGAACGAGAAAACGAGTACCGTCGTAGATTCGCACTCGTGATGGGTCAAAAGAATCAACTTTGGTGGGACTTGCCCGCGATGGAATCGTTCCGGCTGAACCAGCACATCTACCAAGTCCCTAAACAGGAATTCGAAAACACGCGCGATGAGCTTTGCGAGATGCTCGACGTGACTCGGTTGCTGGGTCGTCCCGTTCGCGAACTGTCACTAGGCGAGCGAATGAAGATGGAGCTCATTGCTGCCTTGCTTCACAAACCAGAAGTGCTTTTCCTCGACGAGCCAACGATCGGGTTGGACGTTGTCGCCCAGCATAAAATTCAAAAGTTCTTGAAGGAGTACCAACAGGAGCAAAAGAACACGATCTTGCTGACCAGCCATTACATGAAAGACATCGAAGCCCTTTGCAAACGTGTGGTGATTATCGCCAACGGCTCGATCTACCATGACGGCTCACTCGAGGATATCGTCGATCAGTTTAGTGGCGACAAAATCGTAACGCTTCAATTGTCAGACGTTCGTTCGCTCGATTCGCTGGCAACCTTGCCAAACGTGATGGAAATCGAGCCACCGAAAATTAAGTTCCGAGTGGAACGAGACGAAGTCGGAAAGGTCCTCAGTCAAATCCTGAGCGCCCACCGAGTCGACGATATTGTTGTCGAGGATCCGCCACTGGAGGAAGTAATTTCGAACGTATTTTCAGAAGCTGAAAAAGAAAACAAAGCCGCGATACTTTCATCGGCGACCAGCTGAGCTCCGGGATTGTCAGAGCAACACGAAATGGTCAGCGAAATAGCTGACTGAAACTTTTACTACAGAAACAAATTCAATTCACGCCACTCAAAAAATGTTCGCACGCGCCTTAACCTGGTGGACCTTTTTCAAGATCTCGATCAACGAGCGCTTGATTTATCGCGGCGATTTTATGCTCGGAACGTTGATGCGGTTCTTGCCGACGCTGACTCAAATTTTTCTTTGGTGGGCGATCTACGATGTGATTTCCACGGAAGGTACCGCTGATTCTGCCGCTGGCCCCGACGGTTCAATTGCTGGATACAAATATGGCGACATGGTCGCGTATTACCTATTAGTGATTGTCAGCCGCGCTTTTTCAAGCATGCCAGGCTTGACGAAAAATATCGCCAACCAAATCAGAAGCGGTGAGATCAAAAAATTCCTGATCCAACCTGTCGATATGCAGGGTTGCCTGTTGATGCAGCGAATTGCTCACAAACTGGTCTACTACTTTATCGCCACGCTTCCGTTTGCACTCGTGTTCTATATGTGCGGCAACTTTTTCGTTAACGGCTGGCCTCCCGCCGAAGTGCTGTGCATCTACATTCTTTCGCTAATCCTTTCATTCCTGCTGGGCTTTTTCCTTGAGAGCTGCATTGGGTTGATTGGTTTTTGGTTTTTAGAAGTGACGTCTCTGACTTTCATTTTCATGCTGATGACGTTCCTGCTGTCCGGTCACATGTTCCCCTTAGATCTGCTTCCGTCCGAGCCAGTTAACATTCGTGGTGCGGTCGATTTCCTGCCGTTCAAATATCTAGCCTATTACCCGGCGGCAATATTCCTTGGCAAACTCGATGGCCCAGAAATGTATCAAGGCCTGTGGGTGCTGATAGGATGGGTCACGTTTTTCCTTGTTCTCTCAAGAATTCTCTGGTGGCGTGGCGTTAAACGCTACAGCGGCTATGGAGGTTAACACTTCATTCCCTGAACTCGTTCACCACTGTTTTGCAAAACCGTTTTCACTTCGCGCTCCATTAGTCGTTGCTTTCGCCCAATGCATCCTTCGTACCTAAAAGTCTTCCTGACGTTTGCAAGAAATTCGCTGATTCGAGATATGTCGTTTCGGATGAATTTTATTTTGCAGTGCCTGTCATCAATGTCTTGGGCGGCCATGAATTGGGGGCTGTTCAAAATCATCTATCAGCACACCGGTGAGATTGGACGGGGCACGGGTTGGCATGAAGACGAATTTTTCATCTTTTTGGGCACGGTGTGGATTATCAACTGCACAATCCAAACGTTCTTTATGGCTAACGCGGAAGAGTTCAGCGAGTTGATCCGAACAGGCAATCTTGATTTCGCACTTCTTAAACCGATTGATACACAGTTCTTGATTTCGTTCGTCCGAATCAACTGGTCCCAAATTCCCAATGGAATTCTCGGGGTAATGCTGATCATATACTCGGTTCGCAACTTGATGTTGGACCCTGACAAGGAAGGGTATTTCTCGCTGCTAGGTTTGCTCGCGGCGTTACCAGCGTTTTTGTTTTTCGTGGCCTGCGGTGCTGTGGTGATGTATAGCGTGATGATCATTCTGTCCTCGACCAGTATTTGGTTTGGGCGAAATCAGAACCTGTACAATTTTTGGTTTTACATTACCAATTTTTACCGCTATCCGATGGAGATCTATCAACGCAACGGCATAGGAATGGCACTTTGGTGTACGTTTACATTCGTGGTTCCGATTTTGGTGGTATCCAATGTCCCGGCCAGAATCTTGGCTCAACCACTCGGTTCGCCTTGGAAGGCATGGGAATGGGGCTTGGCAGCATTCGCTATTTTTGCTGCCGGATGGAGCCTCGTTGCCAGCCGTTGGGTATTTCGCAGGGCACTTCTGAGCTATCGAAGCGCAAGTAGCTAGAAACAAGATGATTTCTGCTTAAACTCCCGAGGCACTCGAAACCTTGGGAGGACGAACCCTCAAATCCGAGGCCAGTCGCTTCGATGCGATAACAACGATTATTCCGCCTTTGAAACGGCCGGAATCTCTTTTTCTATGGGTTATTCGGAATCTAGGTTTCCGACTACACCACTGTGCCAGCATTTATCAAATCTTGGCCAAGGAATTGCCGATCTCATTCGAGTACGCGGACAAAGTCTCGATTGCCGAATCTTGGCTTTTACAATTGTGAATGGAACAATTTTTGGTTTTCTTGAAATTGTAAAGAGTAGATACGACCACCTTCACTTTGGGTAAGTTATACTGAAAACGCGTATATTTGACGGGGTTAACCCACGTTTCGCAGCGACACCTAAGAGATAGACCCGAAAACAAGCCTGACCAACGTCAGCCATGGAGCCGAATCAATGTCAAAACTAATTCCGATGGACGATGCCGCAAACATTCTAGGAATGACGGTCGATCAATTGACCGAGTTGCGTTCGAACAACGAAATTTTCGGATACCGTGATGGGTCCAATTGGAAGTTCAAGATGTCTGAACTTGAACGCGTTGCTAGTGAGTTGGATATCAAACTCAATCTCTCTGACGCGGCCAAAGTCGCAGACGATTTGAGTGAGAGTTTTGGTTTCGACCTCAGCGACTCCTCTCCCGACATGATCCTTGACGATGAATCTTCTTCAGGTGGATTGATCGAAGATCTCGACTCGGCCGAGTACATGGAAGACTCTTCCGTAGAGCTTTTCCAAAAACCGCTTGGCGATGGTCTCAGCATTTCAGATTCCGGCGATTCAATCAGCCTCGATGACGATGGCGATGAAATCAGCTTGGCAGACAGTGGATTACTAAAAGAGGGAACTTCGAAATCTCTTCCAGAAGTCGGTGCCGAACAAGACAGTGCACTTCGCCTCGAAGACAGTGGTGATATCCTTGCCTCTGACGAAAACGTTTTTGATGGTGACGAAGAACTTTCGTTTGGTAGCAGCAGCCTCAGCCTTGCCTCTGAGAGTAGTAAGAAGCTCGGTGAAAGCGTCAATATCCTCGACGACGAGCCAGAGAAAACTGAGAGCTCATCTGACACTGGCAAAATGCTTGGTGCAAGTGCCGACGATGACCTTTTGCTTTCAGAAGACGATCTATTTAGTGACGATCTTTCGCTCGCCGACAGTGCATCGTTCGAAGACAGTGCAGAGCTGAGCAGCGATTTTGAAGACAGCGACTTGATCCTGGACGACAGCGATTCAAGCTCAGAAATCATGCTTGAAGCCAACGCGAGTGGAATCAATTTATCAGCCAACGAAAGTGGAATTTCTCTGGCAGATGAACCACTTGAATTGGGCGGCTCAGACATTGACGCTCTGGAATTACCTGAAGACAACGACATGATTGTCCTTGAGGATGCAGCCGACGAAGACGCTGCGACCTTGATGCAAGAAGACGATTTCAACCTGACGCCACTCGAAGCTTCAATGGAAGACGATGATTCCAGTGGATCACAAGTCATCGCGTTGGAAGACTCAGAGATTTACGCAGACGATTCCGCAAACACGATTCTTGGCGAGAGTGGCGATTTTACTTCTCAGCCTCAAATGCTTGATGATTCCGATGCGTTCGGAACGGGTGCTGGCCTCGGTGCTTACCAAGATCCGGCAATGGCAGGCGGTGCAATGATGGTTCCGGCAGGCGTTGCAGGTGCGACTGCACTTCCAGAAGCTCCATATTCAGCCTACCAAGTCATCAGTCTCGGTTTGGTTACTGCTCTTTTGATGACGGGTGGAATGGTCGCATACAACCTTGCCCAAAATATGTGGATGCCTGAAGACCAAGTTATTGGAAGCAGTGTCCTGAACTTCTTCTTGAACCTAACCGGCATGAACAATTAACTTTCATTCCATATGATGGCCTGAAGATTTAATCCAATTTGAAATACACACCCCAGTTGAAACGATTTTCGACTGGGGTTTTTTCGTACTTATTCGGATTCAAAAATCGGCTGAACAAGGGTTCCCAACCTCCACGTTGCATCCCACAATCATCTCTTACACGAAACCCGGATGATGAAGCGATGACTCAACCAACAGCACTCTCAACCCTAATCAAAAACACCGTCGACTACGCAGGGCTGTTCCCTCCTGCGGCCTTGCCGATGGAGCAAGTCATTGAAAACTATGGGAAGTACTTGCGATCAGCGAACTGCAACATGCTCGGCCGGTTGATCATTCCCGCCGCGAAATTAGAAACGACAATGATCCCTGACCACAGCGATTCGCCTTGGCAGATCAGTGCGTTGCTGCCTCCGTGCGTTGACGGTGACCCTGCTGCATTGGTTGCCGGGATTGAACAAATCAAGGCATTCAACTTGGCCCACTCAAAAACCGCTAATTGTGCTGTTGTTGACGCTGTCGAAATCAAAGTTCCAACTACGCAATCAATTCGAACCACGGTCGAACTCCTAACGATCCCCGTCAACGCGTTTCTTGAAGTCAGCTGGGACGATCCGCGGGAGCTGATCGCCGAGATCGCTTCAACCAAAAACCCAAACATTTTTGCAAAAATTCGAACTGGCGCCGTCACGCCAGAACTAATCCCCAGCCCCGACAAGGTCGCTCGGTTCATTCAATCTTGCGCCGAACACAACCTAGGATTTAAAGCAACCGCTGGCCTCCATCATCCAATGCGTGCTCAGCAAAATTTGACTTACGAGCCTGATTCTCCCCAAGCGAAAATGCACGGTTTCTTAAACGTGTTTGTCGCCGCAGTGATCGCTTTTGAGCATGGAAAAAATACAGATTCCGAATCCACGTTGACCGAAATTCTTTCGAATGAACAAGCAGACAAATTCCGTTTTGAAGATGACCAATTGAGCTGGGGCGATCTTTCGGTTTCCACCGAACGAGTCGCAAAATTCCGAGCCAAAGGCATCATCTCGTTTGGCTCCTGTTCGTTCACAGAGCCTTCCAATGAACTGGCCGAGTTGGCATATTGAGCCAAGAAGTAAGTCGAATCAAAAAAGCGTTACCAATATCGCTAACACTTTTCAATTACAACAACATCGCCAGCCAAACGCGATCGATAAAACGCGACCGATAAAACAAGTCAAACAAACGCAGCCAACAAAATTCTGGATCAAGAAGATATGCAAACCTTAAACGCGACTCACAATGCTGATTTGAAATCATGGGTAGAATCGGCCAACGAACCGGGCACGGACTTTCCAGTTCAAAACTTGCCGTACTGTGTGTTCCAGAAATCAAACGAAACGCCGTCAATCGGCGTCGGCATCGGCAATCAAATTCTCGACCTTCGCGTTTGCGGAGATACTGGATTGCTTGGCGACGAATTCATCAACGCCGTCTCGCAAACGACTTTGAATGGCATCATGGGATTGCCACCCCAAGCCCGTCAAAAACTGAGAGCCGCGATCAGTGCGATTCTAGTGGAAGACACGACCTCCGATCGAGACGCACTAGGCAAGGCAATCGTTTCTCAGTCAGACGTTAGCTTGCTCATGCCCTGCACAGTTGGTGACTACACCGATTTCTATGCGTCTGTTTATCACGCGACAAACGTGGGCAGCATGTTTCGTCCGAACAATCCAATTCTCCCAAACTACAAACACATCCCCATCGGATATCACGGCCGCGCTTCCAGCGTCGTTGTCAGCGGCACCGAAGTTCGCAGACCCGTCGGTCAATTGTCGCCAGCAGAGGAGGGCGGCAATCCAACTCGCGGAGCCTGCAAGTTGCTCGACTACGAACTCGAAGTCGGCGTTTTGGTTGCCCAAGGCAATGAATTGGGTAGTGCAATTTCAATCAATGACGCGGAAAATCATTTGTTTGGTGTGACGCTGCTCAACGACTGGTCTGCCCGAGACATTCAAAAATGGGAGTATCAACCGCTTGGCCCATTCCTTGCAAAATCATTCGCAACAACGATTTCACCTTGGGTCGTGACAATGGAAGCCCTCGCTCCGTTTCGCTGTGCCGCATTCGATCGTCCCGCCGGAGACCCTACGCCGCTAGAATATCTCTCAAGCGATTCGAACACTTCTTCTGGTGGAATTGATCTTCAACTGGAAGTCTACATCGTTTCCGAGCAAATGGAGCAACAAGGCATGGAGCCGATGCGGCTTTCGCAAGGCAGTTTCACCAACATGTATTGGACGCTCGCCCAGATGCTAACCCACCACTCAAGCAACGGTTGCAACATGCGATCAGGCGACATGTTGGGAAGCGGAACCATCAGCGGCCTACCACGAGATTCACGTGGATGTTTGTTGGAATTGACTTGGGATGGCGATCAAACCAATCCCGTCCCTGGAACTCAACGGACGCCAATCGTTTTGCCAACCGGTGAAGAAAGAAAGTTTCTTGCTGACGGCGATACCGTGATTATCAAAGGCTATTGCGAAAGCGAATCACATCGGCGAATCGGACTTGGCAGTTGCAGTGGTAAAATTCTCCCCGCCAACGTTTAGTGCGGATCGCCCGAGGGACACAAAAGACTGGTTCGTTGAGCAGACGCTTTAAAATTCGAATTTATACTCGAAACACTTTCGCGACTGCCTAACCCTCGCCATTCACGTGGCAGCTTGAGCATTTCGCGACACCTTCAAATTCGTGCCCACGAAATAGATCATCGACGTCCATGTCTTCGAACGATTGATGGCAGCGCGAGCACTTGTTGTGTTTTCCGAACGCCAAATGTTGGCGAATGAAAAAAGCATCGCCATAAAACCAGCCCTCAAACGCCTGGTCTTTTCCTTTGACGTGACAAGAATGACAGTCTCCAAATTCAATTTGCTGTGAATGGCCATGCAACATTTCGAAGGCAGCTTTATTGAAGGTCACAGGTTTAATATTGCCAGCTTGCGCGGCCAAACCAACGTCTGAACCCACATCACCTGCGACTTGTGAATTCACTGTACTTCCTGATCCCATTCGACCAATCAAAAAACCGGCCAACGAAGCCGCGATTGCTGTAGCGATCAGATAGGACCAACCAAATTTCATACGCTCTGTCGAATGGGACTCACTTGACTCCAAACTCCCGTCCCGACTCATTCGAGCCTCGCCCAAAACTTCTTCGACCTGAAAATCTAAACCCTCAGATGGACGACGCAAGGGAAGTTGACTTAACAACTCCTCCAAGCTCGAGTTGGAATTCAAATCGGTCGCTTTCACTGGTTTCATGATTGGCTCTTGATTCGCTTTTTAAAACTAAAACTGATCTCTGAGGTGAATTTCTAATTTGCCCAACGCACGCCTGTATCGTGTTGCGATTGTCTTTGGCGAGGCATCTGCAATTTGCCCCGCCTGCTCAAACGTCAGCCCGGCATACAACTTCAGTACAATCGCTTCACGATCTTTATCCGGAAGACAATCAATCGCGTTCTTCAAAACTTGCTCTCGTTCTTTGACCAGCAAATTTTCATCAGGTGATTCGACTTGGTTTGTAACTGGTTCGTCAAAAAGCACTTCACTCAATCTCTTTTGCCGCTGATTTGTACGACACAAATCAATCGCCGAATTTCGGACCGTTTTAAACAGATAAGCCACCAGTTCGCCATTGGGACCATCGAGACTGGCAAGAGGTTTTTGAACGAGTTTAATAAACGCGTTCTGAATCGCGTCTTCGGCCTGTGATGGGTCACGCGTAATCGAAAGTGCAAACGAATACAGACCTTGGCGGTGGGAGCGATACAAATTTTCCAAAGGTTGAGTCATCGAAATCCATGCGATTGACGTTTTATCTAAGACGCTTGGCACACTGGAATTTCTTCAAAAATCTGAAGAAATTTACAGCTTCCATTCGTTAACACTCTGGGTGAGCATTTCACTTTCTCCACTGCGACAATTTGGCTTTGAATTATTGAAGGAAATCCGTGGTAATTCATTGGTGATATAGGCCTTCTTCGAGCGGTCTCATATAATGAATGATTAGGAATTCGTACGAGAAACGGCCGGAAGTTACGTTCTAAACCGGTTAATTTTCAGTCCCTTGCGATCTCCCAACTCTGCAGCATCTTCAAAACTTGAACCCCCAACCAAACAGTTGATCACCTTGAGATTTTTTCCACTCATTGCCATCGCAACCTTAATCTTTTTCGCCACCGGCTGCGAAAAGGAGCCGGAAATTGTTCGGCACCGAGTTTTGAAATCCCGATCTGGGCTGGAAGAATATCGCAAAGAACCACGTGCTGCTCGACCAACAATGCCGGTGGCAGAAAAAGTTCAGACGCGAATGGTTGTTGCGATTTTTGAGAGACCAGAGTTGACTTGGTTTTTCAAAGTCTCTGGCCCAGTCGACCAAGTCAAATCAGCCGAGCAGTCCTTCCGCGAGTTCGTGACAAACGTCGAATTCAAGGAAGGCCAGCCAAAATGGGAACTTCCCGATGCTTGGTCAACTGGCGGGCAAAAGCCGATGAGGTTCGCAACCCTTTTGATGAACAATGAAAATCCACCCTTAGAGCTGTCGATCTCACAGTTAAGCTCTGGGCAAGACCTTTTGCTGAACGTGAATCGTTGGCGTGGACAAATTGGACTCCCGCCCGCAACGAAGGACGATCTTGACGGTCAACTTTCAAAGGAATCTTCTGCGGCAGGCGAATACTTGGTATTTGACCAGACGGGACTGGGCTCTGGCACGATGCGTCCGCCATTCGCTGGCGGCGGTCCGTTTTCAGGTGGCTCGGGGGCGGCTCCGTTTGCAGGCAACGCTCCATTGGCTGGCATGGGATCGGCTGCGGGAGCCAATTCAGGTCCAAAATTCGCCGTCCCCAAAGGCTGGACAAAACTTGCGTCGTCTTCGATCGTCCGGGCAAGGCTGGAGAAAAAACTGGATGGTAAAAGCGCCCAAATCACGATCGTCGAAATGCCAGCCGATGCCAACGAGTGGGATCCCAACGTGAAACGCTGGGGCGGGCAAGTCGGACTAGGCGAGCTCTCAAAAGAAGAATTTGAAAAACGAACAACGGAAATCAACGTTGATGGCACGGCTGGGAAAATGGTGGAACTGATCGACCTCGAATCAGAATCAGAATTGGCCACGGTCGCAGGCATGATCAAGCGTGACGGTTCAGCTTGGTTCTTGAAACTTTCTGGCGACAAAAATGTTGTCGCGGAAAACCAAGGCGATTTTAAAGAGTTTGTGCAGTCGATCCGGTTTTCCAAGTAGACATCCAACTACAAAACATTCCAACGAATCGCGAATCAGTCGTTCGACTGATTGGCAAATTTTAAGAATAGAAAGGCAAGTGAAAGAGTGACTTTCGCTTGACGATAAAGATAATGGCAACGGTCCAAAAAAATCTCAAACCAGCGGCAGCAGGTTCCTCCATCGGTCCGACGGAAATAGCCCAAGCCATCTTGGCACCACTGGCTTCGTTAAAGTTAACCGTGTTCCTTTTGGTTTTAGCAGTCGTCGTTACGTTCATCGCAACGCTCGACCAAACCTCTGCTGATGTCTACGAAGTCAAAATGAAACACTTCAGGAACGTTTTTGTCAGCGTTCCCTTTCAAACATTTTTCGTTCCGCGCTGGTTCCCTGAATACCAGAACATTCCCGGCCGATTTTTCATCCCAAGTGGCCTGTCTGTTCTTGTTTTGATGATGTTGAATCTTACCGCCGCTCACATTCTTCGATTTCGACTTCAGGCGCGGGGCGCGAAACTAGTCGCAGGGCTGTGTGTGGGCGTACTCGCGATTCTTTTGACGTGGGCGATCGTTTTCATGGGCAAAACTCCCGAAGGTTTTCGAGCGATGCCACCGATTTCCTACACTCAGATGTGGATTGCAATGCAGCTGGGCGTGTTGGCAATCGCAGTGGCCTCCGCCGTTGGCTGGTTC
Source organism: Mariniblastus sp. (assembly GCA_045105295.1). Taxonomy (GTDB): domain Bacteria; phylum Planctomycetota; class Planctomycetia; order Pirellulales; family Pirellulaceae; genus Mariniblastus. Next base: position 78,475 of record JBGCDK010000003.1, read on the forward strand.
ACAATGAAAAAAGAGCGCGACGTTGAGCGATTACTGCTCGGTATTGCTGCGATCGCATGCGCGGCAGTTCTCGGACTAACGGTTTGGCTTGGCGAAAAAGCGTTTATTGGCGACTCAGCGATGCGGATCTTGTGGCAGCTTGCCCAAGCCACCATCGCCGCGTTGGTCGGCTACCTCGCGTGCCTGCTGCTGTTTAAACGCAAAGCCGGAATCGTACTTTTGCACTTGGGCATTTTTGGTTTGATGATGAACGAGATCTTCGTCACCGTCACCAACGATGAACAGCGAATGACAATCTACGAAGGCGAAACCGTTAGCCAAGCCGTCGATATTCGCGAAACTGAGCTGGCAATCATTGATACTTCTGATCCTGAATATGATGAAGTCATCACCGTTCCAGAAAAAATGCTTCGGTCTGAAGAACTGATTTCCAACGACGACCTGCCTTTCAACGTTAAATGCGTCAAGTACATTCCAAGCTCAAACCTTGCAGACATTCGCAGCCCAAAAGCGGACAATCTTGCAACCAAAGGCGTCGGCTTGCAAGTCGCAGCCGTTGAGACTCTGTCCTCCGTTGGAACCGATTCCGATCAAACCGTTGACTTCTCAGCCGCGTACATCGCGTTCTCGAAACCTGACGGCACGGATTTGGGAACATACCTCGTCGGTCAACAATTGCTCGCCTCAAGCGCTGACGTGATTACGGTCGATGGAAAATCGTATCGAATTGCGCTTCAATTCAAAACGACTTACAAACCCTATTCGCTGACTCTGACTGACGCGAAACGTGAAAACTACCCAGGTACCGGAACTCCGCGTTGGTACTCTTCCGATGTTGTTTTGAATGACCACGAAAACGGAACCAAGAGTGACCAGCGAATCTGGATGAACAATCCACTCCGCTACTCAGACGAAACGTTCTATCAGTCTGGAATGGACACGTTGCCAAACGGAAAAACTTACACCGTTTTGCAAATCGTGCGTAACAGCGGATGGATGATTCCATACGTGTGTTGCATGTTGACCGTCGTTGGATTGCTGGCTCAGTTCGGTACTTCATTGCTGGCCTTTTTAGAAAAATCTCGCAACAAAGCGAACCGTGAAAGCAATGTTGCAAACTCCCCGACGATCACAACGTCGACCGGCTCGAAACTCGAGTGGCTACCGGCAGTGGTCCTGGTTGGATTTTTTGCCCTGTGGACGGCATCACAAGCAGCAAAGGCCTACACAAATAAAGTCAAGAACGAAGAGATCCGATTGGACTTACTCGCCCAAGTTCCTATCACGATCAACGGGCGTTACCAACCGCTCGATTCATTTGCCCGAAACACAGCCCGTCAGTTGGTTAAGCGAGAGAGAGTGGCCGATGGCAACGAAGATCCTCAACCGGCGATTCGCTGGCTGGCAGACACACTGTTCGAAACCGATGGCTACAAAGACTATCGCTCTATCCGCATCGAAGACCTCAATGTTATCGGAGCATTGGAGCTTCCAATCGCCCAAGCGAAAGACCGCAAGAAGTTCAATTACTCGCTTGCCGAGATACTTAAAAAGGAATCGAAACTGCTGAAACTGATTCCTGATTCCAACACCAAGGATCCTAAAACCTGGTCGGAGTTTGAATCGCGAGCCCAAGCAATTGCGATGAAACTGCAACGTATTTTCGGTTTGAAACGAACAATTAATGGTCCGTTTCTTCCCGAGGAAGACATCCTGACAAGAATCAATGCAGCCAGCAAAATGCGGCTTACTTCTCCGCTCATTCCGCTGGTTGTGCCATCGGAGAATCCGGACGAGCCATTTCAATCTTTCTCAGTGTTGCAAACTCGGGCGATGCTTGCCGAGTTCGCGAAACAGTACGACTGCGATTCGACACGCTCACTCGCCAAAGCGATCGTCGCCAAGGAAATTGTTCCGCCGCTTCGTGAGGACGCAATCAAGGCGCGTATCATCGAGGCACTCGTCAGCAATCCTGAATTTGTTGAGCAATCAACCCAAAGTAATACTTCTCCGGCTCAGCTTGCCAAAATGCTTGAGAAAAATTGGGACAAGATGCCATCTGAAATCAAAGGAAAAATCGAAAAGGATTACAAACCTGCGTTCACTCCGTTGGTGAATGCCTTGATCGCTCAGGAGCTTCCAAATTTCGAAGCGGGCATGGAAGAAAAACTTGCAACCATCAACGGTTCTTCTGGCAAGATCGAAACGCAAGACAACGAGTTCATTGCTTTGCTGACGAAACTTCAACCGGCCTACATCGACAACGATGCGGCCACATTCAACTCGACTCTGGAGGCTTACCTCGCCAAAGTCAATGAAAACGCTCCAACTGAAATGATCCCTTCTCGCTTGAAAGCGGAAGAGTACTACAACGCGTTCTCTCCGTTTTACCTTGCATCAATCGTTTACTTGGCCGCATTTTTTGCAATCACGCTAGGCTGGATTGGCTGGCGTGACAGTTGGAACCGCGCGGCTTACGGACTTTTGATTCTTGGATTGCTGATTCACATTTATGGTTTGGTGGCTCGAGTTTACATTTCCGGACGCCCTCCTGTGACCAACCTCTATTCGTCCGTGCTATTTGTTTCTGCAGTGATGGTAGGGTTAATGCTGATCATCGAACGCATCTCCAAACAGGGGATTGGATCATTGATGGCAGGGTGCGGCGCGTTCCTCGCTCTGCTGTGGGCTTGGACGATGACGATCGTTGACGGCGACACATTTACAGTGATGGTTGCTGTTTTGGACACTCAATTTTGGCTTGCGACCCACGTCGTGATTATCTCGGTTGGCTACGGAGCGACCTTCGTGGCGGGCTTGCTCGGTTTCGCCTACCTCATTGCATCCTTGCTTTCGCCGGCGATGTCAAGCAAACAAAACCGTCGCACGATGATCGATGTGATTTATGGCGTGGTTTGCTTTGGCTTGCTTTGTAGTTTCTTTGGCACCGTTCTTGGCGGACTTTGGGGAGACGACTCTTGGGGTCGTTTCTGGGGTTGGGATCCGAAAGAAAACGGAGCTCTGATGATCGTACTTTGGAACGCCGTTGTGCTTCACGCTCGCTGGGGCGGAATGGTTCGCGAACGCGGGTTGGCGGCCCTGGCTGTTCTGGGCAACATCGTGGTTCTTTGGTCGTGGAAAGGCGTCAACGCACTGGGCGTTGGACTTCACGCCTACTCAGGCACTGAGGACAACACGATTTACAAAATCTTGTTGATCGCAGGCCTTCATGCATTGGTCGCCGCGTTGGTTTTCATCCCAGAACGATTTTGGATGAGCTACGCCAAAGACGAAACAAGAATTTCGAAAGCTTAGCAATGGTGGCTGCCTGCTTCCATGAAGCTTACCGCTGGTTGGAATTGCGTTGTGCAGTTCGCATCCCTGATCTCGAAAGGGCGGCAAGTATCGCCTGTGCTGGATTCAATACCGTTCGCGAAACTTGCATCTCTTCGAAAGTGATCGGTATTCCAGCCGTCACGTGAGATGAAAGCAACATTGCATCCCATTTCGATTTGTTGCCGTTAACGAACTCGCAATCGAGATCGATGCATGGAAAAACGCCATCGGGTTCGATGTAGTAGTCTTTCAAATCAAGCTGTTCAAAAGTCCCCACAACGCTGACTTGTGACGAATCGCCTGGTGTTACGCTGATCTCGCCTGAGAAAGTGGAACTCGCACCGAAATTCGAGGGAAGTAACGGAATGGCGTTTGCCACCAACCAACACGGCAAGCGGACGCCGTTGGTTTTGCAATGAAGAAAGTTCCCAGTTTCCTCCGTTTGGGAAACTTGAAATTCGACCAATTGGTTTTCGTTGCCTGAACCAACGACGTGAAAAAGTGCCTTCGCATAGTTGCCTGGCCCAATGTACTGGTCTGCAGGCCGAACCACAATTTCAAGGTTCGCCAACGTCAATTGTGGTGGGAATCTGGTGGGATCATTTCGAAATGCATCGGCCAAACCGACTTCTTCGATCACAGTCTCTTTTCCAAACTGGATCCGCCAATCCTTCTTTGCTCCGTGGGAACGAAGCAGCTGGTTGTTGACCGTTGCGATCAGTCGCGTCAATCCGCGATTGGTAAGGCCTTGAACTTTGTGAGGAATCTCGATTAAGTTTTCATTTTCAAAGAATGAGATCTTCACCTCGCTGGCTTTGAAAAGCTGGCCATCGGTCGGATCAGAGAATTCAACGTTGCGCAAAATCGTAACGTAAGGACCCGGCGTTTCCACCTGATCAATCTTCGTCACCAGCCCCAGCTGTGCCTGGATCGCAAGTTCCCAACCAGCGGAAGTTTGGGGGTGGCAAATCCAATAGCCGACAACGGTGGTTGGTAAAACGCAAATGCAGATAAACAGGATGCGGCAAAACGCGCGTCGTTGATTGTCACTCATGCTGACTTCCTTGTCAGTTGTCACGTTGGTCGAAACAGCGATGGCTTCGTCAAAACAAAACTCAGTGTTGGTACGTACGTCGCGGATGGCAAGAATTAGACTTTGAATGACCTAATCATCTGTAAAGCATCTCTGACGAGATCCTCTACTTTGTCACGGCGATGCGACGACATCTCAATGAGCTAACGTCAATTCTGAACACTTTGTCCCAATTCACCAATAACGATTGGCTACATTTCGCCTGCCATTTTGTGGAAAAGATCCCACCGGGCATGCATCTCCTGAATGCTATCACCGCCAAATTTGTCGACCATTGCAGCTGCAATTTCGAATGCCACGACGGCTTCGATGATGATACTGGCTGCCGACAAAGCACACACATCGCTACGTTCGTAACTGGCGGTGCTTGGCTCTTTGGTGTCCATCTTGATCGATTCAAGCGGTTTTTGCAGTGTGCTGATTGGCTTTTTGGCAGCCCTGATCACTAATGGCTGACCATTGGTCATTCCCGCCTCAAGCCCACCCGCGTTGTTGGTTGGACGGGCATAGCCAAGATTGGCGGAGTCTTTTTGTTTGCTGTCAAACTGAATTCCGTCGTGAACCTGGCTGCCGGGAAGCGTTGCCGATTTGAACCCCAACCCGATCTCCACACCTTTGATTGCTTGAACCGCCATAACTGCCTGAGCCAGTTTTCCGTCCAGCTTTCGTTCCCATTGAGCGTGCGTCCCGAGCCCGAACGGCAGCCCTTCGACAACGACCTCAATGATTCCGCCAAGGGTATCGCCAGCTTTTTTAGTTTCATCAATTAACGTTTTGCAGTCTTGATCCTGTGTCGGATCAAGCGTGTAGAGTTCGCTGGAATTTCGCCACTCAAGACGCTGATCGAACGTGCCTTCGCGAGGCGCGATTTCTTTGGGCCCCAATTGGACCACGTAACCCAACGTACGAATTCCAAACGATTCGAGTAGCTGCTGACAAAGTGCCCCCGCCGCGACTCTGACACAAGTTTCTCGTGCACTTGCTCGTTCGAGAATACCTCGCATTGAGCTTAGGTATTTGATGGAACCGCTTAAGTCGCCGTGTCCTGGTCTCGGCCGTGGAAGCTCTTTTAATCGCTCCAATTTATAATCGTTGTTGGGAACCTGTAGCGTCACAGGGCCGCCCATCGTCACGTTTTTCCAAACGCCGGTCAAAATATTAACATGATCCTGCTCAAGTTTTTGCCGCTGGCCTCGGCCGTATCCCCCTTGTCTCATGACGAGGAGTTTGTCGATCTTGTCGGTGTCGATTTCAAACCCAGCTGGGAATCCATCGATTAACGCGAGTAGACATTTTCCGTGTGACTCTCCAGCGGTCCAGTATCGAAGCATGAAATCTGTTTGGGTTGAGTGTTGGTTGGTCGCAATGCGTTGTGGCGCTTGCTGGTTGGCCGAAATCTTTGCCAAGTAGGCAAAACGCAGCTGTTCTCGGGAAAGTGAAACTGCATGACTGATTAAAAGTCACGCTTTGGTTTTTACTACTTTAGTCGCGTGACCAGCCGACAGTGCTGAAATGTTGCCACTCCGATTCCCTCCGGCGTAATTCTAAACAATTGAAGTCCGGTTGGCACGAGGGCGAGCAACGGTTCGAATAGTTTCTCGGCCAACGGAGCAAGTTTGGCCTTTGTCACGCCCACAACGAGAGCACTTGATTCATGAACCTGATTCGCAAACAGTGGTTTCTCATCTCTCTGATTGTGATGATGGTGGTCGGTTTTTGTTTGGCTCAACCGCTTGAGCGACTGGCCGATCAGGAATGGATGAAGTGGTTGATCGTATCGGTAACGATGTTCCTGATGGCCTGGCCGCTAGAATTCGGACGTTTGAAACGAGCATTCTCAAGACCGCTCGCGCCGGGAATTGCTTGCGTGATGAACCTGGTTTTGATTCCGTTACTGATTTGGCCACTGGCTGCGTTAGTCGGCGCCGAACTTGGGCCAGGGATGATCATTGCAGCAGCGACGCCTTCGACGCTGGCCTCGGCGTCGGTGTTGACGCGCCGCGCGGGAGGAGATGACAGCATCTCGATCATGGTCACCATTCTGACTAATGCGACTTGTTTTTTGGTGATGCCATTTTGGATTTTGGTCCAAACTGGAAATGAAATCCAGTCAAGCAAACTGGTTGGAACGATTTACAAATTATTGCTATTTGTCGTTCTTCCAATTGCAGTCGCACAGGTCGCGAGGATGCATCGCGATTCAGCAACGTGGGCGACTGAATCCAAACCGCGGTTGAGCGTCCTTGCACTAATCGGCATCCTTTCCATCGTCTTGATCGGCTCGATAAAAATGGGTCTACGATTCTCCGTTGAGGGCGACTCAACGGCCGGATCGGGATTTAACATTTGGCAGTTGATCGGTGCGGCAACGATCCTATTGGCCGTTCATACCATCGTACTCTGGACGGGCATATTGACTGCAAAACAGCTGGGCATCCCGCGTGAGGAACAAATCGCGGTCGGATTCTCGGGCAGCCAAAAAACGCTGATGATCGGACTTTCGACTGCCATCAATCTAGGAATGAGCATCGTTCCAATTGTGATGTACCACGCCCTCCAACTGCTCGTGGACGCTTATTTCGCTGCGCGGTCGCGTGACGCCATGACATTAGCCGACACCTCGACAACTCCGCCGTAGCCACGCCCGCCGCAGTCTGCCACCTGCGCCTCTCAGCTGCCAGCGTGCCTCC
>JBGCDK010000004.1:0-21766 GCA_045105295.1 Mariniblastus sp.
ATCTCCTCTTGCGTCATGCCAGCGCGAACGTCGCGCATCGTCTCAAGCGCAACCACGCCGGTCGGGTCATCGAAGAGAGACGCATCCATCGGGGAAACCTAGCGGCGGCTAACATAACTTATAAGCGACACAGTGTCGCAAAAACGGAAGTCGTTTTGTGAAAGCAGTTTATTGCATGCTGGTGGTAGTGGCAAGTATTGTTTTCTTGGGTTGATGGTGTTTTTATGTTCAGTATAAATTGTGGTGAACCATTTTAGTCCTCAGCAAAAAACTATTACTCGATTTCCGTCCTATCGGAGTCATGATTCAAAATGCCAATTCATACTTACTCCAATGGAAAGCCGTTTTTGATTGCAAAAGGTCGAACGAAAAAGCGGCTCCCAATCGAAGATCGGTGCCACGATCATCCTTCTATCATTCGAGGGCGACCCTCGGTCGACGAATTTATAAGGGCCGTTGAACGTGAAATGAAAATTCGCGCTTACCAACGAACCACTCGCAAGACGTACGTTTGCAATGTTCGAAATTTCTTGCGATGGTTTGGGGCTTTGCCACATCGAGTCAATCGCGAGGCGGTAAAAGATTTCTTGGAAATGCTGGTCGATGGAGGGGCCGAATCTTCTACGCTTGCCGGGTACATTTCCGCAATTCGAACTGTGTTTGACAAATTTTGTAGGCGGGACATCACCTTGGGAATTGTCACTCCAAGAAAGCGCAAGAAAATTCCAGTGGTGCCCAGCCGGGATGAAGTCTTGAGATTGCTCGGCGGGGCGACCTCTGTACGGGATAAGCTTTTGATTGGTTTAATGTATGCGTCAGGCATGCGGGTAAGTGAAGTTGCGAAACTTCAATGGCGAGATTTTGATTTCGACCGAAACATGATCAGGATTCGCAGCGGTAAAGGCAAAGTTGATCGGATGGTGTTTTTGCCGAATTGTTTTCGTGATTTGTTGCGAGAGTTTTCGGGCTTGGCGAACAATCAAGGATTTGTTTTTCCCGGTTCAAAAGCGGGGCGGTATGTCTCTACTCGGACCATTGAACGTGTGGTTGAAAGAACGGTCAAGCTCGCGGGTGTTAGCAAAAAGTTGACGCCGCATAGTTTGAGGCACGCGTTTGCAACCCATTTGTTGGAAAACGGAACTGATATTCGCTTTATTCAAAAACTACTTGGGCATGCAAAGATCGAAACTACAACGATCTATACAAAGGTAGCCAATTCCTGTCACCGCAAAACCAAAAGCCCGATGGACGCCCTGGCCGAGACAGAGGCGGTTCCAAAAAACGCGATCCCATCAAAAAAATTTCGGCTGGACAATTGCCGCGGTGCAATGAGAGCAAGTGTAGATTTAGTTGACGAGACAAATGCGACGGCCGAAGTCCATTTTGAAATGTCGGGTTGTCGTTGTGTTTTGAAGCCAGTCAAAATCTCGATTGACCAGAACCATTGGGTTGAGATTCGTTTGCCTCCCATTGAACCGTGGCTTGCTCGGCAAACAAATATGCCTGAAGAATTTTACAAACGAATTCAAGATTGTGAGTTTTACGAGAGGCTTCGAGATATGCTTGTGACAAAGTATAGTCAGGCAAGAGACGTTTGGCGTTCGAAAACGGTGTCTTGAAATATTTCCGTTGTCTCAACAGAAGAAGGCAATCGAAGCGGGCCGGTGGCTCCGTGGCCGGGGGCAATGCCGGGCACGCACGAGGGCTTGCGCTATTTACAGTGGCAACCGTTTGATAAACTCCCGTTGGTGGCGATTTTTCCTACACCTGGTGAGGCATAAGGTATATTTTCAAACACTTACCCTGCCAAAGTTTTCGTGTCGCATTTTTTTCTGGTCGCAGCGATTGAATTGGACGCTTTTTCGTCGGTTCCGCTTAGTTCTTTCTATATCACTCCACGATTCCATGACTTCAGAATATAACCACGGGCTTTCTGATCCAATTTTTCGCGATGGACGATGGGTTACCGCTGGAGCATTTGTTGGATCGCTTTTGATCGCGATCGGTTGTTTTGGAGGCTGGTTCACGGCATTTGAGATTGACGAGGGCACTTGGGAGTCAAGGTTGTGTTGGCGTTTTGGATTTGTTTTTCTGTTTTTCTTCGCAGGATTCTTTTCGATCTTCGCAAGCATGTTGCGTCTTAGGCGAATGGTTACGATTTCCGGCGTGGTCTCCGCCGCGATTGCTTTTGTCATCGCGTGTTTCCCAAGCGGTATCCAATTGGTTGCTGGGCCGAGCACTTATACTGGAGAGATTCAGTCGATCGTCGTTCCATCTGCCCAAAATGGTGTCTCTGTGAAACCCATGTCGGGGACGTATGCTGGTGGTGTCAGGCAGCCCAAAGCGATCGTGACAATGGTATTGGAAAATGGCGAGCGAGTGATTTTGAAGATTGGCTGTCGCAATTTGCTGGAGCATCTCGGCGGGGAAGTTTACTCGCTTTCAGGTCCAAGAAGTGGCACTTGGAAGTTAGTCTACCTGCCCTATCTAGATCGTGTCCTGACGTTGCGTCAAGAATAACTACATTTGCAATGAGATCCATAGCGTGATTGTTTGGTGTTGTGGTCAATCGATTACTGTCAAAAAAGTTGATCGTTAAAACGAGGGATAACGAAATCTTTTCCGCTCAAGAATTAAAACTACTTGATAAATGGTGCTCGCATGCAAGCCAGTCACCCGGTTACGTTGTTTCTGATGTTGGCGAATTGCGAGGGAAGCCATGGGACAATCCGCATTTCATCAAGGTTTTGCGTCGACACGGGAGGGAGCTAGAGCTGCAAGTTTCGTTTTTTGGGGAGCACCAAACGAGTGGCCAAGTTTCTTCAATTCAAAGTGTTTCAGAATCCCAGCACGCATGGGGAGCATGTTTGAAATTGACGGGGCCATTGGTTTGGCAGGGAACCCAACAGACTCCGCCAAATTTCTTCCGAAAGATCGCAGGGGCGTTCGTCAAGTCGTATGCGAATCCAATAGTCCGGCCAATCAGACGCGAATATTCGGATCTGATAATCATCGCGCAAAGTTCACAGTTTTCGTAGCGGTTCTAAGGAAAGTTAACATAGATAAGATTTCGGTTGACGGAATTGTTGCACGTGTTGGCGAATGTCTGACACGGCCTGAACTTTGGAATTTACTATTTTCTCCACGACGTTCTAAGATTGATTCGCGTTCTACTTCCACACGTCGCGATCAAGCATTCGATAATTGATGGCCTCGGTTAAGTGGTGGACCTCGATGTTTTCTGAAGCGTCGAGATCAGCGATGGTTCTTGAGAGTCGTAGGACTTTGTCATGGGCTCTGGCCGAAAGCCCCAGTTCGTTGACGCTGACTTTCAAAATATTCATGCACTCGTCATTCAGTTCGCAATACTCGCGAATCTGGCGGCTGGACATTTGTGCATTGTAGTTGATTGAAGTTCCTTGGAATCGTTCCAGTTGTGCTTTGCGTGCGCACTCGACTGATTCGCGGATTTCTTGACTGGAGGTGCCAAGCCTTTTTGAGGAAAGCTCTTTAAACTCCGCAGCGGGGACTTCAACGTGAATGTCGATTCTGTCGAGTAACGGACCCGATATTTTGCCCATGTATTTTTCAATCTGAGGCGGCGTGCAATTGCAATCGCGCCGTGGGTCGGAGCGGTAACCGCACGGGCACGGGTTGAGCGCGGCGACCATCATAAAGTCGCATGGAAACGTTGTGGACCTGAGCGCACGCGAGATCGTCACGACTCGATCCTCCAACGGCTGACGGAGCACTTCCAGAGTTCGACGATTAAACTCAGGAAGCTCATCCAAAAACAACACGCCATTGTGTGCCATGGAAATCTCGCCCGGCATTGGGATACTTCCGCCACCAACCAATCCCGGTTCGCTGATGGTATGGTGCGGCGAACGAAACGGACGCGTCGCCATCAAGGCTTGACCTGTTTGCAGTCGTCCCGATGCGCTATAAATCCGCGTGGTTTCAATTGACTCGTCAGGCGAAAGCTGAGGAAGCACCGTTGGGATTCGCTTGGCCAACATTGTTTTGCCAGATCCGGGAGGCCCAAGCATCAACAAGTTATGGACTCCCGCAGCTGCGACGGTAATTGCTCGTTTGGCCATCTCTTGTCCGCGGACATCGGCAAAGTCGATCTCGTAGTTCGCAAACTCTTCGAATAGATCGCTCATCCGCGATGGCGTCGGCTCGATTTCCAATTGCCCTGCAAAAAATGCCGCTGCCTGTGAAAGCGAATTTACTGCGATGACTTCGAGGTCCTCAACGACGGATGCTTCGTGGGCGTTCTCTTCGGGTACAACGATCCCGCGGAAACCGTGGGCTTTGGCGGCGATCGCCATCGAGAGAATGCCTTTGGCGGGGCGAGTGTGGCCTTCGAGTGCAAGTTCGCCTACGACAGCGTATTCACCAAGTTTATCGGATTCGAACTGGCCGCTGCCGATTAAGATCCCCAGTGAAATTGGCAGATCAAATGTGGCGGCCTGTTTGGGAAGTTCCGCAGGAGCGAGATTGATCACGACTCGATCTGCGGGCCGTTGAAATCCGGAGTTTACCATCGCTCGTTCGCAGCGGTGAGTGCTCTCGCGAACGGCGGCTTCGGGAAGTCCAACAAGAATTGTTTTAGGCAAAGCGCGTGGGGAAACGTCGACCTCGACTTCGACCTGCATCGCTTCTATGCCTAGCAGCGAAAACGTTCTGAGTTTCGCAAGCAGTCCACTGCCCTGCCCCAGCCCGGCGGGAGCGTCCTTGTTTTCGCGAACCTCCACCGCAGCACCTTGAGAGTTTGTTTTTTCCCATTCGCCCGATGGGTACACGACGACTTCTCGCTCAGTCTGAGTTTTAGAAGAATCCGCGGATTGGATCGCGTCAGCTGATTGAGACACGTTCTGTTGGTTGTTTTCATTAGCCATGATATTTCTCTGCCATATTGGTGACAATTTCAGCCATAAGTTTTCTTGCGTCTTTGGGAGAAACGATTTCCGCGTTGTCTCCCATCATCAAAACGCGGGGGATGATTTCCATGTGATGAACGGCGGGGACGGTCAGCTCGATCGAGCCGTCTTTCATCTTTTTGATTTTTTGATCGGCGTGAAGCGGATCCTCCAACACCCAAGCCGCAGCGTTGGCGGCGATCCAGATTTTGTAGTTGGCGAGTTTTTTCTTTTTGCCCACAAACATCCGCATCGTGTTGCCAACGAACTGATCCAAGTCAAGGTCATCGGGTTCTTTGAACCAGGCGTCGAGAATGGTGGCTTTTTGAAATCGATCAAGCTTCCACGAGCGAACGCGAGACTCTGGGTCGTCGACTTCGCACGCGGCGGCAATGATGTAGAGACTCGATTGAAACAGAACCGTGGTGTACGGTTCGATTTCGCGAACCTTGGGTGCTTTGCCAGGGGCTTGGTATTTGATCTCAACAACACGATGCTCCATCATCGCGCGGTTCAACGTTTTGATGATGCCATGCTGTTTCTCGTAGGTCTTGGCCGGTACACCATGGACGCGAAGTGTTTTGCTGAATTTTTCGTAGTGAGAGAAAACAGAGCTGGGGATTTCTTCTTTGACTTTGTTCCAGAACGATTCGATTCCCATCCAGAACGGAGTACCGGCTAACGGGTGCATGAGTTGGCGGCCCATCGAAAGCGCGATCAGCTCGGTGGCGGAGAAACTAATTTTGGTTGCAGATTTAGCTCGCGGGCCAAGCTTCCAAATTTTTCCACGTTGCGAGTCGTGAACGTCGACGTCGATGCCGGCGGCTTGAAGGGCTTCGAGGTCACGGCGAATGGTTCGCACATGGCAAGATTTCAATCCCAACTCGTCGATGATGTCTTGCTGGAGTTCAGGCAACGTTTTTCCAAATCGCACGCGTTCGAGGATCTGGAGGATCTTATGCTGTCTAATCAGTTGTTCGTTTCGCGCCATCTTTTTTCGCTAAAGTTTCTGTAGGGTTTCGCCCAAATAGTTTGGGATCGATTCGGTGGCTGGTTTTGAATTGTTAAGATGAGGTTTTCGAAATTCGTACATGACGCAGCCCGAGAAGTTTGGGGATGCGAAGTCCTGCCAGATCGCCTTCCATTGGCAGTTTGATTGTTGGAGCATTGGATTGGCGCTCAAGGTTGGACTAGATTTAAGATTATCTACTGCTTTTTCAAGCTCGCCAAGCACCGAGAGGCGGTTGCGGGGCAATGTCAGCAGATCATGGGAAAGCTTGTTGGGCGGGTTTTTATTCCCGTGTTGGTTCAAGATGATAAGATCGGTAAGATATCGGCACCATTTATCCACTTTCGATTAGTTAGAGTTGAAATGACGAAAGCCAGACGCGCGGTGATTTGTTTAAGCGGCGGAATGGACTCGACTGCTTTGTTGTTGAGGCTGTTGGCCGAAGGTCGAAAAGTGTTTGGTCTGAGTTTTGATTACGGTCAAAAACATCGGCTTGAGCTAACACGACTGAAACAAAATTTGACCTACCTGCGCGAAAATGATTTGGACATCGATTGCCAGACATTGGACATGGCCAAAATTGGATCGCTGTTTCACTCGGCACTCACCGATTCCAATTGGACCGTTCCAACGGGGCACTACGAACAAGAAAATATGAAGCAAACGGTGGTGCCCAATCGAAATGCAATTTTTGCTTCGATCGCGTACGGGTATGCCCTGTCGATAGCGGTTCAGGAAGATGCGGATGTTGATTTCTCATTAGGCGTACACAGCGGCGACCATGCGATTTACCCGGACTGCCGCCCAGAGTTTTACGATGCGATCTTCAAAGCGTTTTCGATCGGTAACTGGGATTCCGAAAAAGTGTTTTTGAATCTGCCATATATCAATTTCGACAAGACGGATATTTTAAAGGACGCCGATGAGTCGATTGGCAAGCTAGGCCTGGATTTCGATACCGTTTTTCGAAACACTTGCACAAGCTATCAACCCGACAAAGAGGGCAAATCCCACGGTCTGACTGGATCGGATGTTGAAAGAATTATCGCGTTTCATAAATTCGGCCGGCCCGATCCGGTGAACTACGTTGAGCCTTGGGATGAAGTCGTCAAGCGCGCGTTAAAAATGGAAAAACTTTATCAGCAAGATTCCACCATCGGTTTGCCCGACTAGACTGGAATGATCGGTCACTCGATCATTCCGTTATTCCAATCCAACGACTGAGTCCGCTCGGATTTTGCAATTCTGGTTTGTTTTGGCAATTCTGGTTTGTCGCACCAGTTTGGTTTTTCTTGTTGGCTTGATTGGGGCCGCTTGGTTTGTTCCTCAACTTTTCCTTTAGTGGAACCGTGCGTGAAAGATCTGCTGTTTGATTTCGCGAACCAGATTGTGCACAACCTCCGGTTTGAAATTTCCCTTCTCAAAACTCTTTGACGTGACACCGTTGAGATTCGGATCAAGTCTGAATCGCTAATGGAATCAATCCTTCAAGAAACTTATGCCAGACTCTTATTCTAAAAAATCTGATCCATTGAATTTTATCCAACGGATGGTTCGATGGCTCATCTCAAGTAAACAAGGCATCGTTCTCGGTTTGGCATTCTTGACGTTGGGAACGGCTTTCGCTGGTGTGAGAGCGTACCGGCGTTACGCTGTGCCCGATGGGGTTTTTAAGTTCGAGAATTCTGGGCTGAGCGATTTTCACAACGGTGGCTATTTTCCGGCGATGGCATTTCGAGATGGCGTGAATCCTTATTCACCGGAAGCCTGCGAGGCGTACACGCTGACCCGTTCGTCGCCAACGTATTCACCCGTTGTGTTTATGTTGCATCTTCCGTTTACCTATTTGCGGCTTGAGATCGCAGATGTGGTTTACTTCGCTTGGAATTGGCTGCTGATCGGATTGCTTGCCTATTTTTCGTTGACGATGTCCAAGTCTGAATTCTCATGGGGTGCTTGGGTTTGGATTTTTGCTTTGTTCGTGTTCAGTCGCTGCGGACACATCACACTGTTCACTGGATACTTCACGGCTCAGCTTGTGATTGGAACAGTGGTTGCAATTCATTTTGCGAAAACACGGCCAGTTCTTGCCGGCCTTGGCATGATGCTGGCGTCTGGCAAGCCAACGTATATCATTCCTCTAATTTTGTTGATGACGTGCAGAAAAAATTACAAAGCTGTCGCAATCGGCATTTCTTTTTGTGCGTTAGCGGCGGCTGTCGGAATTGGATGGCTTGTTTCTCACTCAAGTTTGGGCGAAGTAATTGATGGTGTCAAAGCCGGGCAACTCGCGTTTGACGACGACCCCACTGAGTTTCCGGTCAACACTTGGACGCGTTTGGACGCGGTAGGCGTGGTCTCCAAGGTTATGGCTTGGAAACCTGACAACAAGGTCTATCTTGCGATGATGTGTGTTTTGTTGGTGGTACCGGGAATCGCGATCTTCCGCACGGCAGGTCTAGAGTCGAACTCGGGCGCGACGGGATTGACCGGAATGATTGTCTGTCTCGCGTTACTGGTCACGATTTATCACCATTCCTACGACAGTATGTTGATCGCGATCGCTTGGGTTGGAGCAACGTTTTTTAGCAATCGAGTTTGTCCAGAGTTGAGAAGAATTGAGCATCTGAGTCTATCGGTACTGCTTGGAATCCCCGCGTTGAACTACGTGGCGACGATGAGATTTCGAGACGCCGTTGGCGTGGATAATCAGAGCCTTGTATGGAATGTAGTGACATCGGTTAATGGAGTTTGTTTGTTGTTGGCGCTCTCGGTGGTTGTGAATGCGGCATTTCGATTCAGCCGAAGTGTCCGCACTACTTCTTCGTCAGCCAATTGAAATAGAGTTTGAAACGGTTTAGATTTAAGTACGTCGTTTGCTTCTCTTCTTCGTTCCATGTTTTTCCGTGATCTAAAGCTATGCCCAATGAGCATACGAGTTTTCTTGCGGAGATTGCGTCCGATCCTTATTCGGATCTGCCGAGATTGATCTATGCCGATTGGCTTGAGGAACAGCAAGATATTCGTGGAGAGTATCTGCGATTGGAGATTGAGTTTGCAGATTGCAAGGTTTTCGATCGGCACCATCAAGGCATATTCAACCGGCTGATTGAGCTGATGGATCCGGCGGTTGGAATTGATTTGGACTGGGTCGAGCAAGCAGGAACAAAGTTCGATTATTTGATACGGCGGTTCGGTTTCAGAAAACTGGATGCCGTCAAAACAGTTAAATTTGTCACTGGCGGGAGCTTGATGGATTGCAAACGACTGGTCGAGCAGCCGCTGCCGACTCACGTTGTAACCTGCGTGAGTTTGCCGCTACTCGCGTTGCGTTCGATTCCTAATCAATTTTCAGCTGCGACCCGAGACGATCCGTTCTTCTTGATTCAGCGGCATGATCAAACAGCAGCTCCGTCTGAATTATCCAACCCAACATTTTACGATGTCTATTTGAAAACGTTTGGGAGTTCAAAAGCAGAAACGATCGAATGGCTGCGAGGGGGCATGGTGGATTTAGATTCAGAAAAGGCGACCGAGTTAACCGATCGTTTGCCGGCCAAGATCGGGTTGAGCATCCCATTGGCCGCCACGTATATGTGGCAGATTGATCTCGAGGCACACTTTGGCGACCGGTTCGGTCAGGTTGAATTGCCGGAGCTCGAATTTCGAAAAGTTCGCAATTTAGATTGAGTGCGATGAAGTTTTTCGAGATCCTAAGAAACGGATTGGAACTTTGTCGGAACCAATCTGTCACTCGAACCTAACGAGCGTCGACTGTTGCAAGCTCGTCTTTCAGAACCGTTTCCATTGCTTCTTCGGCGATCGTGATTGACTCGTTGACGTTTAAATTGCCTTTGAGAATGTACGACGAATTGACAACATAAAGTCCATCAACAGATGATTTCATTGGAGGAAGCAATTCGCTGTAGCCAAGCGTCGGAATCGCCATGACGCTGCGGACTCGTGAAAGCTTGAAATCAATCACGTCGTCGTGATCGAAGTGCGGGTACATTCGGTCGAGTGCAGCAAGAAAGTCAGTCTTGATTTCTTCGTCAGATTTGTCGAACAGTTCGTGCTCTGCCGGAACATACTTGGGGAGGTAAACGAGCGAGTGGCCGTTCAGTTCTGCAGGATCGACGATGGTCGTCATCTCAATAACGGCGGTCATCGGGACCCAATCGTCTGTGATGTTGGTGACATAGTATGGCGAAAGCGGCTTTTTCAGCAGCACCGATGCGCAGACGATTCCCAAGTACTCGACCTTGTCAAAACGAGTTTTTTCATCCTCGCTCAAGTCCTCACAAACACGACTCATGATCGAGTTTGGCGTCGTCATGATGACTTTGTCGAATCGTTGAGGCGGATGGTCGGCGTAGGAGATCGTGAACCTACCGTCATCATCTTTTTTGATGTTGGAGATTGGCTGTCCTGTTTGAACGTTGACTCCTAGTTCATCCATGACTTCAACCAACCGGTTGATGATCTTGGAGTATCCGCCTTTGACGTAACCAAACATCTCCTTTTTCAAACCCGAGCGTCTCGCTTTGTACATGCGGCTGATGTGAGCCCAGATGAATGCCGCGGACGTTTTTTTGTAGCTTTCGCCGAGTTTCGCACGTAGAAGCGGTTGCCATATTTTTTCAAATGTTCCTTTGCCTGACCAGCGTCGCAACCAATCAGCGACTTTCATGTTTTCCAGTCGCTTCCAGTTTTTAATTTTGGACGCGTAGAAAATGGTGCCACCCAAGCGAAGTTTTTCGATGAACTTGAGTGGTGGGAACTTTAAAAACTCTGCTGTGTTTGACATCGAATAGAGTTTGTCGTTTGTATAGAAACCAGTCTTGGTTTCGATCCACTTCATTTCGTCTTCGAGGCCAATTTCCTGAACGAGGTTTCTCAAACGAGAATCAGACAACAATGTCACGTGATAGTGGCGGTCAAAAACGATATCGCCAATGTTCCAAACGCTGGCCAGTCCGCCGAGCGTCGGAGCGGCCTCGATCAGAGTCACGTCATGACCTTGTTTGGCCATTCGCATGGCCAACGTCAGGCCGAGCATGCCACCACCAGCGATCGCGTATTTTGTGTTCGAACTTGTTTTAACAATCATGTGAAATATTCTTGCTGCGGATCTGGTTTTGTCGGGTCATCACCCGCTTCGATTCGAAGCGTGATTGGGCGCGGGGATTTACGATGGAAAGCGTCGAAAGCTGGCTGTTGAGGAGGTTCGAATTTAAAGTCGAATGGTTCGGTTTCTCTCCTTCAACATCTGAAAAACTTAAAAGCCACCAAAGCGACGTTTCAGAAGAAGTTTCACAGACAGCCAAGCCGTCTTCAAAACTGCCATTTTGCTTCCGCCAAGTTTCTGGTCATATCGAAGCAGCATTGGGACTTCACCCATGACAAATTTGAATCTTCGCATCTTGAGAAGCACGTCAGCCATGCAAGAGAATCCTTTTTCGGAAACAAACTCGTCCCCGTAGAATTCCATCGCTTTCTGCAAAACGTTGGCTCGGTACGCTCGATAACCACAAGTGTAGTCGCGGACGCCCTCGATCGGCATGATAATCTTGAAAAGCATGCGAGCACCAAACGCAGCAAAGATCCTCGTTGGAGGAACACCAACCACGCGTGAACCGGGGCGAAAACGTGATGCGATCATCACATCGTAGCCTTCACTGATCTTTTGAATCAGCTCGTTCATGGTGCCGGGGGTGTGAGTGTCATCGCCATCCATTGTGATGATGATGTCACCATCCATGGCGAGTTTGTTGGCTTCGGTGAAACCGCTCCGCAAGGCACCAGGGAGGTTCTGATTGACTTTGTGTTGGACCAACGTTAGCGGCATTTCGTAGGCCGCGTCTCTGGCGATGTCAGCAGTGTTGTCTGTGCTCGCGTCATCAACGACAATAACGTGGTAGTCACGTCCGTTGATTGCGAACACTTTTTCGATTTTCGAAAGCAGCGATGGTAGACCCTCTGCCTCGTTGTAAGCAGGTAGCACGACAAATACTTTGCCAGTTGCGACTGCATCATTACGACGGGAATCGGACGGTTTTACCTCTTGGAAAGGTGCTGGCGCAGAGGGAGGTTGGGTGGGAAGTGTGGATTTCATAGGTCAGAAACAAGGTGCGGAGCATTTTGTAATTCGGGAAATTCAAATGTTGTTGCTATTTTGGGGCAGAACGCCCGGTTGGAAAAAGCAAATTTTTAGTCCCGATTTTCTTATAACTTAATCTTAATAGGGGCCGGTTGTAGCACCAGACGGTAGGACTAGTTTTAGCAGATAATTACGCCCGTTTTTCCAATCGAGCTATTACTTACGGCATTTGATAGCAGTAATGAACGAATTTTTATTGAGAATCGCAGACGAGTGGAAAGAGCGGGCGGACGAGCTGAGCATCTGGGTGATGGATAATCTGGTCAATAGGACTGACATCTGGGGGCGCTATTTGGCTCCCAGGTACCGCAAAATTTCAGAGGACGGCACGAGAATCAACAAAGCGATCACCGCTCCGTTCAGTCGTGAGCGGGGCAAGGTGTTCTTGAAAACGGCTTCTCTGGAGAAACACTTCAAAGCCAAACACGGTGGAGGCATTCTTGGGCTTCACAGTGCTTCGAGTGACGGAATGTCTCGTTGGTTCGCCATCGATATCGATCTACATGATGACGATGATTTATCAGTAACCAAGGAAGGCAATTTTGTTGCGGCTATGTCGTGGTTTGATCAACTCGTTGATATGGGCTTTGACCCGATACTGACGGATTCCAACGGAAAAGGTGGTTTCCATCTGACGGTCGTTTTCGCTCGACCGATGTCAACAAAGTCGGTGCGAAAATTTTGTGAGCGTTTGGTTTCCGATTACGCCCGACTTGGCCTTGATCGATCGCCTGACCTTTTTCCTGGTTCGACAGGTGCCAATCACCACGGCAGCTGGTTGCGGCTTTGGGGGCGGCACCATACGAAAGAACATTTCACCCGTGTGTGGAATGACGAACCTTACAACGAGCAAAACAAATGGCTCGAGGGCCACGAAGCCATCGATCGGATTCTCGCACTGAATTTCGCTCCACAGATTCTGCTGGAAGCGCAAGGGATTACGGTCAAGCCTCGTACGATTTGTCTCGATTTTGATGGCGTCGTTCACTCTCATCAGCACGGCTGGCAGGGCGAGGCGATCATTCCCGATCCGCCCGTTCACAAAGTTGATCAAGCGATCAAGGAGTTGAGGAAGGATTATCGAGTCGTTATTTTTTCTGCTCGATGCCGGACGGACGAAGGCGTGGAAGCCATTCGTGCTTGGTTGGTCAAACATAATATCGAAGTCGATGAAGTCTGCCGCGACAAACCCGCCGCACACGTTTACGTTGATGATCGGGCCGTCCGATTTTCAGGAGACTGGCAGCAAACTATTGCTGACATTAACAATTTTCGAAAGTGAGTTTTGGAATGAATGTCGTTTTAAGAATTCTTGCAGGTTGCCTGATCATAAACAGTTTTTTGATTGTGTCATTTGTATTGCCATCGTCGTTATGCGTCGCTGCCCAGGACAAGCCTGCACCCACCAAGGTCGACGGGAACATCAAGTGGGTTTTCAATTACGAAGAAGGTTTGACGCTCAGCAAAGAATCGGGCAAGCCTTTGTTTTTAGTTTTCAGGTGCGAACGCTGAGAGGCTTGTTCAAATTTCGACGAGCAGGTTGTTCGTCAAGACAAAGACGTTGCAAAGTTGGCCGAACAATTCGTTTGCGTCAGGATGCAGTCCATGAACGGCGTGAACATTGAACAGTTCCAGTTCGAATACGATTTGACTTGGATGTCATTTTTCCTTGACAGCAAAGGAAAGACTTACACGCGTTATGGTGGCCGCGAGGATTCTGGCCCGGAATCTCATCTCAATAAAGACTCGTTGATTTCTATTATGAGACGGGTGTTGGATCTTCATAAAGCTGGCGATTCCAAGCCATTTAGCAAATACGATCCCTCGCCTGAGACCGTTGCGATTCCAGATGACTTTAAGAGTGTCAAAAAAATCCAAGCCAAACGCGACAACAAGTGTATTCATTGCCATGAAGTCAAAACGGGGCAGCTTTCGAGTCTTCGAGATGAGGGGAAGTTATTGAAAGAGATGGTTTTTTCCTATCCGTCGCCCCGCAATCTCGGGTTCACGTTGGATGCAAAAAATCAGACTCAAATTTCTGACGTCAGTAAGGACTCGGCGGCTTTTGAGGCCGGAATCAAAAAAGGCGATTTGCTAAGACAGATCGATGGCCAACGCATTCTGACTTTCGGCGACGCAACTCGGGTGCTCGAATTGGCGGGTGACTCTGGGAAACTTCCCGTCGTTTTGAATCGGGGCGGAGAGGTCATTGAGTCAGAGATCAAGCTCTTCGATGGTTGGCGTGCTTTGTCCGATCCGTCGTGGCGAGAGTCAACGCATGTGGTCGGGCCTAATAGTGGATTCTGGGCAGTGGAACTCAGCAAGACGGAACGCTCAAGGGCAAGACTAGGCGAGCAAGATCTTGGTTTGCGGGTGAATGTGATTTGGGGGGCTTGGGCCCGCAAAGCAAAATTGAAACGCGGTGATGTTGTCGTTTCAATCGATGGCAAATTCAATTCGATGGGCATCAAGCAGCTTCAAACCTATCTGCAAATGAACAAAGAGTGGGGCGATAAAGTGTCACTGGTCGTTTTGCGAAAAGGAAGACGAGTTAGTTTGACTATGGCTTTGCCCAGCGGTCCTGAGGAATGATAAGGCGTCGATCTGATTTCCTCGCCGTCATGGCGGTCCTCAATCCCCAGCCTTGTTCCGATGGTTTTCGTTTGAGCCAATGACAACTGGCTCGGGGGTGGCCGTCGGATTAGGATTCTTCGCTCTCCGAACGAAGGGTTGAAGAACAAGCAACGGATAGCCAAACACTCGCAGCAAGAACAGCAAAGGTAGGCAGCCCAACATTGCTACTTTTTCACCATCCGCCAACAACGATGGATCCGCCGATTGCGAAAATCTTCCGGCACCGTTTGTTTGCTAATCTCTCGGATTTCAAAATGCCGAAACTCTTTTTCGTCAAACTTGAATCTTCGGAAGTTGGTTGAAAAATAAACCACGCCGTCTTCCCGAGTCACGTTCTCTACCAAGCGTAGTAGTTCGATGTATCGAGACTGGATGTCCCAGTCCGTATCCGTTCGCTTGCTGTTGGAATAGGTCGGCGGGTCGACAACGATTAAATCAAATTCAACTTTGGGTTCCTGCCCCGCAGTATGGAGGAACTCGATGGTGTCACTTGCGATCATGCAATGCTCTTCGCCCTCCAAGCCGTTGGCTTCGAGGTTTTTTTGAGCCCAGTTCAAATAGTTTTTTGAGAGGTCCACCGTGGTTGTCGATCGAGCTCCACCGGCAGCAGCGTACGCCGAGAAAGAACCGGTGTAGGCAAAAAGATTGAGGAAGTCTTTGTCTTTCGCTTCATCACGAACCATCCCTCGTGTGACGCGATGATCCAAAAACAGCCCCGTGTCGACGTAGTCCGAAAGGTTGACCAGGAATTTCAATCCGCCCTCTTGAACGGTAATCAATTCACCGAGCGAGTCGACTTTTTCGTACTGTCGAGATTCACGGTCTTTGTGACGCTGCTTGAGATATGAATTTTCAAGTGGAATGTCGATTGCTTTGGCCGCCGTTTGTCGCATCAGGTCAAGCCACGCCACATGACGAGCAAGATCGCGTTCGTGCGGTCTTTCGTATTCTGTAATGTGCAGATGATTTTCATAACGATCGACGACCAGCGGAATCTCGGGAATGTCTCTCTCGTACAAACGAAAGCAAGTGATGCCTCGTTTGCCGGGCCAGCGACGAAGATGTTTTGCACGTTTGGTCAAGCGGTTGTGAAACAACTCGGCTTGTTCGTAATCTTTTGCTCTGAGGCCACCAAAAAGTTGTTCAGTTTCACGCGGTGGATAGGATTCAGTTTGTTCGGCGGCGGGTTCCGCCAAATCTTGCGGTTCAGATCGACCAGATGTGTTTAGCGACTGGGGCTCAATAGCTGGCGTATCGAATTTCTCGATGGTGTCATCGGGAGCATTAGATTCGGAAGTCGTTGGCTCTGGAGTTTTTGGCTGAACAGATACTTCGACCGTGGGCGTTTGCGATGGCTCTAGCTCTTGCTCGGATGTCCCGATGACTTCGACGGGAATCACTTCAACAGGAATCCCGGTTCGTGTTTGAGGTTTTTCGTCTGATCTCGTTTGTACTGTTTCTACTTCGATAACCGGTTGGGAATCGAGGTCGATTGACTCTTGTTTTGATTTAACGCTTGCTTGCTTGTTGGCGAAATTTGCCCGAGGTGGCCGCGGGCCGAGATACTGATAGTAAGTACATTCAATTCGACCGTTAAACAGTTTTCTCCTTCGCGTTGCTTCTTTGCGAATCAACGTCTCGAATTTTGGCATGTTGGTAATCAAATACAACGACCACGTTGGCAAACGCTGCATGATCATCGGGAACGATTGGTAAAGGCCGGTCAAGCGTTTGTGTTCTTCCAATCGCTCGCCGTAGGGTGGGTTAGTAATGAGGCAGCCATATTCTTTGTCGCTGTATGTTTGATCAAATGACTTTTGCTCAAGCTGAATATGTTTCGCGACGCCTGCCTTTCGAATGTGGTACTCAGCGAGGCTTAGGACTTCAGGATCTCGATCGCTGCCAACGATTTGAAGTTTGACATCGTGTCGACGCGAGTCGTTAGCTTCTTCTTTGGCATGCTGCCAATTCGTTTTGTCGATCGTGCCCCACTGGGAGCAAGCGAACTCACGATGCATGCCGGGCGCAATATTTAGACCGAGCAAGGCGGCTTCGATCGCGATCGTGCCCGAGCCGCAAAATGGATCGACCAACGGTCGTTCCGGATTCCAAACACTCAAATCAACCAAAGCCGCAGCCAGCGTTTCCTTCAGCGGAGCCTCAGCCACCAATTTACGATAGCCGCGTTTGTGGAGACTGGGGCCAGTGGTATCCATCGTCAACGTGGCGACGTCGTCGAGTAATGCGATTTCAACTTTGTAGGTTTCTCCCGTTTCAGGAAGTTCGTTGACGCCGTGGAAATGTTTCAAACTTTCCACCAACGCGCGTTTCACACTGCGTTGAACCGCAGGAACACTGGTTAGTGTCGACAGACGAGATTTTCCGATCACCGGAAACGAAGCGTCGGCTGGAATGAACTGGCTCCAGTCAAATGCTTTGACGGTTTCGAAAAGGCTATCAAAATCTGGACTGTCGAACTGTTGAATTTCGACAAGCACGCGATCGGCTGTTCGCAACCAAATGTTTGCCCGGCAAACGGCAGACCAATCACCCTCAAAACTGATTCGACCCGGTTGAGTCACGCGCGGCTCGTAGCCAAGCGCAATCAGTTCGCGTTTGACGATCGCTTCGAGTCCAAAAGCACAGGCCGCGGTAAGTTTCAAAGGTCAGTCTCGGTTGAATAAAATGTCACTGTCGGTCAGATTTCGAGCGCTTGATTTTTCGCCCGAGCGATTTCTAACGCGATCGAATTCTACGCGTTCAGAGTCTTTTGGATATTGAGTTATCGAACGATCAAGTATGTCCGGTTGAGGTAATTTAACAAGACGATTGTTTTGATTCAGTTGCAAGAGTTTCAAACATGCTGGAAGTTGCTCGGATTCGATCGCAATGTTGGGTGGTTTCAGGGCGATCGTGGGCCTCGAACGAAATGTTTGGCAGTATTAAAAACATTGAAAGAGGATGCCAGTTATCCAGTGCATTTGCCGTGTGGCAATGAAGTCTGGTCGTCAGCGAAGCTAGTCGAGAAAAACCGGTTTGACTGAACGACGGTAGCTTCGAATCCAGTCAATCGTTCGTTGCAATCCTTCGGTGAACGAAACTGGCCTGTACCCAAGATCCGATTTGGCTTTCGAGCAATCGACAATCCAGTCGCTCAAGTATTTATTGACAAAGCCTGGCGTTATTTTGGGTGGTCTGCCAATAGAATTCGCTTTTAACAATTCAACGTTGGCTGCGACGTTCAGCACCGATCTCGGCACGTTTAACATTCGATGGTTTCTGCCTGTTGTCGATTGCAACTCCACGACAATCTGGTTGAAGCTCAAATTCTCACCGCCAATTAAATAACGCTCATTGGGCTTGCTCACACTCATGGCTTTACAAAATCCATCCACGACGTCGTCGATAAAAACGTAGTTTCCGATGGAGTTTCCGTCACCCGGGATCGTTCTCCATTTTCCCATCTCGAATCGGTCGAAAATTTTGGTTAACGAGTTACTTGTGGTCAGGATACCCGGGCCGTAAACGCGAGTTGGGTAGAGAGTGACAATGTCGGAACCGGTTGCCTGAAATTCAGACACGATCGCCTCACAAGATTTTTTAGATCGTTCGTAATCTGAGTCCAATTGATCTGCCAGCGGCTGAGTTTCGTTTGTTGGCGTATTTCCGATGGACGCGCCGAAAACACCAGCCGTCGAAGCAAACACGATTCGATTGACTTGAGCTTCGCTGCCCGCGCGAAAAACATTGCGTGTGCCGTCGCAATTGATTGTCTGGAAATCCAACGCATTTTTTGCCCATGGTCTCGCAAGTGCGGCTAAGTGAAAAATAATTTCGCAGCCTTGCACAGCTTTTGCGAGTTCTTTTAGAGAATTGACATCGCCTCTGACCAGTTTGATGTTGGGGTGAATCAAATTCACTTGTCGGTCACGGTTTCGATAGAGAGCGATCACGTCATGGTTTTCGTTGGCAAGACGTTGGCACAAATGGATACCGATAAAACCAGATGCACCCGTGACGAGTATTTTCATTTTGCGTCTTTGCTTACGTCGATCGAATCTGTTTTTTGTTCATCGAGTTTGGATTTGAACTCTTTAAGTCGAACTTTGAAGCCCATGTTTGATTCATCCGTAGCAACAGCCTTGATCTGGAACTCAATGGCTTTTTCAATATTGCCCTTGGCTGCGTGGATTGCGGCAGTGGTGTCTAAAAAATCACCGTCGTCGGGGGAAGATGCAAGTGCTTTTTGGGCCAGTTTTTCTGCTAAGTCAATTTTCCGATTCAATCGAACACATAGCCATGCGAGATTGTTGTTGTGGTGGGATGAATTTGGGAAAAGCTCTAAAGTTTTTGAATAGTGTTCAAACGATTTTTGAAATTGTTGCTCCGCTGCTTCAGTGCGTCCCAGTTCTTCCAGCGTGGAAATCAAACTGATGTGAGGGTTGGATCCGATGTTTCCAATAGCAACGCATTTTTCAAATTCCTTGACCGCCAATTCGAGTTTGCCCGCCTTTTTCAGTTCCAAACCCCGTCGTTCGTGCACCAACATGAGTTCGCGTGGATAGGCGAGAATGTCGTTGTACTTAGAAGTGTTGTTGGTCAGGTGGAGGACGGACAATTCCCAAACGTTGGCGGCCATCGCTCCATCGGTTCGTTTCAAAGCGTTGCCTGCGCTGGACGCGGCGCGATGGAGCCACCAATCATTAAGGTCGAGCATTGAATATTTGTAGGTGTCAACGAAGTTTTTATCGGCTGCCTTGGTGAGTCCCCGCATTTCCAGTCCCGCGGCCAATTGTTGACGAGCGTTGGAGCGGGAAAGCGGCAGCAATACGGCAAGTTTAATTCGGGCGTCGCCTTCTTCGAGCTTTCCCGACTTTCGCAAAACGTAGCCCTCCAGATACGCGGCAAGTGCCATCTCTCCAACGTAGCGCGCCTTGTCGGATGGTTTCGCGCATTGAAACGAGGTGCGATAAAACTTTGCAGCCTGAGACCATTGCTCGTTTTCGCGGAACCAATCACCCAGCCTCAGGTGCACATCGCTTGAAGACGGCGACGACACTGAAGACGCCAATAGAAGTGATTTTGCTTTCTCGGAATGTTCGTGGATCGTTGCCAGTTTGGCTTGGTTTTTCAGAATGGTATTCTTGGTAGTCTGACGTCTGGCCCGCTTGTAAAACCGTTCGTCATGAACTGCCAGGATTTTTTTCAGATCTGGCAAACTCAGGATTTCTGATTCAACGGGAGAGATGATTTTTTTTATCTGTTGGATGAATTTTGGATTCGCTGAATCTAAATCAATTCCAAACAATTCTGGTTCAACAATCGCAAGTTCTGCTAAATCAACTGCAAGCAGTGATTGATCCGGGAAGAAGGGGCGCAGTAGCGATTGTCTTGCACGATAAGATTTAGCGATCTTGATTTCTTTGTTGGCTGCTTCGGTTGCCCAATCTTCATAGCCACATCTGTAACTGGTTTCGATGAAGGTGACTATTCGCTTGGGAAGGTCCGGTGTTGAAGTACGTTCCATTTCTTCGAGCAACAATTTGGCTTGTTTGACTTGGCCGAAATGATGCAACTGCCAAGCCAATTTTCCAGCAATGGTGTCGGTCACGTACTTGGCATCAATTCCCTTGGGAGGAAAAATTTCGGTGATCCATTTTGCTTGTTTTTCGGGATTGTCGTTCTGGTTGTCTTCGTCGTATTTGTTGTCTGTGCCTAATTCGAATTTCTGATCCATTTTACGCAGCCATTCGGACGCCGCTGTATCTTCGTTGGAAAAATCGAACTTGATCAGTTCGAACGCTTCTTTGAACTCGGAACGGTGGCAAAGCAGGTCGAAAGCGATTGGGTAGGAATAGAGTTTGGCAGTTTGAACAGCGTCTTGCCATTTATGATTAATCAAAAACGCTTCGGTGCAATAAAAGGCCATTCGTGGAGAGTCGATCAACGTTTGGCGAACTTCGTCGATTTCTCTTTCGAATTTTTGAATTTCGTTCGCGCGGCGATAGAACGCGGCCTTGAGGCCAACCTGAATGGTTGACTTCGAAATGCGTTTCATGATGGATTCATCTTGGGTAATGGCTTGCCAGTTTTTTTGTCGCAGGTAGATGTCGGTTAGGACTAAGTTTCTGTATCGCGGCAAGGGGATGATTTTCTCAGCAAACGATCGGGCGTTGGCGAGGTCACCTTTGACGACCATAAGATTGGCAAGAATACGATTGGCGCTGTTGCGATAAACGCGACTTGGATTCAATTTTTGAACTTCAATTTGATCTTCGACACTGCCAGTGAGGGCAATAAAAACGGCGTAATCTCTTGCGAATGAAGAGTACTCGTTGCGGGTAGGATCTACTTGGGAAGCGTAGAGCAATAGCTCTTCGGCCAATTTGAAGTTCTCCTTGGCAAGAGCCTCAAATATCATTGGCTCTATGCTGTGCATGACCATTGGGTCAAGCCGCTGACGGTCGTTGAGAGAAACCGTTTGAATCAAGCGAATGACTTGGGAAAGTTTTTTCTCTCGAAGCATTATGTTTGCGATTCCCATCTTCGCGTTGATGTCGGCGGCTTTGAAACCTCTTATAAGAGCGATTGTCTCCGGTGGCGTGTCAGGATGAATTCCCAACTCAAAACGTTCGATGATTCTGTGGCAATGTTTAGCCGTTTCAGGATCGCTCGGGTTGAGTAGCATTGCACGCAGGTGA
The DNA here is from genome assembly GCA_045105295.1 of Mariniblastus sp. Lineage (GTDB taxonomy): Bacteria > Planctomycetota > Planctomycetia > Pirellulales > Pirellulaceae > Mariniblastus. Next base: position 21,430 of record JBGCDK010000004.1, read on the forward strand.
GGCTCCGCCGCATCGCCTGCTTTCCAAAGCAAAATTTCAGCGGCCTCTCTTTCGGAATAAACCTCACTGGAAAGCTGCTGGATTGCGTCGAGGATTTTTTGCTCACTGATTGGCGATTCGTCACCGTTTTTTGCTGCTTTGTCGTCGGAAACAACGCCGAGTTTCATTTGATTGGTCTGTAGGTAGCAGCCAGCGCACACGTCGTGTATAGGAAAAAAACTAAACAGAATCCCAATAGTGGGAATTAGTTTTGTCAGTAGGTGACGAGAAGATACCGGTTCAAACATGCATTAGTTTTAATTGTTGATTCGTGGTTTGGCAATTTTAGAGTGGCGGA
>JBGCDK010000005.1:0-14616 GCA_045105295.1 Mariniblastus sp.
CTGTCATTTGGAAAAAATTCCAGAAGTGAAATTCAAAAACAACGATTGCGTTAGACCGGAATTGTAGTTGATTCCCCTCACGTTCGTCAGGTTAGGTGTCCGCGTTTGGAGAATTTGAATGCTTGGTGAAATCCGTCAGGCTCTAGCGATTTGCCACCTAGTGGTTTGACATATCTAAAGATTGGGATTGATTCGTTTCATTAAAAATTGGATTCTGTATTTAGCACAAGGAGGTTGCCATGCAGAAGAAATACATTGTCCGCTTGTCGGAAGCGGAACGTCAAGCAGCAGAGGAATTGGTCAAACGTCTCAACGGCACGAGTCAAAAGGTTCGGCGGGCCCAAATATTGCTTCAGGCAGATACTGCAGGGCCGAATTGGCCTGACGTTCAGATCGCTGAAGCGTATAGGTGTCGCCGACAAACAGTCGAGAATGTTCGGCAGCGTTTCGTTGAGCGTGGATTTGAGGAGTGTCTCAATCGCAAGAAACGTGATACGCCGCCGACTCCGAAGCTTCTCGATGGTAAACAAGAAGCCAAGATAATCGCGATGCGTCTGGGTTCTCCGCCCAAGGGTTATGCCAACTGGTCGTTGCGGCTACTTGCCCGTAAAGTTGTGGAACTGGGTGTGGCTGAAACCATCAGTCGTGAGACGGCTCGTCGGACGATTAAAAAAACGGCATGACGAACAAACAAAAAATCGAATACTGGGTGATTCCTCCCGAAGCGGATGCCGAGTTCGTTGCCAACATGGAAGAGGTGTTAGAAACCTACGAAAAGCCGTACGACCCAACACATCCAGTGGTCTGCATGGATGAGCAGCCCGTTCAACTAATCAAAGAAACACGTCAGCCAATTGCGGCAACCAAAAAGCATCCCAAGCGAGTCGACTATGAATATGAACGAGTTGGAACCGCCAGCATCTTTATGTTCAATGAACCCCTTGGTGGATGGCGACAAGCAACCGCTCGTGATCAACGAACCAAAACGGATTGGGCGCAGGAAGTCGCCGCACTCCTCGATGGACGCTACGCCGATTGTGACCAAATTACATTGGTTTGTGACAACCTAAACACCCACACTAAGGGGGCGTTTTATGAAGTCTATCCACCTGAGCAGGCGAGATCCTACGTCCGAAGAATCAATTTTTGTTACACGCCCAAGCACGGCAGTTGGTTGAACGTCGCTGAAAATGAACTCAGTTCAATGACCCGCCAATGCTTAAAGAAAAGGCGAATCCCAAGCTTGAAAAAACTTAAGGCCGAAATCAAAGCGTGGTACAAAGACGTAAACAAAACCCAACGAGGAGTCGACTGGCAAATGAAAATTGACGACGCACGATGCAAACTAAAAACCGTCTATCCCAAAATTAAGCTGTGACAAACCACTAGCACCTATTTTGACTCAGAAGTTTGAATTGTGGCAAAAAAGTTTGGGAGGACTGCCAACGCTTTTCAATTGCTTCGGAATCATTCTTTTATTCTTTGAGGCTTTAGATATTTTCTGCGCGAAAAACGAGATCCAGTTTCGTTAGTCCACTGTTGGGAAGAGCTAGTGGTCCGTCAAAACTGAAATGAATAGTTTGGTAAGTTTTGGGCTCCATGCTTACGTTTCGCGTAAACATGGCCCCGTCAATTTAAGTCTGATAGACCACTAAGTTAAGAGAACGAGAACGACCCTGGCACATTTACATACTCACACAATCAATACCCACGTGGAAATTGACTCAATGAAAACTCTAAACACATTTCTCGCAGGCTTGGTACTCGTTTGTTTTGCGATGCCTACGATGGCTCAGGATACAGAAAAAGCCACAGAAAATTCGACTCCAGTCTTGAAAATCGCCCTGCGAACGCGCTCCGCGACGCCACTGCGCATGTCGAACTTGGTGTCGACTGGGAATCGGTTACCAGGAAAATGGCTAGTGGTGACCGCAACGCGTTAGCCACTTTTTACAATTTCAATTTCGACGTGATGCTCAAAGAAGTCCGACGTTGTTTAGGCCGTGACGAACAGACTTGCCTTGATCTCGTTCAAGACGCGATGCTCAAGGCGATCAAGAGCATCAAACCGATTAGTTCCGAAGGTCAAATCATCGCTTGGTCGCGAACCGTCGCGAAAAGCGTGACCTATGATTGGCTTCGCAAACGGTCGCGACTGAAAACGACCGAACTCTCTGAAGCCGGACCAATCGGAGATGAATCCCACATCGAAGATTCTGCTCGGTTGGTCTGGATTGAATCGGAATTAAAATCTCTACCTCCGCCTTTGCAAAAGATGATCGAATTGCGATATCGTTTGGGGTGGTCACTCAATCGAATCGGTGCAAAATTTGGGCTCAAGACCGGAGCCGTTGATGGTCGAATCCGCAGAGCTGTTGAACGTCTGCGACTGAAAGCGTGCGAGGAATTCAATGACTAAAAAATCAAACTTGAACTCGAACAATGACAGAACCAAAAACGCAGAAAGCATTCAAGTTCGACGCGAGCAAATGTTGGTTGAACTCCAAGCTTCCATGCGAGCTCATCACAATCGTATGCGAACGATAAAGCGAACTCTGATTGGGATTGTCGGAATTGCGTTGGTGTCAGTACTTTTGTGGACTCTAACGACGCCCATCGATCCTGGCTCGATCGCCACGCCTGAATCGGGAAATCAATCCGAACATGCCAGTCGTTCAGTCGACAGCAAACCCCAATCTGGCAATGGATTGAACGTGATTGTTCCCGCGCCGGACGGTCAGCGTTTCGAACGGATCGGAAATGAGGAGATGCTCGAACTTATGGCAGCCTGTGGCCTCCCGGCCATTCTTGGTGAGGTTGATGGAGAACCAAGGGTGATCGTTATTAAGAATTTCGCGCTGCAGTAGCATGGCGTGGTATGGATTGATCTAATTCGATTGGGAGCAAACTTTTTAACAACGATTGCAATTTCAAAAGCGTCGTTTGGGGTAACGATTGCTTGCGATGTCATACCCGGCCGGTATTTGGCGCCCACATCATTCGCGCTGCGAATCTAAACAAGGACTTATTCCCTAGCAATTTTCGCTTCGCTGGCAAAAATTGAGGCGGGTTTTTTGGCTTTTTGTGTCGTTTTTCTAACCGAAACGCATTTCCTCTAAGAAAAATGAATTGGTTTCGGTAAATTGGATGTAGTCCTTCCTCGTCTTTTCAAGTGATCACTAGGGTCTCTCATGAACCACAAAAACTTCACTACACTTCTGATTGCATCTTTGCTGGTTGGTATTTTTACAGTCGATGGATTGGCCAACTCACCTCAAAAGCCGCAAAAAAATGAAGACATCGTGTTGGCGTGCAACACTGAAGTGACGCGAGAAATTCGCATGTCGGCGATCAATCGGATTGCAGAACTGAATGATTGGCAATCGCTTTCTCGAATCTTGCTGTTTGTGACCAAACGACATAACTCAGCAATCGAGCAAATTAAAAAATCGAATCCGATGAGCATCGCTCGCAACGAAAACAATGTTTTGAACCTTGGAATCGACGAGTTCATCATTCTCAAGGAACTTTCCCGGATCGGTAATCCGGGCGCGATTCCTTACATTCTGGAATTCCGCCGAATTCGATCGAATCAGGGCAACATGCGTTCAGGAGAATACTGGGCAGTGATCGACAAAACGACGCGAGACCTCCGCGAAAAAATGTTTGAGTGGAGTCCAAAATCTGGCACAGACAAAGAAAACCTGTAGGCCAATTGCGAGCTCGTCACTCAACTTAACAGTCCTATTGAGTGGCATTAATCGAAGCCGATGGCAACCAATTGCTCAGTCCTTATTGCTCATTGCCTCGCCAAAACGTTTAAGTCGCTTTCTCTACCAAATTTGAGTGTTGTAAAAATGCAACACTACCCAAAATGACGAGTCTTGACTGAATCAATCGGTCAAACTTTTCCCTAGTAGGGAAATTCCCCAAGGCTGAAAATCAAAGTTGTAGTAGAGTTGTTTGTCATGAAAAACAATTCAACATCTCTCAACATTTCCAAGTCTGTCGCCTGCGTCTTTGAGAAAAAGATCTTCATCGTGGATGATGTTGATCTAGTCTGCCGGACAGTCAGTGCCCAGCTGAAATCTGCTGGATTCGCAAACGTCAGCTACGAAAGCGACTCTCGAAACGTGATGGCATCGCTTGAGGTGAACAAGCCCCACATGATCCTGCTTGACATTTTCATGCCTCACATTTGCGGACTCGACATCTTGCAGGCCATCCGAGCCAACCCAGATTATGACGACGTGATCGTTCTGATGCTCAGCAGCGCTGGCAGTGAAGAGAGATTCAACTCGATAGAACTGGGTGCATTTGGTTTCATCCAAAAACCATTGACCGCCGAGAATCTGGTCCAAACGATGACCAGCAAATTCGCGATGGCGGCAAGACTGGGCATTCAGTAGCCGCGTTTTCGTACGTTCGAGCGATTGTGCTGACTGACCTGTTTTTTGCTTGGCGGACAAACACGATGGGACTATTTTTCCTGCAGGACTTCGCGACGAAACGCCTGAATGATTGGGATCTCGTTTAGCCATGGTGATGCATCGGCCTTCGCATCATCTGCTGCACAAACCTCTCCTGCGTAGCCGGGAGGGATCTGAGAATAAAGCTCAGGACCATTTTTGGTTTCTTCGAAATGGTGATACTCATACCCTGGAATGAAGAGATCATCATCGGCAATCACGTCGATTGTTCGGACGCCGAAACTGGAAAGCTCGGTTGTGGTTGCCTGAGGTGGGAAAATCCAAACGTGAGTTGCTCCGGCGATAAAGAAATATTGAACCTGCCGATTAGATGACAAAATTCGAAACCGCCGAAGAGTCCCACCATACAAGCGGCTCTTTGATTTACTTGCTTCAATAATTCCATTTTTAAAATCCGGCTCAAATCCAGCAGTAAATTTGAGTGAATGCGGATCGTTTCGTCTCGTGAATCGAGCGATCGAACGATTTCGGTTGATCAGGTTTTGTTGATTTGATTGAGCCAACCGACGTGGCGCGACAAACTCTTGGTAAGGCTCGACTCGATCGTTCGCGGCTCGCTTGAGCACCAAGTCCAAGATGCCTTTTGCTGACGGTGGTTTCGGGCTGAGCTTGATCAGCGACTCCACTGCCGTTTGCATTTCGGTTGGTAAATCGGTGGTTGCTTCGGCTGAAACGACCATCTCATGTCCGTCATGCAACTCGGTCGTCACGTCTCCCTTGCCGATCCAGATCTCTTGGTCGACAAAAGTAAAATGCGACGCGGCACGCCAGGACAAGGAAAGATCTTTATAAACGATCCGCGGATAGATGATGTGCGAGGCATTGGCCCCAGAGCCGTTCTTTTTGCTTCGACTTTTTTTAGCTTGAACGATGTAGCAAACGAAAAAGCGCAGCTCGGGAATTTGACGAACGTGGGTGAAGTAAAACTGTGTGTCGAACAGTTCGATCTTGTGTTTCGGCTTCAGCCCTTTTTTGAGAAGGATTGACGGGTCGGTGCGAGCAAGACCAGCGACCTTGATTGGCGCTCCCCCGTCAATCAGCGCCTGAAATTCTCGTTCTACCGAACGCGGTGAACATTCAGAACGTGTGACGCTGGGGACTATTTCCGTTGGAATCAATGCTGCGGCTTTCAATTAACATCACCAATGGAGTTTACCTGGGCTCTTTTTGTGATCGGTTGAATGATTCATTCAGATCACATGTCCGCGGTTTAGTTGCCTTGAAGGACACTGGAGAGAATGTTCGTCAATTGAAAGCTATTACGTACGATGGTTTTGTCGCCGACCGAGATGGTTCCTACGAAGTCAAACACCTGACCAAATTGTTCGCTCAACGTGACTTTGATTTCAAGTGTGTCACCGGGGCGAGCAAATCCACGGTACCGCGCGTTTTTGACTTTGACCAACACACCTAACGCGTACTCGTTGAAGAATGGGTCGGTGGTGTTGTACTGCTCCATCGGATTGTATTTGGCTGCGATCAAACAACCAGCAGTTTGCGTGGTCATCTCTTGCATCATTGCGCCGGGGAGAATGGGGGCACCCGGAAAATGGCCGGCGATAAAAAACTCGTCGCCGGTAAGTTTGGTTTCCGCCACAATTTCAGTGGGCTCAATCGACTTGATTTTCTCGACCAACAAATAGGGAGAACGATGGTGGAGGTAGTCTTCGACTTTGTCAAACTTATGTTCGAAATATTTCATGCGTCTGGCTTTTTGGATCGGTACGTTGCAGCAACCTTTATACTGTATTGCCGATTCGTGAATAACCGATGGAGCACGTGGATGTCTCGATTCCATGTGCATATTCCATCCGACCAAGCCATTGGAGAGCGAAATGAATGGAATTGGCGAAGTCGGAGCTCGATCGCAGATTCTTATTCAGCGGCTAGATTCACCGTTGATTCAATGATCTTGATCGGTAGCAAAGCCATCCTGCCTCTGTCGTGAGGCCAAGGTTATTGCTGAGCAGGTTTTCCAAATTCGTAGATCTCTGCCATATCTTCTGGCGAAAGCACACGCGAGAGAGCTATGAATTCGTCCATCACTCCCTCCATGTTTCGAATTTCGAACTTCGTTCCTTTGGCCCATTTTTGGAACGGCCAGTTGCCGATATTGGCAACGCCCAAGCCAACTTTTTGAACGCGATTGATTGGACTGCTCGCGAACTCACGACCATTTTTGTAATGAGTCACGACTTGGTTGACGGGATCGTATGTCACGCCAACATGAACCCATTGGTTCAAATCGGATTTCAAGAATGGTGTTTCTATCGAACTGTAATGACACCTTGATTGCTCGCCTTCGAACAAATCAGTGACGGCGAAATGCAAAGAGGACTTGTCGCCTGCTGGACTCGAATCTAACGTCCAGTGAATGTAATTTTTCTGCTTTTTAGTATCCGGATGTGTCAACGCGATTTTATGACCGTAGTTGTCGACCTTGACCCAAGCGCTCAACGAGATTGCATCGAAGAGCCCTGGAACATTGATACGAACTCGGTGACTGGGCGAACTAAATTTCAAACCTCGCTTGTTTTTCCAACGCCCCTCAATCCACTCACAACCGATGATCGCTCCGTTACCGATGTCGTTACTTTCCGGTCGAGAATTCACCAACAGCCGATCCCATTTGGAGGGTTCCTGAAAAGTGTACAACGCCAACAATTGGTTGTCTTTCCGAATCTCATCCATGCCATCCATCCAACAATCAAGCCCAGCGTTTTGGGCTTTCCTTGAAAGTCGTTGAAACTCGGCTGGGCCAACAAACCTGTCTGTTTCCAATTTGACATTCTCGGCTGGCATGTTGCCTGCGAATCGAGCGGCTTTGCCACCGACCAGTAATTCTTCATTGGCGTCAGCCGAAGCGTCTTTCACACGAACTTCGCCCTCGAGAACGTGAACTTCGGCGCCTTTTTCTGAGTCCACATTCATGGCGAACTCAGTGCCTAAATCGACAACCTCACACTGTTTCGAAAGCAACGTGAACCCCTTGGCTTGCTCTGGCACAAACACTCTGAGTTTTCCGTAGTGAACGAAACCTGAATTTTCGTCCGTGATTTCCAATCGCGCGGGGCCTTCGAGAATCATCGTGGCGCCACAGAAAAAGTCGATCTGGATCAAGCCTTCTTTCAATCCAACCATGCCGGGAGCAATTGGTTTTCCAATTTGAATTTTCCCGCCTTCATTCCAAACTGCGTTAACGTCTTTGGTTAGTAACGCGACGCCTTTTTGCTCTGCAGCAATGTCAATCGTTGATTGCATCGACGGCTGTGTTCGATTCGAAGAATTGGAGACATAGTTCGTCGTAGGGTTTTCTACTAAACCGCCGTTGATGATGAACGCTGCAACTGCGCCGATCAAAAATAGCGAGAGAATGGTAGGCAGCCAAAATGCGACCGAACCAGAGAAGGGAATATTTGGAAAAAGCGTAGAACTAGATTGAACGTTGGGAGCCAATGGAAGTTGGTGAGCGGCGTTGACGAGGATCAGTTCATCCAAATCATTCGCGATCGCTTTCACATCGTTGTCACTTTCCAATCGAAAATTCCGCGTCAGCTCGGAATGCAGGTTCGTGTTCTCGATGTACACCGCGCGAGCTTGAGCGCATTGTTCCAGTTCAGCGGAAAGCCGTTGAAAATCTTCGCTTGAAATATTCCCGTTCAGTAACTGGTTGATCAATTCAACCAATGCATCTTCCGGAATTCTATTGTCGTTCATTTTTCTCATCAATAATGAAGTGTTGCTTCATCGTTACACGTCGAGAGTTCGTTGAATCAACTCTCGGGGTCTGGATTTAATTTCCCGACGACCGACCGGATGCACTTCAGCAGGTCCCGCCGGATTCTATCAAGTTGTTTATAAACCGCGTTGGGCGTTCGTCCTTGCAGGTTGGCAAACTGCTTTACCGACTGTTTTTCAGAGTAGCAGCCCAAAAGGACAGTGTTGTCTTTTTGATTAAGTTTCGTGATGCAATGACGCAGTGCTGCACGGCGTGACTCCAACTCGTTGCTTTGCATGTGAAAATCTTTGGCCAGCAATTCTACCAACTGAGTCGTAAAAACATGCCGGTCACGCTGGACTCTTCGAATGTGATTCATCGCTGTGAATTTGGCAACTTGAAATGCCCAGTTACGGAAATTTGTCCCTTCCTGAAACTGGTCAAATTTTTGCCACATAGTCAAACTTGCGTCTTGGAGGATCTCGTCCGCGTCGACTCCCGAAGGAACGATCGTCAAAATAAACGAATGAATCGAGTTGGAATGCCGCACGAAATGCGACACAAAACGCTCGTGATTATTTTGCTCCGAATTTTCCACTTCTTCCCCATTTTACTGTGCGAAATCTAATGCCCTGCTGCCCCAACTTTGGCCGTGGAAAATGCAATTTAGTGAGGATTCTAAGGTTTTCGGTAATAGTCTGGTCCTGATCGGGGGAGAAACCCCTCTTTGGCTCCCCATTGTGCACTTTTCGCCTTCAAATTATGGAAATCCCTGATCCCCGATCTTCTTTAGATGGCCGCCTCAGCCCAGAGAGCAAAGTTGAAAATTTCACTAAAATCGCTAGCAAAACCCAGATACTGTAAAAATGTACAGTAAGTGCGGTTGACGCGAATTTGGAAATCGACAGACTGAATACTTGTGGTGTGCAAAAGGATTCTTTGTGCATCGTATTTGGCAGGGAGCCATGAAACTTGCGAGTGCGTCATCTTTTGCACTCGCTCAAATGATCAATCCAAATTTTTGGAAAGGAATCCTATGCTAGTTCTTTCACGTCGCGAATCCGAAACAGTCGTTTTTCCATCGCTTGGAATTTCTGTCGAAGTCACACGAGTCCAAGGCAAAACGGTTCGACTGGGAATCGACGCCCCCAAAGAAATCCGAGTCGTCCGTGGCGAGTTAAAGGATTCTCGAAAGTATGAATCCAACGATGATCAAATCAACAACACGAGTTCGGCAGGGGCTGACGGAGCGTCCTGTACTGGCGATTTCGATTCACCAATTCAGCTATCCAGCATTCGCAAATGCCTAGACGCCGCCAACCTAGCCATTCACCTTGCGCAAAATCAGTTGCAGCAACAATTGACTGAGCACGCAGAAGAAGCTCTGGAACATGCGCTTGGTTGCCTGAAAAATCTGCAAGACACGATCTTGGACGGCGAAGATTCACAAGGTTCAGTTTTGAAACCAGCTATCTCAAACAGCTCGGTCTCAAGCAATGCAATCTCACAAATCCCAATCGTAGAAACAAAAAAATCGAAACACGACGCGTTGAATGCAACAACAGGTTATACGAAAGCCAACATTGATTCGCCTTTTACACCAAACTCCGGGTTGGAATCTGTTCGTGAAACCGAATCTGGATACCGAGTCGATACAAATTCTGACTTAGAAAACCAAAAGCCCAAACCGATTGTGTTGCTCTTGGAATCGAACGACGACTTACGCGACAAACTGACATTCGAACTCATTCAAAACGGATACCGAGTATTGGATTTCAGTGAAGGAATTTCGATTATCAAGTATCTGGAAAACAACCGGCAGCCTGATGCAATCCTAACTCCCGAGAACCAAGTTCCTTCCGACAAGCGGAACCTGACAATGGCTGGCGTCACTGGATTGACGAACAAGCGTCATCGAATTCAGATTGGTGGAACCAGCGTGGCTTATTCAGTCTGGTCCGCCAAAACGTTTGAGCTGCGTGCGGGGTCGCTTTCGACTTAACTTCGTTTGGCTTTACCCGTGGGCTTCATTGACACCGTTGGCTGTACTGACACCGTTGGCTGTACTGACACTGTTGGCTGCACTAACTCCGTGGCTGAGTTAGCTCAGTTCGTCAATGTTGCTGGGTAGATTCGATATCTTTCGCGACACGTCCTGGTATAACTGGGACGTTGTTGACGCCTTCGAAAATTGAAAACTCAGCCCACACGGGCATGTGGTCCGAAACCTGCAACGCGTTTTCCAATCGCAAATTGTAGGCTCGCAAGAAATCAAACACTCCCCCGCGCCCGGTGTATTCGACGGTAGCAGTTGGGTTGAAAACCACGTTGTCCGATTGAATTTTGTTGCGAGTGTCAGTTGCCTGGTTGGAAACGACCCAAGTCAAACCGACTTTACCCATGCGGCGAAACTCTCGATCCCCAGCACCGAAATCGCCAGCAATCAAAACGTCGTCCTCGCCGCGGCCATCACTTCGAATTGCCCGAAACAACTCGCCGAGATAAGTCACTTCCTTGCCTGATTTTATTGGGTCAAATTGGACATTGACGAGAGTGAAAGTGAACGCTTGATTGGGTTGAGGGCCGCGAGTTCGAAACAAGCCGACCAGAGGTTCTCGAGTGAGAATTCGATCTGGGTCGTTGATCACATAATGCTGGGCTTGGCCATTTTTAAAATTGTCCAACTGTAGCGTGCGGCGATTGTAAACGATCGCCGATTGTGAATCGTAGCCAGAACTGTATGTCCGATCCGAGAAGAAATAGTAGTTGTCTTTTGGTTGCGAGTCAGTCCCCAGGTTCTCGCGACCCACGGCACCCAAACGGTTCATCTCATCGGTCAGCCGCGCGAGAAATGCATTGTCTGTTCCGACGACTTGTTGAAGCGCAACCGCGTCGTACTGGCGGCAAATGTTAGCCACCATTCCAATCGAATATCCTGTCCTGTCGGCGGTAACATTTTCGCTCAACCGAAACGAAGCAACACGGATCACATTGGTTACGAACTGTGGTCGCTGAACCATTCGCGCGTTGGATGGGCTGGCCGGATTGCTATTTGCGTTGCTGTACGCGGTTGGAATCGCATTCCATTTCTGCTTGATCATTTCCACCACGTCGCTTGGATTCTGGAGACTGTCTTTGTTAAACAAGACCCAGATCCCACCGACTATGACGGCAGCAAGGAGAAGTGATTTTAGGAAACGAAATTTCATTGGACGATTGTTTTGGAAACGAGCTTGCGAGGAGTACGACGCTATCTACTTCAATCGGTCGCTGAGAATGTGACAAAAAGAGATTTTGAGCCAAGCCGTTTATTCGTTTTCGAAACTGCAATTTCAGAGGGTTCTTACTGCGAAATTGATCGATGAGATCCTGTAAAAGAACACCTGAGCCATACAGATGTTTCAAGTCTCATGATCGGATAAATGTGAGAACTCGCGATGTGTCCGAGTTGAGCTTGTTGGTCTCGCGGGGGCAAGCTTTAGGCATTACACAATGCCCGCGGGGCAGAGTGGATGCCTAACTTGTAGGTAAAAGATCCTCTGGCGACTCGCGATGTGGACGCTTTGATTCGCGAAGCTCCGCTAGTGCAACGCGCCCATTTAAGTTTGGCCGGAACACGACCAGCAGCACCATCGGCATGTACCAACCCATGTAGAGTCCGCCACCAAATCCGTGCCAAAACTGAACGGCAACCATGATCGCGGCGCTGTAGCTTGCCAACGTTCCAATGTTCTTTTCGGAAGGCCAAGCCACAAATGAAACGCAGAATAAAACGAACGCAACGAGTAGTGGTAATCGCCACCATTGGTTCCAGCCTAGCGCCCAAATACCGTCGAGGCCGTCCATGATTGGACTCCAAAACCCAAACATGGCTTGGACTTGATGGAAAAAGTCCATGGTGTCGATCGAAGTGAACGCTAAACCGCCAATGCAGATACTTAGTGAAACTGCCGTGCCGATCATGAATCGTCCGACACCACGTTTCCAATAAAAACTGGCCCAAAGTGCCAATAGAAAAATTGGATAGTACGAAACGCCGGTCGCGAAACCAAATAGAATCCCCGCCACCATCGGCCGTCGAAAACTGACCATCGCCCAAAGAATCAATGCTGCAGGCAAAACATGCAGAACATGTCCGGTAAAGATCGCAGTGTAGGGGAGCATCAAGTAAACGGTCGCCGTCCCAACACCAACGTAGAAATTGTTGTAGTTGTAATGGCAGAACGCGACTAATCCCAACACGATCAACATCTGGCTGACAATCGCCAGTGATTTCGCCGCGATCACATATCGTGACATGTTGGCTTGTTGATCGGCGTCTGTTTTGAGAATTTCCCCTCCGCTTTCGAAAGACGGAATGATTGGGATCAGATTGAACAACGTATATCCGGGACCGCGCTGACGAAGTTCGATTGCACCACTGTCACCAGCGGCTTCTCTTTGGATTAATTTGACCGCATTGCGTGCACCGCGAAGATCTTCGGGTGTGGGTTCAGAAGTGATGATGTTCGCAAACAAGAAAATCATCAAACTACAAGCGAAAAAGACAAGCCCTCCGACGCTTAGGTTTGGCTCCAACAACGGTCGCCGAGTCAGGCTTGGGTCTATTAACAATCGAACCATCATGATCGCGCCGACGATGAACAGCCAATAGTAGCCAAGCCGCTGGTACTCGTACCCCAGCGTATTTTTGGGTTTCAAAGGGTCAGGTTTGGCGTTGTCCATCGAACTCGAAAGATCAACGGGAGTCGTTTCTGTGTTGTCGTCCAACACGTTGTTGGGTGTGTCGTCCTTGATCCGAGAGGTTGTTACTTTTAGTGTTGTTTCATCTGCTGATGAATTGAGGTTTGTCTTGCTGGTTGTGTTTGTCGCATCATTGGAAGCTTCATCGCTGTTTGAATTTTCAGCTTTGTTTTTCTCGATCGCCCTAACGACCGCAGCCTGCTGCGCGTCATAATTCAAAACCCATCGTTTCCCGCCTTCGACCATCAACAGTCCAGGTGCGAGCAGGATTATGAGAATCAAATCAAAGTTTCGAAAACTCCAAAACCGGTTGAACTTGAAAAAAAGCGCGAGCATTAACAGCGACGAGAGATAGGCCCACGTCGTGCCGGCGATTCTTTCAAATTCGAATGGATCCATTTTGGCTAGGCTGTTCTAGGCTAGGCTGTTCTATTGACGAAACAATTGACGTCGCCATTGCTGACGAACTTGTGGTCAGGGCGTCAACAAGACCAGGAAGGTCGGATGACAAAGTTAAAACCAAGGGTTGATTGAGTTGGTTGGAGGCTCATTTTAAGACCAATCTAAATTGTCACCGCAAATGCTGAAACCAGAAAGGTGCTGTACAGCGTCCCTACCGCTTTCGGCGCGATTTTGTTTCGCTAAATCTCGTCGAAACTGCATCTGCGTTTGCCTAAACGACCAATTTGGGCAGTGTTTACTCCAGTAAGACTTCTCTCCGCCCAGCGATTTGCCCCTTGAAACTGCTTACAATGTTGAAGATTCGAAATGTTTTTTGTTCGGACGCGAATTCTGAACTTGTTGTAGTCACAAACCAAGATCAACCAATATGAATCCTCTTTCAGGCTTTTTGTTTGCGATTCCTGAGATCCTTTATTTCTTTTTCCTGATCGCGGGGATCGTGGTGGGTGCCATAAAGATGGACCTCTACCCCAAGCCTGCAAAATGGGTGATGTCCGGATTCGGTTTGATGCTAATCGCGAAAGTCGTGGTGCTGATCGGAGGAATGGCCGCTGAGCAAAGCAACTATCTCGAAGACAATCCCATCATCGGGGCAGTGAATACGATGTCGGTGATTCTCAATGTCATGGGATTAGCGATGCTGATCGTAGCGGCATTTTCAGACCGAACGAGAAGCAACAGTCTGGGATGTAAAGTTACCAATCCAAAAAGTCACTGTTTCCAAAAAAGTAGGATGGACATTCTTGTCCGTCACGGGCGCAAAAATTGACTTGGAGTCCTACTGGTCTCATTGGCGATGCTGATCGTATCGGCATTTTCAGACCGAACGAGAAAGCAACAGTCTGGGATGTAGAGTTACCAATCCAACAAGTCACTGTTTCCAAAAAAGTAGGATGGACATTCCTGTCCGTCTCGGGCGCAAAAATTGACTTGGAGTCCTACTGTCTTTGCAGTTCTCAAAGCTGTCGGACATGGATGCCCAACCTAACTACGAACTAGGCAATCGCGCAACTGGCTTACAGGTAATAAAGCACCAGGCAAACGCCCAATAACAACAAAAAACAAAAAGCCATTTGGCTCGTCGACCAAGTGCTTCCTAACGCACCTTTTTCACTGAACAAACGACTGAACCAGCGAAGTAGTGAATTCAGCGTTGCGAGGAATGCGGTTCGGATTCCACGGTCAACAGTCACAACAACGGTG
>JBGCDK010000006.1:0-58673 GCA_045105295.1 Mariniblastus sp.
GGAGCGTTGGAATGTTTCTTCGGAAACAATTAACGTTCCCGAGAGGTAAGTTGTTAAATCAACAGTCTACTATATTGATAGCTAAAACCCGTTGTTGGATCTCAGCCAGGATCCTTCGACGGGTTTTTTCATGCGCAAATTCAACACCAGATCAAACAAACGCCGGATTCATCTACGTCAGGTGCGGCGCTAGGCATGACTGCGTAACCAACCCGACGACGCGGCTAAGATCCTGCCTGCTGTTCGTCGCAATTTTTATTTGCAGTAGAGGGACTCAGAAGAATCACGGTCGTCGTGAATAGGGAGGCGGATCGATAGCAAGCGGAGTGTTTGACGGGGGAAGGCAATGTCATGCCATGTCCTGTTACTGCGGTCGACAATCTTTTAGCAGGCTGAACAAATGCATGTCGTGATATTCGCCTTTCCAAAAACCATATTGTCGCATCAGGCCCTCTTTTCCGAATCCGAGTCGCATTAGCACTTGCTCGGAAGCTGCGTTTCGTGGGTCAGTGATCGCCTGAATTCGATTTAGCGGACCCACCAAACCGTTGGCAAAAGCGAAGTCGACAATCGCTTTGGCCCCTTCCGTTGCAAATCCATTTCCCCATTGGTCTGACCGCATGTTGTAGCCAAGGTTTGCACTTCGGTAGCTCACGTGGAACGCATCGAAGCAGCATGTCCCAATCAGTTGATCGGTGTCCTTGCGAATCATCGCCCATCGAACTGCTTGGTCATGTTGAAACCATGAAGTGAATCGATTGATCAAGTCACGTGTTTGAACGAGTGATTGGTATGGCTCGAAATCGTAAAACTTGGCGACTAGTGGATCGGAATAGATCTCAAAAATTGATTGAGTGTCGCTGGGAAAGACTGCGCGAAGTTTCAAACGTTCGGTTTCAAGTCGAGGAATGGAGTCCATTTGCATCCAATAAGTGCTATCTAATCATCAGGGAGAGAATGAAACGAGTGAAGCCTGATAAACTTTAACGCCAAGTTTTTGGCAGAACAGTTAGAAAATGCAAATCTTACCACACTAGTCGTGTGAGCTTGGACGAACGAATATATGGGACCGTTTCTTTTCGCTTTTCAGCAGAGCTTGCAACTCACGACGTTTTTTGTCGCATCAAAATTTACTGTGCGTTTTCAGATCATTCTGCTGTGCACATTGTATGCAGATGCGACTTTGCGAAACAGTCTCCAAGAGTTGCGAACACTTCGACAAAAGCCTTGCTCTAGCCATGCACCAACAATCGCAAGATTCGAAATTCAAATTTGGTACTTCGATGCTCGTCGTACTGAGCTTGATTGCATGCGCGATAGTTTCAAGCACCGGTTGCAGCCGATCTGCTTATCGCAACTGGGCTGATTGGGATGCGTATCGCTTGATTCGGTCTCGGCAAAACGACGAACGTTGGGATTTACCTGAACGAGTTGTTGAACCTGATGTTCGGTCGCGAATGGCTGACATCCAAAACCCTGACTGCAGTCCGATGCCGCCCGACGATCCGGCTGCGAATTGTTACATGCAGCAACCTTACAACTCCAAACGTCCTATTAGTTACTGGAATAACCTAGGCGTCTCGGATGCGATCGACAGCCAACACTGGCTGCAGTATTTGCCATACGACGAATCGGGCGACGTCGTCCTCGATAAAAAATTGACCATGGATCTGGCGCTACTTCACAATCGTGAATTTCAATCCAGGATTGAGCAGCTGCATTTGCAGGCTCTTTCACTTTCAGCAAACCGATTCGAGTACGACGTTAACTGGCTTGGTGGAACATCGACTGGGTTTAGCGCCAATGGTGATGGAATCGCCGCCAACCGTGACGTATCTCAGTCGAATCGACTCGGGCTTTCGAAAAACTTTGCGGCCGGCGGTCAGTTCGCAGCCAACCTTGTCAATTCGTTCACATGGCAGCTAGGCGGTAACGGCAGTTCCAACTTTAGCGCGGGCAATATCCTGCTGACGTTCAGCCAGCCATTGCTTCGCGGTGCTTTTCGCCACGTTCGCACTGAATCGCTGACGCAATCCGAGAGAAGCATGCTCTACAGTGTTCGTGAGTTCGCTCGTTTTCGCCGCACGTTTTACCTTGGCATTGTTTCGGATTTCTTGGACCTTTTGACCGCGACTCAATCACTGAAGATTGAAGAAGAGAACCTGACAAACCTTCAGCGGAACCTCGAAGAACAGCAGTTGAAGCTTTCTCAAGGCGATGTTTCACAGGTTCAGGTCGATCAAGTGTTCCAGCAGTTTCAAAACGCGAGGGTGTCGCTGATCAACTCCCAGCAGTCTTTGGAAACGCGGTTCGATTCTTTCAAACTGCGACTCGGTTTGCCGGCTCGCGTTCCCATTCGTTTGGACGAGTCGATCCTTGAACCGTTTCAGTTGAATTCGCGAGAAGTCGAAAAACTTCAGACCGATGCGCAAGAGCTTGAGCAGTCCATGATGAAATACCTCCCGCGTGACAAGAGTCTGCTGAAAGACGATGAAGCGGGAGAAGAACAGGCAGAAGACCAGCAATCAGATATCGCCCCTCAGGAATTCCTTGACCAAGTTCGCACTCAAATCAAAGCGCTTTCGAAAAAGCTTGAGCAGATTAAACCTGAGGTCGACAGTCAGTTCGAGCAGTGGAAGAAACAACTAGAAGCGTCGAAGCCTGACGACGATTCTTCAGAAGCAGACAAAACGGATCACCAACAACAGGTGCTTCAATCCAAAGACATTGGTGAGGATTTACGTGAGCTGGAATTGATGTCTCTCGCTGCCAATAAGCAGTTGGAGGAAAGCGATGCGGCAGAAGAAAAAGAAGTTGATCCAGACGCGATTGATTTCACTGCAGATATTAAACGTGACCCTCGCGTAAAAGAGTGGTACGAGCTTCGCGCTCTGATCGCCAATGCCGATGGCTTGAAGGATCGAATCTCAACGCTGTTCGTTTCTCAAACTCGAATTCGTTTGTACTTGATCCCGATCAAGCCACTGAAGCTCGACCAGGAAGTCGCGGTCGAAATCGCACTTAAGAACCGCTTGGACTTGATGAACAGTCGAGCTGGCGTGACTGATTCCTTTCGCCAAGTTGAAATTGCAGCCAACCGCTTGAAAAGTGACTTGTCCGTAAACACTTCGGCGAGACTCGCGACTGACCCAAATGTCGATAACGCATTTCGACTTGATAGTGAAGCAAACCAATACAATCTAGGGTTGGAATTCGATGGTCCTCTCAATCGTTTTGGGGAAAGGAATTCCTATCGCGCGGCTCAGATTGCTTATCAACAACAGCGTCGCGCTTACATGGCTGACGAGGACGCGATCGTGAATGGTGTGCGGCTTAACCTTCGTCAGCTGCAAAATGCTCGATTTAATTTTCAAATCGCGCGCCAACAGCTGATTACGGCGACTCGGCAAGTTGAGCAAGCTCAGATCAATTTGCGGACTCAGGAAACTGCGGGCTCCGCGGGAACACGTGACCTTTTGAATGCCCTTGATGGGTTGCGGGCGGCAAGAAATCGTTTAATTTCCAGTTGGATCTCTTACGAAACTTCTAGAATATCGATCTTTGTTGATTTAGAATTGTTAGAGTTGAGTGAGGACGGGATTTGGATCAACGACAGAGAGGACCTCAACGAATTTATTTCCGGTGGACGCCTCCAATTCGAAGAATCGGTTCAGCCAACTTCCCAGCCCACAATCAATGAGTCTCCATTCGAAGACTCCCAACAAATCGACGCACCAATCCCAGATCAATCCGGGGTAGACGCACTTATCCAACCCATTGAAACCAGTGACTTCCAAACGCCCCAATTGGATACTTCGCTCTTTGCTGATTCTGGGAATCGGTTTGGGGTGCTACGGAATATATTGGGGCGCAACTAGTTTCGGACTTTCGCCCGCCGGTTCGAATGATTCGATCCCAACGGCGACCGTCAAATTGATGAACCTTCGTGATAAGGTTGTCGAGCAAGGCGAATTAAAAAGCCAAAGCACCGTGACCGGCGTGTGCCAGATTGACCACCACGAAAATAAGATCATCTTTCTCGCACCTGAAGGCTCAAAAGTCAAAAAAGGCCAAGTCGTCTGCAAGTTCGACAGTTCGCAGTTTGAAGAATACGTCAGCGAACGAGAGAGCCGCGTCAACGAATCGCAATCCGAGGTCGAAGCCGCCCGGCAGCAGTTGATCGTTCAAAAGGACGAAAACGAAAGCTCTATTCGCGCGGCCGAACAGGCCGTTGAGTTCGCTGAACTCGATCTCAATAAATACAAGGACGGCGATTACAAGGTCACCAAGTCCGGGTTTGAGTTTGAAATTTCAGAAGCAGAAACCAACCTCGAAAAAGTAAAACGCAAAATGGAAAACATCCGTGTGTTGGTAAAGCGTGGATTCAGTAATGCTGAGGCTTATTTGGAATCCCAGCAACAAGTACGCAGTGCTGAGATTCGTGTCACTCGAGACCGCCAAAAACTTGCGACGCTAGAAAACTTCCAACACAAAAAAAGCCTCGCAGAGTATGAGGGAAAATTCAAAGAGGCCAAACATAAGCTCACCGTCGCCAAAACAACCGCCGAAGCGAAGCTGAATCAGGCAAAGGACAAGCTCAAGAATGAAGAGCGTGGTTTAAAAATTCAAACCCGACGCCTCAAGGAATACCAAAAATCTCTTGACGCACACATCATGGTCGCACCGCAAGACGGGACTCTCGCGTTCGCCAACAATGACTGGCGTGGCAATGGAGAAAAACTTCATGAAGGCGCGATGGTTTACCAAAACCAACCCGTTTTCGTTTTGCCGGATATGTCACGAATGGAAGTCAAACTTGGCATCCACGAATCGCTGGTCAGTAAAATTAAACCCGGGCAAAGAGCCATTGTTCGCGTCGACGCGTTTTCAAGTTTTGCGATGAAGGGCCGAGTCAAATCGGTTTCGCCATTGTCAGCCTCGACACGATGGGAGCCTTCGAACAATTACACGGTCGTCGTTACCATCGACGAGATACCCGAGGGTCTAAAGCTGAAGCCAGACATGACGGCAAAGGCCGAAATCGTTGTTGGTCAGTACGACAATATTCTCGCGGTTCCAATCCAGGCGGTCGCCAGTTTTGGGCGTAAGAAATTTGTGTTCGTTGAAAACTCGAATCGAGAATTTGAACCACAAGAGGTCAGTGTCGGCAATTCCAATATCTCTTTTGTGGAAATTGAGTCCGGAGTAGACGAGGGGGACGTGGTCGCGCTCGATGCTTACCAACGAGCTTTAACTGCGTTCGGTGACCAGGAACCAGAGGTCGAAGACGACACCGATCAGCTGGTCGCAGAAATGACAGAGGCTGAATCAAAAGTTGGCCAGACTTCAGAAGAAGAAGCTGATTCCGATCTGCCGCCACGCCCCCCGACAAAGAAAAAGGAGCCCGAATCAAATCCGGAGAGCACGGAATCTAGCGCTCCATCCGGCGATGGGGTGCTTACCCCTCAGTCGTTGCAACTTGCTCCCGGCAATTGACGGGCAAACGACCATGCATCCGTTGCGTGGTTGACTCACGTAAACGTCAGTTTGGAATCAGCATGGAAAGATGGCAAAAACTTAATGCGATGGTTCGCATGTCATTGCGCTCGCTCATGCTCCATAAACTCCGCTCGCTGTTGACGATTCTTGGCTTGGTATTCGGTGTCGCGTCTGTGATCATCATGCTTGCCATCGCCGAAGGAGCCGGCTTGGATGCCCAGCGTCAGATCGAATCGATGGGCATCAACAACATAATCGTGCAAAGTACGAAACCAACCGAAGACAATTTGCAGGCCGGCCAACAATTCGGCGGTGTCCTCGAGTACGGGCTGACTTTTGAAGACATGACTCGAATCAACGACACGCTCGACACCATCGACGCGATCGCTCCGTTTCGCGAATTCCGTTACGAAGCCCGCTATCTCGACCAAATGCTCGAGGCTCGCGTAGTTGGTTTGGAACCTGAGTATGCCAAAACGAACAAGCTCGAAATTGCATCGGGGCGATTCATTGACTATTCCGATTTGCAAGAACAGACGAACGTGTGTGTCCTCGGCGCTGAAGTTGCAAAACGACTCTTTCGAACCGAATACGCCGTCGGGCAAACGATTCAAATCGCAAACAAGTTTCGGTTTATGGTTGTCGGAGTCGTTGCTGAGAAAATGTCGTCGGGCGGATCGGGCAGCAGCTTGTCAGCTCAAAATTTCAACCGCGACGTTTACATTCCGTTGACCACCGACCACAGCCGAATTGGCGAAACTCTGATTCAAATTTCTGAAGGCCAGACCAAGATCGAGAAACTTGAACTGACTCAGTTGACTGTGCGAGTCAAAAAACCAGAGCAAGTCAAAAAAACGGCGGCGGCAATCAAAAGTCTTTTGGCCAGTACGCATGAGAAAGAGGACTACCTCATCACCATCCCGCTAGATTTGCTTGAGCAGCGAAAGGCGACTCAGCGCATTTTCAATTTTGTCCTCGGAAGCATCGCGGCAATTTCTTTGCTGGTGGGCGGCATTGGAATCATGAACATCATGCTTGCCACAGTAAGCGAACGAACGGGCGAAATTGGCATCCGCCGCGCGCTCGGGGCAAAACAATCCGACATCACGCTCCAGTTTCTTGTCGAGACCCTAGTGCTCTCGGCTTCGGGTGCGATACTAGGCGCGGCCGTTGGGCTTTCTGCTCCGCCAATCATCAGTCTCGTCTCGGGGCGCGAAACAGCGATTACACTCTGGGGACCACTGATTGCTGTCGTGGTTGCACTGGGAA
The DNA here is from genome assembly GCA_045105295.1 of Mariniblastus sp. Lineage (GTDB taxonomy): Bacteria > Planctomycetota > Planctomycetia > Pirellulales > Pirellulaceae > Mariniblastus. The sequence continues at coordinate 6,769 of JBGCDK010000006.1, forward strand.
CTGGTTTGATTTTTGGAATCTATCCTGCTAAACGTGCGGCGGCTCTCGATCCCATCGAAGCACTTCGCAGATTGTGATTGGTGACTTTGATCGACGAGTTGGAGGTTGGATTTCCAGTTAGTGCTTTGTCACAACTAAAATTGGATGATTTCAATTGGCGGTTTTGGCTAGCCACGGACCTGGTGGTTCAACCGCATCCAACGCCGAAACGGCGAATCTAAATTTTAGCTTTAGCAAATCGCCAGTCTAACTCTTACGTCAATGAAGCTAACTCTCGTGCATCCGCCAGTTTGAAAGTGACAGTCGGGTGCCTATTCGACCTCGCGGATGTCACTCTCGTTTGCGAATTCGATCACTGAGTTTGGCAGCTGGATTCTCAAAACTTCAAAACGTCCCCCTTTAGCCCCGATTAAAGCCAATGATTCGCACGCTAAAAAACGTGTAAAAAAGCAGGAGCTTTACCAATAACGATGTCGTTGTTACCCTAGTGCCCGAAAGCGACACATTGCGGGGCTTGCCTGCGTTGTGATGGGACTGGTTCGCCGTCATCAATCATCTGATTTGACTTCTTTGAACATCTGTGTGGAACAACTGCGGAGAATCCTCGCTTTGACTGACTACAAAAATTTTTGAAATCATTAGAACCTTCAGAAGACGAAACCAAGGTATTTGAACATGGCAAAGAAATACGTCTACTTTTACGGCGGTGGCAAGAAGATGACCGACGGCGATCGCTCAATGCGAGAGTTGCTTGGCGGCAAGGGTGCAAACCTTGCTGAGATGTCAAACGCAGGCGTTCCTGTTCCTCCGGGATTCACAGTTTCAACCGAAGCATGCGGCATCTACGAAAAAGAAGGTGCGTACCCAAAAGAGATGATGCAGCAGGTCAAAAAAGAATTGGCCAAGCTTGAAAAACTTGAAGGCAAAAAACTAGGTGCCGCCAAGAATCCGCTTCTCGTTTCCGTTCGCTCGGGTGCCGCTCAATCCATGCCTGGAATGATGGACACCGTTTTGAACCTCGGCATGAATGACAAGTCCGTTCAGGGCTACATCGAAATGTACGACAATCCTCGCGCTGGCTGGGATTGCTACCGACGTTTCATCGACATGTTCGGCGACGTTGTAATGGGGCCAAGCTCAACGCTTGAGCATCATCACTTCGAAGAAGCTCTTGTTGCGATCAAGAAAAAGTACAAAGCCGCAACAGACAATGACTTGACTGCTGAGCAGTTGGAAGAGTTGGTTGGCGAATACAAAAAGATCTACAAGAAGCACGTAAAGTCGGACTTCCCACAGGATCCAATGAAGCAGCTTGAGTACTCAATCAACGCTGTTTTTGATTCTTGGCAAACTGAGCGTGCGGTTAAGTATCGTATCCTCAACAAAATCACTGGACTCATCGGAACTGCCGTTAACGTTCAGACCATGGTCTTCGGAAACATGGGCGACGATTGTGCAACCGGCGTTGCGTTTACACGTGACGGCTCAACCGGCGAAGCCAAGCCAATGGGCGAGTACCTAATCAACGCTCAAGGTGAAGACGTTGTTGCTGGTATCCGTACTCCACAAAACCTTGACGATTTGCAAAACGAATCGGACAAAGGACTCGTCAAAGCTGGCAAGGAATTGCTTAAGACAATGGCGATGCTTGAGAAGCATTACAAATACCCACAGGACGTTGAATTTACAATTCAGCAGGGCAAGCTTTACATGCTTCAAACTCGTAATGCCAAACGTGTTGGTATCGCGGGTGTTCGCTGGGCTGTTGAAATGGCAACTGGCGTCGACGTCATCTCAGGTGCGAAGCTTCCAAAAGTTCTCACACCAAAAACTGCGTTGCAAACCGTTACCGGTAGCGATCTTGAGCAGTTGCTTTTCCCAATCTTTGACGCCGTTGCCGAATCAAAGAAAACACCTTTCGTAACTGGCCTTCCAGCCGGTCCCGGTGCAGCGTTCGGTGAGATCGTTCTTGATTCCAACAAAGCTGAAGCGATCAAGAAAAAGGATCCTAAAAAGAAACTTATTCTTGTCCGTCACGAAACTTCACCAGAAGACGTCGGTGGAATGGGTGCTGCAGAAGGTATCCTGACCAGCACCGGTGGAATGACTTCTCACGCGGCGGTTGTTGCTCGTGGTTGGGGTAAGTGTTGCATCTGTGGTGCTGGCGATCTTAAGATTGACTACGCCAAAGGCACTGTCACTGTTGGCAAAAAAGTCTATAAAGAAGGCCAAGTCATTTCGCTGAACGGTTCGACTGGTAAAGTCTACGAAGGCGAGATTCCAAGCGAATCTTCTCCTGTTGTGGCTGCCCTTGTCGAAGGCAACAAGAAGGCCCAGAAGCACTGGATCTTCAAGATGTACCAAACTGTTTCAGATTGGTCTGACAAGTTCCGCAAAATCGGCGTTCGCACAAATGCGGATTCACCTGCTGACTCTGCCGCCGCAATCGCGTTCGGTGCTGAAGGCATTGGCCTTTGCCGAACTGAGCATATGTTCTTCGAAGGCGATCGCATCACTGATGTTCGTCGCTTCATTCTTGCCGAGACAGACGCCGATCGCACTAAAGCGATCAAGAAGCTTCTTCCGCACCAGCGAAAAGACTTCGAAGGCATCTTCAAAGCAATGAACGGAAAACCTGTTACCGTTCGCTTGTTGGATCCACCACTTCACGAATTCCTTCCTCACGCTGAGAAGGACATGAAGAAGATGGCAACTGAAATTGGCGTTCCACTTGCCAAAATCAAAGAGCGAGTTGCAGCTCTTCATGAGTTCAACCCAATGCTCGGTCACCGTGGTTGCCGTTTGAGCATCACGTTCCCGATCCTTTGTGAAATGCAAACTCAAGCGATCATCGAAGCTGCCGTTAAGTGCACCAAGAAGGGCATCAAAGTTCTTCCTGAAATCATGATTCCACTTATCGGAACCAAGGCTGAGCTTGATTACCTCGAGAAGATTGTTCGTCGCGTTGCCGATGCGATCATCAAGAAGGAAAAGTCAAAGGTCAAATACTTGGTTGGTACCATGATCGAGATTCCACGTGCTGCTTTGACTGCGGATCAGGTTGCTGAATCTGCTGAGTTCTTCAGCTTTGGAACTAACGACTTGACTCAGATGACATTCGGTTACAGCCGTGACGACATCGGTACTTTCTTGCCAGACTACCTCGACAAGAAAATGCTTGAAGTTGACCCGTTCGCTCAAATCGACGAGTCTGGCGTTGGCCAGCTTGTCGAAATGGCTGTCACCAAAGGTCGCCAAACTCGGCCAGACCTTAAGTGTGGTATCTGTGGCGAGCACGGCGGTGAGCCAAACTCAGTCAAGTTCTGCGTGAAAGCCGGATTGAACTACGTAAGTTGTTCTCCATACCGAGTTCCAATCGCACGCTTGGCAGCTGCTCAAGCAGCGATCGAAAATGCGTAACGCAAAGTTCAAGATTCTGAAATCTTGATCTGAAAAAAAATTATGGCAGGAGCTTCGGCTTCTGCCATTTTTTTTTTGCCTGACGAGTGCCGGATCGGCCTGCGGATGACGATTGAGTTTCGTTACAATATGCCCGAATTGATACAACGTCATTTCTAGTCAAAGTGATTCCGTGGTAACGACCGCAAAGACGCGCAGAGCTTAGCAATTCGTTAAAATGCCGCTTATTACTTTCGCGCGCGTAGAATTGGAAGCAAGAAAACCTCTCAGGCTACTCGGCTTTCGATGTTACTGAATTAAGCCGCTGAATATTCGCCACGGCAAATTCGACCGAGGTCTCGCAACCAAGACTCAACAATATTGGGCGTTCCCGCATTGCTGAAAATGTGACGCTGCATCACGGTTGTTCGTTCGATGCACTGAGCGGCGACGTCGGCTCCTGAGTTAATATCGCTGCTCCAGGACGAGATCGCTTTTCCAACGGGACCGGCGAGGCTCGGGTCGGCGCGGTCAGGATCCACATTCGCACCAGCCAATTGCATATACCACTGGCGGTAAAAACTGATCGAAAAATCACCAACCAGTGCCAGTCTCACTCGCTTTTTAGCGCTGTCTTTTCCAGCAGCATCTACGAACCCGCTCACGGCCGATGCAAATCCACTTTTGCCAGGATCACCACTGGCAAGCTGGCTGAACAAAAGCTTACGGAAATCAAATGTGTCAGGATCTGAAAGCTCGACCGCGAGAGCAACACTTCCCGCGGACGCACTGGCAAGATTCTCAAGCGGAACTTCGGGCGTCTCAATCAATTCGTTGTCTTGCAAAATGCTAAGCACTTGCGAGTTGGTTAATGGCTCAAACCGAACGACTTGGCTTCTCGAAACGATTGTTGAAAGCTGTCGTTGTTCGCTGGTTCCAATCAAAATCAACATCGATTGTGGCGGCGGCTCTTCCAGCGTTTTCAGCAAACTGTTGGCACCTTCTTGATTGAGAAAGTCAGCGTCGTCGATGATTGCAATTTTTCGGCCGCCTCGAAATGGCTTAAGGCCAATGTCATGACAAAGTCCTTCCTGGCGGCGGTGCTCTTTGTCACCGATGAATGTCTCGACAGGAATGAAGGCTTTGTTTTTAGGCTTGGAAACCAAAATTAAATCGGGGTGCGTTTTGGCTTGGACCTGTTGGCAATCCGGGCACACGCCGCAGGGATCAAGTGCTGAATCGGGGTTTGATTGGCACAAAAGCGCTTCAGCAAGTTTGAGCGCAAACATTCGTTTGCCAATTCCTGTTGGGCCGACAAAGAGATAGGTGCTGGCCAACCGGTTTCGTTGAACGCTACGTTGAAAACGCTCGCGTGCTGATTCGTGACTAAGGATTTGATTCCAACTCATGATGTTGTTCGCTTGAAAGTGACGGCGAAACTTTGTCGCCCAGTTTAACTTTTGCCGTTGCCGTTATTCGCTTTTACTCAAGCCGTGTCAGTAGAGTCGTTTTTTCGACGCATATAGCTCGTGGCCGACGCCTGAATTTTCGTTTGAATTTGGTCTGGTGTTTCCGTCGCGTCGAAAACATCCACGCCATCGGGCCAGCGTTCGGCTTCTTTTAGAAAGCCCTTTCTCACCCGATCCAAATACTTAGGGCCACGCGATTCCATTCGATCAAGTGATTCCCCCAGCCGTTGCATGGCGACTTCGACGGGAACATCAAGGATAAAAGTCGCGTCAGGCATGATGCCTTCTGTTGCGATTCGATTGACGGTCCAAAGTTCTTCTGGATCCAGGTCACCGGCGTGACCTTGGTAGACAACGGTCGAAAAAATGTAGCGGTCGAGGACAACCGTTTGTTTTTTTGCCAATGCGGGTTTGACGATTTGCTGAATCAGTTGAGTTCGCGCAGTGGTGAACATCATCATTTCCGCTCGCATCGAAATGGGGGTCTCGTGCTTGCCTAGCAGAACCGCTCGCAACTGTTCACCTAACTCGGTGCTGCCAGGATCTTTGCAAGTCACTACATCACGGCCTTGATCGCGCAACCATTGCACAAACATTTCGAGTTGTGTTGATTTGCCGGCGCCATCGACACCATCGAATACGAAGAACATAGAAGTTTAAACTTAACTGGTCGGGGGAGGGTAAATAATTTTTAGCAGGCTGATTTAGAGAATCTATTTTGGCCGCAAACACGTGTCCTGTGCTAGCCGGCTAGGGTGAGGCAACCACACGATGAAAACGAGTTCTTTTTGCCGTGATTTTTGGGAAGGAGTACGAGCCAAACAAAATACGATTGATTTGCTTCGACGAGTCCGTATGATTCCCTTGAAGTGAATCGAATACTGGGTTCGCTTTTTCTGCCCGTTGGATCTGGGATCGGGCCAGCTCAAACGAATTGAGCTTTCAAACGATTTGAATCTCGAAGTTGCAACCGTAACCGAACGATTGATACCAAGCTCATAACCGTTGAAGTTTAACGCGCGGGCTTGGCTTTTTCGGTGTTTTTTGGCAATCGGATTAAACTTAGCAAAATCACTATTTTTTCTGGCCGTTACGATCCGACATCGATTGTAAAAATTACATGGCAAGTGTGGGTATTTTGTCTGGTCATCACCTAAATCTATCCTACCTTTCTACAAGCCGAGCCAGAGGACTGACTTGATTAAGGGTCCGTGCGCTCAAACAGAAATTTACTTGCTCTAAACAAGAGTCAATGCGAATGACGCATTTCGTCACGACGACGATGTCATTCCGTTGGGGAGTTAAACAAACATGTCACGTCTACGAAATCTAATCCTTGCCTTTACCGTTGCGGCAACCTTCATGGCAATTTTGCCATCCGAAGCTGACGCCGACGGACCACTTCGACGCTGGTTGAGAGGGCTGCGAGGGCCAAAAACCTCTAGCTGTCTGGGAAACAACCCCGGCTTGTTCAACCGTCAAACGGCATTCGCGGCTCAGACATTTCAGCAACCACAAGTTGCCGGTGCTGCTCCCAATGCTTATGGCCTGCAACCCGGGCAGTGCATGAAGACATGTCAGCAAACATGCTCACGTACGGTCGTTAACTACACGCCTTACACGGCCTATCGAACGAATTGGAATCGCGTTCCAGTGACGCAGTATCGTCCTGTGACAAATTCCGATCCTGTCACTGGTTGTACAGTGACTTGCATGCGTCCTTGTACGTCGTACACGTACCAAATGCAGCGTGTCCCTTATACGACTTATCGTCCAGTGTACCGAACGGAAACTTATAAGGTTCCTGTTACGACGATCACCAATGACTGTGCGACAGGAAACTGTGGTACGGCGACTGGATGTGCGACTTGCCCGCAGCCACAAGTTCAAGGGTTCGCAAATCAAACTCCGGTGTTGGCTCCTCAAAACTTGGTGCCAACTCCTGCAGCGACCACCACGACGAACTATATGCCGGGTTATATCCAGCAGGTGCCAGCTCCAACTACACAGACTTATTATGAGCCAGCTACTGGAGCGATTGCTCCGACTGGAAGTTATGGAACGACGACAACGACCAACGGCAACTTCTCGCCTGCAGACTCTGTTCCTTCATTACTCGATGGGGTGACTAACCCTCAAAGTTCGCAAGTTCCGTTCATGGACCGCTTGAATCCAGGGACAACGACTCGCAACTTTCAAACTTCGTCTCAACGCGAAGTGCCAGCGATGATCAACATTGAAAACAACACCGCTCGCTCTCCCATTCGCGAGCGATGGAGCTACTCACCTGTTCGCATGGCAAGTTACTCCAAACCGACGACAACCGCTGGTTCTCGAAGTGTTCAAGCGAAAACGCCTCAGGCCCGCCAAGGTTGGTCGTCACCGAGCTACGGTTCTTCAAACTCTCGCCAGCCTGCCAAGAAAAGTGGTTGGGTCGAAGTGAAGTAACTCTGAAGCACAATTTCAAAATGAGATTCGAACGCGAGCTTTTTCAAGCTCGCGTTTTTGTTTGCTCTAATTTTCCCTTCAGTAACGACTCAAGCCGCTATTTTGCTTATTCGCTACAGGTTCCCGTGATGGCCGTTTCTATACCTAGCTTGTCAAACTCCACAGTTTGGGAGTAATGACTACCCTTAGGGGGCTGCTGCGGGTTTGCATTCGCAGTGAAATGCCGCATTTCTCGCGTTCGTTCTTGTCTAAAACGGTTCTATTTACGAGAATTAAGAAGGCTGGAATACCGGACGAGACATGACGCATTGAATTGAGACGAGGCGTCGAATTAAACCTTAGAGGATGTCGTCCAAACCTTTGTGATCCAGCCGCGCTCTCCACCAATCAAAAATTGATTGATCAGCGCCCAAGCGTGAAACACAATTGCAGCTGGATTCCAACGCTGCGAATAATGAGGAAGCACTACGTGAAAGTTGTGCGCCTCCTAACCTGAATATAAGGCAGATTTTATGTCGGATGTGATTAAGTCAACTCCCAAGTCGAGTGGCGACGCCAACGAACCCTATATTAAGCAAACTGTCGATACCGACCCAACTGAAACACAAGAGTGGCTCGATTCTCTCGAGTACATCATGAGCAGCAAGGGGCACGACCGTGCCAAGTACTTGCTGTCTGTCCTTGAAGCCCGTGCCCGTGTCGAAGGCGTTGATCTGCCGATCAAATCCAACACCGCTTACATCAACACAATCGCCAAGCACGAACAGCCACCTTATCCAGGCAACCGTGAAATCGAGCGTCGCATCAAAAGCTTCGTTCGCTGGAACGCGATGGCAATGGTCGTGAAGGCCAACAAGAAAACTGACAAGCCTGGTATCGGCGGCGTTGGCGGACACATTTCAACTTTCGCGTCTTCAGCGACGTTATACGAAGTCGCCCAGAACCATATCTTCCGCGGTCGTGGCCCAACCGGCTATGACGGTGACCACGTTTACTTCCAAGGTCACGGTTCACCTGGAATGTATTCTCGCGCTTTCATGGAAGGCCGTTTGTCAGAGCAGCATCTTGATAATTTCCGTCAGGAACTTCAGGACCATCCAGGCCTGTCGTCTTACCCACACCCATGGCTGATGCCAGAGTTTTGGGAGTACCCAACGGTATCAATGGGCCTCGGTCCAATCATGGCGATTTACCAAGCTCGATTCAACGAGTACCTAAAGGACCGTGGCATCAAAGACACCTCTAACCAACGTGTTTGGGCGTATCTTGGTGATGGTGAATGTGACGAGCCGGAATCCCTTGGCGCAATCACGCTTGGCGGCCGCGAGAAACTCGAGAACTTGAAATTCGTCATCAACTGTAACCTCCAACGACTGGACGGCCCGGTTCGTGGTAACGGAAAAATCATTCAGGAACTCGAGGCGTTGTTCCGCGGTGCTGGATGGAATGTTATCAAAGTTGTATGGGGCGATGATTGGGATCCACTACTAGAAGAAGACCATCTCGGTTTGCTGGTCAAACGAATGGGCGAAGTCGTCGACGGTCAGTACCAAAAATACGTTGGTATGCCAGGTGAGTACATTCGCGAGCATTTCTTTGGAAAGCATCCTGAGTTGCTTGAGATGATCAAGACTTACTCAGACGAAAAACTCCTTCGTATGCGTCGCGGTGGTCACGATCCTGAAAAGGTTTACGCAGCCTACAAAGCTGCTGAAGAGCATAAAGGCCAGCCAACTGTGATCCTCGCCAAAACGATCAAGGGCTATGGTCTTGGTGACGCTGGTGAGGGCCGCAACATTGCTCACAACCAGAAGAAGATGAAAGACGATCAGCTTCTTGAATTCCGAACACGATTTGGCATTCCGATTTCAGACGAAGACGTTGCGAAAGCTCCGTTCTACCAACCGTCTCCCGACAGCGTCGAAATCAAGTACATGAAAGAGCGTCGAGAAGCACTCGGTGGACCTGTTCCGTCGCGTCCGACGACCATTCCAAAATCAGAAGTGCCTCGATTCTCTGATTACGAAAAGTACATTCACCGTGACAGTGAGAACAAGGAAATGTCGACGACCATGGGTGTCGTTCGTTTGCTCACGAGACTGGTCGAAGACAAAAAAATCGGGAAGAACATTGTTCCGATCGTGCCTGACGAATCCCGCACGTTTGGTATGGAAAGTATGTTTAAGCAAGTTGGCATCTACGCCCACGCAGGGCAACTGTACGAGCCGATCGACAACAACATCATGCTGTCCTACAAAGAAGCCCAAGATGGCCAGTTGCTCGAAGAAGGAATCTCCGAAGCCGGAGCGATGTCATCGTTTAACGCTGCAGGAACTGCTTATAGTGCTCACGGCATCAACATGATTCCGTTCTACATCTACTATTCGATGTTTGGATTCCAGCGAGTCGGCGACCTAATCTGGGCTGCTGCTGACATGCGAGCCAAAGGCTTCTTGCTTGGCGGAACAGCCGGACGAACATCGCTCAACGGTGAGGGACTGCAGCACCAGGACGGACATAGCTTGCTCAACGCAATCGCTTTCCCGACCGTTCGTGCTTACGATCCTGCGTTTCATTACGAAACTGCCGTGATCATCTTTGACGGCCTGAAAAAGATGTACGAAGAAGGCGAAACAGCCATCTACTATCTCATGGTTGGCAATGACAATTACGTCATGCCGAAGATGCCAGAGGGATGTGAAGAAGGCATCGTCAAAGGAATGTACAAGTTCAAATCCGTCGAAGGCAAAAAGGGCGGGCATCGCGTCCAACTCTTCGGTAGTGGTGCGATCATGAATTGTGTCCTCAAAGGCCAGGAAATTCTTGCTGAGAAGTACGGCATTTCCAGTGATGTTTGGAGCGTGACCAGTTACAACGAACTTCGTCGTGACGCTCAGGAATGCAAACGATGGAACATGTTCCATCCAACTCTGCCTCCAAAAAAGAGTTACATCGAAACCGTACTCGAGGGATCCGAAGGACCATTCATCGCGTCCAGCGATTACGTCCAGGCACTTGCCGAGCAGGTTGCTCCGTTCTTGCCGGGTGAGCTTTTGGCACTTGGAACCGACGGCATGGGACGCAGCGAAACTCGCCCTGCACTTCGCCGACACTTCGAAGTCGACGCCGAATGCGTTGTGATCGCTTCGCTATACCAGCTTTCCAAAGAAGGCAAAGTTGACGCGTCGGAAGTCGAAAAAGCAATCAAAGATCTAGGGGTGAACCCTGATAAAATCAGCCCGCTGTACGCGTAAGCTGAATCAGTCAAAAACGGATTGCGATTTCGGAAAAACGAACCGCAATCCTGTTTTGGCTTTCGATCGAATCAAAAAATCATTTAATACAATTTAGAACAGGCTCTAAATCGATATGGCTGTTGAATTTAAGCTACCCAAACTTGGCGAAGGTGTTGATTCAGGCGACGTGCTTGAGGTACTTGTGTCCGTCGGCGACGTGATTGAAGTCGATCAAGGAATCGTTGAACTGGAAACTGACAAAGCGACCGTGATCGTGCCTTCGGAAGTCGCTGGCAAAATTACAAAAATCAATTGCAAAGAAGACGACACTGTCAGTGTCGGCGATGTCTTGATCGAAGTTGAACCGTCTGCCGGCGGAGCAGCTCCAGCCGCTCCAGCACCCGCTGCTGAAAAACCTGCCGCCGCTCCGACGCCTCCCCCTGAAGCGGCAGCTGCGACTCCACCACCAGTGGCTCCACCGACACCGGTTGCTCCCGTTGCACCTCCGACTCCTGCTGCTCAACCGGCTCCTGCTGCTCAGGCTCCTCCTGCCGCACCGGTCGTCAAGGGCGGTGGCAATGTCGCAGCAGGTCCCGCAATTCGTCGATTCGCTCGCGAAGTCGGCGTCGATCTAACTCAAGTTCAGGGAACGGGCGAACACGGACGTATCGTTCGAGAAGACGTCTTGAAAATTGTACGAGAAGGAAGTCGCAGTGGCTCTTCAAGTGCTGCTCCAACTGGCGGTCAGTCCGACGGTTTTGGACCAGTTCACGTCGAAAAGATGCCGAAAATCCGACAGACAATTGCTCGTAAAATGCACGAGTCGTGGACGACTTGCCCACGGGTGACGAACTTTGACGATGCTGATGTGACGGCACTTGAAGAGATTCGTAAAAACAGCAAACAGGAATACGCGGCTGGCGGAGTTAAATTGACTTCGATGCCATTCTTGATCAAAGCCGTTGCAATGGCATTGAAATCACACCCCGTCATTAACGCATCGGTCGATCTCGAAGCTGGTCAAATCATCTACAAAGACTACGTCAATGTTGGGATTGCGGTCGACACTGAACGTGGCTTGGTCGTTCCTTCGCTTCGCAGTGCGGACAAGATGGGAATTCCGGACATCGCTCGACAGCTTGGCACGATGGCTGAAAATGTTCGTTCTAACAATTTCTCGATCGACGATCTTCGTGGCGGAACGTTTACCATTAGCAACCTTGGGGCAATTGGCGGAACCTATTCCACGCCGATCATCAACACTCCGGAAACCGCGATCTTGCTAGTTGGCCGGTCACGAAAACTTCCTGTGGTCGTAGACGATGAAGTGAAGGTTCGACTGATGATGCCGTTGAGTCTTTCGTACGATCATCGCTTGATCGACGGTGGAGCCGCGGCTCGATTCTTGAACGAAGTTATCGGTTACCTCGAAGCACCAAGCCGATTGCTGCTGGCCCTCTAAGATTAGAGTCACTCAAGTTCTGGCGGCTTCGTGCCGCCATCCGAATTTGGTTTGCTCAATAAGAGCTAACGTGAACCAGATCCATCAAAGTGTGTCCCCAAAGTAGAATTTCAACAATCGTCAGCAACGAGAACTAGATAAAGGATCTTGATATAGATCCCATCAAGCGGTCGCCTCTTTTGGTTCCACCGCGCGAATCTGGTTTCTCGCTCTGGCGAATTTCTACAGTTGGCACAGTTCAATGGCAAAACTTAATCTGGTTTATCCCAAAATGCCGGGGAGTGGCTCGGCGCCTCTGGAAAACTGCATCGCGTTCGACAAGTACGATGGAACCAACCTTCATTGGGTCTGGGATCATGATTTAGGTTGGCACGCGTTTGGAACACGTCGAGACCGGTTTGATCTCGACAGCCGTGGTATCTCTGAGTTCGCTCAGGCGCATCGAGGGTTGGGTGAGGCCCCTGCAATTTTTCAAAACCAATTCGCCGCGCCTTTGGCTGCGGTAATAGCTGCGAATGAACTCCTAAACGCTTCGACCGAAATCATCATATTCACGGAATTTCTCGGCAAGCATTCGTTTGCCGGGCGCCACAAACAAGGCGATCCCAAGCGTCTGGTTTTGATTGATGTCCAGATCGACACGGAATTTCTTACACCCGAGATTTTTATCAGCACGTTCGATTCACTACCGATCGCCCAAGTCATCTATCGGGGCAGGCTTGATGGAAAATTTGCCACTTACGTTCGAGAAGGTGCTTACGATGTAGCCGAAGGAGTCGTTTGCAAAGGTGGTAAAACTGGAGCGGTCTGGATGGTCAAAATTAAGACGGATGCCTACATGGCAAAGCTCAAAGAATCGTTCGCGAACAAGTGGGAGGACTACTGGGAGTGACCGTTGTTGAGTCGCTGAGTTGTCGTGTAGTTTCTGAGTTACTGAAAATGACCTGTGATCAGAGTTGGCTTTGGTGAATGCAGCAGCGGACTCTTCATAGAAGTGGATCTTGTTAAAGATCCCGTAGCTGGAGGGCAACTCAGGATCTTTAACAAGATCCACTACCAGTGCGGAGCGGTCTTGGCGTAGAGGTTTCTTAGCGTAAAGGTTTTTTGGCGCGGAAGACTCTGCGCGGAGAGATCTGGACATGGAGAGTGCTTGTCATGGAAAGTTCTGACGCGAACGTTACGAGGAAAGACACCTCGCATCGGCGGAACGCCTCGCATTGTGGGAAGTAAAAGAACGGATATAGCGATTTGAATTGTCGTTCCTTTGAGGACTCAAATTTGCGCCATTGGTTTTCACGCCTACATGAAATCGTCGCGGCATTTTGTAGTAAAAAGGCTGCACTCTCGCATGCCAAATTCCTTTCGTAGACATTTCGCAAAACTAACAAGCGATCAAGCAGACGCAATCCTGTCGATCGAATTGTAATGCTTGCTACGACGATTCTGCTGGGCATGCTGGTCGGTTTCGCCTCGACTCGGGATGCAATCGTCAGTGAAATTTCTGACGTGGCTGGCGCTGTTCAAGACTTAAACCAAGGGTTTGTCGTTCGTGGTGTTACGGGCATGGTGTCACGGGGACAGGCTCGTCAACTTCTGGTTTCGACTTTGAAGATGGCTTGGATTTTTGTGATACCGCCGACGGTGCTTCAGGCGTTGCAGACAACTATGTCACGTTTGACAGGCCGGCAGGAAACGAAGCACCCACATTCATCCTTTCAGATCCAAGTGTGTTTGACATTACCAACGTCACGACAGGCGTAGGCGGTTCAGCAACTGGGACAATTGGTGACGGTACGATCGACTCGGGTTTCTCAGTAGTAACAGACACAGGCAACATCGCTGGATCCACAGGTGGTACCGATATCCGGTTTCGCGAGAACGATTCCAACAGCGGAACTTTTACGATCACCTACGATGAACCGATCACAGAGTTTGAGTTTTGGGTGCGCAATCTGGCCAACGTGTTCGGCTCTCCAGAGAATTTGCTTGGTAATTTCATGCTCACACTTAGCGATGGATCTGTGATCAACAACGCAGCCTTCACGATCCTGCCAGACGCAATCGCGCCCAATCAAAACTACGGTCTATTTCGAACGCGTAGCAACGACCGGTCCTCGCTGACGACGGTGACGCGGGCTGGGTTGCAGTATCTGACCGATCCGGTATTCGACGGTTCTGCCAATCAAGCGTCGGGGCGAATCGTTTTCTCTGACATCCCCAATGTGGGAGATCCGCCGGTTGCCGGAGCAATTGGACTTCGGTCCATCGCATTCGATCGCTCTGGCGGCCCAAACGGTTTCCAGGCTGCCTTCAGCACATCAGGACGCGTTCTTCGCGAAGAATAGGCCAACGACATCGAACTCCGTTTGGCAAGCATCATATGATGTCCAATCTCAACGAGAAAAACTTGGCTTGTGATCTCTGTGCTTTCGTTCTTTGCATTTTTGCTTTGCATTTTTGCTTTGCACAAGTTCTTACTTTGGATGGACTCGGGTGCCGCCCAATGTACGCGAGCAATCATGACCGCATGACTGGACAGTTGACTGCCTGCGTCCATTGAGTGTCACCACCGACGACCAGGGGGCCGAGCCACCATTGCGTGAATTCGAGTTGTTTGCCTCGCAAAGGCAATTCTCGATAGAACTCTGGCATGCTTGTGAGTCATGAGAGTTAGCTCAACTTTGGGCCGCGTTCCAAATAAAAAAAGGGCGAAGCATGATCGCTTCGCCCTTTTGATGTTCATTCGAACTGCCCAGCCAATTACTGTTGGCCGCCCAGCAGATTTCAATTCGCTTACTCGATAACGCTGTTGGCTTGTTCTGAGTAGATCGCTGGTTCATCGACTCCGTCGCCGTCCCAGTCACCCACAACAGGTTTGTCGAACGCGCCGCCCATTTGGAACGTCTTGTCTGTTGCGTCGAGTTCACGGTTACCGTCGGTATCAATCATCCAAGTACCGCTGCGGTAAACTGCGATCTCTTCGATACCATCACCGTTGAAATCACCGACGACTGGTATGTCGCCCATCGTTCCAAACTCGACTGTAACGTCATCGTGGTCGAAACGACCGTCGCCATTCATGTCGAGATTCCAAACGCCGGCTTCGAAAGTACCGATCGAACGAATACCGTTTCCGTTCCAATCGCCAGTGACGGGAACTTGTTCTGCTTCACCCGTTCCGAACACATGATCAACGACGTCAGCACGCTGTTTTCCGTAGCTGGTCAGTTTCATGATTCGAGCGCCGCTAGTGGCGTCAGCGTTGGTAGGAGGGACATTTTTAGGTTTTGTAAACGGACTGTTGTCGGGGTTTGGCAAACCAGGATCTCGGGAAATGGCTTCTTCATCCAGCTCCCAAATTGGGCCATAGATTCCAATGTCGTCTTTGCCGTCGCCGTCCCAATCACCGACGACTGGGCGATCATCGGCGTCGCCAAGTTTCGCCAACAGATCGGCTTCATCCCAATTTCCATTGCGATTGATGTCGATCATCCAATAACCGTCTTTGTAGACAGCCAGTTCATCGGTACCATCGCCATCGAAATCGCCAGCCAGTGGAATGCCGCCGAACATGCCAAAACGAACCTGGCTGTTGGTGCGAGCGAGCTCTGAATCTGAATCTCGTGTTTCGCTGAACGTCCAAACGGCGTCGTCCATATCGAATCGAGACCAATCCGCATTGCTGATGTATCCCGCTTGTTGCCAAACAGAATCGTTACCAATGCCGTCGTCAGTTCCACGCGGCAAACCACCATTGACGACACTTAAGTGCCATGTGTAGGCACTGCTCGGGGCAACGTCAGCTCGAGACTGGAATGATGCTCCGCGTGACGTCCCGACAAAACTTGTGAATGAGGTAGGCTGGGAACCTGCCAAGCCAGGAAATCCTGTAATGCCCGGAGTCGGTGTGATTGGGTTCCCCGGAGGTTGTGGAGTTGGTGGGACCGGTGGTGGAATGTTTGGCGGATCCACTGGAGGAGGACTAACCGGAGCCGCAGTGAACCGCAGCTCGCTAAAGTTGTTAGCCTGCGAAATGCCACCAGATTGCAAGTTGATATTGACGACAGAGTCCAGAATTTGTTCCGTCGAAAAAGTGCTGATAATGGCGGCAGGAGCTTGGCCGACTTCGCTAAGGTTGTTGAAGCTAAATCCTTGAGTCGTTCCTGGTGTGTCGGTTGAATCGACGTAGCCCTCAGGTTGAGTTTCGAGAACGATATATCGTCCTCCTTGCAAGCCCATGAACCAATACTCTCCATTGGCCATCGTTTCGACCCAGACAGGAGCGTCCGGATCGGTTGTTCCCATGTGCTCGTAATGTTCGGCTTGGACTTCACCCAATGTTACTGGACGAGGGACAATGCTTCCCGATGTTGGATCGATGTAGTAGTACAACTGCATCTTGACGCCTTCAAGCGGAGTGTCAGTACTTGCTTGGTAAACACCGTCACGCAGGGATCGGTAGTCGTCGGGAATGATTCCGCCTTCGGTTTCGATGACCGGTCCGTCTTCCCAAACGCGCCCGTGAATCTCGGCGGCTTCGACTTCACAGAAATCGTAATTCGTCAGTTTTTGGCCTGACGACACAACGATATTCTCAATTAAATTTTCGCCGACTTCACCTCCACCGCTTCCGACAACTTCCCCACCGTTGAAGAAACTCTCTGGCTGTGTTTCGCGAATGGAATACTCGCCCGGCAAGATATCTTTAAACGAGTAATTTCCGTTGGAATCCGTCATCGTTGTTGCAATAACGTCGCCATTGGCGTCAAGCAATTCCAGTTTTACGTCTGCCAATGCTCGTTCGCCGATCGCGGGATCAAAAACGCAATCGCCATTTCGATCAACGTGGACTTGACCGCTGATTTCAGCCAATTTCAATTCACCAAAATTGTACTCGTCGCCTTCATCGCCACCGGTAAGTTCGATGTTGCAAATCTTGTCATTCTCAAGATCGCCACCAACGTTGCCGACTGAGTCGATGCCGTCAACGAATTCGTTAGGCTGAATTTCAGCTACGCAATAAGTGCCCGGGATCAAATCGTTGAAACAGTACTCGCCTTGGTCGTCGGTGAAAGTTTCCGCGATCACGTTTCCGTTTTCGTCGGTCAATACCATTCGCGTGCCGGCGATGCCTTCTTCGCCGCTGTCTTGAACACCGTTGTTGTTTCGGTCGTGGTAAACGGTTCCGCACAAATCAGCCGGAATGTGTTCGCAGAAATCATAATTGATCGCCGCGTCGCCTGAACCAACTGTGATTGAACTCAGGATGCCTTGGCCGGCAATTCCTTGGCTCAAACCGCCAACAGTTCCCAGAGTCGCACCACCATCGAGATAACCATCAGGAGTGATTTCGCGAACAGAGTAAGTCCCTGGCGTGAGGTTGTCGAAGGAATATTTTCCATTCGCATCGGTAACTGTTTGTCCGACTTGCACACCATTTGAATTGAGCAATACCAATTCAACGCCGGCGAGTGGTTGATCACCCTCCGAAGGATCGAAGATGCAATCGCCATTGGCGTCGCCGTGAACAAAACCGGAAATCGAAGCCGATTTAATCTCACCGAAATTGTACTCAGTTCCTTCATCCCCTGAGCCAAGAGTTACGCAGAACTCATCGTTGCCCAGAACGTCGCCACTGGTGATTCCATTGACTCCACCAAGCGTGTCAATTCCGTCAATGAATCCAAGCGGTTGCGATTCTCGAACGATGTAGTCGCCTGGGTAGAGATCTTCAAAGCAGTAATTGCCTTGCGCATCGGTTACCGTTTCCGCGATCTTGGTGCCGTCTTTTCCGAACAACTCGATTACCACGTTGCCGATTCGATCTTCACTTGCGTTGATCACACCGTCGTTGTTTGCATCATGCCAAACAGTTCCTTTTAGCTGAGCGGGTTGGACTTCGCCGAAGTTATACTCGACTCCATCATCCCCAGCACAGAGCTCGATCTGCATGAATTTGTCGTTGGATTTCGTGCCAACTGTTGCAGAGTCGATGCTTCCAGTTGAATCTTTACCGTCGATGTAGGCGGCAAGCGGATCAACCTCACCTGGATACTCATTGATCTCGATGATCTCGTAAAAACCCGGCGGAAGTGCGTCTACTTCGTAGTTGCCATTGGCATCAGTTCGAACAAAGATCGGCGAAGTGTCTGCGAACGGATCATCGACAACGTCGGCTTTGGCTCCGACTCGAGTCACTTTGATCAATACGTTGGCGATGCCTTGCTCGTTGGAATCAAAAACACCATCGTTGTTCGCATCGTGCCAGACGTTACCACCAATGGACGCTGGGCGAACTTCTTTGAAGTCATAATCGGTTGCTGCTGTGCCACCGAGTGGAATGTTAATATCCGCGATTACATTTTGATCGTCATTTAAACTCTGCGTGACGAGCCCGCCCTCTGAACCAGCTGACGCCCCAACGTCGAGATAGCCGTCGGGTTGGATTTCGACCAATTGGAATTTGCCAGGAGCAAGTTCAAGATCCTCGCCGAACTCATAGTTGCCATCGGCGTCCGTTGTTGTGGTCGCAACAAGTTCGTAGTTGCCAGTCGATTCACTCAGCCGCATCAATTGAACTTCGACACCACCAATACCGTCTTCGTTTGCATCGTGGATGCAGTCAAGATCTTCGTCGTGATAGATCGTTCCAGAAATCGTGACAGGTTTCGGAACAAGATCATAAGCATCAACGGCACCCGCGGTTCGGTTCGCGTTGCCTTCTTCGTTGTCTCGCGTCAGATCAATGCTGTTCAGTGACAGCGATTCACCTTCTGCAAACAGCGTATTGTATTCGTCAAAGAACACGCCTTCGAACTGCCCTTGGACGTATCCGTCTTGCAATGTTGCGTCGACAGCGATGTCACGGTCTTCAAAAGTGTAGTTTTGATCAACGAATTTCGCGTCGAAAAAACTACCTTCGAACTCGACGCCCGACGCGATTTTGTCAACGCGAAAACGTTCTACTTCATCGACATCGATGGTGAACGCGAAAACGTCGCCCGCTTCGAAGTTGTCAATTTCTACTTCCAGGACCAAACCGTTATCAGAGACTGTCATCGAGGTGATGTCTTCTGCGGAGACGCCTTGACTGTTGGCGGCGTCAAAAATGAACTGGTGGTTGCCGGCGGTTCCCGGCAGTTGATCGTTCACGTCGAAGAACATGTCGCCGTCTGAAAGATCACCACTACTGTCTTGGTCACCGTTGATGGTGAACTGAGTCATTTGTGTGGTGTCGCCGCCGCCTTGAAAGGAGACTTCGAAATGATCGGGCGTAGTGTCCTGGCCAGCGTCGCCTTCGAGATACGTTACTGCTGCGATCACTGGATCAGCAGACAGAACGCGGCGTTCTTCCATGACTTCGAAATAACAACGTCGTAACAACGCTTTTTTCTCGTCACTGACTTCGGATTTAGATTTCGTACCAAGTACGCGATTTGTAAGTTTT
Source organism: Mariniblastus sp. (assembly GCA_045105295.1). Taxonomy (GTDB): domain Bacteria; phylum Planctomycetota; class Planctomycetia; order Pirellulales; family Pirellulaceae; genus Mariniblastus. The sequence goes on from JBGCDK010000006.1 coordinate 26,230, forward strand.
TTTAGAAGACCCAACTCTCTTACCTCCATGTAAAAGCGCCGCAGATGATTTGTATTTAGATTCAGCAGTATCGACGCACTGAAGCCATTCAATTGCCGACTGAAATTATTTTAGTTTTCGATTCCAACCGTTACTCGTTTGGCGACTCGGGGGAGTGCCTTGAGTAATCGGAGCCGATGTTTGATGCTCAGTCGTCCATAATCGAACGTGGGTGTCATAGCTTCCTGAGACAAGTCTGTTGTTCGCAAAATCAAGACAAGAAACTGTTCCCGTGTGGCCTTTGAGGGTACCGACCTCTTGCATGTCGCTACGTTGCCAAACGTGAATGTGATTGTCACTTCCACCGGTCGCGATTAAGTCGCCACTGAGCAACGCGGTGGTGTAAAGCTTGGAAGCGTGACGCGGCATGGCTCTGGAGTTCGCCGGGTTGGCTGGATCATTTAGGCGAACGGTTTGATCGTCGCCTGCGCTGACAATTTTTCCATCAGCCGCAAATTCAATCGAGCGAATTCGTTTTTTGTGGGCTTTGAATTCAGCAATCTGGCTGCCGTTTGTCGTGTCCCAAACTCGAATTTTTCCACAACGTCCGCCCGCAGCAAGCTGTCGACCGTCAGCCGAAAAAGCAACTGCGTGGTTGTCCGGGCAAGCACATTTCAAACGTTGGACTAGATCGCCGTTGGTCGTTTCGTAGACGCGAAGTGTTTCCTCGAATCCAACCGTCGCGATTTTTCCGCCGTCGTTTGAATACGCAACCGCGATAATGGCCTGCGGATGCCGCTTGGAAATTTCTGGGATCGCCCAAGACTCCGTCGACCAAATGTTGAGCATCCGGTCATTGCCGGCAGAGGCCAAATGCTTGCCGTCGGGAGAAAATTGAGTGGTTCGAACCCAATCGGAATGCCTGTCCAAATGTCGCTGGTATCGACGCTCAACAGTGTCGTAGATTCCGATGTAGTGATCATCGCCAACAATCGCCAACTGGTTTCCACCTGGCTGAAGACTCACTCCAGTAACAACGGGGCTGCGAGCAGCCTTGCTGTGGGCAACCGTTTCAATAACGTCAGATCGCCAGTTGAGGCGGTCTTGATTTTTGGCTGAAGCAAATTTTGGCAAACTAAACGACGCGCTCAATGCGGCAACGGTACCGATAAATTCTCGGCGCTGGATCATGGAAATATCTCCTGGGTAAGGTCGGCAGAACGCGTTTCAGCACTATGGTTTCGGGAAGTGGTGCTGAAATTGAGGGATAAGCGACTGCCAACCGATCTATTTCATCCAAATCTGTATCGGATTCGCGTCGGACGCCCCGCCAATCAAACTGATCCGCAACTTCAAAGTGAGGTGATCACGCCGATAAACCCCTGACAAAGTGGTGGGTTTGCGTGTTTGATAGCCATGACTTGATTGCGATATTTCCCGCAAGCGTTGAAGTCGCTGCACTTTCGTAGGCCGCTACGGAATCGATGCGCCTACACGACTCACCAAGTTGCCTAATCAGTAAATACTGCCAAGGGCGATGCGCAGGATTTCCCTCGCCCCAGGGTCGAGGCTGATCCTAGGCTGATTCAGTGAATTCTTCTTTTGTGCATGCAAGCGTCCGCGCAGAGACTGCGCATAAAAAAAGCGACCCATTGCTGGCTCGCCCTTTGTTTTCATATCAAGCGGAAACTCAATCCACTTTCAGAAGGAAGACTAGTCCCACCACCATTGGCCTTCAGCCAAATTGTCGAGCTTTACTTGGTTCTTCTTCTCGTTGATTGTTCCCTCTGCATCGACCTTCATACGGTCAGAATTCAGAGCGATCCGTGGCTGGATGTTAACTCCACCAGCAATTGGCGACATGAAGTGTCGACCTTTCCAAACTCCGTTGGCAACTGGCGGAACCTGAGTTGGTGCGGAAAGAGTTTCGACTGACAAAACAGACTCGTCTCCGAATGTTTCCATGCCCCATTCAGCTTTTTCGTATAGATCCATTTTCTGAATGAACGCTGCGACGATTGAAAGATCAATCACATTGCGAAGCTCGCCCCACAATGGATCTTTTTCTGCAAGCTTTGGATACATGCGAGTAAACGACGTGGTGAACACTTGGCTCGCTCGGCTTGAAGTGCCTTTGCCAACACGCTCGCCGTCTTTGGTGACGCTTTCGTCTTCGCCAACGAGCTTGACGCCGTTGCCGACCAATTCCATTGCTGTTCCGTCTTCGTTAACGGCAACGCAATCGTACTCAGGCTGGAAGTACCAACGAGTGACTGAGGTGCCTGATGAAGCTTTGGCTTTCTCGATAAAGCTTGTGATTTTAACCGGTGGCTGCTTAAGGCCAACGCCGATCATTTTCATTTCAACATCTGCTTCAGCAAGAACGCGAGCAAAGTGTGTTTTGGTTGAAACACCGTTGATGGTGATTCGCTGCATGCCCAAGGCGTTGCGGTAAGCGTTCATGACTTCGACTTCGCGGCCGGCTCGGAACTGTCCCGATTTGGCGATTCGCTTGTAAGTCTCTGTGAAGTTAGAAAGACCTTCTTGGGTCGGATCAATTGAGCAAGAGATCAAAGGTGTCTTGTTTCCCTTGGCATCAAAGCAACGAAGAGCAACAACAAGATCTTGAAGTTGCAGAGTCGCATGACCTGACTTCATTCCAACGACGTGGTTCGCCGCTGAAACGTAACAGCCTTCTGCAGGACCAGCGATCACGATGTCTTTTGATTCTGGGTAGTAGAATACGTGCGTGATCTTTGTCAGACCCGCAAGGTACTTCATGTCCATTGGAATAGACTCACCAGCATCAAGCATTCGCTTGACTTCTTTTTCCAAACGGTTCAACGAGACCTTTCGGAAATTGCTAGGTCGCTGCAAGTCCTTGTTCAGAGAAGCTTTTGCAGCTTCGAACTGCTGCTGGTTCAACATTCTAGCGTTGCCACCAAGCATGCGAGCTGAAAGAACGCCATTGGCATCAATTTCAATTCCACCCTGGCCAACTCCGTTTTGTTGGCCGCCGGCGTTGCCACCAGCGTTGCCGCCACCACCGTTGTTGCCGCCGCCACCGTTCACGCCTCCACCATTCTGGCAGAATGCGTCTGACTGGCACGCGACTACGGCAGCCAGTGCCGCAAACATGATTGCAAAATTCCGCACGTATCGACCAAGCATTTGGTTCTCCGATCAGTTTCCTGATGTGTATCTGTAGAATCCGTCTGTGAGTTTGCCCCGACAGATTCCCTAAAGCCTATTTTTTGTCCAAGTTAATATTAATCGCGGCTTGGAAAGTAGGCAAGAAATTCTGGTGTTTTCACGATGGTTATAAGGCCTTTAAAGACAGAACTCGGAAAATGCGGGTTTTGTCGAATGGAAGGCGGAATTTTGTAGTGCTACCGGCACCCATTGGGGGCAATCCGGGGCTCCAAATCGCATCGCACTCTGATTTAGCTCGACAAATCGATGCCCATTTCTTTCATCAGCATCTTCATGTCATCCCAAACGTGCTTTTTGGCCGAAGGCGTGCGAAGCAGATAAGCCGGATGATAAGTCACCAGAACCCGACTCCCCCGATAGGAATGGAATTGTTTACGCAGTCGGCCCAGTGAATCGTTGGTTTTCAAAACGGTCTTTGCAGCCACGCTACCCAAACAGCAAATAAACTCCGGCTGAAGCAAGTCCAACTGCCGCTCCGTATAGCCCCAACAGTTGGCCAATTCTTCCTGAGAAGGGGTGCGATTGGCCGGCGGACGGCATTTTACCGTGTTGAGAATAAACACATCATCTCGCGAGAGCTTGCAGGCACCGAGGATTTTATCCAGCAGTTTCCCGGCCTCTCCCACAAATGGCTCGCCAATCCGGTCCTCGTTTGCTCCCGGCGCCTCACCGACGAAAACGAGCCGTGCCTCGGGATTACCCACACCGAAAACGGTTTGGGTTCGGCTGCCTGAGAGCTCGGAACATTTGGTGCAAGCCGCGATTTCGTCCCGCAAAACGCTGAGTGCTGTTTGGCGAGCCTCGCTGTTGAGAGTTGTGCCGTAGCCCCCTTCGGCACGGGTTGGCTGGGCTGGTCCGTTGGCGGCGGTCACGGCAGCTACTGCTTTCTCAGCCAAAGCCTCCGCAATCAGAGAGGGGGCGGCAGCAGGCGGGGTCGGTACTGGAACTTCTTGAGAGGTGTGAACAACGGGTGCCACGGCAGCTTTTACCATCGGTTCAGGCGGAGCTTTTTTCTCAATCGGTGCCTTGGGCTCCCGAACTTCAGAGGCGGGAACTTTGTCTAAGGATTTCGCAGCTTCGGTCGGAACTGCAGCCAGTTCATCAAACCCATACTCGCCTGTGCCCTTGGGTAAATGCGTCAGCCCTGCAGCACGAAGTGTTTCAAGTCGTTGTTTGAGGATCTTTTGCACTATTCTCGCCTCGGAGATTTTCAAGTTCTGGGGTGGATTGCGTATTTGGTTGTCCGTGATCATTTGACAATCGGTTATCATTTGAGGGAATCCTAAATCAAATTAAAAGTAGCCCAAGCCGGTGTCGATTCCCCCGGTCGTAATTGGTGGCTTTTCTAACGACGCACCCTTTCTTCAACAACGTTTGTCTCAGTAGCCATGTCTCTCCCACAAGTTTCCATTGTCGGTCGTCCCAACGTCGGTAAATCCAGCATTTTTAATTGGCTGGCGGGCCGCCGATTGGCCATTGTGGATGACATGGCCGGTGTAACTCGCGACCGCATGAATGTCATGCTGGAAGAAGAAGGACGGTATTTTGAAATCGTCGACACCGGCGGAATCGGACTCAACGACGTCGACGAACTCGAAGAAGAAATCGAACACCAGATCGAATTAGGCATCCAAGGCGCCGACGTTCTGATGTTTGTCGTCGATGCCAAGGCCGGCAAAACGGGATTGGATCAGAAGGTCACAGAACGGCTTCGCGGGCTCGACAAACCAATCATCCTCGTCGCCAACAAATGCGATGGTGATAATTGGGAGATCGAAGCCAACGAGTTCTTTTCGTTGGGATTTGGAAAACCAGTCTGCGTCAGTGCGAAAAACAATCGCCGCAGACACGAACTGTTGGACGCGTTGCTTGAGGCCCTGCCCAGTCAAGAAGAAATCGACAAACGCGATACTCGCCGGCCTGAAATGAAGTTCGCATTGGTCGGTCGACGCAACGTTGGCAAGAGCACTTTCATTAACACGCTGGTTGAATCAGATCGTATGATCGTCAGTGAAGTCGCCGGGACAACTCGCGACAGCGTCGACGTTCGTTTTGAACTCGATGGTAAAACGATGGTCGCAATCGACACGCCTGGTTTGCGAAAAGGCAAAGCCGTCAAAACCGATGTTGAGTGGTACGGAACGCATCGCGCTCATCGAACGATCCGTCACGCCGACGTGATCCTGATGACGTTCGATTGCAGTCAGCGTATTTCCAAAGTCGATCGAAAACTTTGTACATACATCGAACAGGCGTACAAGCCATGTATCTTCGTCGTCAATAAATGGGACTTGATGGCGGAGCACATGGAAACCAAGCGATGGGCTGACTACATTCACGATAACTTTTCGACGATGTGGAATGCTCCGATTGCGTTTGTGACTGGCAAGACCGGCCAAAACTGCAAACGACTTTTGAATCACGCTCAAATGCTTTACAAGCAATCTCGCGCTCGCGTTAGCACACCCAAGCTGAACCGAATCGTTAAGGAAGCTTTGGTCAAACACGCACCGCCGATGGCGAGTAATAAAAAGCGGCCAAAGATTTACTATGCGGCCCAAATTGGTATCGAACCGCCTACGATCATGTTGAAGTGCAACAACCCGGACGCTTTCTCGAAAACGTACCAACGTTACTTGCTGGGCGTGCTTCGTGATTCGCTTGATTTTGGCGAAGTTCCAATTCGGTTAGTTTTGGAAAAACGCTCTTCTGCAGACGCCGATGGTGTTTCGCTGGAAGAATCTCGATCGTAGCGAAACAAGGTTTAGGTTGGACATTCATTCTTGTCCGACTATCGAGGAGCGACGGGCTGGAATGTCCATCCTACTCAACGGTGCTGGTCTTCAGTCGCGAATCAGCGAGCAGGATCGCGGGTGCAATTTAGCGTAGATCTTTGACGCCCTTTCCGGACATTGATAAGTGCGAATTCTGACCGCACGTCTTTATCATCGTGCCTTCTCAATCAAATTCAAACGTTTAGACTTATTGTCTCGAAATAACCTCGACGCAATCTCTTGTGGCGATCCGCCCATCCTGTTTTCAACGACGACAAACGAATGACTGAACCAACCAAAACCGAAACGATGATATGGGCCGGAAATGCAGACGGCCACCTCGACATGATTGATCAGACTCTTCTCCCTAATGAGATGGTCCGAATTAATTGCCGGGATATCGAAACAGTTTGGGAAGCCATCAAGATGTTGCGCGTCCGAGGTGCACCTGCCATCGGTATCGCGGCGGCCTATGGTGTGATCGTCGGATTGCAGACGGTCGGCGATGATTCAGAGTCCGCGTTCTACGATCGCCTAAACGAATCCGTTGAGTACCTCGCAACCAGTCGGCCTACTGCCGTCAACTTGTTCTGGGCTCTCAATCGCATGCGTGAAAAATCAGAGACGCTGCGTACGAAACCCGTCGCAGAAATTCGCGCCGCACTGCTTGAAGAAGCAAAAGTGATCCACGACGAAGACCGCAAAATGTGCCATTCGATTGGTGAGCATGGAGCGAGTTTGTTGACTGGTGTCACCGGCGTTTTAACCCACTGCAACGCTGGTGGTCTGGCAACCGCAGAATACGGGACTGCGTTAAGTGTTTTCTTTACTGCTCAAGACAACGGCCACAACCTTCATGTCTACGTCGACGAAACGCGTCCGCTCCTTCAAGGTGCCCGACTGACTGCGTGGGAATTGATGCAGCGAGGCATCGAAGCCACATTAATTTGCGATTCCATGGCAGCTCAAGTCATGCGGGAGGGCAGAGTCCAAGCGGTCGTGACCGGAGCGGATCGAATTGCTGCCAACGGCGATTCGGCAAATAAGATTGGAACCTATTCGATCGCCGTATTGGCTCAAGCTCACAATATTCCGTTCTATATCGCAGCCCCAAGCAGCACGTTCGATTTGGAACTTGAAACGGGTGACGGAATTCCGATCGAAGAACGCAACTCGACCGAGATCACTCATGGGTTCGGCCGTCAGACTGCCCCCCAAGGCGTCCAGGTCTACAACCCAGCCTTCGATGTCACGCCAGCGAAATATATTAAAGCGATCATCACCGAAAAAGGAATCGTTGATCCGGTGAACAAAGAAACGATAATGAAAACTCTAAACAATTAATCCGGTCTGCAATCCGGTGATCAAGCAAACGGTTGAGTCGGTGCTCAAGCCGCCAATCGTTTTGCTTGTTGGAAGTTGTAGCGAGTGCACGTGCTACCAATTTTTTATCTCTTGGTTACTTTTTGAAAACTCGCGAACCAATTCCTTAGGTTCGGTTCTATCTTGTTGGTGAGAGTGAATCTCAAAATTCACGTTGCTTTATTCTAAAGCCAGGCACGGGATGTGCCTTCTAGTGTGGACGGCCCGGACTGGCCACAACACCGAATGTTGCAAACCTTTTCGTTGAACTCCACGGATGCGTCAACGAGCTAATCCAAACATTCATTCAGACATTCGCAATCTGTACGTCCGTTCTTCTCTTGTACATTCCAAGGCGAAACTTCGGTCGCAATAAATCCATCGCGTTTTCACTTGAACCGTTTCCGATTGGCTATTGAACATCACGTAGCGACACAACTCAAAGCTTGCGTTCAACCTGTTTAGAGAAATGAGGATCAACTGATGGCATTGCTTTTTGGCATGTTTAGCAGCTGGGTTTTGGTTCTCCGCAAATTGGCTGCGAGAAAACACAACCGGCTGAAGAAAAAGTACGAATCGGCGGACAAGATATTCCGCAAGGTAGAGCGTGACTGTAAGAACGACGAGGTGGCCGTTGGGCGACCAGGAAGTTATTCCTCACAGCTGCGTTTGATCAAACTTTACGATTCTGTTGACAACGCGAAAACGAAGTGGATTGCGTCCAAGCAAAAGCTTAACAAACGCAAGAACTTTGAAAAACGGCTAAAGACGTTGCGTGGTCGCAAGGTCCCCTACGCTATCGGATTGCTGGATATGGCGATCGTCGCAAAGGGAGTCGGCATGGCTCGTGAAAACGGCGTCAGCCTTTCGTACTTGACCGACACCTTTCAGTCATTCATCAATTAGTCACAGGCGGCATTTGCCAATCCTGTGATCGTTGAGTGAACGACAAAATCAAACAGCCACGGCGCATTAGTGTCGTGGCTGTTTTTTTATTTACACTAAAATAGCGCGACGAATGAGCATTGTAACAATTCAGCAATGCGACGAATAAATACCGCGACAAACGTTTTGTGGTAATCGCGCCCGAATCCCTCCATCTTTTTTTAAAACAATATTCAAACGACACCCATTAAAGGTCAATCTCTTATTGGGGCGAATGTAAAACGCAAGCTATGATTGGGGATTACCAATCGCCAGACTCATTCAGATTTATGTCAACTGACCACCAATCGTTCGCTGAACTTTTTCCGATGCCAATGACCAGCATCGAAAAATTTCATTGGTTCGATGATGCGCCCGACTATCCAAATGTCGTCTACTGCCGCATGCGTGTTTCGGGAAAATTGGACAAGGAAACAGCTCGCAACGCTTGGCAGGTCGTGATTGAACGTCAGCCATTTGGCGATGTTCGTCCTGAGAAAGTGAACGGCAAGTTGAACTGGCTGCAAGGGCCGCGGGCGTCGGACAGGCAGGCTCAGGATTTTTCCAAATGGGATGGGACAAAATTCGCTTGGGAAGAATTTGAACAACCACCTACCGCTTGGCAATTCCAAGACCACCGAACCAAGTCTCCAACCGGAAGTTTCCTTGGCGTTTCTGTTTTTCCTGCCGAGAAAGGCTCAAACGAGTTTGTTTCTGAAATCTGGCTTTATGTTCATCACGCGATCAGTGACGGGGCGGGCTCGATTCAGTGCGCCAATGACTGGATGAATGTTTACGCAAATTTAAGAATGGGGAAACAGGCTGACGCCGGGCTTCACCGTTTGGATCCAGATCTACTAAAAACTCGAAACTCGTTGGGTATTTTGAGTTGGCGATATCTCAAACATCTTTGGAAACAACCGATTGCACTTTTTGGTGCTGCAAAGTTTGTGTTTAGAAAAACGGCGGAACTTGCTCCGGGCTTGCCGTCTAATCAAGCAGGACAAATCATCGGTTCCCCAAACATTATTGGGCAATGGATCTCCGACGACCAAGTCAAACGGCTTTCTCGAAATGCAAAACAAAACGAAGTCATGTTGAACTCTGTCTTGCTGGGCGAACTATACAACGCCATTACTGAGTGGCGAAAAAAACATGGTGTTCACCAACCTCATGACTGGCTGAGAATCATCGTGCCGATGAGTATTAGAAATGTCTCAGACAGACGACTTCCCGCAGCCAACCGCGCGACTTTGGTGCAGGTTGACCGCTGCGAGAAAGACACCAAAGATCAACGAAAACTTTATCACTATCTCAATCGCGAGATCATGATCATTCGCGGTTGGCAGTTGGACAAAATGTTTTTGCTGGTCATACGAATGCTCTCCGCGTTTGAGCCACTGCTTCGACGCGCGGCAACGAAAGATAAATCTCGCGGCATGGCAGTGTTCGCGAATTTGGGTGAACCATTGAGGAAGAGTGAACGAAGCAGTGCACGCCAGCCGGACTCGGACGCGTTTATTCGCCCTTTTGAGTTCGATTTCGTTGGCCCGATTCGCGAGGGTACTCCCGTTAATTTTTCGATTTCGAAATACAACAAAGCTATCCGAGTTTCAATGCAATACGATGGACGCGTTCTCACAAACAAGATGGCTCAACAACTCTTGGACAAATACTGTAATCAGCTCAATTCGATTCAATAAGTTATAAACGCGAACGCCTGACGAGATCAGCAAGTAAGACAAAACGCAGTAACCTTTTTGGTTGGGTGAAATTTGAACACGCCATCTCACTGGCTGATGACAATCGCGATCGCAAAATTCGCCGAACGTTCACGCCACTCCTCAATATCAAAGGAAGGTGAAATCGCCCCAGACGAATCCCATGAAAGCCCAAGCGTTAAGAGCAGTTTTGAGGATGGCCCCAAGTCATTTCCAAGATGGGCGTTAGGGCTTGGTTCCATCGCGCCAGATATCCCGCTGTACTTTTTGACTTTCGGCGGATTGTTTTACTTCCGTTGGTGTTTGGGTTGGCCCATTAAAGAAACCGCCAACCATCTGTTTAAGAATCTGTTTTATAACGATCCAGGCTGGCTTGCGTCACACAACTTTCTTCACTCACCAACCATGCTGCTAATTCTGGTTGGGATTTGTTGGAGCATAAGAACTCAGTTCCCACGTCTTTCGAGATGGGGGCTGTTTTTTCTCGCAGCGTGCACGCTGCATTCCGTTGTCGACATTCTGACGCACAATGACGACGGACCGCTCATGTTCTTTCCTTTCAATTGGACTTACCGATTCTCAAGTCCCGTAAGCTACTGGGATCCCGATCACTACGGAAAACCCTTCATGGTCTTTGAAGGTCTGTTTAGCTTGATTTTAACGAGTGTGTTGTTGTATTTATGGTGGCGTCGGAAACCCAAAAGGAAAAACGACGCGTGAAAATTCTCGTGAAATCGAGTTTTGCCAAGCTCGATATCAATCTTTCCAACAATCGGACGCCTCCGTTGTTATTTATTGGCCTCGCCAGCGGTTAGACGGGATCGGATAGATGGAAAAGGGAAGATTCATGCACACAACTACTTTGGCGTTTGGTAAGCACCCGGAATCAGGATATCGCCTGCAGGCGGAGATGTTCGTTGGACTGCCTCGCGAGCAAGTATTTAATTTCTTTGCCGATGCGAGAGAGCTTGAGCGGATAACGCCCGAGTGGCTGAACTTTGCCATCCTGACGCCGCTCCCCGTTGAGATGCGGCAGGGGTTGCTACTCAACTATCGAATCAAGCTTCACCACATTCCCATTCACTGGACTACCGAGATTTGCGTTTGGGAGCCTTCCGTTCGGTTTGTCGACCAACAAATCAAAGGACCCTACAAGCGCTGGTATCACGAACACACATTCGAAGAAGTCGAAGGCGGCACGCTCGTTCGCGATGAAGTGCACTACATTCCTAGAGGCGGATCGCTAATTCACCGCTGGATGGTGCGTCCAGACCTAGAAAAAATCTTCAAATTCCGTCAGGATACGTTGCAGGAGATCTTTGACGAAATGATCGCAAAGCGGACTCCCGTCAGCATGCCCCAAGCGTCTACTTCGGTTTGAAGCGGTCGCGACCGTTGGAACATTGAGTGTCTTCTATTCTTGAAAAAATCGTTCGCCATAAATTAGTTGAGATCGAAAAAGCTAAATTGGCGAGGCCACTCGTTGAGATCAAAGCCCAACTGTCAACCGTTGCCCCTCCACTCGATTTCTTGGCCGCGTTAACGCTCGGCAATCAATCTAATCGAGTCAGCCTGATCGCGGAGGTCAAAAAAGCCAGCCCGTCTAAAGGCATCATCCGTGACGATTTTCATCCTGTCGACATTGCGAAAGCATATGCTCTCAACGGCGCGAGCTGCATCAGTGTTTTGACGGACGAACATTTTTTTCAAGGCCACCTGGACTTCCTCAAGCAAATCAGATCCGACGTTAATATTCCGCTGCTGCGAAAAGATTTTGTGCTCGATGAGTATCAAGTTTTCGAAGCTCGTTCTGCCGGTGCCGATGCGGTTCTGTTAATTGCGGAATGCCTTGACCCAGCTCGGATGAAAATCCTTCATCAGCTGATCAACGAGCTGGGCATGACGGCGTTGGTTGAACTGTACGACTCAAAAAACATCCCTGCTGTTTTGGCCTGTGAACCACAACTCGTAGGCGTCAACAATCGCGACCTCAATACATTCGAAATTGATTTGAATCACTCGATTCGTGTCAAAAGCGAATTGCCCGACGAGATCGCGATGGTCAGCGAAAGCGGTATTTTCACCAACGACGACGTTCGATTGATGCATGAAAATCAAGTCGATGCGATCCTCGTGGGTGAGTCCTTGATGCGGCAAACTGACATCGGGCAAGCGGTCAAGCAACTGCTTGGCGAGCGGTAAGGCTTCGATTGCCGACATAGGGCGCTCACCACGTCATTGATTTGTGACTTCTGCCCTCAAGGTTGAGCGATTTCGCAAGATCAAGTATCTTTTGTCCTTCCCAACAATGACCCAAATTCTGAAGCAGCATGGCCGTACTTTTTCAAATTCGAAACGCCTACAAAAGCTACGGCGACCAGATCCTGCTGGACAACGCAGAAGCCACGATCACTGATGACTCCAAAGTTGGATTCGTTGGGCGAAATGGTGCGGGCAAATCAACGCTGCTGCGAATTCTCCTTGGTGAGGAAGAGCTTGACTCCGGCGAGGTGATCAAACACCCGAACCTCCGCGTGGGTTACTTGCGACAGCACGACCCGTTCCAAGAAGGCGAATCGGCGGTCGAGTTCCTGATGCGAGATAGCGAGCAACCCGATTGGAAATGTGGCGAGGTTGCGGGCCGTTTCGAAATCAAAGGCGACTATCTATTTGGTCCTGTCAAAGCACTTTCGGGTGGTTGGCAAACGCGCGTAAAACTCGCGGCGTTACTGCTGCACGAGCCGAATCTGTTGCTGTTGGACGAACCGACTAACTTTCTTGATCTCCGAACCCAAATTCTGCTTGAGCATTTCCTTGTTGATTTTAGAGAAGCTTGTTTGATCGTTTCTCACGATCGACACTTTCTAAAATCCACGTGCGACAGCACGTTGGATTTGACTCGCGGCAAACTCACAATCTACCCAGGCAAGATCGCTCAATTTCTCGAGTACCAAAAAGAGCGTCGTGATCAGGCGATGCGAGAGAACGCCGCGACGATCACGAAGCAAAAACAGCTTGAAAAGTTTATTGCGAAAAACAAAGCTGGTGCCAACACGGCCAGCCAAGCTCGCTCGAAACAGAAACAGCTTGAGCGATTGCAACTCAACGAGATCGCAACCGACGAAAGAACGGCCTACATTCAAGCTCCTGTTGTCGATCCGAAACGAGGAGCCGCTGTTCGCTGTGAAGAACTCGCGATCGGTTATCCAGACCATAAAGTCGCCGGAGGCATCAACGTAGAAATTGAACACCAGCAGCGTGCTGCGATTGTGGGTGACAACGGGCAGGGAAAAACGACGTTGCTTCGGACGCTCGTGGGTTCGCTTGATCCCATCGACGGTAACGTTCGCTGGGGGCACAACTGCTCGATTGGCACGTATGCTCAGCACGTTTACTCGACGTTGCCGCCTGACGACACGGTTCTCGAATACCTTGAGTACCAAGCCATCAAAGGGACAACGGATCAACAGATTTTGGCTGTTGCTGGTTCGCTGCTTTTTCGTGACGAACATGTTCAGAAGAAAATTAAAGTGCTCTCCGGTGGCGAGCGAGCACGTTTATGCATGGCTGGATTGTTGCTGGGTGACTACAACATTTTGGTGCTCGACGAACCGGGTAACCATTTAGATGTTGAAACGGTCGAAGCCCTGGCTGAAGCACTTGAAAGATACAAAGGCACCGTGATTTTCACCAGTCATGATCGCCACTTCATGAAACGAATCGCGACATCAATTGTCGAAGTCCGAGACGGCAGCGTCAAAAACTACATCGGCGATTACGACGCGTATTTGTATTACATCAACAAAGAAATTGACGAGGGGGAACGAGCGGCACAGGATGCTCGATCGGCCAGTTCGCCTCCAAATGCGAAAATTCCCGCGTCAAACCGTCCGCGAACGCAAAATGAGCAGCGTGAGCATAAGAAGAAGGTTAAATCGATCGAACGAAAAATCGCTCGACTCGACGATGAAAAGAAAAAACTCAATGCGAAAATGCTTGAGATGACAGACGCCGAAGAAGCGATGAAACTTCACAACGAAATCGAAGACATCGCGGCCCAACTTTCCGAAGCCGAAGAGGCTTGGCTGGAAATGAACAGTTGAGTTAGAGCTGCAGCCAGCAAGAACTGTTCGGTTGGCTCGGGATGAACAACTGCAAGAAATCTTAAAAGCCAAACCTTTAAAAAACAACCGAAACAAATCAGTTTGCTGAAAGATGATTGACGGCCGCGGTTCACTTCTGTTTGGAATAATGTTCGGCTTTAAAAAGTGTCGGCGAATCGGGTTCTTTACCCAAAAGCACCAACACAATTCGCGTTGGAGCCTTCTTCGATTGTCGCTCGCGGAGAATTTCCATTTGAGCAACCACTCCCGTTTTCGGATGCGCCCAAATCCGAACCAACTCCGGAAGCCCTCTGTCATCGGCAATTAGTTTGGCTTCGATAGGCTGGCACTGTATCGAATTGTCGCCTGGCAGTGGCACAGATTTCAAAAATTTCAATTCGTAGTTGTTCGGTATTTCCGTCAGCAGTTTGTTGATCTGAAGATTGCGAAGCGTAATTTTGTCTAGCAAAAAATCTCGTAGCGCATTGGTCTCTACACCAGAATTCCAGACACGTCGCCCAGAAACAAACCAGCGGTTGGTGCCGTCAGAGCCAAATGCCTTGGGCTGAATAAGCGAGTTTTCCATCTCAACGGCGTACTTGTCCGAGCTGAGGGTGCGGAGTTTACACCGCAGTTCCATATCCGTTCCCAACCACCGGCCAGTGACCGTCCCCTGATACACGCGAACCACCTGGCCTTCGATGGAGCGAATCACTTTTTGGATTGCCGCCTCAGCGGACGCTGGTGTTATTGCCTGCCAAATACAAACCGCCACCAAGAGCAACGCCGCGAGCGAGGCTGCGACTCTACGCATACGCCAATTAAAATTCGGTGAAGGTTTTTCAGTCGCGAGGACCTGAGATTGGTTTTCTGTGTCGACCTGATCAAATTTTTGAAGCGCTGATTGCACACGCGCTTCGCTGACATCGTCTGATTCGAAAAGCGTCTGCAACATACTGCTGACCAACAATTGTTCGGCGACGGAGTGGTCGGCAACCGGAGCTAAAGAACTATCCGGCTCACTTTCGCAATCAATCCATCTAGAAATTTGCTGATCGATATCCGATTGGTCCGT
Source organism: Mariniblastus sp. (assembly GCA_045105295.1). Taxonomy (GTDB): domain Bacteria; phylum Planctomycetota; class Planctomycetia; order Pirellulales; family Pirellulaceae; genus Mariniblastus. Next base: position 41,381 of record JBGCDK010000006.1, read on the forward strand.
CTCTGGCTCGTTAGGTTTTTCGGGAGAGTTGCTCATGATGAAAACACTCCGTGAATATTTTGTTTGACACAATTAGCCAGAACACTCCTAACACGTTGTAATTGCTTGCGCACATTGGCGGCAGAAAGATTTTTCTCAGCTGCAATTTCAGACGCGTTGAGATCTTTTTCGTAGCGAAGTTTCACAAGCTCACGAGCGTGGGGCTTTAGTAGATTGAGGCAGTTCGCAAGCGAATCCGTTTTTTGCTTCCAGTCATCGCCGTCAGAAATTTCAATCGCTCGAATTGTGGATTCAACCATCTCGCCAATATGATCGGTGAATAACAGGCAGTCCCGCTGCCGGCGACGCCCGGCGTTTCGTGCCAAATTTAGAGCTATCCCTCGAAGCCACGGTGCTAACGGACGGGTTTGATCGAACTCATCAAACTTCTTCCACGCGGTGATCATGGTTTCTTGGAATAGATCGTCAACCAATCCGGGATCGCGAACCATCGTTCGCAAATAAGTCGTCAGTTGCCCGGAATTTTCGCGCACCAACAGCTCAAACAGTTTTCGGTTTTGACGGGACACGGAATAGTTTTCTTAAAGGGCGTGAATCGGGGAAGGGAGTTGTGGAGCTCTCATGATCGCCCCAAACCTACCTCTTGTTGTCCAAACAGTGCCAAGTGTGACAAAAACGTTTGGAAACCTGTCACACTTATTTAGCTGAGAACAACAACCGGTAGACCCAGCTTCTGGTTTAACTGAAAGTACCAAAGAATGTCCATGCTAACACGATTTCGCTTTTTTCTCGCTGTTTCAATCTTGCTCGGAACCTCGATCGGTTTGTCCCACGCTCAAAACGTTGCTTCCACTGCAACAACAGAAGGCTACTATCCGCCCCGAAAAGGAACGTGGCAACGCGTCACAGTGACAGACGCTGGAGCAGACCCAGAATTGCTCAGCCAAGCGATGAATTTGGCTGGCAAGAAAAATTCGAAAGGCGTGGTCATATTACACAAAGGCAAAATCCTGGCTGAGCAATATTGGGGCGGTTGGACGAAAGACTCCGTCGGGCCATTGAACTCAGCAACAAAAAGCATCGCCTCAGCACTGGTTGGGATGGCAATTGAAAGCGGGCACATCGAGGGTGTCGAACAGTCTTGTTCAGATTTTTTATCGGAGTGGAAACGCCGCCCGCGATACCGACGAATTCAAATTCAACACTTGCTATCGATGACTAGCGGCCTGAAAAACAGCAAGGGCATCATGGTCGCAGGATTCATCGTCAAAGACGAACGCGCGTTTGCAACGAAACTGCCGATCGAGTATCGACCGGGAACACACTGGGACTATCACAATTCCGCGTACCACTTGCTATTCCCAATTCTCGAAGAAGCAACCGGGATTCCGCTCGGCAGATACACGAATGAAAAATTGGCCCAACCACTTGGCATGGAGCACGCACGATGGCGTCGACGGATTACGAACAAGAAACAATTCAACCTGATGGAAATGTCGACGCGAGACGCGGCTCGCTTTGGGCTGCTGATCTCGAGGGATGGAAACTGGAATGGCGATCAACTGGTCAACTCGCAATGGATAGCAAATTCAACTGAGCCTTGGGACGCCGCAGTGAATCCAGCGTACGGAAACCTTTGGTGGCTTAACGGCGGGGCTCACTATTTTCTGCCATTATCGGACGAACCGCAGGGAGGTCCACTGTTTGATGGCGTTCCTGATGACGCGTTTGCTGCACTGGGGAAAGACGATCAAAAAATCTACGTCGTGCCTAGTTTGGACTTGGTTGTAACGCGATTGGGCGACGCTGCCAGCGAAACATCTTACGCACTTAGCCGTTTCGACTCGGAATTTCTTGGCTTGATTTGCGAAAGCCTGAATTCGGATTCCAAATGACTTAGCATCATTTTCAACATTCCGTTTGTTCGCTGGCCTGGCAATGCAAGCTCTTGTCAGGCCTTTGAACGTTTGGTGGTCTTTGCTGAAAAGATATGCTTGGAATTGCGAAACCTAAATAGAAGTGCGACAATTTAGGGCGAAAGGGTTAACAAAATGAAAGTATCTCTAAGAGCTGCATTCGGAATGATGTTTGTCATCGCGTATTTTGTTCTTCCGTTTGGTTCGCTTCCAGAAAAAGTTGAAGACATTGCGGGAATAGACGCCTTGGCGGGCGGACACTCTTTGCGGTTCAACGAACGGGCCAGTCCGCATACGGTTGGTTCGATTTTTTACTTGATGAATGGAAACGGTTCGGTGTCGTTTTTTGATCCGGATTATCTCGGCGGTGGCTTCACGGGCGCCTACGGCCTGTTGATTTGTGAAGATGGAGATTACTTAATTTGCCTTTACCCGGGAGATCTTTTTCCAGTTACCAAGCAAGAAGCAGCCAAATATTTGTGGCTTTGTATGAGCAACAACCCGCGACAACGCCTATCAAATTTTAGCTTCAAACCCAATGCATTTTGGGGAGCGGATGCAAAAATTAATCGTGACAAAGATTATCCATCTGCGGTTTACGTAAGGTCGAAAATCAATAGCTGAGCGGGTGTGTAGGATCATTGGCTACATTGCTGCGCCAAAGCGTGTCATGCTTTAAGTGTGTCAAAGAATGCCGATCCTTGGCTACACAAAAACTGGATGGCCGACGCCCAACTGCAAAGATCAACTTTCAGGATACAATCATCGAGGCGGCTGTCATCTTCAGTGAGTTCAATCCGCACTAACATCACCTCAACGCAAAACTACACTTCGGAATAAAATGGAAATCTCAGAAATCATCGGCCTTGTATCTCGTTGGGCCCACGTCATTCCTGCCACGATACTCGTCGGCGGCACCATTTTCATGCGGCTTTCATTTGTGCCCGCGTCAAACGAATCTCCCGCATCGGCTGAACTTCGAGAGTCCATGCGGAAACGATGGTCCAAACTGATTGCAGTTTCCGTTTTGTTGTTGCTTGTCAGCGGGCTTTACAATTCTGCAATGAAAGCAATGGGGTTTCATCTCCCGATGTCTTACAACGTGTTGCTGTTGATCAAGATCGTCTTCGGTTTTGCGATCTTTTATCTATCAGCCGTGCTGGCTGGGCGGAGCGAGAAAGCCAAGAAATTTCGCGAGCGAGAAACATACTGGCTGAACATTTTATGTGGCTTGATGATCGCCGTTGTTTTGGTTGGTGGCTATATGAAAATGAGCTCTGCAAATTTCGATGTCAAGGTCAAAGACCCCTTAGAAACCAACCAGACTGCAAACCTTTAATGCGCCAATGTTGACCTCCGATTGACACGACGGTTCAGATGATGGCGATGCAAATGGCATCGTCATCGCGAGGTTTACTTTTTGTTCTGAAGTTTCTTCTTTGAGTTCTTGGCCTTTTTCTTTTCTGATTTTTCACGCAGTAACGCTTCGCCAATTTCAGACACCGCCGCCGGTCGGGCATCCAAGTATTGGTTGATGGCGGACTTTAATTTTTCATGAACTGATTTTTGCTCACCCAAAAGATCACGGATCTCCAGCGGATTTTTCTCTCGGGCATCATTGGCCACGTCAAAGAATTTTCCATCGCGGTAAAGTTTGTATCGTTGATTGCGAACGAACTCTTTTCCTTTGGCACCGCCGTTTCTTGCATAAAAGCAATAAACCCACTCGCGCGGGGAACCCATTTCGCCCTTCAATTGTGGCAAAAAAGATTGGCCGTCTTGTTTCGTGTTCTCCGGCGGTTCGATCTTTGCTGCGGCACACATGGTTTGAAAAAAGTCGGTAAATGTCACAAGGTCATTGGAGGTTTTTCCAGCCGGAATCGTTCCTGGCCAACTCGCAATAAAGGGAACGTGTGTTCCGGCATCGATCGTCTTGCCTTTTGCTCCAGCGATTTTTGTTTCACCCATCATCGAGACGACTGGCGTGTCAGTTCCATTGTCACCAATGAACATGACCAAAGTGTTCTCTCGAATGCCAAGCTTATCGAGTTTCGAAGTAATTTTTCCAACCGTTTTGTCCATGTAGGAAACCATGTCGCCGAAATATTTCGCGTTGCCTTTGTAAGTTTTCGATCCTTTGTCTTTGGGATCCCAATCTTTCGAATCAGGCGTTGGGCAGAATGGGCAGTGAGTCAGGATCATCGGGTAGTAAAGTAAAAACGGCTGGTCTTTATTCTTCTCCATAAATTCGCATGCGAAATCACTGACGACGTCAGGGCCGTATTCGCCCTTGTCAAAATCTCTTGTCACACCATTGAAGTCGATCCCCGGATTGGGATATCGCTCAGCCCGCCGCGTATGGTGCCACAGACAATACTCATCAAAACCAAAATGCTTTGGCGAATGTGGTTTGCTGTCCAGTTGCCACTTTCCCACGACACAGGTTTTGTATCCAGCTTTTTGAAAAACGTTTGCAAACGTCGTTTGGCTGCGGGGCAGGATTCCGAACTGCTCGTAGTTGCGAACGTTATAAATACCGGTCATCAATTTCACACGCGATGGAGTGCAAATCGGTTGTGCGTAGCAATGGTTAAATCGCATTCCCGTTTTTGCCAACTCATCCAGCACCGGCGTTTTATACGACGTCCCGCCGTTGGCACCGATGCACTCGAACCCCAAATCGTCGGCCATAATCAAAACGATATTGGTTCGCTTTTCCGTTCCCAGCCCATCAATTGCCCGAGCGGCCTTTGATTCGATCGTTATGACGCCGATCGTCAAAGAGAGCAAACCAAAAACGAACAAGAGGCGAATTCGACGTAGACCAAACGGTTGAGGCATTTTCATTGGGATTCCAATTAATAGTCAGTTGACGGCAACAAGACATTAGGAAGACAATGGGCGCGATAGTCAATGTAACGGTATTCCCACATCACAAAATTGGCGGAAAAACTCAAGCCAATCGCCAATGCCCACGCCTTGGATGCCTGCGTTACTCCTTCAATCCACTACAACAAACTACTGCAACTGGCCAACCAAGTACTGCCAACTAAAGCTTCGATCGCTTACAATATCGGCATGAAAATTCCACTATCAAAAATTGCGTATGCACGTTCTGGTGACAAAGGTGACGGCAGCAATGTTGGCGTTGTTGCTTATGATGCAGCAGGCTACGAAATCATTAAGTCTGTTTTGACTACCGAGCGAGTGAAAGAACATTTCAAGGAAATCTGTTTCGGCGACGTTGATCGTTACGAGGCACCCAATCTCCTTGCACTTAACTTTATCCTCCACGACTCCCTTGGTGGAGGTGGAAGCGAAAGTCTAAAGACGGACGCGCAAGGCAAAACGCACGGGCTTGGCATTCTTTATATGGAAGTCGAAGTACCAGACGATTATGCCATCCCAGAACGCGTTGCCGTTTGAAGTTTGGTCTTTGGGTGAAACGATGAAAACTTACGTCACCATTGTGTTTGGGTTGTTCGTCATCTGGACTGGCTTGCTCAGATGCATCGAAGCCCAAGCGTTTAAGCCAAACGCGTTCTACTTTTGCTTGACGATGGGAATCATCGCGCTGGCCGCCGGGTTTGTGTTTCGACTTGGGCGTGAAAAAACGGCGATTGGAATTGCGGTGGTTTCAGGTGGAATCGTTTTAGCGTTCTATCTCTACTGCCTGATCGTTCAACCAGAAAAAGACGCCAACGTAAGAGTAGCGATGGTGATCGTGGCCTCTTTTGCACAACTGACGTTCATGCTGTTGCCGAATAAACTATCACGGAAACGACTTGAGTAGAGTCTCACAGAGACGATTCGCAAATCCGATTTCAAAAAGTTGATTCCCAACAAAGAAGATCTTACTTCACTTACAAAGCAGTCGATTCTTACTCCAACCATCCGCGTTAGAATGCGAACTGCTATCCCGCACTTTTCCGAGCAACCCAATGCTTTTTCCGATCAGTGACGATGACCGCGAAGTCACCACAACCGCATTTGTCACCTACACGTTGTTGGCCATCAACATCGTTGTCTTTCTTTACCAGCTCGCCAATCCGGAGTTTACATCGGGTTGGAGTATGATCCCCAAAGAGATCACTACCGGAGTCGACATTGTCCAACCACAAGTCATCGAGATTGCAAACCATGGTGCAGTGCAGATCCCGATGGCTCCCGGTCCACCGATCATTTTCTTGACGCTGTTGACGTCGATGTTCATGCATGGAGGATTCGGTCATATTGCGGGCAACATGTTGTACCTCTGGATTTTCGGTGACAACGTTGAGCACCGTTTCGGACACGTTTTGTTTTTGATGTTCTATTTGATGTCGGGCGTGGTCGGTTCGCTCGCTCAAATTGCGATCAATCCGTTTGGGATCTTGCCGAACCTTGGCGCTTCGGGGGCAATCGCGGGAGTGATGGGCGCTTATCTCGTTTTGTTCCCTAGAAATAAAGTGAACGCCGTTTTCTTTTTCACGATCATTTCCGTCCCCGCGATTTTTGTTTTGGGTATGTGGGGCGCGATGCAGTTCATGAGCGGGATCGGTTCGATCGCTTCGACGACACAATCCGGCGGCGTTGCTTACATGGCACACGTTGGCGGATTCGTGGCTGGATTGGCGACTGCGTTGTTCCTGCGGTCCAAAATGAAACGGGAACCTGATTCCGTGCTGCGTCGACAATACGAACGCGATCCTTTTGCAAGGCGTATTTGGTAGTTGCCTGCATATTTTGCGGTATTCCGGGGTGCTATTTTTCCCCGTGATTTTTAAATCTGATTCAATTTGACGTTTGAAACCAGACAAAGATTGATTCAAATTCTTCATCCCCATAATTTGGTGGATGACTACCCAACATAAATTTGGAACGATCTCGTTAACGATAAATCTGAAAATTCAAAATCCGGTTTCGGAATGCTGGGCGGCGTTTTTACACCGTGCACGCTGACCATTCTGGGCGTCATCATGTTTCTGCGATTTGGCTACGTTGTTGGCCAAGCAGGAATCATCTCGGCTCTGATCATTATTTTGATTTCAAAACTGATCACGCTTTTAACGACCCTTTCTCTTTCGGCGATTGCAACCAACACAGAAGTCAAAGGCGGCGGTGCGTATTTCTTGATCAGTCGAAGTTTAGGCGTCGAATTTGGAGGCGCGATTGGATTGGTCTTCTTCCTCGCGCAAGCCATCTCTGTCGCGATGTACGTGATTGGTTTTTCGGAAGCCTTGGTCGCATCGGTGCCTGGAGACTTACCTCAAGTCGTAGTCGCGACCGTTTGCAATGTTTTTGTTTTCATCTGCGTGTTTATCGGCGCAGGTTGGACAATCCGATTGCAGTATTTCATTTTGGCGACGCTGCTGCTTTCTTTGGCTTCGTTCTACTGCGGTTCTATTCCAGCGTTTGACATGGAATTGTTCCAAACCAATCTCTCGTCCAGCTACAACGGTGAATCATTTTTCACAATGTTCGCCTTGTTCTTTCCCGCGGTGACGGGAATCATGGCCGGAGCAAACATGTCGGGTGACTTGCAGGATCCGGCTCGCTCGATTCCATCGGGAACATTGTGGTCGATTCTATTTACTGGCCTGATCTATCTCAGCCTCGCGTTGTTGATGGGCGGGTGCGAGACTTCTGCGAACTTGGCAAACCTCGATGGCAAAAGTCTCGTGATCGCCGATATTTCCTACTGGCCATTTTTGATCACAGCCGGTGTATTTGCGGCAACGTTGTCGTCGGCTCTTGGAAGCATGATGGGCGCTCCCCGAATCCTCCAAGCGTTCGCCAAAGACAATGTCTTTCCAATCCTTCGGCCATTTGCCGTTGGTACCGGCGAAACAAACGAACCACGTCGCGCGGTCGTACTGACGTTTGTGATTTCACAGCTTGCGATCGTGTTGGTGTCGGACCTGAACACAATCGCACCTTTGATCACGATGTTTTTCATGATCACGTACGGGTTGCTAAACATGGCGACTTTTTATGAAGCGATAACCAAAAACCCAAGTTACCGTCCGCGGTTTCGTTACAGTCATTGGGTGACGTCGCTTGCTGGAACGATTGGATGTTTGGGCGTCATGTTTTTGATTGACTGGCGTTGGGCGTCGGTTTCGATCACGGGCATGGCGGTGCTTTATTATTACATCAGTCAGAAACAAGTCGAAACACGGTGGGGCGATTTGCAAAGCGGTTTGCTGTTTGAGCGAACTCGTAAAAATCTTTTGAAGCTTGAAAAAGAACTTCACCACCCCAAGAACTGGCGGCCGATTATTCTTGCTCTCAGTGGTGCTTCATGGGAGCGCCCGCACCTCGCCGTTTACGGGCATTGGTTTACTGCCGGCCATGGAGTTTTGACGCTTGGCTATGTCATTCAAGGCGATGTTGAAAACCGACTTGAGCGTTTGGTTAGCCAAGAGCGGATTCTCTACACGTTCATTCAAGACCAAAAGCTCGAAGCGTTTCCCGCGGTTGTTGCTGCTTCCTCGGTTCCAGCGGGCATGGAATCGTTGGTGCAAACGCATGGGCTTGGTGCGTTGCGTCCTAACACTGTTTTGCTGGGTTGGCCAAGTGATTCTGACAAAGCCGATTCGTTCTCGGCAATTTTGCGAAGCATCACGTCGCTTGAGCGAAGCGTCATTTCTGTTCGGTTTAACGAAGCCGCGTTGGAGGCCGCTCCCCGCGCTGTTCCACTAGGCACGATCGACGTCTGGTGGCGTGGCCATCAAAACGGCGAACTCATGCTGTTGCTGGCTCATCTGCTCGCGCAAAACCAAGTCTGGCGTTCGCGACCGATTCGATTGCTGCGAACGATTGAAAACGAGGCTGGTCGAGAGGAAGTGCTGAAACATTTGGAAGGCTTGATCGAAAAATCGCGAATCCGTGCGACACCGCATGTGATCGTGACAGAAAATGCCAAACAGGGAATTCAAAGAACTTCACGCTCGGCTGCGATCGTGTTTATGGGGATGGCAGTTCCCGACGAAGAGCACGCTGACGAGTTCTTTGTGAGAATGAATGACCTTGCCGGTGATTTGCCGAGAGTCGTGTTCATCAAGAGTGCTGGCGGGATGTCGATCCACTCATAAGTTGGCTCAGCATTTCAATTTGAATCCAACACTTGCGTGCGGAGCTCGAAAAAGATCTCTCGCTCGCCAAATTCAGGCAGGGACCCAGCATTGCGTCTCTATAAAACTCAGTAACGAATTTTAAACTGTAATTACTTAAAACTGTAATTACTTAAAACTGGAAACCAGGCTGAGGCCCGTCTTTGGTTCCCGTCAAAATCTCAGGACCGTCCTCGGTCATCAAGATCGTATGCTCAAACTGAGCCGATGGTCTTCCGTCCCGTGTGCGAACCGTCCAGCCGTCGCTTCGATCGCAAACGGACATTGCCGTTCCGCCGTTGATCATAGGCTCAATCGTGAAACACATACCCGGATGAAGTCGATCGCGATGTGATTGAGGACTTGGTACGTGCGGAATGTTGGGGCGTTGATGGAACTTCGTCCCGATTCCGTGTCCAACGTACTTGTCGACCACACCAAATCCGTAATTGCGTTCCACGTAATCAACGATGGTTTCGCCGATGACTGAAATTCGACAGCCGGGAGTGATTGCTTCGATCGCAAGGTACAAACAATCGAACGCACATTGAGTTACCTTGATAGATTCCTCATTGATTTCCTCGCGGTCGCCGATCAAAAACGTTTCTGACTGGTCGCCGTGCCAACCATTGACGATCGAAGTGATGTCAACGTTTGCAATGTCGCCTGGTTGAAGTTCGTAGGAGCCCGGGATGCCGTGACAAATGACTTCGTTGACGCTGATGCAACAGCTTTTTGGGTAGCGGTTCTTTTCGCCCGGATAGCCAAGACAGGCAGGCACGTGACCGTTGTCCAATGTGTATTCATGAATGATTTTGTCCAACTGACCGGTTGTGATCCCGGGCTGTACATGAGGTCGAACGACGTCCAGCAGTTCCGCATTGAACTGGCCGGCAGCCCGCATCATTTCTCGTTCTTCTTCAATCAATCGAATTCTGGGGTGTCGTCGGATCACAATACGTCCTGATGTTGGTGGCAAAATTCCAGAGGTAGTTGGCTTTATTTGGACAACATCCTAGCAAAAAACCGCTTGAAAACCTACCTGCAAAACGGAACCTGAACCTTACGACGAGCGATTTAGTTGGCTAAATATTTCAATTACAACGAGCCAAACATGCGTCGCACCCATTTCCAACAGATGCAACGGGTATTCCATGGGCCGCCGCTCAGCCCGTTTTTCAAATCTATTCGGCTAGCGCAGGCGGAAGCATTGTCGACCGAACCTGAGCGGCACCAACTCGGTCCTGCCTTAATCGGTCGGTTTTGATAGAATCGAGCGAGTGCGAATCTGTATCCTGTTTGCGACATGATCTACAGATTTCAATCCACTAAACCAACACAAAAACGCGTTAGAGGAAACACCGTGCCGAAGTACAATCCCGCCGAGATCGAGCCACGATGGCAACGATATTGGGAAGAGAACAAGACTTTCAAGACTCCAGAAAAAGTGACTGGTGAGAAACTCTACGCACTCGACATGTTTCCGTACCCCAGCGGTCAGGGCCTCCATGTTGGCCACCCCGAAGGCTACACCGCGACCGACATCGTTTCTCGGCAAGCACGAATGGCTGGCAAAACCGTTTTGCATCCGATGGGATTTGACGCATTCGGATTGCCCGCGGAAGAATTTGCGATTAAGAACAACGCTTCCCCGCGTGAATTCACGGAAAAGAACATCAGAACTTTTGTTCGACAGCTGAAGCAACTTGGTTTCAGTTATGACTGGGACCGACAGATCTCAACCACCGACGTTGGGTACTTTAAATGGACGCAGTGGATTTTCCTGGTGTTGTTCGATACTTGGTTTGATGCTGAGCAACAAAAAGGCCGGCCGATCAGCGAGCTTCCGATTCCAGCGGACGTCTCAGCCAAAGGCGATGTGGCGATTCGAGAATACCAAGACGAATTTCGTTTGGCGTTTGAGTCTCATGCGCCTGTAAACTGGTGTCCGGCACTCGGGACCGTTTTGGCGAACGAAGAAATCGTCAACGGACTTTCAGAGCGTGGTGGCCATCCCGTGCAACGCATGCCGCTACGCCAGTGGATGTTGCGCATCACGTCGTACGCCGATCGCTTGGAGAATGATCTCGCAGAAGTCGACTGGTCCGACGGCATCAAAAAACTTCAGTGTGACTGGATCGGTCGCAGTACCGGTGCCGAAGTCGATTTCTATATCGGCCCAGAATCAGAGTTTGAGGCATGGAAAACACAACGATCAGCGGACGGATTTCCTCGTAACCAAGACGAGAGTGTCCTGCGAGTTTACACGACTCGGCCTGACACTTTGTTCGGTGCGACTTACATGGTGATTTCGCCTGAGCACGCCGCGGTCGAGCGGTTGACTACGGAAGCCCAGTCCGGTGCCGTCAAAAAGTACTGCGACGATGCGGGAATGAAGAGCGATCGCGACCGACAAGACGATCGAACCAAAAAAACTGGTGTGTTTACTGGCAGTCATGCGGTCAATCCCGTCAACGGCCAACCTGTTCCGATCTGGATTGCCGATTATGTATTGGCGACTTACGGAACAGGCGCGATCATGGCAGTACCGGCCCATGACACTCGGGATTTTGAGTTTGCGAAAACTTATGATTTGAAAATCACTCCCGTCGTCAAACCGCCAGCATCTACAGATATTGACGAAGCAAAGGTCAACTCCGGCGAAGCGTGTTTTGCGGGAGTCGGTGTCGCCATCAACTCTGGTGAGTTCGATGGAATGACGACCGACGAATGCAAAGCCAAAATCATTGCTCAGTTAGACGGCAATTGCTGTGGCCGCGCGGCCGTCAATTATAAACTTCGTGATTGGTTGTTCAGTCGCCAGCGATTTTGGGGAGAGCCATTTCCGATCCTGCACGAGTTGGACGATGATGGCAATCGTACTGGCATGATGCGAGCGGTTCCGCCGGAAATGCTTCCAGTCACTCTGCCAGAATTAGAAGACTTCAAACCACACGGTCGACCAGAACCACCGTTGGAAAAAGCACATGACGATTGGCTGTATCCTGTCGTCGATGGCAAAAAGTATAAACGTGAAACTAACACGATGCCTCAGTGGGCTGGTTCGTGTTGGTACTACTTGCGTTTTATCGATCCGGACAACAACGACGCATTCATTGATCCTGAATTGGAAAAACAATGGATGCCAGTCGACCTGTACATTGGCGGTGCCGAGCACGCAGTATTGCACTTGTTGTACGCACGTTTTTGGCACAAGGTCCTTTACGACCGCGGGTACGTTTCAACGCTCGAACCGTTTCAAAAACTTGTTAACCAAGGCATGATCTTGGGCGACGTTGAATTCACGGCCTTTCGTGATGAAAACGAGCAGTGGGTTAGTGCGGAATTGGTGACGGAGAATGATGAAAAGCAAAAAGTGCTTGAGTCAAACGGTAAGCCTGTTCAGATCGTAAAACTCGAACCTGATCAAACAGAAAAGAAAGGCGATGGGTTCGTCTTGAAATCTGATGCAAATGTTGGAATTGATGCTCGTGCTTACAAAATGTCAAAAGCTCGTGGCAACGTCATCAATCCCGACGTCGTCGTTGGAGAGTACGGCGCTGATTCCCTGCGGTTGTACGAGATGTTCATGGGGCCTTTGACTCAGTCGAAACCGTGGGCAATGTCTGGCGTGAACGGGATTAAGGGATTCCTTGATCGAACATGGCGGATGATCGTCGATGAAAATGCGGATGACACGGAGTTGAATCCTGTTGTGGGCGACCACGAACCCACAGAAGAGCAGACTCGCACCCTGCACAAAACGATCATGAAGGTCACGCAGGACATTGAGTCATTGAGTTTCAACACCGCCATCTCTCGAATGATGGAGTTCGTCAACTTTTTTACGAAACAGAAACAGCGACCGACGTCTGTAATGAAGCCGTTCGTTTTGTTGCTGTCGCCATTTGCACCTCACTTGTGCGAGGAACTTTGGAAAGTTCTCGGCAATGAGAGTACGCTTGCCTACGAGCCATGGCCAAAATTTGACGTGGCTTTGACGGTCGACGCGAGCAATGAAGTCCCAATCCAAATCAAAGGAAAAATCAAAGCGAAGATCTTGGTTCCTGCAGGCACGCCGAAAGACGAGCTTGAAAAATTAGCACTAACTGAACCAGCGATCGTTGCGGCACTGGATGGTTTGACGGTTCGGAAAGTGATTGTTATCCCGGATAGGCTTGTGAATATTGTCGCGGGTTAACTCGCCCGATGTTTGCCGAGCTGGATTCACAACCAATGACTTTTCACTTCGAAACTATCCAATATGCATGACGCAAAATGGAAGTCCGCTGTTCGACGCAAACTCCTCAAGTGGTTTGACGAGAACCAGCGAGACTTGCCCTGGCGGAAAAAGAAGACGCCGTATCGTATTTGGGTGAGCGAAATCATGCTCCAACAAACTCAAGTCGTTACGGTGGTCGATTATTTTAATCGATTCGTCAAGCAATTCCCCACTGTCAAAAAGCTCGCCGCTGCAAGCGAAGCGGATGTTTTGAAACTCTGGGAAGGGCTTGGCTATTACCGCCGCGCACGGCAAATGCACGCGGCGGCTCAGGTTGTCGTGGAAAAACATGCAGGCAAATTTCCCACGCAGTTTGATGATGTGTTAGCACTGCCTGGAATCGGAAGGTACACCGCGGGTGCAATTTGTTCGATTGCACTCGATCAACCGAAACCGATCCTCGAAGGGAACACGATTCGGTTGTTCGCCCGATTGATGACGATGAAGACGGATCCGCGCAGCACGGAGAATCAAAGAGCACTGTGGGAGTTCTCTGAAAGTATTTTGCCACGAAAGAGAGCTGGAGATTTCAACCAATCATTGATGGAATTGGGAAGCGAAGTCTGTCACCCCAAACGGCCCAGGTGTTTGCTGTGCCCGATTCAATCGCATTGCCCGACTTTTGTTCAGGGACTGCAAGACCAAATCCCTGCCGCGGCTAAAAAGAAAATGGTTTACGAGAGCATTAACGAAGCGGCAATCGTGGTGCAGCGCGGCTCGAAATTTCTGATACGACAATGTGGCCCTGGCGAACGTTGGGAGGGACTTTGGGATTTCCCCCGATACGGACTTGAGAAAGCCAATGACGATGCTGATTTGCGTGCAGAGTTCCTGGCGGAAAAGCTGGAAAACCAAACCGGCCTAACGGCTGAGTTGCAATCGACGAAAAAGTCAATCAAGCATGCTGTGACGCGATACAGAATCAAACTCGATTGCTACGCCGCCAATTCGGTAAAGGGCCGACTTAAAAAATCGTCGACTCCATTGAAATGGATGACAGTTGAAGAAATCGCGGGAGCGCCGATGAGCGTGACCGGGCGGAAAATCGCCAATATGCTTGAATGACCTTAACGGCGATTGCCGTCGAACAATTTATTGAAGGTGGCCGCTTTGCCGTTATCCGTGTTTGAGCAAAACCCAATCCGTAGCAAAACCGATATGACAAACATCCCCATGTCTGGTTGTGGCAAACGGTCATTGAAGACTTGATCCAAATCAGAATTTAAAATTGGCACCGTTAGCCATGAATCTAAAACCAGCCGCAAGGCCCTGAGGTATGGACGTGTATGAGTACCAATCTTGCTGTTGAGACCACCGAACTAACCAAATTTTATGGCGATTTTCACGCGGTAAAATCCGTCAATCTTGCTGTCGAACGGGGGAGTCTTTACGGATTTCTTGGACCCAACGGAGCCGGGAAATCAACAACGATCAAAATGCTGACTGGCATCCTCAAAGCCTCATCTGGGGCGGTTCGGTTGCTCGGTGGCAATCCTTGGGATCCCAATGACGGGATTGAAATTAAAAAGCAGATTGGTGTCGTCCCAGAGGACCTCGCTCTTTTTGATAATCTTACCGCCCGAGAGTATTTGACTTTTATTGGCCAAATGCATTCGCTTGAAAAGTCAGCAATCCTTAAGCGGGGAGAAGAATTGCTTTCCTTACTAAAGCTCGAAGGCGTTGAGAAGAAGCTCACCGTGGAATATTCGCACGGCATGAAAAAGAAGCTCGCACTTGCGGCAGCTCTTTTACCGAATCCAAAATTGCTTTTCTTAGACGAGCCATTCGAAGGCGTCGATGTCGTGACTGCCAGAGTCATTCGTGATTTGCTTAACGAATATGTTTCCAATGGCTCAACCGTTTTCGTAACTTCTCATGTTATGGAAATCGTTGAGCGGATTTGCACGCATGTCGGGATCATCGCGAATGGAGAACTGGTCGAACAGTGTTCATTGGAAGAGTTGCGCCGCGGAAGCACGTTGGAAAATCGTTTTGTCGAACTGGTTGGAGCCAACGAAGATGTCACAGCCAATCTGGATTGGCTTGATGGTGGTAATGTTCGGAATCAATCCAGCGAGACGGAATCAAGCAACGCCGGTGAATCAAATAACTCAGTCGAATCAAGCAACGTTCCTGATTCCAATACGATCGAACCAGTATCTGATTCGGAGTCCGACAAGTGAATTGGAATCAGTTTTTAGGTCTCATTCGGCTTCGCTATCTGCTTTCCAAAAATCAGATTGCCAAAGGCGGCATGGTCAATGCAACCATTTACGCGGTGGCCTTTTTTTTCCTTATTGTGTTTGCGGTCACCTCGTTTGTTGGCACATTGATTGGAGGAGCGTTTTACCTCGCAGACCAAGATCCCAGTAATATCATATTTATCTGGAACGCTGTAACACTCGTTTTCGTCGGTGCCTCGTTGTTCGAATTTGTAAATCGGATTCAGCAAAACGATGTGATCGAGGTCGAACGTCTTTTGCATCTCCCAATGACGTTCAGCGGCGCGTTTCTGCTGAACTACGTGAGCACATGGTTTACCTTAAACATACTGTCGTTCGCGCCGTGCATGTTGGGTTTGGCAATCGCAATGCCACTGGCCAAGGGCCCCGCAACCATCGTCGCGATCCCTTTGACTCTGACGTTTCTTTTCATGGTTACGTCAATGTTCTATCTCGCTCGTGGTTGGTTCGCCGAACTGGTTAAGAACAAACGGACCAAAGGCTGGCTAATGATCGGGCTGCCTTTTTGCGTCGGTGGACTGGCGATTGGCGTTTCGAAAGCTTTGAAATCCTTTCCTACAGGTGACCTAATGAGTGAACTCCCATGTGGGTTTCTGACATTGGGCGTCGACCGCGCGAATCGATTTGGCAGTTGGTTGCCAGGAATTCTTGGGACGGTCTGTATGTTGGTCATCGGTAGTGGCTGTTTGTTTTTTGCATATCGAAAGAGTTTGAAAAAGTACACCGGAGAAAACGTTGTTGGCAGAACGAAGACGGACCATGCAACAGGCTTGGGTTGGAAACAAAGTCGGCAGTTCAATACGCTTCCTGGGACATCGGCACAGTCTTCTGCGGTCGCGATGGCTACGATGAAAAGTCTGCGGCGCGCCCCAGAATGTCTAGCAGCAGTCATCCCTGCAATTGCAGCGGTACTTTTAGGTTCGCCATATTTGATTGGCATGAAGGGATATGAAATTCCAATTGCGATGCGAGATTGGTTACCGTTTGGGGTGATCTTTGTGACCATGATTGGGTTCCCGGCGTTTCTGTTCAGCACTTACAGCTACGACCGAGATGGCTTTCGTGCGTTTGTGCTTTCGCCTCTTCCCCGAGCAGAAATCCTGCATGGAAAAAACCTCGGCATTGGAATCCCCACAGTGATCACTGGCTGGATCACGCTTTTAATCCTGCAGATATTCGTTCCCCAAAAAATGTTTTGGTTCGTGGGGACACTGATTCAAATCCCAGCGGCCTATCTTTTTCTATGCTTGATTGGGCACCTGATCTCGATCTTTTTCCCGATCGGATTCAAACGAGGTTCGATGACGCCCGTCAATGTAAAAGCCTTACCTGCGATCGTCCTTTACGCTGGCATCATTGTTGGGCCTGCAATTGCGACAATTCCGGCCAAGATCACGCATGGAATTTCAGTGGTTTTCGAAAGCTATTTTGCGATGCCGATGGGGTGGCTGTACGTTGTGCTTTCCCTTATTCAGCTGGTCGCGAGTTGGGTGATTTACAGAAATTGCCTCTCGCCGCTGGCAACATTGCTGTGGAATCACGAACCAGAAATCCTACAAGCAGTCGCAAACATCCCAGAATAAGGGGTGTGCCGCGTTGGCAGGTGCCGCACTGAAAAAAAGCCACATTGGAAAAGGCCGCACTGGTAGAGCCCACGCTGATTAGACCAACGCCACGCTGCCAGAGAATCAATCCAATCAATGTGAGTGAATTTCCCTTGGTGAAGACAAGTCATCAGCCAGAAAGTTTGCAGGCTAC
>JBGCDK010000007.1:0-3814 GCA_045105295.1 Mariniblastus sp.
GGTGATTCAGCGAAAGCGAATGCAGGCTCTGTTTGGATTCGAATATTTGATCGAGTGCTACGTCCCGGCGGCAAAGAGAAAGTACGGCTACTTCTGCTTGCCCATTCTGTGGGGCGGAAAGCTGGTCGCTCGCATGGACTGCAAGGTGGATCGAGCCAAATCTGAATTGTTGATTCAGCATTTAGCGTTGGAGCCAACTCTGACCAACGCCGAAGCATTCTTCGTTGCGTTGAAAAAAGAGCTTAAGGGATTTCTGAAATTCAATGGCTGTGAATACGTTCAATTGCGCAAGACATCACCCGCAAAAGCAAAGCTGGCGTTTCAACGACAATGAAAGACGACTAGCCGCGGTAGTTGTCCTTTTTCCTCCCGCTCTTTACTGTAGTTGGATCACTTTCCTGTCCTCAATTGTTCAGTTTTCGGCAAACGCTAGGTAAGATTGGCAAGATCTATTTGGATAGAGCGAACACTATACGAAATTCAAGTTTAATGGACGTAACGTATGCTTAAGAGATGGATCGATGTAGCACACCTTTCAGTTTTTGGCACTCTTCTTGCTGCGGTCCTGCTCTTTTTTTCAGAGAAGATTGGTGATTGGTTTGTTGAGCGGAATAGCTTGGATGGAGTTGGTGGTGCCATCTTCCTGCTCACCGTTCTAGGGCTTCTGTTTGCCTTATTGCTGAAAGCACCAATTCGAAAGGCGCACCTATTTAGTTCGTTCCGGTATCCGTCAGTTTGGATCGGTGTCATTCTCGCGATTGCTGGTGCTCATTTTTCGCTGACTCTGTTGCCTTGGTTGATGCCCGGTTGGAGTAAATGGCCGAGCCAGACTAGTTTGTTTCTTGCAGAGCTGGCTTTTGGAATACCGTTCTTGTTCGTTTGGGGAAACATTGCGATTCAAGAATGGAATGCTAGTGCTGTCCGAACCAACGGAGAATTGGAATCAAAACTAAACAAAATGGCGGAACTCGAAGATTGGATTGCCTCTGAGAAACCAGTGTTTCACCCGAATTTCGACTATCTGAACCGATCGGATATTGCGCGTCGAATGGCAGTTCAAGTTTTAGATGGAAAAGATCAAACCATCGGGCTTTCGGGTGGATTTGGCACAGGTAAATCTAGCTTGATTGAGCTTATGATGCACTTTCTTCCAGAGCAGGAAACTGCAACAGGCAAGACAGCAATAGTTAGCAGGGTGAGTTGTTGGGGGTTTGAAAATTCGGACTCGGCATTGCGATACATACTGGCGTCGGCCATTGAGAAACTTGGGGAACATGTAGATGTCGTCGCGTTCGAAGACCTTCCGGAAACCTACGTTGATCTTTTGTCAGGTAGTGGGAATTGGTTTAGCGCCTTAATCGGTCAATTTTCAAATTCGATGGGTCCCGAAGAGAAACTTCGGCGCCTAACGCCTGTGCTGCAAGCAATCAATGCGAAACTGATAATCGTGGTCGAAGACCTTGACCGAAATAATAGCCATGGATTTGATCGCCAACAAGTATTGGCGACTTTGAATGTGATTCGAGATGTTCCTGATATTTCATTCGTTTTGGCTGGCGGCCGTTCAGGTAATGACTCCCTTTCGTTTACTCGCTTATGCGACCAGATCGAAGTTGTGCCGAGCCTAACCAAAGAACGTACTTACGAAATCTTAAACGAGTTGAGTGAGTCGAGTTTGGCTAAGTATGCTGACATCAATGTAAATGAAAATTCTGGGGGTTCGTTCAGCACTAACCCTCTACTCAAAATACGATACTACGGGCTTCCAGAGTTGCAGTCATGGGAGTTCGCGGTGATTAAATTGGTGAAGACGCCTCGAAACTTAAAACACTCTCTACGAAAAACTCTTTTTGATTGGAGCAGTCTTCATGGTGAAGTCGTGTTCGAAGAACTTCTTATGATGAACGTACTCAGGATGTCGGCACCAATGGCGTTTGACTTTATTTTGGAGCACTACGACGGACTTGCTTTCGAGGAAGTGCGAGGTGATCTAACGAACTCAAAAGAACATGAGGCGAAACGCGAAGCGTTTTTGAGTAAACAATGGGAGAAGAAAAAGTCGAGTCCCGAGGAATGGGACGATGACTCAGCTCTATTAGTGTTGAGATCTCTATTTCCTGGCAAGAAAAATTCAATTTTTTCACACGGTGGAAGTTACTCCGTGACGGCGTCGCCCCAGGCAATGGGGGGGTTGCAGAACAAACGCTATTTTCAACGTATCGTCTCTGGTCAGTGTGGTGTGGATGAGGTTCGAGACCAATTTGTGATTCAAACCATAAATGACTTCAAGCAGTCAGGTGACAGTAAAAATATGACTGGCTTAATGCTGGGTGAATCGGAATACTCCTCGTTGTGGGAACGTTTTGCCTACATGATTGACCGGAGCCAGCTTCTATCAGTTGCATCAATGGTTTTTGAGGCTTGCCTACAACGATATGGCAACAAAGCTTCGGGGCGAGAGGAGGGGGGGCTCGCTGTTTGGCGAGAAGCGCTTTCGCGTCCAAGTGATAGCGCGGGCGATTGGATATGCAAGGAGTTGAAGAAGTCTTGTGCAGTTAGCCTGCAATTTACAAATGACATTTTCTATTTCTGGGCGTCTGAAAGAAATTCTATTGCGCATTTTGGGCAAATCGGAGAGTTGCGCGAACGAGCACGGCAGACCATGGTTCGATGTATCAAAGAACAATACGTAGGTGAGCCAAGAAAACTTGCGGAGTTTGTCGATGGATCTGAGCGAAGTGGGTATGAATTGTGTCACCTGATTTTCGTTGACACGGATCCTGCACCGCTCAATGAAGCGAGAGATTGGGCATTCCTCGCAAACACACTTGTCGACGCGGCTGAGTTGTCGCCAGAAATTATTCTGCCACGCGTTTTGCACCTCATCGAGAATCGAGAACAAAGTTCACAGACTATGATTGGTCTGAAACCAGATGTCATTAATGACTTTTTCGGTTCTCAAGCACAACGAATGATGCAATTTATTTTCGACCAACATCGTATTTTGAATGAAAACCAAGATTTCGATGAGAAGCGTGTGGAAACATTGGCGGCCGAATGGCTAGAGACTCACAATCAATGAGTGCAACATGGGGCGTAAGTGTAGGTGTGTTGCACACAAAAGCCAGCGTCCGGAATTTCGACGCGACCGGTAGCAGGCTAGTAGCGGTGCCAAACGCCGTGTGACTGTTCAAATTGGCAGTAATATATGCCGAATTCGGTTCCCTCACATTCGATCGGTCTATAGAATTAAAACATGTCTTTCGCGCCAAAACAGAACTGGGATTCGTACCGCTTGATCGTTGAGCCATTGCAGCTTGACGTGGATAAGAAGCTGTCTCCCGACGAAAAGTTTCAACGATACGCTGCTCTGTTCAACCAAGTTTGGGCGATGAGGCCGGCGCGACTGGTGGGGCATGCTGCTGAAATCAGCCGCAACGAAGAGAAAATGTCACTTCGTAAGAAGCTTCGAAAAGCCTACGTGTTAGTTGTCGAAGATCGATAAAATGGCCGGCGGAAGCTTTTCAACAACCGCCGACCGAAGGGCGGTTGAACGCTTCCGAATGGAAAGCTAGTCAATCACCCTAGTGACAACACCAGACCCGACGGTCCGGTTTCCTTCGCGGATCGCAAATCGCGAGCCCTCTTCGCAAGCCACTGGCCGCATCAGGCTCACCGACAAACGAACTCCGTCGCCGGGCATCGCCATGTCAGCGTCCAGAATCTCGACGCGACCGGTGACGTTGGTCGTGCCGAAGAAAAACTGAGGCTGGTAGCCGGTGCCAAACGGAGTGTGACGTCCGCCTTCTGCCTT
>JBGCDK010000008.1:0-21495 GCA_045105295.1 Mariniblastus sp.
TTTGTGAATCGTTTGAGAAATGTAGACTCTATGCAAAGCGGGCAGGTAGGTGACTGTGGATCCATCACAAGTGCTTTCATTTGGTGGGAGAGACAAGTCGGCAACAGCCAGAGAATCTTAAGATTCATTGAAACTTGCTGATGCAAAATCCGTTAGTTGGATTGGATGAGTCGCCTGATGCAGCAACGACGAAACTAAAAAGGTTGAGTGAAGCCCAAAATTATTCCTCTCCCAATTACGCACATTTGAACATATTCCGAACTGAATTATCACTAAGGTGAAATGGTTTGGACTTAATTTCCCAAGTACAGTTTGGATGATTGGTTTAAATCACCCAATTTCAAATTTGCCAAGAACTTTCTATTTTTTTTCACGGAAGAAGTCGCGTCCCAAATTACCCAAAGGCGTATCAGAGCCCAGCCAAAACGTATTGGACTCTCGTCTTTGCGATCTCCCCTATTGACAACGCTAGTTACAGCTTGGATTTTTAAGTCCAACACTAACCATTTTCCAAGCGCCAACGATTTGCCAACAAAGTACAATCCCGACTTAAACAGAAAATTTGTTGAACGTTAACACGTTCGGCAAGCACGAATCTAGCGAGCCGGTTTAGAACTTGGCTCGTTCAATTGAAGTCTTACCTTTACCGACAGAGGACAAAGCTTTGAAAACCCGTGGAAGACTTTTGCTGGAAGACCCGTTTCGCAATAAAGGAACAGCATTCAGTGAGGAGGAACGGCTCAAGTACGGACTCAATGGCTTGCTGCCTTCGCATGTTGAGACACTTGAGAAGCAAACGGTTCGGGCCTACGCCGCGTTCGGTGACAAATCTTCGGATCTTGAAAAACACATTTATCTTCGTCAACTTCAAGACGAAAACGAAAGGCTGTACTTCAACCTGTTGAAACAGCACATCGTCGAAATGCTACCCATCGTCTACACGCCGACGGTCGGCCTAGCCTGTGAGCGATTTAGCCACATCTACCGGCGACCACGCGGGTTGTTTATCGACTATCCCAATCGAAATGACATTGACCAGTTGTTTGAAAATTTTGGCGAGCGAGACATCGAAGTCATCGTCGTTACCGATGGTCAACGAATTCTTGGATTGGGTGACCAAGGTGCCGGCGGCATGGGAATCCCAATCGGAAAACTCTCGCTTTACACGCTTTGTGGTGGAATCAATCCGTCCAAAACATTACCAATTTTTCTTGACGTCGGAACCAACAACGAAGAACTTTTAAACGATCCGGCTTACTTTGGCTGGCGTCACGAACGTATCTCGGGCGAGGAGTACGATCAGTTCCTCGAGTCATTTGTTGCATCCGTAAAATCTCGATTTCCCAATGTGTTGTTGCAATGGGAGGATTTTGCTTCCGCGAACGCGACTCGAATCCTAGAAACCTATACCGATCAAGTCTGTTCTTTCAATGACGACATTCAAGGGACGGCTGCGGTGACGGTCGGAGCGTTGATCGCTGCCGGGAAAATTGTCGAGCAAGATCTTTCCGAACAGCGTGTGATGATACTCGGCGCCGGTTCCGCCGGTTGTGGAATCGCTGATCACATTGTCTCTATGAAAGTCGAACAAGGCGTCGAACTTGCGACGGCTCGAGAACAAGTTTACGTTTTCGACAGCAAGGGGTTGGTGCACGACAATCGGGACACCCTGGCACCCTATCAAGTTGACCTGGCTCAGTCGTATGAGCGATTGCGGACTTTGATGCCGAATCAAGAGCCTTGGAAAAATGTATCTGACGTCATTTCTACTGTTCATCCCCATGTTCTGATCGGCGTGACTGGACGCGGGGGCATGTTTACAGAGGAGATGATTCGACAAATGTATAAGCATGTCGATCGGCCCATCATTTTTCCGCTTTCCAATCCAACGACATGCAGCGAAGCCGTTCCTGAGGACTTACTAAAGTGGACCGACGGTACTGCTTTGATCGCGACAGGCTCTCCATTTGAACACGCCGGTTTTAATGGTCGACAAATTGCGATCGCACAATGCAATAACTGCTATATTTTCCCCGCAATGGGGCTGGCAGTGGCCTCAGTCAAAGCGACTCAAGTCACCGACGGAATGTTTCGCGCGGCAACACTCGCATTAGGGTCACTGGCCAAACTGGATTCCCTTCAGAACACGTCATTATTGCCAGAGCTTACTGACATCGTCCAAGCCACCAAGACGATCGCGATTGCTGTCGCAAAACAAGCAATTGAAGAAGGAGTTGCCGCGCCACTCAATGTTCCGCTTGAACAAGTGATCGAAGAAAAATTTTGGACTCCCGAATATGGACCGATGGAAGTTTAAATCTCCACAAGTGCGAACTTTTGAGTTTCAATGCCTTGAAAATTCCCAAACTGCCGAGAGAAATTAACATCTCCTGATCGGTGTGAAACATTTCCTTCCTATTCGGTTAACCAACTTCGTCCGTTGCCGTGCAATCCTCGAATTTTTTTCAGATCTGTGGATGACGGGAGCTTTCGAGTATGGTCGTTCGTAATCTAAACCTTAGATTTCTCGCGCGATAGAACGTAGACCAACTAAGAACTAGGGCAAACACGGAAACGGCAGATGGCCTTCAGTGGCAAACAGGAGTTTTCCTCACCAATGCATCGCCTTTTTAATGGCTGAAGAAGAAAACGAAGAACCGCATGACGAGCGACAAAAAACAAAGACGTGCCGACAACGAATCCGCTTCACCGACACACATCATTTGGTGGCTCAAAAAGGACTTTCGATTAAGCGATAACCCTGCGTTAAAGTTTGCCTTGGATTCCGGTCTGCAAGTCCTTCCCGTTTTTGTCATCGAACCATCGGCCCTTAAAGCACCAGAGACATCTGCTTTTCACGTGGCGGCTTGGATTGAAGCAGCAAAGGATTTGCGATCTCGCTTAAATGGGCTGGGCGGCGATCTGTTGATCCTGCACGAAGAAGTTGAAACGGCTTTCACATCGCTGCAGCAATACGTGTATTTCGACCAAGTCGTCAGCCATGAAGAACCCGGCACGGATCGCACGTTTCAGCGAGACAAACGTTTTGCAAAATGGTGTGGTAAGTTTGGAGTGAAATGGACTGAGCTGTTGCAAACGGGAGTGTTTCGACGCCTTCGAGATCGCGACATGCGAGGAAAACATTGGCACGACTGGATGTCCAAGGAACCTATCAAACCACCGAACCAAGAAAGCCTCACTCGCGTTCACGTTCCCCCGGTGACAAAAAAGATTCCATCATTTGTCTCCAGTCGCACCAGTGTGAAAAAATTTGGATTCGAATTAACGGACTCTGCGCGACGCCATCGTCAAAACGTCAGCGAAACTGCGGCCCATGAAACGTTGCAGGACTTTTTATTCAACCGTGGCATCGCCTACAGTGGCGGAATCAGCTCTCCAAACACCGCATTCGTCGCGGGATCTCGATTGTCAGTCCATTTGGCTTGGGGAACGATCACTGGGCGAGAGGTCTACGCGGCAACTGCGAAGCGAATGCAGGACTTAAAGGATTCGGATAACCCGAACGCAGGAAGATGGCGTCGATCGCTCAACAGCTTTCGATCTCGGATGAATTGGCGAGACCATTTCACTCAACGATTGGAAACGGAACCGACGATGGAATTCTATCCTTTGAATCGAGCCTACGATTCACTCAAACAAAACAATAATCCCGAACTCTTGAATGGATGGATCAAAGGAAAAACAGGTTTCCCACTGGTAGACGCCGTCATCCGTTGTGCTCAGACAACTGGATTTGCGAATTTTCGAATGCGCAGCATGATCACTTCCGTCGCCTGTCACGCGTTAAGACTCGATTGGCGAAACATCATGTGGCCGATGGCTCAATGGTGGGCTGACTACGAACCTGGTATTCATCTTTCGCAATTGCAAATGCAGGCTGGCGTGGTTGGGATCAACACGTTGCGAACTTATAATCCCGCCAAACAAATTGCTGATCACGACCCCCAGACCAACTTCATCAAGCGTTGGGTCCCCGAACTGCGTACATTTACGCCGGACGAAATCATCGCTCACCAAGACTCCCCTTTAGAAGGATACATAGAACCACTGGTTGATTGGAAACAAAGCACAACCGAAATGCGAGCGGACTATTATGCGCTCCGGCGGTTGCCAGAGACAAAAGCGTTGGCCGTCGACGTTCTTGCCAAACACGGCTCAAGAAAGCGCCCGTCGGCAAAGCGTAAATCTGCCGCGAAGTCCAAGTCGAAGAAGAAATCGACTCGCAAGAAAAAACCAATCAACCAAACGGGTATGCTGTTTTAGACTCACATCCGGTGGTCAACATTAAAATTTAGCCTACCTCTAGTACAGAGGCTGTCCATTTCAGTCTCAAGAACATGGGAAATCATGAGTTACGAAACCGTCAACCCAGCCACGAACGAGTCCTTAAAGACCTTTGAATCGCTTTCACGTGAGGAGACTACCCAAGCAGTTGAGATGGCCAGCGAAGCGTTTAAATCGTGGCGGCGGACTTCGTTCGACCACCGGAAAAAGGTCGTGCTTGAGTTTGCAAAACGATTGCGTGACAGGCAAGAGGAATTTGCGAAGCTTATTACACTTGAAATGGGCAAGCGTATTTCCGAAGCCAAAAAAGAGATCGAGTTTTGTGCGAAGATCTCAGAATTTTACGCCAGCGGTGCGGAAGAATTTTTGGCTGATCATGACATGGGTGTCGAAGGAACCGACGCCTACATCCAATATGCTCCCATCGGCGTCATCATGGGCGTGATGCCGTGGAATTTTCCGTTTTACCAAGTCGTCCGTTACGCAACACCAAACATCATGGCTGGCAATACCGTTTTGCTTAAACATGCGGCTAACGTTCCACAGTGTGCAAACGCGATTGACCAATTGTTTAAAGACTCCGGTTTGCAAGACGGAGTTTTTCAAAATTTGTTTATTCCAAACGAGTTTGTCGAAGTAATCGTTTCGGACAAACGCGTGCAAGGCGTCACGTTAACAGGTAGCGAAAGGGCTGGCTCGGCTGTCGCATCCTTGGCCGGAAAAAATCTTAAGCGGTCCGTAATGGAGCTTGGTGGCAACGACGCATTCATTGTTCTTGAAGACGCCGATTTAGACCATGTCATCAAAATGGCGATCAAAGGTCGAATGGTAAACACTGGACAATCTTGTGTGGCTGCGAAACGATTCATCGTGGTTGAAGTAGTCGCAGAGGAGTTCCTTTCTCGGTTCAGCGCCGCGATGTCGGAATTGAAAATCGGCGATCCAATGAAAGAACAAACCGACGTTGGGCCCTTGTCTTCCGAAGCCGCAGCAGTGAACTTAAACGAACAAGTCCAATCGAGCATCAACGCTGGAGCGACGGTCGTCCTTGGTGGTGATCGTCCTGATCGACCAGGTGCTTACTTTAACCCAACTATTTTGACCAACATCACAACAGACATGCCGACCTTTGACCAAGAACTGTTCGGACCAGTGGCCAGCGTTTACACGGTCAAAGACGAAGCCGCGGCGATCGAACTTGCAAACGATTCCTCTTACGGGCTTGGCGGTTCGGTTTACACGTCGGATATCGAACGAGGAAGACGCGTTGCCGAACAAATTGACACGGGAATGGTTTTCATTAACCAGCCAACGAATTCACAAGTCGATTTGCCGTTTGGCGGAGTGAAAAACTCTGGGTATGGCCGCGAGCTATCCAAACTCGGGATCATGGAATTTGTGAACAAGAAACTGATTCACTTGCAAAAAAAATAGAGACTCAATGTCGCTCAATCGGCCGAATGCCAAACGAGGAACCTGCCTAACCGATTAAGCAACAAACCGCGGTACGTTATTGGACGCTCTGCCGACGTTGAAAATGATTCCTAGCAACCTCTCTCTTCACATAAATTGCCAGCAGGCTCGATATGCCTGTCATCCCATTTTTGTTAGGGTAACGCGAGACAACAGTCCGGAAATATAGAATCACCAACTTGTGCGATTTTAGTTCATATTAGCGTTTGTGGCTCAAACGCGATTTTTGGGCTTTTGTCAAAATTAAACGCTTCAAATACGGACCACATCTGGCATGACAAACTCCAACGATTCAACTGATCCTTCACCAGATTTCGGCTCAGACATTTCACCTGAATTGGTGGGCGAGATCAAATCGCTCGCGCCGTGGCATCATGACATTCAACTGACCGAAACTTTTTCAACAGGCATCGTCTTTTCTGACGATCGCGTGCTTTTGCCAAAAGAGAACCAAGGCGTCAGTTTGATTTCACCAGACAAGCGTTTCTTTCAGCGAGCAAATTCCTTATATCCAGATGGGATGTCCGGCGTTCGTTTTCTGGACTGCGCATGCAATGGAGGGATCTACTGTTTTCTTGCACGCCAGTTGGACGCGGAACTTGCCGTCGGATTCGACGTCCGAGACCACTGGATCAACCAAGCGAAATTCGTCCAAAAGCATCGTCAAATTCATCCAACCGATAGGATCGAATTTCATGTTTCAGACTTGTACGATTTACCGAGCAAAAAACTAGATACGTTCCACCTGACCTACTTTAGTGGGCTATTTTATCATTTGCCTGATCCGATAACGGGTTTGAAGATCGCAGCCGATTTGACAGAAGACATTTTGGTTCTCAACACGTCGTGCCTTCCAAAGAACGATCATCCATACGGGTTGACGATGTCGATGGAGTCACGTGAAGTCGTCATGTCGGGCGTACATGCCTTGGCTTGGCTTCCCAACAGCCCTGAACTACTGTGCAATGTTTTGGCTTGGCTAGGGTTCAAACAAATTAAGCTTACGATCGACAACGTGAATCCAACGAGCAAGCGCCGACGGGTCGAACTGATTGCTTCCCGCAACAAGGGAAGACTTGACAATTTGGCTGGCACCGAGATGGAAGTTCCGGGACAAGCGTAAAACGTCCGGCTCATCCCGATTTTATTTTCAGCCTTTAAAAACGAACTGCCGCCTGATGGCTGAACGAGTCAAACAAATTCGAGCGTTAACCGGACTTCGGTTTCTCGCCGCGTTTGCAGTTTTCATCCATCACATTAACGGCCATTTTGGATTGCCGTCGCTCAACTTTCCGCTTGGCTCCGCCGGCGTATCTTTCTTTTTCGTTTTGTCAGGTTTCATTCTGACTTACGTCTATTTTAACCGTCTGAAAACACGTGGCGAAATCGTTCGGTTTTATTTCACTCGATGGGCTCGCATCTGGCCGCTACACATCGTGACGCTGATCGTGTTCATGTTGCTGATTCCCAACATCCTGATCGATGAACCCGTCAAACTCATTTGCAATGCACTTTTGTTGCAAAGCTGGATCCCAAATTTCACTTGGGCGTTTAGCGGCAACGGCGTTAGCTGGAGCATTTCAACGGAAGCGTTTTTCTACCTTATGTTTCCAGTTTTGTTTGCCGGTACCGAGCGGGATTTTTGGTGGAAATATGCGGCGGTGATAGCCAGTACCATTTCGATAATTTTGCTGCTGCAATTCTGCCATGAGCGATTGCCCAGCTCCGATTGGCCACAGTATTCCGTGATGCCGCGAGTCAATCCGCTTCTCCGATTGGCTGAGTTTGCCACCGGAATGGCCATCGGCCATTTGTTTATGAATTCCAGTGCACCCACCAAACGCAATTTTTGGATGGACACGATTTACGAACTCGCATCCATTGGGCTCATGATCGGATTTTACATTGGAATTCGCACGCTATTCATCGTTTTTCCTTTTCCGGAAGTCTTGAGACTCGCATTGCTCATGAGCAGCCCATGCTTCTGTTTTGCGTTGATCATTTACTGTTTTGCCCACTCCGTGGGCGCATTCTCTCGAGTCTTCAGCACCCGGCTGTTGGTCTATCTGGGTGAAATCAGTTTTTCATTTTACATGATCCACAACATCGTAATTCTGGCTCTTAGAAAAGTCCGCTGGGTTCCTGCCGAACCTGATGGCGTTGTTTTCTTCGTAGGCAGTTTCGTAATTAGCGTTTGCGCCGCGGGGATGCTGTATGCGATTGTTGAAATCCCAGCCAAGAACTGCCTGGTACGAGTATTCGATTGGTTTAGCCCCAAGAAACATGATCGTGTCAGAAAAACTATTAACGCCACAGCCATTGCGCGACTTGTGATTCACTTGGTAGCTATCGGGATACCATTTTTCATTGCAATCCAGTATTTCAGATCTCAAAACCTAGAGAGTTTTCCCGATCCTGTAATTCGACAAGTCATGCAGGACACCGAAATTTTCAAAGACGAAGTGCACTTTGGTGACGAAGCGATTTTGCACGGCGTCGTTTGCGTTCCTGAATACAAGGGAAAACTGATTCGAATGGTTTGGGAGAAAAAGAAATCAAAGACAACCAAGCGATTCATCCACGTCTGCGACAAGAACCAAACGATTGTCTATCACGTTCGCCATCAGGATCACGAAGCGTTCGACAAACGCGAGAAGGGCTTGGTTTGGTACGACGAGTTTTACCTCGCCCCAGAGATGCTTGAAAACGCAGCCTTTATTGGGATCGGATTTTCAGATGGAGATAAGGGCGGCGTCAAAGTCAGTGCCGGTCCGACAAGTCTCGATCAAAACCGGCTGAATGTTTTTGACTTTCGACAGTCGAACTAATCAAACCATGTCGTCCAACGAGTCACCTACCAACGCGTCCCAAACTTCAACAGGTTTTGTTTGCATAATCAAATGCGGACCTACAATCTCAATCACATTCAAATTTGGTCTGATCTTCTGAATTTCCTCGAATGCCTTACGAGGTACTAACCGATCTTCCGTTGCCAAAACGTAACTGAGGGAGCACTGGAGATTCGAAAGCTCTTCAGTAACGTCAACGTTTGCGATCAACGCAAGGCGCGACTGAAGAGTCAGTGGACACTGAATTCGCACCGCAGTTCCTAGCCGTTTCACTAAATCGGCCTGAATCACCGATTCTGAATCACGATTACCGACGAAAAATTGTCTTGCGATAAAACGTGGCATTGGCAATCGAAATAAAACCGCCCCCAAGTTGATAATGTTAAAGAGTTTCAATCTCGTGGGCATTGGCGCTGTTGCAAACGTTGAGACCAGCACCAATTGCTTGATCGACTTTGGAAAACGATCAGCCAACAGAATGCCAAGCGGTCCCGAAAATGACTCGGCAATCACTATGTACTTTTTATTGACATCAAACCGCCAAGAAAAATGCCGGCAAAGCTCTCGATAACTAAGCTTCTTGTCTGGCAAACTCAAAACTTCAACTTCCCAATTCGCTGGCGCCGAATTTTTGAAGCTTTGCAAAAGTTGATCCGTCCCGTCTAGCCCCGGAATAATGATGCAGTGTTTGTCGCAGTTTACAATTTTAGGATTGTTGCCTGTCACAAAGAGTTCCCAGCATATCTTGACGCTAAAACAACTTAATTCACAACCGCATCGGTTCGCGGCCCCACCCATCACTTTCGACGAAGCACCATTCGCATGATTACTTTCGACAAACGGTCAACCACTTCTCCTGTTGGATTGTCGTTGATCATGTAAGTCCATGTCGAGGACGGACCTTTCAAACCTTCTTCTTCCATGTCGATAACACCGTTAGACAAACTGGCGTTGCGAAATGAGTTAACGACCTTTTCCATCACACGATCGTTGAAATTTCGAAACGAAGCATTGACTCGTTTGTTAAACTCGTCGATCGCACTAAAACCACCCATGCTTGCCAGATGAATGTTACTTCGAATGTCAGAACAGGTCTCTAGATGCTCGGCCCAACAGTCGTCGATATGAAAAATCGCAATGCTTCTTTCGGCTTCTGCAACCAGCGATTCGTCGAATCGTTCGGTTAACGATTCATGCAGCTCCCAATCTGCTATTTTAAGCAATGACTTTCGTTCGTTGTTGGCCAATAGATCCTGACGCAGCACCTGCATGAGCTTGCGATGTTGTTCCAGACAAGTTGTATAAAGCCTCAGTGTGCGGCGGATTTCTAAACTTTCTGCTTCGACCATCTTTTGAATGCGAGCAATTCGCCTGCCAACGACTGGATTCTCGATGGCCTTCCCTGATTGAAACTTTTCTAAATCGATATCAAGATTGGCGATGCCACAACGCTTTAACAAATCATCTTCAGCACTAACAAAGAACTTTGTTTCGCCCGGATCGCCTTGCCTCCCAGCGCGACCACGAAGTTGATCGTCGATCCTCCGGCTTTCATGTCGATTGGTACCGATCACCAGCAAGCCACCCAGCTCAAGAATTTTTTGCGCACTCTCTGCTTTGCTACCGCCAAGCTTAATATCTGTTCCGCGGCCAGCCATATTTGTCGAAATCGTTATCGCGCTGACCGCACCTGCCTCGGCAACAATTGTTGCCTCTTCCAAGTCATTTTTTGCGTTAAGGATATCGCAGTGAATGTTAGCCTGCTTTAGCATTCCACCGAGCGTCTCAGATTCTTCGACGCTTGAAGTCCCCACCAAGATTGGCCTGCCGGTTGCGTGCTGATTGACAATTTCAGCCACCAAAGCAATGAGCTTGTCTTGTTTTGTTGCGAACACAAGATCTGGATGGTCAACGCGATTGCATGTTTGATTGGGCGGAACAATCACTGTTTTGAGATCATAAAAATCATGAATCTCTGTCGCGGCCGTATAAGCCGTTCCCGTCATCCCGCTAAGCGTTTCGTAGTGGTCGAGAAAATTTTGCAGCGTAATTGATTTGAGAATTTCGCCCTGTGGCTGAATAGCAAGCCCCTCCTTGGCTTCGATTGCAGCTTGAAGACCATACGGCCAACGTCGATTTTCGGCGACACGACCAGTAAATTCGTCTATCAGCTCTACCCTGCCCTCTCGGACAATATAGTCAACGTCGCGCTGCAGCAATGTGAGTGCTTGGACTGCGAGGTTCAGCCGTGTCATCATGTTGACGTTGGATTCATCGAAAAGATCAGACACCCCTAACGCCCGCTCCAACCAAACGATGCCCTGATCTGTGAACGCGACGTTGCGCATTCCTTTTGTTGTGGAATAGTGGTAGTCACGCGTCATTTTGCGAACGAGACCAGCGAACTCGTATAGCTTTTGTGAATAGAGATCGCATTCCTTTTGATCTTCGCCAGCAATGACGAGAGGCACACGTGCTTCGTCGACCATGATCGAATCGGCTTCATCGACGATCGCAAAATGAAACCCGCGTTGAACTTGTTCGTCAGTGGAAAAACAAAGTTGATCGCGGAGATAGTCGAACCCGATTTCTTTAGCGGTAACATAAGTAACGTCTTGTGCGTAGGCTTGCTTTCGTTGGCTCGTAGGCATGCCCTGGGAAACATGCCCAACGGTGAAGCCCAGGAATTCGTAAACCGGACGCATCCAGTTTGCGTCACGTTCGGCAAGGTAATCATTGAACGTCAGGACGTGGCTGCTTTTCCCGGTCATGGCGTGCAGACAAGTCGCCGCGACTGCCGCAAGTGTTTTGCCTTCGCCTGTCGCCATTTCAATCATCTTGCCTTCTGCAAGGGCTAGACTGGCAAGCAGTTGAACGTCGTAGGGTTGCATTGCGACGGTTCGTTTGGCGGCTTCGCGGGCTATTGCAAAAAAATTGCACAGCTCACGCAAGTACGATTTTGACCCACTAGATTTTAATTTGGCAAGCACAGAGCGAACTCGCGATGCCGCACTCTTTAACGCCTCATCTGACACATCAGCAAATTCTGACTCAAACCCCAAGATCAAATTAACAAGTTTTTCATAACGTGCATTTGAAAGTTCGATCGCTCCGTAGCGAAGACGAAAAATCGTATCGTTAACTTTTTTTAGAATCGAACTCATAGACTACTTTCAAAAGACTTCACCTCCGTTCCGCTGCGCGAGAGATCAGCGACTTCGCAAAGCAAACGAGCTTCAAACCAACCGGTCATCCAACTCCTGCGGCTCGAATGTTCGTTGAATGAAAATTTGTCATCAACACGGCTTAGATGGGACGGGTTTGACAAAGAGTTTCCTCAAATTCGTCCCTGCCTGATTTTCATAACTGACAATAGCCTTTACCATGGGAGTAACGGGAATGTCCAATCCAAAGTGATTAAACACAATAATTTCGTGCATAAGACGAATAGATTGGGCAGCTGTCATTCAAACTTGATCCTAACCTTTGAGACTATTCTCGGTTGATTTGGTTCACTTGGATGAAACTACAATTTTATGCTCGAAATTGGATGACAGTTTTGCCAACTAATGGCATCATTCCTAGTAACTGTTGAAGCTTCGTGCACATCGTTAACGTTGAGGTAATCTGAGATGATTTTTGGAAAGTTCTGGCGGGCAATTTCTGCACAAGTCAATAAGTTGGCAAACTACTTTTGGACGGCCGACCCCATTGCCCAAATGCAATACGAGTACGACAAATCTGTCGAAGAAATGAAGGGTGGCCGACAAGGCCTTGAGCAGTATCGGGGCTTGGTAGAACGAGTTTCGACACAGGTCGCTAACGAGCAGCGGCACATCAAACAGCTCGAATCAAAAATCAAAGCTTACCTATCAGCGGGCGACCGAGAGACCGCTGGAAAGTTTGCGATTGAACTAAACAAAGCAAAAGCAGAACTGGCCGAGAACATGGAGCAATTGGCCATGCATGAAAAGGCTTACGATAACAATGTTCGTAAAGTCAAAAATGCGATGGGCAAACTGAAAGACATCCGCGAAAAGATCCAAACGTACGACGCTGAGCTGAAAATGAGCCGCGCCGAAGCGGAGATGGCGGAACTTGCAAAGGATTTTAACTTTGACGTGACGACTGACATTGGGCAGATTGAAC
Source organism: Mariniblastus sp. (assembly GCA_045105295.1). Lineage (GTDB taxonomy): Bacteria > Planctomycetota > Planctomycetia > Pirellulales > Pirellulaceae > Mariniblastus. The sequence continues at coordinate 12,777 of JBGCDK010000008.1, forward strand.
AAGTCATCCAAGAGAAAATTGCACTCAACCGTGGCAAGGCACGAGTTGCTGCGGATCTTAGTTCCGACGGAATGGAAGACATTGAACGTCAAGAAGCCATGGAGAACGCAATGGCTGACGATGCGTTGCGAGGATTCGAAGTCGAAATGGGTTTGGTGACTCCGCAAACAGCACAAATCGAAGACGACGTCAAAGAGCTTGGGCCTGCGAACAAGGCAACTGAAACGAATTGATCAATTTTGGCAGACCGATATTTTTCACTTCGTCCAATCTGAGCTGAAATGACTTCTATAGAAATCGACGACTCCCAACATCCCGGTGAACGAAAAGTCTCTGTTCCTGACTGGTATCCCGGCTGGGCACGAGAGATGGCGAACCTTTATTTCGCCGCAAACACTTGCCTTTTCGTGATCCATGGAAACGTCAATGATCTTATTCATTGTCGTGTCGACGAATCGGGGAAAACGGTCGATCGGTTTTGCGGCCTAACGGACTTCCTTTCCGAACAAGTATTTGGGACTTGGGATTTGGTGACGTCTTACGATATGGGACGGGGTATTCAAGCCCAAGCTGGCCCAAATTCGGATCGGCTTCGCGAGATGATGAAGACGCTTTCCGGTAACATCGGAAGCCCAACGACTTGGACCCGGTCGCCGGATGATGTGCTGACGAATTTTCAACGAATGATTCAGCGAAATTTGATGGAAGACGAACAGGCCCAACGAAAACGCATGGCGTTTCTGTTCCCTTACGCCCAGTTCCTCGTTCCTGCCGGCAGTCACTCGTCAATGGCGAGAACCCAGGCTTCACATTTGGTTCGTTTTCTATCGTGGGCGCAAAACCCCTATATCAAACGAGTGAATATGTCGTTCTGCTTGATCGCTGAGACATTAACGGAAGTCAACAAACGGTTGGTCGAAGACCCACACGTCGCTACCATCGAGATTCCACTCCCGGACGCGAGGTCACGCCGCGTTTTCATCGAAACAAATTTTGACCTCGAAACCGAAGACGAGCAAAAGGAAAAAGTAGACGTCGGCGACAAAGCGGAGTCTTCCGATCAAGAAATTGGCAGCTCGATGACAGTCGAGTCCGTCACGCAGATTGCCAACGGTTTGAACTTAGTCAATCTCAACGTGGCGATGTCGCGTAGTAAGCTGACAGGAAAATCCGTCGATATCAACGCGTTTCGGCAACTGAAAAAAGGCTTGATCGAACGACAGTGTCAGGGACTGGTCACATTTTTGGAACCTGAACATACGCTCGACATGGTGGTGGGGCACACTGCTGCGAAAGCACGACTGAAACTCGACGCGAGATGGATCGTTGAAGGCAAATTAGATGCAGCTCCGATGGGCTACCTCATCTGCGGTCCCGTTGGAACGGGAAAGACATTTATCTCGGAGTGCTATGCCGGATCAATTGGTATTCCATGTTTGGTTTTGAAAAATTTCCGCTCGAAGTACGTCGGCGAAACAGAAGGTAACCTTGAAAAAGTACTCAACGTCCTACGGTCTCTCGGTCCCGTCATGGTGATTATCGATGAAGCCGACGCAGCGTTGGGGAATCGTGAGTCAGGTGGAGATTCGGGAACTAGCAGCCGAGTGTTTTCGATGATCGCCAGCCAGATGGGCAACACTCGTTACCGCGGAAAAATAATTTGGATGCTGCTGACCAGCCGTCCAGAACTACTACCGATCGATTTGAAACGTCAGGGACGAGCCGAGGTTCACATTCCTCTGTTCTACCCGAAGGAAGTCGACGAAATCAAAAAAATGTTTGCCATCATGGCAAAGAAAAACAAAGTCAAATTGGCGGACGATGCAATCCCAGAGGTCTCCCCTGACCGAGAACTCAGCGGAGCCGATATCGAAAGCGTTGTCCTCAATGCGAAACGGGAAATGATGGCCGACGATCGGGAAGTGCTCGAAAGAGCCGATCTCGAACTGGCGTTAGATAGCTTCATCCCGTCAGCTCAAGGCATGGAGAAGGACCTACAAGAGATGTCAGCCGTGCTCGAATGCACAGATCGACGTTTCTTGACCGAACACTGGCGTAAAGTACTGGCCAAACCAAACGGCCGGTCAGAACTGCAGCAAAAAGTAGCCGCGACTCAAGAATTACTTGGGCGTTAATTTCTAAATAAGAAAATTTACAGTCCAATCTATACAACGAAAAGCATCTGAAACGGGAGACAAGATATGGCCAGAAAAAGCTGGTTAGACGAAAAAGGCGAAACAACTTTGATCGACGATTACGCCCACCAAACGACTTCGTTTATCGATGCGATGGCAGATGGTAAAATCGACGATGCAGAGATCGAAGCCCACGAAGCGAAGTTAGTCGAACTGATGAAGAAGATCGAACCAAAACTTGATGACGAGCAACACGCTGAAATCACCGAGTTACTGTGTGAGATGTCGGCATTCAACGTGATGCAGATGCTTCACTTGATCCATCAATCGCGACCCAAAACGAAATTTGTTGGCTAACCGAAATCGCTATCCAACAAAGAGGAATCAAGATCGATTGCATCGACACGAATCCTTTTACTTAGCGTAAAAAAATTCAATACTCAAAGACACCGGGATTCCGGAAACAACTAGCGGAGAGACTCAATGGCAGGCAAACCAACTTCACTTTTTTACTTGGCCGTATTTGCGGTGGTTGCAGGACTGGTCGGTTTTGCGATGTATCAAGCACGCGACGTTATCGCTCCCGGTGGTAATGGCGATGCTGTTTCACAAACGGACGGCGATGGCGACATTGAACTTAAAGACCTAACGGGTGCCGAGGCTCCCGATGAAATGGGTGTCACAACAGTAAAAGAGTACTCGTTCAAGCCAAGCGAACGGTTGCCAGCTGTAAAAGGAACTGCGGCTTACAAACCGATGGAAGACAACACCGTTCGGTTCGCACTTAACGTGTGGGCGGGGTGGGCTCCTATCATCCAAGCCAACAACGGCTTTAGGGCTAACAAAGTTTGGAAGACCCAAGACGGTAAAGAGTTCAAGGTCGAACTTGTTCTGATCGACAATCCAGTCGGCATGCGTGATGCTTATGCTGCTGGCGAAGTCCACATCGGATGGGCGACTCTCGATATGATGCCATTGTTGATGGAAGGTTTTGTCAAACGAAATGGCGATCCAATCGACAGCCGTGTGATGCCTCGTATCTACCAACAAGTCGACTGGTCAAACGGTGGTGATGGAATCGTTGCCCGCAACGGGATCTCATCCATTAGTGATTTGCGTGGAAAGAAAATTGTCCTCGCCCAGAACTCACCGTCTGAGTATTTCATCCTAAACATGTTGGTTTATGGTGGCGTTCAACCATCAGAAGTCGAATTCATCTACACAACGGATGCTTTCGAAGCCGCCGCCGCGTTTAACACGAACAAGCAAATTGATGCGGTCGTAACTTGGGCTCCAGATATCTACAACCTCTCCGATGTCAAAGGAAACAAAATGGTTGTCTCGACTTTGGAAGCCAACAAACTGATCGCTGACATTTGGTTTGCCCGTGCAGATTTTGCTGCAGACCATCCCGATATCTGCGAAGGCTTGGTGCGTGGCATCTTCGATGCGATGGTTGAGCTTAACACCGACGAAGCCAAAAAATCAGTCTCGAAATTGATGGCCGATGGTTATGGCTTGCCTGCCGACGAAGCGTTCGGAATGCTGGCCGACGCCCACAGTACAAACTGGGCCGAGAACTACGAATTCCTGATGAACCAAAACAACCCGACCAACTTTGAGCGGATTTGGGACCAGGCGTATTACATCTACAAAAAAACGAACAAGATCAAAAACCAAAAGGTTAAATTCGACAAGGTGATGGATTTTTCGATCATCGAGAAACTTGGCAAAGAAGAAAAGTACTCCAATCAAACGGATGACTATTCAAAGAAGTTCTTGCCAACTAAAACCAGTGAAGTCCGTGGAGCCGAAGAAATCTTGACCAACACGGTCGTGATTCACTTTTTCCCAAACAGCAGCGAGCTCTATAAGAAAGTCACAAAGAAAGTTAACGGCAAAGATGTCGAAACGGATTACGATCCAAAAGTTGACTTAGTAATGGAAGAGATTGCGAAACTTGCGGGCCAGTTCGGCACCGCTCGAATCGTGATCGAAGGCCACACGGACAGTTCAATGAAAGGTCGTGCGCCAGAGGACTTGGTCAAAGAACTTTCGAGCGACAGGGCCGAAGCGGTTAAGCAAGCTCTTGCCAAAAAGTATGAGCTGGACCCGAACCAGTTCAACACCGACGGCGTAGGTTGGGCTCGACCAGCAGACCCGGAAGATCCGCTGAACCACGCACAAAATCGACGCGTTGAGATTAAGGTCTATCCAGCCGAGTCGTTGAACTAACGATCAAGTAAATCGCCTCAGCAAGACAAGCGCTCTTCGGAACCGAGGGTTTGAATCATGGCAAAATCGACAAGCCATCACGACGCACGAATTGCCTCGATGACGTTTGCCTCCATCTATCCACTGTATATAGATAAGGTGGAAAGGAAGGGGCGAACGGTTGAGGAGTTGAATCAAGTCATCAAGTGGTTAACAGGTTTTGGAACGAAGAAAATTGACAAGTTGGTCGCCGACGAGGTTACTTTCGAAGTATTTTTTGAGAAAGCCAAATTGAATCAAAACGCTGGGCTGATCACGGGTGTGATTTGTGGTTACCGGGTCGAAGAAATTGAAAACCCTTTGACGCAAAAGGTTAGGTATTTGGACAAGTTGGTTGATGAATTGGCTAAGGGGAAAAAAATGGAGAAGATCCTTCGGGTCGCTTAGGACTAGATGATTTAAACCCGCCAACTGTGTTTTAAATTTGTACTTCGCTCGTTTTCGCCGTCGAACACGCAAGCTGTTGATTTCAAATCACCTACTGGGCATGTTGGGACGACGGACAGGAATGTCCATCCTACGAAATGTATGATTTCAAAGCGTTCGCGGCGGGTTGAGCAAGCGGCTCATGTTTTTTCACTGTTTTTCGTTAATGTCTTTTGTCACTGTTCTTTGCTGATTGCTACCCTGAATAAATGACTCAACAGGAATCCAACTCAAACCACAGCGTCTCCGCCAAACGAAAGTGGTTTCCAATACGTGGCGAGATCGGGCTGATACCGTCAATCATCCTCGGGTCCTTGTGCGTTGCATCGGTGTTTGGCATTTGGTGGTTTGTGACTCGTGGCGCGGAAGCAGAATTGCGAATCGTCAGCCCTCAAGCGTTGCCAAGTCCCAGCGAGACGTTTGAGACGTTCAGCGAACTTTGGTTTGACCGGCAACTGACGCGAAACACGATGACGACGCTTTATCGCGTGACCTGTGGATTCGCCTTGGCGTCGGTTATTGGTGTACCCATCGGCGTGCTGGCTGGTTGTTTCCCGCCCATCAAAGCCTTTTTGACACCGCTGATTCTTTTTGGACGAAACATTCCAATCGCAGCCTTGGTTCCGTTGACGTTTTTCTTCTTTGGCATTGGCGACCCGCAAAAGGTCATGTTTATTTTCATGGCCGTGGTCGCATTTATCGTTTCCGACACCGCTACATCGGTGATGAACGTTGGGCAGCGATACCTCGATACGGCGTACACATTGGGCGCCAGCCGTTGGCAATTGATTGTCAAAGTCCTTGTGCCCCTCGCATTGCCAACCGTGTTTGATTCGCTGCGATTGCTGTTTGGATTGGCTTTTGGTTACATCATGCTTGCCGAGACTATCAAACTTGGCAATGAATCGGGTGGCCTTGGCAATTTGATTTTGACTTCGCAACGAATCGGTCCGCGTGCCCACATTTACTTGATCATCTTGATCATCCCCTTGGTAGCATTCGTGATCGACCGCTTCTTGTTTTCACTTCAACGAGGACTGTTTCCACACAAATATGGAGGAACTGGGTGGCTGCTTGGAATTGTTCGTTGGTTTGCTCATCGTGTCGACGATGTCAAGTCTTTGGTGTTCAGCCCCAAGGCTCCATTCGACCAGTTGGCAGTAGACAATCTGGTGAAAGAAATCGAACACGGCACAGGGCCACCCAAACCGAAACGCGGCGAGAAATCGGAGTGGAAACCATGAGCAAGAAACCCAATACGCAAGAGGCAACCGATGTCGGACTCGGAAAAGTCGTTTCGAGTGACAAAGCAAAACAGTCTTTGAAAGCGCAAGGCAATCCGGTCGTTGAATTTAACAACGTTACAAAGACTTATAACCACGGCAAGTCCAACGCGTTTACCGCCATCAAGGACCTATCGTTTGTGGTCAACAACGCCCCCACGATTGGTGAATTTGTTGGCGTGCTTGGCCCAAGTGGTTGCGGTAAAAGCACGATCTTAAAATTGATCGCAGGTCTCGAACCCCAGCACCCACCAACGTTTGGAAGCGTTTCCGTTCTGGGCAAGCCAGTCACCGGTCCGGGCGCGGATCGCGGAATGGTGTTTCAAGACTACACCAGTTTCGACCATCGAACGGTTCTCGACAACGTTACGTTTGGGCTGGAATGCCATGGCGTGCCCAGAAAGATACGAGAAGAACTTGGGCGACACTGGATCGAACAAGTTGGCCTGGACGTGAAAAACGACGAAGCCAAGTACCCCCATGAATTATCGGGCGGAATGCGACAACGCGTAGCCATCGCAAGAAGCCTGATTTTAAAACCACGAGTGATTTTGATGGACGAGCCGTTTGGTGCTCTCGATCCGCAGACTCGATTAAACATGCAGGATCTGCTGGTTGGTCTTTGGCGAAAAGTCCAGGCGACAGTTTTCTTTGTGACGCATTCAATCGAAGAAGCCGTTTATCTCGGCGACCGAGTTTACGTTCTGAGCAGTTCACCTGGAACGATGGCCAGAGAGCTGGAAGTCGAACCACCCAATCGCCCGGCTGCCGAGATGCAGCGCGAACAAAAATTTCAGGACACAGTATACTATTTACGCGACCTAATTGCGGCAGAGGAGGCACTTAAGCAAGCTGGGTTAAAGTAAAATTGGCGTCGTACGTATGGCAACATTGGGTTTGAGAATTAAGCTTCAGGAATTCTCTGAGTTTGAAACACAAATCGCTGAAGATGGACAAACAAATTCCAACCCACTCACCAAGCTGCCCAGACCCAAGTCCCACACTGCCAACTGAATCCTGCTAACTGCCAACCTTTTTCCCATGCTCAAGTACATCAAAAAAGCTTTTGTAAACCAGTGGAACCTCCTGATTTTTGCAGGTGGAATGGGATTCGCTGTGTTGAGTGGTCGGCCAGATATTGCTGTGCCGTTAGTACTGGCGGGTGAAGCCGCGTATCTGGGTTTGCTGGGAACGCATCCAAAATTTCAAGGCTACGTGAAAGCCCAAGAGGCCAAAGAGGGGCGGCAAGCCTCGTCGCAGCAGAACATGCAAGTCCTTGAGAAGATCAAGGCCTCGCTGCCTCGGAAACAATACGACCGCTACTCGTCCCTTCGCGAGAGATGTCTTCGGCTGGGCCAGATCTCTGATGATTTGAAAACGCCAACGCAAATTGATCCAAACGAACGACTGGAATCGCTCCAGACCAAGGGATTGGACCGATTACTGTGGGTCTATCTTCGGCTGTTGTTCTCGCAACATTCGCTTGACCGCTTTTTCGATACCGTATCTGAAAAACGAATCACGGATGACTTGGAGCGAATTGAATTTCAACTGGAAGAGCTTGGCCCAGACGACGCTTCAGCGCATAGCGCAAAAATCCGCCGAACACTCTTGGACAACAAAATGACTTTGCAAGAACGATTGGACAACTACACACAGGCTCAGGGAAACTATCAGTTTGTTTCACTTGAGCTTGAGCGAGTTGAAAACAAAATCAAATCGCTTGCAGAGATTTCCGTTAATCGGCAGGACCCTGAATACATCAGCGGACAGATTGACGCGGTGGCCAACAGCATGAAAGAGACCGAACGAACGATGAATGATCTTCAGTTTGTTACGGGACTTGGCGATCTTGATGAAGAAGCTCCTGAATTGATGAACTCGCCTGAGCGGTTTGTTATCGACGGGAACTGAATACCACGAGTGGCTACGGGGCATCGTTGAGACCATACCGCATTCTCCGCTTCCGTATACTCGGTTTTGAAGGGCTTGTGGTGTCATTGGACTTTGCGGTCATTGGCATCCTTAGCTGACTGGAGAATTGAAAGTAACTCGTGCGAAGATTCGCGATTAGACGGAGCAGGCAACTACTCGCTTGCTCGCACACCTTATTTGTTTGAACGTTAAAAAATTAGGAAAATTCCCAACGCGCTTCGTCAGAAATTCAACATTTGGCGGAGCTGATTAACGAACGCCCCACTTATTTGTACTTACTTTTTCGTTGACTGCCCGCACAGATTCCACGCCAAGTCACCTAACAACAAATGCGATTGCTCGTTCTTAGATGCTGCTTGTACTGGGCTGCGGCAAGTTCAACGCGATCGGGATAGGGGGAAGCCTCGCGGCTTCCCTCCTCCCACACCACCGGGCATACGGGTCCGTACCACGGCGATTCGGCTGGTTAAACTTTGGTTTCAGGTTTAAGAAGCAGTGGAACTCCCAGCTTCCATTAACCTGTAACTACTGGTCGGGCTTTCAGTCTTCAAGTCCACCTCAAGCGACACAGTCCCTTTTGCGTGTTCAAGAGGAGATTCACTCCTACCCTCGGTCGCAAAGGCCATCAGCTGTTGCTGTTCCGTTTTACGGGAATCGGTTTTCTGC
>JBGCDK010000009.1:0-133022 GCA_045105295.1 Mariniblastus sp.
AATTGGCCAATTGAAGAACGACCTGGGAGAGAGAGAGATTAACTTCGTCATTGGCCGTCTTAGCGATTTTGATATGGACAACATGAGATTTCCACATTGGACAATGGTACGAGAAGCCCAAGTTACAGTTGCCGAAGCCGATCCACATGGCACTCCGCCGGTGTCATTTCATCCCAACGTTTACGTTCATTCATATCTTGAGGCCAGCCAGTTTGCCGAAAAAATAGTTGCCGATCAGGCCGTGTGATGTGCCTGAGACGTTCGAGTTTGCGAAACCGTTCTACAACATTCTGGCTATTGGAGTTGGACGAAAATCGAAGTTGCTTAAAATTGATCCGACAAACGCATTGAGTCAGGGTGTGGTTTGGATCACAATCGATAGTTGTTGCTTATAAAAATTGAAAGTTGGAGATTGCTTTGGCCGATTCGGATGTGATTGAATTTGAATGCCCAAGGTGTTTGGCAACCGTTCGTGTTGCACAAGACCAATCTGGAAAACGTGTTGATTGTCCCAAATGTGAAGGTTCACTTTTGGTGCCTGCTCAATCGACCAGTCCTGACCTATTCGACGATCTTTTTGAGACCAAGCCAACCTCTCGTTCTGATGCTTCAGTGGAATCAACTCCAGTTCCTCCCGCGGAACCGACGGATCTTCATCCCGACATCATGGACATTGATGAAGACGATCTGCTTAGTAACATTGTCAACGCGGGGCCTTCAGGAGCCATTGAGAAATCGAAATCGGACAGCGCAGATCTCAGCGTCGACCCTTTTAAAGTTGACCCTGACGCTCCGATCAAAGTCGACGGCATGGGCGACGTGTTTTCTCACGACGATGTCTACGGAATCAAGTGCAACATTTGTGACACACGAATTCACGTTCGACCGGAGCAAGCGGGGACGCATATCAAATGCCCTGAGTGTTTCTCAAAAGTCCTCGTTAAACCAAGTTCGGAGGTTAAAACCAAACCGCCGAAATGGGTGCAAGACGGGCGAGGCCAATCCACTAATGAACCCGAAGAAGAGTTGAAGCTCAGTGATCCAATTGAGCGACCTGAAATCGACGAGTCGTTTGGGCTCGCACCAGTCACCGATGACATGCTCGCGCCTAAGCCGAAAATTCGTGAGGAGTTTGATGACGACGTTGAACAATCTGACAAGAAACAGTCAGGCGATGAAGGGGGAATCGAGGACGGTGGTTTTGCACTTGCTCCATTGCAGCATGAAATTGAAGCCGATGATTCTCCTTTATTGGAGTTGTTGGATGACGACGAACCTGCACCAATCGAGTTATATGAAGAGAAGGAAGGCAAAGAAGTCGAAGACGGTCTGGAGTTGATCGAGGAACCACAGTCTGAAACGCCGCTTCCAAAATCACGACCGGCAAAACCGAAAACAAATTCTCCTCAACAGAAATCTCGAAAAGAAAAATACGAAGAAGCCCAACGGCGGCAGGCAGCAAAAGAAGCTGGAACTGCATTTCGTCCAGCCCCTGAATCAAACAATGTTCCAGGCGCATCGGCAAAAGATCGTTTTCCCGAATTTGATTTTAATAGTTTACTAAGCTCGTCATTGGGAATGCTCCGCAGTCCTGGAGTGTCTTGGCGAGTCGGAATCGCAATCGCTTTGATGTGTTTGGGTTCCATCATGGGACTAATCACTTGGCCCGTGTACGTTCCTGCCGCGGAAGAACTCGAAGAAGCAAAAACCGGTATGGAGAAAATGTGGATGGGGATTCAGTGGACATTGTTCTGCGTGATCCCTTACATGATCGGGTTGGCCGTGTTGTGGTACATCGCCGGCTACATTTTCCGGGATGCTGCATTGGGCCATCTTCAAGTCAAAAGCTGGAAGAGTAAAGGAACCAATGAAACCATGGCGACAGTCTTGGTGTTTGGGTTTAGCTTTTTTATCGGCGGACTGCCCGCTGCGTTTGTTCCAAGCGTCATGATGCCGCTGCGATTTTTTCTCGCTCCTTTGTTTTTGTTGGGGGCTTGGTACAGCAAATCTGCATTCGGGATCATCAATGTGGATGCATTCAAAAATGCAATGAAACATTCAGGGCATTGGCTTTCGTTCTACATTTTCATGGGCGTAATCGGATTGATCGGATTGGCTGGCGGTTTGATGTTTGAGTTGCGCCGCGTGGTTCCTTATCTTGTTATCAACGCTGCGATTTCAATTGTTGGCGTATTAGTTGTAGCAGCACTAACATTGATTTTTGCGGCCGTCAGCGGTTGGAACTGCGGATGGGTCGTAGCGGATTTAGAGGAATCAAGTTAGTTTGTTCACCGCGGCACACACTAGATCAACGGATCCTAGCGTGCCAAAGAAATCAGTGGCTGAAATCCAAATCAAATCAGATATGACCGAAACGCAAACTCCAACGAAACATTCATCGAAAAAGAAACTGGCCGCCGTGATCGGATACGTTTCTAATCTCACGGTTGCCTGTGCCGTGATGATGTGGGGCGTATTCAATGTGTCGCTCAATTTGCTTTCGTTTAAGAACGATCAAACGCCAGACCAAGCTTGGTGGATTACTGCGATCATCGTTGCGATCACCTGCGTCGTGCCATTTCTGATCGGTCTCAAATTGCTTTCGAAGACTTTGGTCAATAAGTAATTTCGGCTTGGCTGGTGAAGAATGGCGGGACCATGCACTTTCGGTGCTGAGCTCTTCTAAGTTCCAGCAAGTCTTTTATATGGTTTTGAGCGTCAGGGGCTGGTCGTCTCAAGACTCTCTCCAAGCCTCGACGGTCGTGGCTGGTAAGAATTAATGCCCTATCTCAAGCAAATCGAAATCGCGTCGTGGTTTTATTGTCAGACTAGCAACGACTATAATGATTAACTTTCTGTCGAAATGTTGTATCGAGTACAGTTGTGCGAAATGTCTTTCGAAAAATGTCGAGCCACGGACGACTTAGCCTTCACAGTTTACTGTCGGCTGCGTTGATTGTTTTGGCTGGCGTTGTCAGCTGCTTTTTTACGCCGAGTCTATTGGCACAACAGCCGACCGATGGCGAAAAACTATTCGCTTTGAAAGTAAAAAACGTCTTTGCCGAAACCTGCAATGCGTGTCACGGCAACGACCCGAAAAACATTGAAGGCGGATTCGACATGCGTTCGCGCGACGCTTTAATGCGCGGTGGTGATGCGTTCGGTGAGAAAGTTGTTGTCCTCGGTAAAGGTAGCAAGAGTCTGCTTTATCACGTCACTACGCGTGAGGTTGCTGGTTACGAAATGCCTCCCAAGGAAGCTGAGAAACTAACGCAAGAACAAACTTGGTGGATTCGCGATTGGATTGATGCAGGAGCACCCTGGCCAGATAACAAAAGGGTCGAAAAAATACGTGCACAGTATGCGGAAGGCGAAATTGTCACAACGTCTGGTGGATTGGATGACGATTGGACTAATCGACGCTACAAACCTGAACACTTGTGGGCCTATCGTCCATTGTCAGTAGTTGAAGTTCCGCATTCAGAGAATCCAGTCGACTGGTTCATCGATCAAAAACTCGACTCGAACAGCATTGCGCCTGCCGAAGCTGCGACGGCACTAGAATTGGTTCGTCGTGTCAGTTTTGGGTTGACGGGTTTGCCACCGACTCCAACACAAATTGATCAGTTTCAATCCGATTTCAAAAGAGACTCTGAAGCGGCAGTTTTGAAATTTGCGACGCAGTTGATGGAGTCACCGCATTACGGCGAACATTTCGGGCGACAATGGTTGGACGTCGCTCGATATGCAGACTCTGCTGGTTTCGCGAACGATTACGCACGGCCTAACGCATGGCGATATCGCGACTACGTCGTACGTTCCTTCAACGAAGACAAACCATATAACGAGTTTGTGCGGCAACAAATTGCCGGCGATGAAATGGATCCGACCGCGACCGATAATTTGGTCGCCACTGGGTTTCTGCGTATGGGCCCGTGGGAACATACTGGCATGAGTGTCTTTCGTGTTACACGACAGCAATGGTTGGATGATGTGACTGATTCTGTCGGACAAACTTTTCTTGCCCATCCGCTGCAGTGTTGCAAGTGTCACGATCATAAATTCGACCCGCTTCCGACGCGAGATTACTACAGCATGATGGCCGTTTTTTCCACGACCCAATTCGCGGAACGAACGGCTCCGTTTTCTCGGTCTGAGAGTCTTGCGAATTTTGATGCCGCTGATTCCTGGACCAAAGCGAAAATCGCCGGATACTCTCAACAAAAGGCCGAGCTTCAGCAAAAACTGGCTGTTCGAAAACAGGAAGAAACGGGTAATGCGAAAGTCGGTGACAACGGGCTCGATCCGGGGGACGAGGCTTCCATGGCACGCATCAATAAGAACATCGCACGACACACATTGGAATTGGATAAAACTCGACCTTTGGCGTTTGCTGTTTACACCGGGAAAACGTTTGAGGTGTTACGCAATACTGGTCGGGCAAAAATGCGTCCCAACCCATGGGCAGGGAAAAAAGGCAAGATCGAACAAGACACGATTCTGATTGGTGGCGACGCTTTCTCACGGGGTTCGGCAGTCAAACCGGCTCCGATCAGTGCTGCAACAAATTTGGGCATGATGGAAACGAGTGCTTTTCCAACTGGCGAGGGCAAACGTCGTCTTGCTCTGGCTGAGTGGATCGTCGATTCGCAAAACCCGCTAACGGCTCGAGTGATCGTCAATCGCGTTTGGGCTTGGCATTTCGGTCGCGGAATCGCGGGCAACCCAAACAATTTTGGTGCAACTGGGGAGCTTCCCACTCATCCAGAACTCCTTGATTACCTCGCCCATTGGTTTGTCAAAAACGATTGGTCGATCAAGAAACTGAACGCGATGATTGTCAGTTCAAAGGCGTATCAGAGAAGTACGCGTCATCCCAAAACAACCTTATTGAATGAGAAAGATCCCACTGGCGATCTCTACGCAACATTTGCTCCGCGACGTTTGACCGCGGAAGAGTTCCGAGACGCGATGCTTGTGGCAAGCGGTGAGTTGAACAGCCAAGTTGGCGGAATTCCTTGTCGCCCTGAAATCAATCAAGAAGTGGCGATGCAACCGCGGCAAATCATGGGTGGAACCGCGTCAGTTTATGAGCCAGACCCTAAGCCCTATCAAAGGAATCGACGGAGTATTTACGCAGAGAAAACTCGAGGGTTGCGAGATCCTTTTCTCGAAACGTTTAACCAGCCGGGCCCCGATAAATCCTGCGAGCTACGCGAGACTTCGACCATCGCGCCACAGGCATTGACGTTGCTAAACGCAGAGGCCATCCAAAGCCGCGCGTTGGCGTTTGCTGCGCGGCTGCAACGAAAGTGTTTGACGGAACCCAAGATTATTCAACTCGCGTTCAAAATAACTCTTGGACGAACCCCCACTCCTGACGAAACAGAGGCATGTTTGGATCACTGGAAAGCGGTCGCGAAAGATGAAAAGAGCAAAACTTACACCGCCAAGAATTTTCAAACGAAAATCAAACGCACGGTGATGGCTGAGAAAACGGGAGAGCCTTACGACTTTATCGAGTTCATGCCGGCTTTCGAAAACTACGTTTCCGATTGGCAGCCAAGTGAAGTCGACGCGGACACTCGTGCCCTTGCTCAAATTTGTCTCGTTTTGTTTAACTCAAATGAATTCGCCTATGTGGACTAATGGCTCGATTGGCAAACTGATATGAAAGATATGAATCACAAATTGCTAACGCGCCGCGAAGTCATGTATGGCTTGGGGGCAACGCTTGGGAGTGTTGCACTGACTTCGATGCTTTCTGCGAGTTCACCTTGTTCCCCTCAATCCAAAAGCGCTCTGTTGGATGGTAATGTTGAGCCCGGACTGCAGGTGCCTCACCTGCCTGCAAAAGCCAAGCGTTGTATTTTCTTGATGATGGAGGGTGGGCCTTCTCATCTGGATACGTTCGACCCGAAACCGGAGTTGGAAAAACGACATCTTGAAGAATTCTCTAGAAGTGGAGAACAGCAAAGTGCCATGTCTTCAGGGAAAAGGTACTTTGTCAAAACTCCGTTTCGTTTCAACAAGGTTGGCCAAAGCGGTGCCGACATTTGTGACCAATGGAGGCATCTCAAAAACTGCGTTGACGATATTTGTTTCTACCGCGGAGCCCAAGCCGAGTCGGTTAATCACCCAACGGCATGTTATCACATCAATACTGGAAATCGATTCGGCGGTGATCCGGGCGTTGGCTCATGGGTGACCTACGGATTGGGAACGGTGAACGAAAATCTACCCGGGTTTGTTGTCTTGCCACGATCGAGTTATCCCCAAGGCGGCGGCGCAAACTGGTCCAATGGTTTTTTGCCGGCCCAATATCAAGGGACACCGCTTCGACCAACCGGTAGTCCGATTCTAGATTTGAATCCTCCCGCCGGTGTGACGCGTGAACGACAACGAGCTAATTTGGATTTGCTTGCCAAGCTAAATAAAAAACATTTGGAACAACGCGCAGGACGAAGTGAACTTGATGCTCGGATGCAGTCGTACGAATTGGCTTATCGTATGCAAACCGAAGTCCCTGAGATTCTCGACCTCGATGGAGAAAGCCAACAAACACTGGACATGTACGGAGTAGGGGCTGCCAAAACGGATTCTTTCGGAAAGAAGTGTTTGCTTGCAAGGCGATTGGTCGAAAAAGGTGTGCGGTTCGTGCAGGCGTACGCAGGGAATTGGGACAGCCACGACTATATTCAACGCGCGCACGGCTCATTGATTGAGAGCGTCGACAAACCGATCGCTGCGTTGCTGACCGATCTCAAGCGGCGTGGCATGCTTGAGGACACTCTGGTTTTCTTTTGCGGTGAATTCGGACGCACGCCAGACAATGGAATTCGTTCGGGCGGGAAATCTTATGGTCGAGATCACAATGCAAAAGCGATGACGATGTGGTTCGCAGGCGGTGGTGTCAAAGCAGGGCACACCATTGGGGCCACTGACGAAATCGGAGCTGAAGCAATCGAATGCGTTCATCCCATCCGCGACGTTCACGTAACACTTTTACGTTTGCTTGGCTTGGATGACAACAAACTAACCTATTATCATGCGGGACGATTCAAACAATTGAGTCAGTTCGGCGGTGAAGTAATCAAGGAGTTGATTAGTTAGGGGGATCATCCCGTTTACAGATTTGTTCTCGATTACCGCATGTTCTTGCACGTTTTATGCTGTCGGGATATCACGTCGGCAAAACACAGTCATTCCGAATGCCCAAGTAACGGCTCCAATTGCAAAGAGGCTGCCAAAGGCAAACCATGGCCACTCGCCTGAGCGAACGACATCAACCGGTCTAAAATAAGACAACAATCCGAGCCAACGAATTTTGGAAAGGACTGGGATAAACGGCTCTACAAAGTTCAAAACTACTGACGAAATCAAGAATCCCGCAATCAGCGCGATGGCCAATCCGCGACGATCGACCAAACTGGCGAACATACTTGAGATACCACCGACGGCAATCAGAACGAAAAAGAAGTTGACGGCTGGCGGGAAAAAACGACGGATCAAAATGGCTTCTTCTGTTTCAAATACTTGCAATCCGATCCACACTCCCATCACGGGACAAACTGCAAGAATCATTGCGGACAGTAGCCAAACCAGAGAAGTCGAAAGATAGACTTCGCGGCGAGTGACAGGCAAACTGAGCAGTAAATCTGCTGTGCCCTTTTCTATCTCACCTGCTGTGACTCGCGTCGTGGTTGCAATGATTGTTGACCATGAAATCAAAAGAATCATGGCATGCGTAAAACAAGCGGTGAACAAAATCGTCAGCGAAACTTCACCCGATGGATCTATGCCAAATCCAAATTCAAAAATCTTCGCCAGAAATTCAAATTTAGAAACGAACTCCATCAGCTCTGTACCCAAGCTGAACATGGATTGAACAAACAGCACGACGAATGCGGTCATGCCAATGGCAGCAGCGATAAAGATGGGGGAAGAGTCTCGCCACGTTTTCCAAAAAATTGCTCTGTTGAACATCATTTTGCCTCTTCCTGTTTTTGGTAATAAGTCAAAAACAAATCATTGAGGTCAGGCTGTTCGATCGTCAGGTCGTCGATTGCCTGTTCCGAGATCCATTGAGTCATCGATCCAATGTCGCCACACCAATTTCCAGTAAGTGATGTACCGTCTTTCGAGATCACAACCAAATCATCGGGAAACGATATGGGCATTTGATCCTCTAAAGTGAATGTGATTTTCACTCGCCGAAGAGCCTTGCCGCGAAGTTTTTCAATCGTTTGCTGTTCAACAATCTGCCCAGAACGAAGAATGATGACTTCGTCGCAGAGTTCCTCGACTTCACTCAGTGAATGGCTGGAGAATAGAACCGTTCGTCCATCGCGAACTACCAGTTTGAGTTCTTCAAAAACTGTTTTTCTAATCAGAGGATCGAGGGCACTGGTCGGTTCATCAAGAATCAGCAATTTGGGTTTGTGCATCAGCGCTTGGATCAACCCAAGTTTCTGCCGCATGCCGGTTGAGTATTTTCGGACCTTTTTTGTAAGGTCGAGTTCAAGTCGCTTGCCAATTCGTTCGATCTCACTAGTGCAATCGATTCTTCGCGCTGCTGCGAGAAAATTCAGCATCCGCTGACCCGTCAAATTCGAATAGAGATGAACATCGCCAGGCAAGTATCCGATTTGGGAACGAATGGACTTCCCATCGCGTTGGCAAGACTGCCCAAAAATTTGGGCTTCACCGGAACTTGGTTTTAGCAAGCCTAGTAAGATTCGAACGGTCGTCGTTTTTCCGGCACCATTTGGGCCCAAGAATCCAACGAGCTTTCCCGGCTGAATCTCAAAATCCACTGATCGTAGGACTTGGGCAGACCCATAGCTCTTGGTCAAATCGCGACACTTAATGACTGGGGTGGCCAAAATTTTCTCGTGATGGAGATGTGTTTTAACGCTATTCGGCAGAGAAAGATTCTATCGAGGCAAAAACAGAAATAAAACGAAAATAAACTTCGGCCGAGTGAATTATTGCCTTATCGAATGACTGGACGAGGCTGAGTAACATCGACTGCAGTTCTTGAAGGTCTAATTTTTCTCCCAAGCACAATCACGCATCGAGGGTGTTCGCGAATGACCCGGTTCGAATTAATCGTTGCTAGTTCTTCCCATTCAAATGGTACCGTGCCGGGAGTGACAAACCAGCTTCTTCCTCGGCCAGCGGCACGCTCTTTTGGTGTGTCTTGAGGGCGTCGAGTAAAAACGAAATACTCCACGTTGTTAGGCAATGGAGTCTGTGCGGTCGGCCATGGCAACTGCTCGATCGGTGACTCGTAGTAAAAAGCGAAACGGTGGTCGATCGGTCCAAGGCTGACCATTTTCTCAGGTATTGGGAATTGTGATTTTAAATCTTGGATTTGTGCTGTGGGGTCGTTCCAAGTTTTCGTGTTCGCGTTGATCAAAGCACCGGATGCGATCATACCGAAAACCAGTCCAATCGATACGACCGAAGCGGTGCGATATGTCGTTCCTTCGGTTCGGAAATCGAAAAAGCAAATGCAGCTAGTCACGAGGCAAGTTAGGCCAAATGTAACCGCGAAAAAAGGCGGTTGGTGTAACGATTCGAGAATAGAATTTTGTATCAGTCCAATGCCACCAGCGAGAAAGAACAGTCCACCGACGCAAATGAAAGTTCCAATGCCAAGAACATAGCTGCTCCAGTTTCGGCGAGCGATTGATTTTGATTCTGCAGAAGACCACTGGTCAACCAACAGCGCAATGAGTGCTGCGAAACAAGGATAGAGTGGAAGGAAGTATCGGCCTCTCGCGCCAACTGCAAACAAAACGGTTGGGTAGGTGGCGATCAATGCTACGACGAGAAAGCAAACAACGGGCGAGTAGACGCTCAGTCGTTCGCGGGTTTGACGA
Organism: Mariniblastus sp.; assembly: GCA_045105295.1. GTDB lineage: Bacteria > Planctomycetota > Planctomycetia > Pirellulales > Pirellulaceae > Mariniblastus. The sequence goes on from JBGCDK010000009.1 coordinate 9,888, forward strand.
TGGATCAGTCCAAGCAACAGTGGCGACCAAGGGAGCAAGCAAATAAGCGTCTCGATTGGAAACTTTGCCATGTGAGCAAATAATCCATCGGAACGAATGCGATCTTTAGCGAGTCCAGTCCACGTTGCCACGACGGAATCCAAGTCTGTTACTAAAAAGTAAGGGACTTGCCACGCTGCGATGATCGCTGCAAAAACCACGCCGCCGGCTACGGTTTGCCAACTGACCAAGAATCGCCAGTCGCGCTGGACCAATAGGTATAGTCCAGTGATGGCGACGAAGTAAACGGGTGCTTGGGGGCCTTTCACTAAAGCTGCAATCGCGGCCAACCCAAAACCAATGGACCAAGTCAAAAGTGCCGGCCATCGCTTTAAATATCCTAGATGCCAGGTCAGAAATGAGGCACTGAGAAGGAGTGCGAAAAACGGTTCTGATTCACCAAGCCTTCCAATCTGGAGGACTTGCCCCATGGTTGCGAATATCAATCCTGCAGCAAACGCGGCGAATGCGGTGGCGAAACTTCTCACGTAGAAATAGAGCAGGATGCAGGTCATCACCGTTGCTAATACACTCGTAATGCGAACAGCGAACACGTCGACTTCACCGCGAAGTAACCCAGCAATCGCGACAGTCCATACGGTGACAGGTGGGCGTTCCGCAAAAATTTGATCCTGTTGACGAAAGACCAGCCAATCACCACTGGCGATCATTTCTCTTGCCGCAGTTCCGTATCGTGTCTCTTCGCCAATCAATGGGCGATCGGCCAATCGCCAGCTGAAGATAGCGGCTACGATCGCAATGAGTACAAACACATTGAGCCAGTCGCGTTTTGTGAACGGATTGGCGGCAAATGTGTTTTCTTTTTCGGTACGCGTCTCATCCATATTTGGATAATATCAACATTCTCGTGTCGTTAAGATAGCAATTTTGAATCGTGTTTTTGCGAATAAATGTGACTTGCGAATTTGTGTTTTCTCAACAACACTGCTTGGAAACTGGCAATGCAAACTCTACCGATGGTGGTTTGAAAAGAACGCGGACCAAGGTCACAATGGTCGCATCCATTCCTTGAGAATTTTGAAAGCACGATTGAATGACGTTCATTCACGACGATTTTTTATTGACGACCGAGTCGGCCAAACAGCTCTATCACGAGTACGCGGCGGATCAGCCGATTATCGATTACCACAATCACCTTTCGCCCAAAGACATTGCTGAGAACCGCCGTTTCGAAAATTTATTCGAGATGTGGATTAATCATGACCACTACAAATGGCGTGCGATGCGAGCCAACGGAATTGAAGAGTCATTTGTCACGGGGGACGCATCACCGAAAGAGAAGTTTCTCGCGTTTGCGAAAACCGTACCCCATACGCTTCGCAATCCTCTCTATCATTGGACGCATCTTGAGCTAAAACGATTTTTTGACATCGATGATTTGCTAAGTGAGAAAACGGGAGAGTCGATTTGGGAACGTTGCAACGAGCAGATTGCCAGCCGCGATGATTTGACGACTCAGGGGATTTTGAAAAAGTTTCGCGTGACAGCGCTTTGTACCACTGATGATCCCGTCGACGATTTAAATTATCACCAGCAATTGGCTGGCTCAGATTTTGAGACGGCAGTCTTTCCAGCGTTTCGACCTGATTGGGCATTGTTTGTGCATCGGACCGAAGAATTCAACGAATGGATTGGGAAACTTGAAACCGCATCGGGTATGACGGTTGACAATCTGAGCGGCCTGATCGCTGCGCTTCGCAATCGGCATGACTTTTTTCATTCCCTCGGTGCACGGCTCTCGGATCACGGTTGTGAATTTGTGCCAGCCGATTTTTGCAGTGAAGCCACCGCTTCTGCAATTTTTGATGCGGCGAGGAAAGGAGTCACTGCAACGTCCGAACAGCATTCGCAGTTCTCGACTTTTATGCTTCTGGAACTGGCGAGAATGGATGCGGAAAAAGGTTGGACAAACCAATTTCACACCGGGGTTTGGCGAAACAACAACACTCGATTGTTTAACTTGGTTGGCCGAGATCTTGGTTGTGATTCAATGGGAGACACGCCGCAGGGCAGATCGCTTGGGAAGTTTTTGGATCGACTGGATCAGGAAGACTCCTTACCAAAAACGATTGTCTACAACCTTAACCCGACTGACAACTATTTGATCAGTACCATGTTGGGTAATTTCCAAGACGGCAAGACTGCCGGCAAAATGCAATTCGGGTCAGGCTGGTGGTACCTCGATCAAAAAGAAGGAATGGAATGGCAAATCAATACGCTCTCCAATACTGGATTGCTTTCTCGGTTCATTGGAATGTTGACTGATTCAAGAAGTTTTATGTCGTTCACTCGTCACGAATATTTCCGGCGGATACTTTGTGACATTTTCGGAAGCGATATGGAGAACGGCGAAGTACCAAGCGATTTTGAAATGGTTGGTGGAATGGTGGCAAATATTTGTTACGCCAACGCGAAAAATTTCTTGGGGCTGGAACGTTCATAAACAAGCAGTTTGGACGTCAAGCAAGACCACTTTGGGAGTGATGCCCTGCCCTTTTAAAGATATTTGGTTTGCTGGGTTGGCCGAATTTAAAATGGTAAGGTGAACCGAGTTGACACCCTAATTTTGCTGATTCCTTACTCCTGATTGTTTCTTTTGATTCAAAGCCATTGATTCCAAACCATTGTTCCCAAGGCCAAACAATAATGATTTCCGATAACACGCCTCCTCTATTTCCTGCTGGAGAATTTGAATCACCTGGCGAATACGATTCGGAAACGAAATCTAGATTCGCGACTGAATTGGCGAACTGTTCTGTGAAAATCAGGTCTGCCATCGAAGGGTTGTCTGGCGAACAGCTCGATACCAAGTACAAGAATTGGACGATTCGACAGATCGTACATCATCTCGCAGACAGCCACATGAACGCATATATTCGATTCAAATGGGCACTGACCGAAGCATCTCCGTTGATCAAGTCGTATGACGAAACCAAGTGGTCGGAAATCGTGGACGCGAAAACGGCGGATGTTGAATCTTCGCTGGCGATCTTGGACGGTTTGCATGCTCGGTGGGCGACATTGGTAAAGGGCCTGGACGACACGTCGATGAAAAAGACTTTCTTTCATCCCGAGCAGACGCGCAACGTTTCGTTGGCTGAATCACTTCCGGCCTATGTTTGGCATACGGAGCATCACGTTGCTCAGATTCGTTGGATTCGAAGTGAGCAAGATTGGTAACGAGGCTACTACCTTGGTTCGCTTTCTTCGCAGATTGCTTGGGCCAGGTTTGCTTTTACATCGGTGCGGGCAAATCACGCTTCTCAAAAATGCGAAGTCCGATCCAGTAAAACATTACGCCAAGCAGCAATAACACAATGCAATCGGTCAATGAACCCAGGCCGATGATCGCACCAGATTCGTCATACTTTAGAATCCAAAACGGCGACCAAGGATGGACTTGAGCCCGCTCAATCGCGGCGGCTGGGTGGTACAGTCCGAACAGGCTTATGTCATCCACCCACGAAAACCTCTTCGAGCCAACGCCAACGATTTTCATTCCTGCATTGACAAAGAAAAATGCCGCGACGATTCCTAGCGTGCGCCAGCGGTAGCGATCCCAAGACGAACAAAATGCTCCGAATCCTGCCAAACAAAACGCGAGGCAAAAAAGATTGGTCAAACCTGGAAGAAATTGGAGCGGATTGACTTCCGACGCCATTGAAATGGTTTGTTCATTCGATGGAAGAAAGCTCAACGGGATACGATAGTCGACGATTGGGATTCGGAGCTCAGGGTAAGTCGTTTCAGTTACGCTGGTCGTCCAAACACCCAGTGACATTCCCAGCCAAGCAATTAATACGAGCAGAGTCAAAAAGTAAACTGTCATTTTCGCGTGTTGAAGGTACAAATGCCGCCGACTGATCGGTTGGGCCAACAACATTTCCATCGTCCCTCGTCCAAGTTCGCCGCTGACGACATCTGATCCTCGAATCAGGCCCCAGCCGCAGACCAATGTGATCAGCATTGGTTCGTCTAGTGTCAATGAAGTGCGGCCAAGGTACGAGACGAGCCAATCAAAATCAACGGACGCAAACTTTCGCCAGTCTTGTGGGAGTAAGTCAATGATCTGTCGAAACTTGCCAGAATCAAGTTCGCCAACAATGCAGACTCGGAACCAGCAAAAACAAAGGACGCCGATGGCAATTCCAACGAACAACAGAAGACCTTCAGCGATGTACTTTTTTTGAAGAGGTCGGCTCATCCGTTTACCTCCGTCAGCGTCGCGATCGATGATTCGTGATGGAAACGATCGTACACGGCACGTAGACCGACGGGTTGAATCATGAGGTCAGCAAGTGGGACCTCGGCCAGCCATTTGAGCACCGTCGAAAGTTCAGCAGGCGTTTCAATTTGGAGGTTGTTGTCGACTTGCTTGACCGACATTTGCTGCGACAGAGATTCAGGAATTTCAGGTAGCCTTCCCTTCAACGTAGCTCGAATTCGGTTTTGCATTTTCAGGCTGGACATCGGCTCCAAGTGAACCAATTTGCCTTTGCGAAGAATCCCGACTCGGTCGCATGTGTCTTCGATTTCCGAAAGGACATGTGAAGAGAAGATGACCGTTCGGCCTTCAAATTTTGCTTCGTTGATCATCTTCATGACTTGACCGCGAACTGTCGGGTCAAGATTTGCAGTCGGTTCATCGAGAATCAACATCGGTGAGTCAACGCTGAGAGCAATCGCCAAAGCCAGTTTTTGACGCATCCCTGTCGACATCAATCCAACCCAACGACTCAGGTCCAATTCCAAACGATCAGCAATTTTGGTCGCTTTTTCAAAACTGGCGTTCTCGCGAAAACTACAAAACAGTTTAAGCACATTTTTCGCTCGCATAATGCGATACGTCCGCGCGTCGCCGGGCAAGTACGAAACGATCCGATGAACGTCGACGCGTTGGAGGTGGCAATTGAGTCCGCCAATGCGAGCAGTTCCGCTGGTTGGCGTCATAAAGCCAAGTAACAATCGAATCAGTGTCGATTTGCCTGCCCCGTTTGGCCCAAGCAAACCGAACACTTCGCCTTGAGGAATGGAAAGCGTGCAATCGTCTAACGCCGTAAAAAGGTCCGCTCGCTTCCCAAATTTCTTGGTCAGCGATTGAGTTACGACCAAGGGAGATGGTTTTCCGGTGCTATCGGTAGACTCGATAGTTGATTTCATGGATTGGTTCACTACCGAAGTGGCTCTTTCCCCATCAAACGACGGAGCATGCCGATTTGGCCAGAATGGATCATTTCATGGTCACCCGCAAAAAGCAGCGCACCATAACGAGTTGCGTATCCCGCGTGTGGCGGACCGAGAGGTTCATCAAGAGGATCGCCATCATAGGTTACGATCTCCAAACGCATTTGCGAGTGGACGCGATTGAGAACTTCCAGCATTTCCGCTGGCTCAGGATAGTCGGCACGATCTCTAGTTGGCGATGTGCCGCGCATAAATAGCTTGCGAAACTTACTCGACATCAATTGCGAGTCGACTTCTCGACTACGGCCCCGTTGTTGAAAAAGGGTTAGCCCGTACTGCGACATGGCCAAGTGACCTACTTGCCAAGCGATGTGAGTCGGAAACGCCTCGGGGGACCAATACCAATCGTCGTCGTCCAGCCCTTCGAGCAAACTCATACTGTAGTTTCGAGCGAACTCGATATGCCGGATCGCGATCGTTAACCGTTCGGAGACATTTGTTTCCGGGTAATCGTGGTCAAACATTTTCATTGAAGATAGAGGGTCGTTCATTGATTAACCTTTGAGTTCAAAAATTCCTTCGATCTCGACGATCACGCCCAAGGGCAAAGCTGCCACCCCAACGGCACTCCGGGCTCCTATGCCTTTGTCGTCTCCGAAAACGGCTTTCATCAATTCGCTGCAACCATTGATCACGGCTGGTTGTTGAATAAAGTCGTTGGTGCAGTAGACCATCCCAAAAAGCTTGATCACCCTTTCGATTTTGTCGAGGCTTCCCAAGTGAGACTTGAGCGTCGAAAGCATGGTCAGGCCGGCTTGCTTGGCGGCTTTGTAACCAGCCTCTTGATCCACGTCTTTTCCAACACAGCCCTTTAAAAGCGAACCGTCAGTCATAATCGGAAGATGGCCCGACGTGTAGCAAATATTTCCAATGGTGATCGCGGGTTTATAAACGCCAACTGCCGATGGAGCTGGTGGAAGTTCGAGACCCAGTTCTACTAGTTTGTCGTCTGCACTCATGATTCTCGCCAAAATAAATATGTTCGAAGCAATACTTCGCTGGTCAATCAAATTGAAATTGAATCTCTGATTATCGGGACGGAAATGCAGTTTGGGTAGGTGAGAGTCAGTCTGGTTGGGGCTGAATCGTCGCTAAAGTTGACTGATTTACTGTCGTTCTGTGGAATGTGGGTCCTCATTGCAAAACGCCGGCGTGTAAATTTTGTGGATTGAATTTGCACTTTTGGAGAATATGTCGTGAAAACAAAAACTTGTTTACGGTGCCTGGCGTTGATTTTTTTGTCATCGGCGTTTGCACTTACTTTTCCTGCAAGCGTTAGCTTTGCCCAGCGTGGTCGAGATCGCGGTGGTCAGGATCAGATTTGGGAGTACTACGCAAAAAAATACGACAAAGATTCTGACGGCAAGCTTTCGAAATCCGAATACGACCGAGGCGATGATCGTTTCGCACGTCTGGATAAAAATAAAGACGGCGTTCTAACCAAAGACGATTGGACGGCCAGTGGTGGTCGAAGGCGTGGCGGTAGACGTGGTGGAAACGGAGCTCAAACTAAAGTGCCTGCCCCTGGCGACGTCGCACCTGATTTTGATTTGGTTGACATCGCAAAACCGGACTCAACTATCAAGCTTTCGAGCTTCGCTGGCAACAAACCAGTGGCTCTGATTTTCGGAAGTTGTACATGACCACCGTTCGTTCGTTCAGCTGGTCAGCTGGAGAAGACTTACAAAAAATTCGGTTCAGAGGTGCAGTTCATTTTCGTTTACTGTCGCGAAGCTCACGCGATCGACGGAGCATCGCCATCGACACGGGTGATGATCGAAGAACCTGTTTCGGATGAAGAACGGTTAGCAGTCGCAAAGAAATTTGTCACAGAGATGAAAATGACGATCCCCGCGGTCGTAGATTCCATTGGCGATGAAACAGGAACCGCATACGCCGCCCACCCTGATCGTTTATTTCTTGTTGGAAAAGACGGTACGATCGCATGGGCTGGAGAGAAAGGGCCATTTGGTTTTAGCCCGGAGAAATTATCGGGCGCAATTGAGAAAGAGCTGGAAAATTCGAAAACAGACGCTGAGAAAAGTTCTGAGAAAGCATCTGACAAAAATTCCAAAGACTCAACGAGCGGTGATTCAAAAAAAGATTCCGTCAAAAATTGATCGTTCTTTTCTCGTTTAGTTTTAGGTTACGACCTAGGAGGCTTTCGGTTCGCAATGCGATCCTGGGCCTCCTTTTTTCGTAGCTTAGCTCCACCGCCGTAGCGCGTCACCGCCGTATCATGGTTTGTTAAAGTCGATCTGGTTAACCTTCATACATTCTGGATTCGTTTCGAAACTCAAACAACCTCGCATCTAACTGCTCGCGAATCTGTACGATCAACGGATCAGACTCAGCTCCGCGTACGCGTTTGGTTGAAACTTCAATGGCTTCACCGACGTCCATGACGACTTTTAAGTCGCCATGAATTCTGCATTTGTCGTTTAGATCTTCTTCAAATTTTTCGATTGTCTCAAGAATTCGATCGATTGATTTGAACTCAGTAACGTATTGATCGGGATAGCAATCGATTTGCTGAGCGAGGTAAGTCTGTTCAAGGTGATGCCATCTGCGAGCCCGTTCGGTTGGGTCGACTTCGTTGCGGCTCATCTCGGGAAAAATCTTCATGCGCAACGCTTTGACCCGCGTTTGAATTCCTCCGGTTTGTGCTGTGCCAAGCCATTCCTCTTCCAAAGGAGTTAGCAATAGATCAACCATTTCCGTTTGACGGTCTCGCAGCGTCGCACCGGTGACGGGAGCGTTGTGCTCTAGTTCTTTCAGAGTCAGCATGGCATTGCCAACTTTGACGATTCGATCAATCAATGGAATACCGTGTTGGGGTTTCCACGTCAGTTGATGCTCGAGATCGGTGAGAACTTCGTTGGCGACTTTTTCAATGTCTCCGTTGTAAAAGTACTTGATGCAAATCGGATGAACGACGACTTTACCGCCTTCTTTGGCGCGTCGTTTGGCTGCAGTGCGTGCGATAAACGCGGGGCCTTCCATAAACGCCATCAAGCGATCGTTGGTTCGGCTGGTTGATCCGGCGGGGAAAATCAAAAGCGGTCGCTCCGCGTTGACCAACACGTTAATTGCATAATCGACGGCTGAGCGGTCGAGGCCTTCGCGATTGACACTGAACGCGCCCATCATCCGAACAACTTGTGTCGTGAACGCAGATTGATTGAACAGGTGCCAACTCGCCATGGTGTAAAGCTGAACTGGCGTCTCTCGACAAAGATGACACAACGAGACCGGGTCTGCAGTGCGAGGATGGTTGGGAGTCAGCATGATCCCGTGGCCGGCATCGATCGAAGCTCGTAATCGATCAAGGTTGCGACACTCGTGGTCGACAACACCGTGTTCCTTTTTTAGTTGGCCTTTGAACAAACCGAATTGGTTAAAAAGTCGTTGCGGCCAACTCCACGTCATGGGCGGCACGAATTTGTAAGGTTTTTCGATCAGGATGTTTTGCATCAGTAGTCGCTAGGTGGAGTGAGGAGAAAGTCGGGGCTGACCGAGACTCTATTGTTTCTTTATTTTGCTTTTGGATGCAAACATCCTACGTAGTGATTTAGGAATTTTTTTGTATTCTTTTGGTGCAAACAAAATTGGAGGCTGGTCTGAAAAATTATAGGCGTCGCGAAACCAAGAACGGCTGAAGACCAAGTACAGGATCGGTCTTGCGTGTTTGCTTTTGTTTGCCATCCCGCCGTGTATGACGCGATAGTCCATCAGATAGACATCGCCCATTTTTGGAAGCGGATGAACGGAGCCGTTCCAAGTTGGATTTTCCATCAAAGCGCGGAGCTCGTTGCGAGCACCAACCCGTGCATGGCTGCCTTCCCAAATTGCGGTCGAACCAGTTTCCTCTTCAACATCGATCAGAGGGATGACGAGAGTGATTGCGGATGGCGGCAGGCCGATGCACTGATTCTCGTTTTCGAAAAGTGGTGGGTGATCAAAGTGAATCGGTTGGTCGTCAGCGCCTGGGAACGTCACGACTGAACCGAAACTCGAAATCACACAGTCGTAGCCAAGCAGTTTTTTCAGGATCGTCATCAACAGCGGGTTGGCGTAGAGATCAGGATTATTGAATGGTGGCTCGATGGTAACGGTTACCATAAATCGCTGGTCACCCACGACAGCATGCCGCTTTCGCAATTGGGCCGACGTCTGAGAAGTGTATTGGGAGTGATAGGCGTCGGCGAGCGTCTCGACAAAGCCTCGGTCGAAAACGTTGCTGATCCATAACGCACCGTGAGTGCCAAATTGCTCAACGGCGTGATTCACAGTATCGGGATCCAGGGTGCCACGTTCTCGTTCGTTCAGCGATAAGTGGATCTGTGAGTTCATTTGTTGCTTAACCAATGTCGGTGCTTGAACGTCGTGGTTTGACTCATTTTCGCAACCACGTTAAATTTTCACAAGCAACCAAGAGCCAAGTATTATTGGTGAACGGTCCTATAAAAGCGTACGTACCAATAATTGCTTCTCTCAAACATTTTTAATTAATCAGGTTTCTGATGTTCAAAATTTCGAATTTTTTACTGTTAGTCATTGTTGGAATTCTTGTTCAATCCGGATGCAATACTGGACCTTCGTCAGCTGATATCCTCAAGGAGAAGTTTGAAAGGATGAAGGCCGAGTCAAAAATTTTCGAAGATCTTTTGAAGGTTGTGGTAGACGAAGCAACCGCAACTAAGACATTGCCAAAACTCGAAACGGCACTGGAGGCCATGTTGGCCGCTGGAAAGGAGCTTGAGAAAGCAAGCGAAACAACGTCCCGAAACACGATCACTCTCAAGCAGCAAACAAAAGAATTCCGGGGAAACCAAGCCGAACGAGTCAACAAAGAGGTCGCGCGACTCAAGATAATTCCGGTCGTCCCCGATATCCTCGAACCCATTTTTTCGAGGATGGGCTCAAAATACAAACCCGTCACTTCGGCGCTGTAGGGCTATCAAGAGAGGACGTCAGCCCCTACCGCATCGCTCAGCGAGGAAAATTCGCTTGATGCGAGTTGCTTTGAAATAAACTGGTTCATATCACGGACGACTGTTGGGCCGCCATAAATGAACCCGGTGTAAATTTGTATCAACGAAGCCCCCGACCGAATCATTTTCCAGGCATCTTCGCCGTTCATGATTCCGCCAACACCAATGATGGGGATCTCTCCTTTTAATTCGGAGTAGAGTTGTCTTACAACTTCTCTGCTGCGTTCAGTCAGAGGCGCTCCGGAGAGCCCTCCATTCCCGATTTCATTGACTTGAGATTCAGGCGTTTGCAAATCGGCGCGGGACAAAGTCGTATTGGTTGCAATGATCCCATCAAGCCGGACTTCTTTCAAAATCGAAATGATGTCCGCGAGTTGTTCGTCGGTGACGTCGGGAGCAATTTTTAGTAGGACGGGTTTGAGTTCGCATTCGTGATCCGCGGATAATTTGATGTTCAACGCAGTAATGGCGGTCAGCAATTCGACCAACGGCTCTCGGTTTTGCAATGTCCTGAGTCCAGGCGTATTGGGTGAACTAACATTGACCGTGAAATAATCGGCGAATGTGAATAGCCGTTCAAAACTGTATAGATAATCGCTGGTGGCTTCTTCGACCGGTACGATTTTTGTTTTTCCGATGTTGACGCCCAGAATGTCTTCAGGGCGGGCTTTCTTCGTCGCCGCCAATCGTTTTGCCGCGCCGTCGGCTCCACCATTATTGAATCCCATCCGATTGATGATTGCTTTGTCGGAGGGTAGTCGAAACAACCGTGGTTTGGGATTACCTGTTTGAGCCTTGCCTGTGATGGTGCCGACTTCGACATGAGAGAATCCAAGGCTTGCCAATTGCGGAAACCAGCGGGCGTCTTTGTCAAATCCCGCCGCAAGCCCGATTGGGTTTTGAAAGTCCAACCCAAAAACGTTGGACCGAAGCGCTGGATCTTCAACGGCGTAGCTTTTGCGGTACCGCTGAGCGATGAATCCCGCGGACAACATCGTTTTGAACGCGCCCATTGAAAAATAATGCACGGGTTCGGCTGGCAGGCAAAATAACAACGGACGCGCGATTGATTGCCAGAGCATTGTTGTCGAAATCTAACTGGAGGAAAATTGAGTTTAGTCGTCTGAGACCAACATCGCCGTTCGTTCGGTTTCCGAACGAACGGGAGTCGCTAGACACTACAAGACACTACCATTTCAAGCCGATGCCTTCGCCACCTGATTTGCGATCCGTTCCACCTTTCAGTGGTTCGTTGCTCGCCGGAACTGCCAGCTCGCGCGGTGGTTCTTCGACGGCGGGCTCTTTTGGTTTTCCAGATGAAGCCTTGGGCGCTGGCGGAGCCAAACAGGCTTTGTGGGAAAGCGAAATCTTTTGCGATTGCGGATCAATCGATTTGATTTTCACTTCAATCTCCTGGCCCTCTTTGACAACGTTGTCCACTTTGGCAATCCGTTGGTAGGAAAGTTCAGAAATGTGAACCAGTCCTTCAATCCCAGGAGCGATTTTGACGAAAGCTCCAAAATCTGCGATCCGAGTTACTGTACCTTTAACGACATCGTCGACCGCAAACTGTTCATCGACTTTTTTCCATGGATGATCGATGGTGTCGCGGTGGGAGAGCGAAATTCGATTCGACTCGATATCAATTTTTTCAATTTTGACTTTGACGCCTTCGCCGACTTTAAGAACCTCGCTTGGGTGTTTGACGCGTGACCAGCTGATTTTGCTGATGTGGATCAAACCTTCGACACCGCCGAGGTCAACGAATGCACCAAAGTCCATCAACTTGGTGACGACGCCTTCGCGGACTTGGCCGGCCTCAAGCTCTTTCAAAAGTTCTTTTCGTTTTTCTTCATTTTCACGATCTAAAATCGCTCGACGACTGAGAACCAGTTTTCGTTTGTCGGGGTTTACTTCGACCACGACGCAGGGAAATTTTTGATTGACGTAAACGCTGAAATCTTCAACGCGGAAACGATCAATTTGACTGGCAGGGATGAATCCTCGAATGGCGTTGACGGTTGCCTCGAGCCCGCCGGTGTTGGATCCGGTGACGCGTGCCTCAACAATTGAGCCTTCAATGATGTCGCCCCAATCTGAAACGCCGACGCTCGCACCTGGGACCGCTAACTCGTAGAGTCCGTCTTCCTTGTTGAGGCTGCGAACGATGACTTCGACTAAATCACCTTCTTTGGGTGCTTCTTTGAAATGATGAAGTGTCGCGATGCCTTCGTATTGTCCAGCAAGTTTGACAAACACGCTGTCATCGTGGACTTTCGTGACTGCGGCTTTGACCCGTGTGTTGGGTTCAATTTCGGTTTTGGACGCTTCCGTTTTCGCAACGACGTCGTCCATTGAAATGTCGTTCAACGCGGCTTCGATTTCGGCATCCACGTCGTCGCTAAATCCTGTTTCGGATTTAATTGGTGGGAGCTCAACGGGAACTGGTTGTTCTTTACCGGTCAAGTCAATCGGATTCGAGACTGCTTTCTGAACCGCTTTGGGTTGAGCTGGCTTCAGCGATTTGTCTGCAGCATCTCGCTGGGAGCCAATTGCGACTTTTGGAATCGAGGAAGTCTCCGCTGTTGCAGAGGCTGGCACGGTCAACGGCGGAGCAGCGATCGGTGTCGGTGCAGTGCCTTGACCGGGGGCAGTCCCTTGAGCAGGGGCGGTTCCCTCAGTCGGCGTAGGAGCAACTGGAGTTGCAGCTTGGGTGGCCTCGACTTGGGCAGTCGTAGAAGGGGCAGCGGAATCCGTTGTTGGAACTGGATTCGGTTTCGGTTCAGAACTCATAACTCAAACTATAAAAATTGAATGATCGGAATTGTTGGAAATCGGAATTCAACCTGAACTCAATTTACCAAGATTCTGCCTGCAAATGTCAGTCATTCCCAACCTAATCGCAAAAACAGAAAAAAGAAAACGGTTAAAAATCGCGACCCTCGGACGGGAGAGGGAAACTGTCGGTTCGAAATGGGGAGGCTGGTAAACCATCCGCATTAACCAAGTTGGGTTGTGCTGTATCGTCCCAGGCGAACCTGACCGCGATTGGATTGGTAATGTCCGGTGAACTGACAAACAGGATGTCACCTTCGATTCTCGCGGTGGCAGGTACGAAGTTTTTGTCCTCTCCGCAAATTGTGAAACAAGACAGCTCCTTCTTGTCGCCTTGAATCTTCAACCCCCCGTTTGCCTGAGAGAAAGTCAGCCGAACTTCTCTTTCGTTGGTTGAAAAGCTCTGAAAAATTGGTCCGCTAAACGATGTTATTTTCTGTTCTTTGTCTAGTTCCGGTTCGTAAACATTCGCCAACGCGATTAGTGCCAGTCGCCGACCGACCTCTTGTTTGTTCTTGGGGAGTTCTGCCGTCAATTTACCGATGTCGGTGGTGACTACCATCCCAGTGTCTTTTGTCTTTTTCAAAGTTTCTACTTGAGCCGCCCAAATTTCCGCTAAACCATCAGCGGGTTTGCCTTCATGCCGGAATGGAGTTGGCTGGACAAAATAGAAAGGCATCTTGGGATTGCCGAAATGTTTCCGCCAGTCATCGATCAAGGTGGGCAGCAATTTTGCATAGAGTGCTCCTCGTCCATTGTTCGCAGCGCCTTGATACCAAATCGTACCACGGACGGGGAATCTTTTTAGCGGTGCAAGCATTCCATTGAAAATGTTAGATGGGCTATCCGAGCTTGTGGCTTCATCAATTTCGTCCCAATGCTTCAACAGCGAATCAAATGATTTGTTGGCTTTTAAACTGTCTCGGGAGATCCAAGTCTCGCAGGTCGTTTTTTCCCATGAAGCGTCAATCAAACCGATCGGTACGCCTTTCAGTTTTTTAGAGACTTCACGTCCGAAAAAATAAGCGGTAGCGGAAAAGTCTTTCACTGTATCGGGGGAACTGCTCCACGGTTCAACCTTAGTGAATTCATCCAGCGGAGTTGCCCGAGCAGCTTGGGAAATTGTGAACATCCGCAACATCGGAAAATCTTTTGAGTTTCCGATTTCCGTTTCGCCGTTGAGAACGTCAGAAACTGGCATCGCCATGTTGCACTGTCCGGCACATACCCAAACATCCCCAACCATCACGTCAGAGAAGATGATCTTGGGTTCACCGGCTTCGGCGACGACCTCCAACTGAAACGGCCCTCCGGCTTCTGGCGTGGCGATTTTGACTGACCAGTTGCCGTTTGTGCCAGCTGTTGTTTTTTGTTCCGACTCGCCAAACTTAATCGACAGTCGTTGCTGAGGTTCAGCCGTTCCCCAGATTTCTACCGTGGCATTGCGTTGCAACACCATGTGGTCGGCAAAGATTTTTGGCATCGAAATGTCAGCCATCGCATTGACGGCTGTCATGGCGATTAAACCAAAAACAATGACAAGTTGACCAAGCAGTAAACTGGAATTGAAATGCGGTCTAAAACCGTTCCAAAGCATAACGGACCTGTTGTATATCAAACTCAATAATGAATCGCACGACAGGATCGTTGACGTTTCGGAATTGATTGAAGTGGTACATGGAAAAAGAGATGGTGGAAAACAAGCTGTCTCAACACTGGAATTGTTTTCCATTAATTCCCTAAATCTTAAACCAATGCGTCTAATTCCTCCAGCTTTAACATCGCTTTTATTTCGAATAGTGCACTGCATGGAGTTGTGGGCTCTAGCGTGATCTTCTCAAGAAGTTTCGAAACAATCTGTAAGAAATAAAAAAATGCAACTCAACACCATCGGCGGGGCCAACGTTAAAACTTGCTCTGTGTTTCAAGCTTCGCTGAGGCAGGGAAATCAAGCGTTCGAAGCAGCGTGGAGAAAATAACCGCGTTAAGGTTGGTCCAAATCATCGAATGCTAACAAAGCTGTGGGACGCCGCTGCTGATAACGACGACTTCATCGTTCTCACGGAAAGTATATTTTTCTGGGTTGACAATTGCGTCTTGTCCCTCCGAATGGACTGCAACGAGGATGACTCGGCTTGTCTTGCGAACGTCGCTAAGTTTTTGATCAAAAGTTTCGCCAATCCAGGATTCGGGAATCGCCATTCGGTAAAATTCGTTTCCATGCTGGTAAGTCAGTAGTTCACTAAACACACCCACCAACCCCCGGTTCATTGCGGCTTGGGCGAGCATGTGGGCGCCATATTCACCACTGACGACAAAGTCATTGACTTTGCCAGTTTCCAAGTGGGTTGCGTAGCTTCGATTGACGAGTTCTGCGCAGGTGTAAACGGACTCGTTGATTTTCTCGACCGTTAAAGCAGAGAGGATCGTGCGTGCGTCGGCGTCTTGTTCGCTTCGGCCACCAGTAGTGTCCGACAAAACTAAACAGGTGGTCGCATTTCGAATCCCCGCTCGGTCGAGTGCACTGACTTTTGTGAAATCATCGTGGACAAAATGAACATTGACCAGCTCATCACAAGTGGATTCCAATTCCTCTTGCGGCAGTTCGGTGATCACCACGATCGGCGTCTTTTTCGTTTTTGGACTGGCTCGATACTCGTCGATGATGATTCTGGTTTTGGGCGTCCAGCCACAAATTACGATATGGTTCTGCAATGCGTCCCACTCGACCATTCTTCCTTCCCTTCGCATTCGATCCACCATGAATGCCGAGACCGTTCCGGCAAAAATGGCAAAAATTGTCAGTCCCATAAACATTAAAAACACGCTCACGATTTTACCGCTCAGCGTGTTGGGCGTCTGCGGAATGGGTTCGCCAGCAAACAAAGTGTACACGCTGAACCAAAACGATTGTTTCAAATCGAATTCAGTTTCGCTTGGTACCGATTCTGAATTCACATTAACATTCGTTGTTCCGGCAATGTTGGTGGCCGCCGGGCTGTTGCCAGTTGCATTGAGACCAGTTTCACCCGTGACTGCCGAGTTTGAGTTTGTCGTACTGGAAACGATTTTAGCGTTGGCCGTTCCCGAATTTTCAAAATGCATGATGGCTAGGGTGCCGAATAGAATTGCCAAAGTAATCATGCCGCAAATCATTAAGAAGTCGACGGCACCGCGTCGAAGCACATATGGGAAATGGCCCGACAATCGAGACATCACACCCAGCAATCTCAACAATCGAAACAGCCTCAGCAGGCGAAGCGCCCGGCCAGATCTGAAAATTCTAAAGAGCGGAATCGTCGCAATGATGTCCAGCCAAAACTCGCCAAAGAATCGACGTTTCGAACTGGCCGCGAAATACCTCAGCGTCAATTCCACCATGAAAACAAACGTAATGAAATCGTTCGCCAGATTCATCCAGTAAAGCGCAGTCGGGTGGAACGTGCCCACGATGGTCGATACCGAACCGAATCCGTTTTGGAATTTGTATTCCAGCCACATCTCAAACAGTGTTAGCAAAACCGAAATGACAACGAGCAGGCCAATCGTGATTTCTACCCAAGCTTGATGGAAGAAACGTCGCAGCGCGAGTTTCCAAGGCGCTGTCGGAAGCGCTGAAAGAGAATTCGGATATTCAGTTGGGTCGGTCATCGTTCTGCAATCAAGCGTTTCGCCAGTTTCGATTCAGGGCATTGTTTGATTGAGTGAAGCTTTCTGTTCTGTCGAAAGTCTATTGGACTGGTTCTGTCTCAAAAAGTTTTAACAGATGAAAGTGGTGTTTGCCGAGTTTGCCGCCATAGTTTCCTGCACTGATGGCGACTACCCCCTCACCTGCAGCGGCCTCGATCCCTGTTCGAGTTGCATCAGCGACAGAATCAAAATCCGATCCATCGATCACGATTTCGTACACACAGCCAGCTTTATCGGGAAGTTTTGTTTCGACACGCCCGCGCAGTGTTGGGCAAAACGTGTGTGAAGTTGATGCACGTAGTGACGGATATCGCGATCCGACTTTGCTTCCGCTACGTACCACTCCGCCGGGAAATGGAGCAATCACGTTTTTGATTTTTGCGATTTCGTCGATCGCTCTTTCCGCCGCAGTCAGACCCGTTAATTGGTCGGTCGATAATATCAAGAAGTTTCCGCCGGCAACTCCTTTGGTAACGCCAATGGTGTCTTCAACGATAAACTCACCATCCATAACGGGAACGCGCCAAAATCTGCGTTCGCCTATCAACTTGCTTTTTTGAAACCCGTCGCCAAAAAATCGCAAGTGTTTACCAAGCGGAATTTTTTCCACTGAAATCGGCTGGGCTGACGCAGCGTTGGCCGTTTTAAATTCGTTTGGATTTTCTAACTTGGTTTGATCCGCGCTCTGAGCGAAATCGCCTTGGGCAAAACCATCGAAAACGGCAGTCGTAGGACAGGTCATCAAGCACTGGCCCACTCGATTCACAGCTGCCTTTTGAACGGCGTCTTTGGAGAATCCAAACATCATGACGCTCGCTCCAGGACGACCGTCAAGCGTTTCACTTTCGTCAATCCATGATTCCAATCCGACTTCTGCATCGCAGCCGATTACGGATGTTCCATAACCACAAAATTCATTGACCGCAGTTTCTAACCAACGTTGGTTGATGGCCGTAATGGTGATTTTGCTGTACCGCATCGAGAATGCTTCGGCAAAAGTATCTTGGATGTCAGTCGGCCCAATTTTCATATTTGCAAATACAAGCGGTTGATAGGGATTGGAATGGCAGTTGTGAAGCAAGTTGATTGGCTTATAGTCTATAAGACCAAAATCGCGACGCCATTGGGTGGGGACGGTGCATTTGTCCCCTCCACCATCTTAAACGTCGTAGATAAATCTGAACTGTAGATTCGCACTCCTGACTTACTTTCCTGAACATGTCCCAAACTACCACGAAAAAAAGACGGAGGCCGCCATTTATCGCGGCGTGTCAGGTCGTTGTGCGGTGGTTTTTTCGTTTAAGCTTTACCGTTTTTTATCGAGTGCGTGTGTACGGTCTTGAAAATTATCCAGACCACGATGGGTTGTTGGTTTGCTCAAACCATCAGAGCTTTTTGGACCCGCTAATTTTGGGTGTCGTTTGCCCGCGACCCGTAAATTATCTCGGGCGAAAAACGCTGTTTAAATTTCTGCCGCTTGGTTGGTTTCTAGGTTGGAACGATACGATTCCAATCGACCGCGAAGGCGCCGGGATCGGCGGGATGAAGGAAACACTTCGGCGGTTGAAACGTGGAGAGTCTGTTGTTCTGTTTCCAGAAGGAACAAGAACGATGGATGGCGAGATCCAAGAGTTCATGCTTGGTTTTTATACGTTGGCAAAACGTGCAAAAAGTACGCTGATGCCGGTTGGTTTCGACGGGGCCTTTCAAGCTTACCCTCGCAAGGCAAAATTTCCTTTGCCTGGGCGAATTCATGCAGTGATGGGCCAGCCGATTCCATTTGAAGAATACGAGTCGCTGACGGATTCGGAAACGGCCGCACTTCTCGAAGTGCGAATCAGAGAATGTTTTTCCGAAGCTCGCCGACGTTGGGAGAATAGCTGAACCGAATTGGTGATTTCTGTCGGGCTGACTCGTTAATCGTCCTCGTTTGTGCAACCCCGCTCGACGCCCTGCTGCGCAAACAACTGCATCGACCATCAAGCTTGGTTGCTGGTGTGTGACCTGTCTATTTTGTATCCAGTTGGTTATCGTTGGTTTATTGAAACGTAAACCTCTGCACAGCGAGTCCGATGACAGCTTCAACCGACAAACCGAATGATTCCAACCAAAAAAATGAAGGCAAAGAGCCAACCAAGGGTTCGTTGCTGGTAATTTTTCTAACCGTGTTCATTGACTTGCTGGGCTTCGGAATCGTGCTGCCGCTGTTGCCACTCTATGCCGATATTTTTGGCACAGATCCAAGTGGTTTTATCATTGGTATGTTGATGGCTAGTTTTTCCATCATGCAGTTTATTTTTGCACCGATTTGGGGTTCGCTCTCGGATCGAATTGGTCGTCGGCCCGTGATCATTATTGGTTTGGTTGGCAGCGTCGTTTTCTACACTTTGTTTGGCATCGCGGCGATCTGGCAAAGTCTACCGGGTTTGTTCATCACACGAATCGGAGCCGGCATTGCAGGTGCAACGATCCCGACTGCTCAGGCCTACATCGCAGACACCACCAGCAAAGAAAATCGCTCGCGCGGAATGGCATTGATTGGCATGGCGTTTGGACTTGGGTTTACTCTTGGTCCGTTGTTCGCGTACTTTTCGGTGCCCAGTGTCGACGTCGCTGGCGTAACGGAACTTGGCGATCCAGGAGCCGGTCCTGGTTTTGTGGCAGCAGGGTTATCTGCGATCGCACTTTTTTTGGCGATCTTTTTGTTGCCGGAATCACGTGATCCGAATCAACCGTCTGAAGCTCGCAAGAATTGGTTTGACGTGGGAGCTTGGAAAACGGCGGTCAGTAGTCGAGCGATGGTTTTCCTTCTGATCGGTTTCTTTGTTTGTATTTTTGCATTCGCAAACTTTGAAACGTCGCTCAGCATGTTGATCAAAGGATCGGATAGTTTTGAACAAGCTCCATTTGATTTCACGTTCAAACAAGTTTGCTTAACGTTTGCTGCGATCGGTTTAATGGTTGCCGTTTTCCAAGGCGGTATTGTTCGCCGATTGTCGAAAAAAGTATCCGAGAAAAACTTGGCAGTCGCGGGAGCATTGATCGAAGTCGTTGGATTCGGCGTGCTGTCTTATGCGGTCAATATTGCTTCCGTTGGATGGTTGTTCGGTGCATTGGCAATCATTGTGGCCGGCTACAGTTGCCTTCAACCAAGCCTCTATTCATTGATCTCGCGTTGGTCCGATCCCACCAAACAAGGGAAAGCACTTGGAGTCAGCCAAAGTGTCAGTGCACTTGCGAGAATTTTTGGTTCAGCGTTGGGAATCCCAATGCTCAAGGCGTACTTATTCCTCCCGTACATCGCAGCATCCATTTTAATGCTGGTGGTCGGCGTCATGATTGCTCTGGCCAGCAAAACGGGAACGGATTTCGATAATCTTAGCTCGAAAGAATAGTGGTACATCGCAACGGAAATTTGGATGATTCCCAATGGCTGTTTTTCCGCTACCCACGTTTCCTGGTTGTTCAACAGTCGCATCGTCGAAACGACTATTTCGAACATTTAGCTTTGACAAAACCATAAGCCCTCACGGTTTTGAATTTTTTTAAACTACGCCTTGGCGATCGCTACTTGGACCAGTCCAAAATTTCTGCCAAAACATCCAATCTTCGATCAGTCGGTTGGGAATCTCGATCTTTGGGCTGTTCTTGAAAGTGATGGTTGGTCGCCCAGGTTCTTGATGTCAAATTTGTTTTGCCTCGCCGAATAAATTCCAGCTCGATTGCTTCACCCGATTCAACCGGCGTGCTTTTGTCGTCTCGGCAAAGTCCAAGGAATACGGGGACTTTAATTTTGCACCAGGCCTCCATGGACGGCTGAAAGAAAGTTGCCCATCGTTGGTAAGTCTCGCCCATCCATTTCTTTTCGGTGTTGGTTGGGTCGGCAAAAATGTCACGGTAGGCTTTTTTGATTTCGAGAATCCGTTGATCGCATTCGGATTGAGTAAGCTCACCCGCGCTGACTTTTTTGCGTGTGAAAATGATAAAGTCAAACATTTGAGAGACGCCGCCCGGTGCCAAGCCAGCCGCATGAGTGACGTGTTTGTTCTCAGAGGCGACAAACGGAACGATGTCGGCTCCTTCGGAGTGGCCAACTAACAAAATGCGGCCAGCGTCAACGAATTTTGACGTCGCCAACTCGTTGATCACAGCATTGACCGCGTCAATTCTCCATCGAAGCGTTAGTTTTTGGTCATACTCTTTCGAGCTGATGCGATTTTCGTTTTCATGGAATCTGACACCCGGCTTGGAAATAGCAACGTAATGAAAGTTAGGGAATTCTTTTGGCCCAAACATCAGCGAAGTTCCGATGCGATTTCCAGCTCCAAAAAAGATCGGCGTTGGTCCTGAACCATCGAGGTAGATGACCAACGGACGGACGGTTGATTCATCGAGCGGGCTACCGCCTGTAGAGAGGTAGTAATGAACAACGCCATTTGACGTCTCGATGCTTCGCGCCGTGAACCCAACAGTTTCGGGTTTGATGATTTTGCCTTGCTGGGAGCTCTCGTTAGTAAGTTCTTGTGCGGGACAACTCGAGGGCCGCTGGAAAAGGAAAACCAACGTTAGATACAACACGACAATGTGATACTTATTTTCCATCGGCCAACTCCATGAAAACGATTGTGACGGTGCAACGAGCGTTTAGTCGTTCTCAAACAGGTTTGGCACACAAAATTTTCGAAATAAAAAAGGGAGCGTGTATATTACGGCAAAGTGTTGATTGGCTCCTTGGTTGAAAACTCAACTGCGGGCTTTTAAATACGGGGCCTCGGGTAATGTTCATCAGACAGATAATGGATGAGTTTCAGAGTTTGGAATGCATCGAGCCATTCATGAAAACGTTGAAGCAGCATTTTATCGGAACTCGCGTTGGCCTGTAGTTTTGGCCAGACGTCGGCGAACTTTCTTTCTTGAAGCCACGCACGACATGATGCCGGAGCATTTTGAGAAATAACATCGGCAGTCTGCTGGAGGTTGCGTTCGACCGCGATCAGTAAAAGGCCGAGGTCGCGGTAACAGTTGTCGTGGTAGGTCAGCCATTCGCGGTTTTCGATAATTTCACCAACGGCTTTTCCCGTTCCAAACGGGACTCGATCTGAGATTCGATCCGACGGATACACGACTGCTTTTTCAATCATGGCGATCTTACAACCAGTCTTGCTCAACTGTTGAATCAAGTAAAAATCTTCTCCAGCCATTTTGCGGCAATGGTACCCACCAGATTTAAGGTAAGCCTCTTTCTTGCAAACGATTGTCGAGCCAATGGCATACCATGCGTGTGGTGAGTTTGATTCTTCCAATCGCTGACGATGACGATGCAGATGCCGCTCGTAGATTTCAATCGCTTGCTTCTCAGCCTCGCTTCCGCAATGACGATGCTTGAAATTGACATGGCCTGCTTTGAATTTTGGATTGGAACGCAAGTATGAAAAAATTTCTGCGAGATACTCGGAATTGACCGGGCTGTCGGCGTCGAGACTGATGACGGGAGCGTCGTCATTGAGAAACGGAAGACCAGTCGTGCATGCTTGGTGTCGCGCTAGGCCGACTCCGAATTTTTCCGGGTAGGCTGCGTCATCGCTCACATGATCAAGCCACGCCACGTGTAGGTCTGTGTCGAAATTGTGTAACCAATCGAGGGTCGCCTCGTTGTCGCGTCGGTCCATCGAAACTCGTTGGTTGACGTTGACGATGATCAGCGTTTGGGCGCAGAGCTGTGCAGAGTTTTTTTCAAGGCTCAGCAATGTCTCTGGTAGAGAGTCCATCTCATTACAGCACGGCAGCGCGATCAGTGCGGCGTATTTCTCCTTCAATGGCTTGCGCGATTGCAGCGGTGAAGTTTTTGGGATTGGAGTTTTAGCCATGCTTGGTTCTTGATATTCGATTTTACGATGGAACTTTATTTTATCGGCGTCTCACATCGCTACATAACCCTCATCCCAGTCGCGCTTTTCATGTTAAACTCGAACGGGTGGTTTAGTAGAATTTAACGGAGATGAAAGACATGCGAACAAATCGTACAGTGCTATTGCTTAGTTGCTTTTTCGCTTTGATTATTTCCTTCAATGGTTTCTCCGTTCAGGGCGCCGAAGACGAAAAATCACACGTCGTGATCGTAGTGGGGACGCACCACTATTCGCCTCACCTTTCGCTGCCTCCCTTCGCTGAGGAACTCAAGCGGTTGGGGTTCAAGGTAACTTTGGTGATGGGAGACGGTGACCCGGAGAAGAAAACCGAGAGTGTGCTGCCAGGAATCGAAGCGTTGGACAATGCCGATGTGGCAATCTTTTACATGCGTTTCTTGAATCTTCCAGATCAAGAGTGGGCTCCTATTGAGCGCTACATTAAATCTGGAAAACCAGTCATTGGTCTAAGGACTGCAAACCACGCTTTTAAATATCCCAAGGGGCATGCCCGCTATGAGTGGAATGACGGGTTTGGCCAGCGTGTGTTGGGAACTCCTTATGTTGCACATCAGGAAAGCAAAACTGCGATTGAAGTGGTGGAAAAGAATCTGACGCACCCAATCATGACTGGAGTCACAAAAACGAAGTGGGTTTCAAACGGAAAACTTTATCTGACCAGGCTCGAAGGCGGATGTGTGCCGTTGATGCTTGGGACAGGCGACGGGAAATTTCGATTGGTAGAAAAAGACTACGGGACGATTCGAGTCAATCAATCCGAATCCGACGTCGTCGCGTGGGTGTGGCAGAATGAATGGGGGGCAAACGTGTTCGCAACTTCGTTTGGGCATGTAGGAGATTTTGCAGAAGAGTCTTTCACTCGAATGCTCGTCAACAGCGTATGTTGGGCGGTGGGCAGACCCTTGCCCGGTTCCGATGAAAAAATTTCCACATGGGACATCGAAGTGCCGCCAAAGGAAAAAAAGTCAAAGAAATAGGCGGCATGTATTTGTAAACGCCATGCATTGTGGCCAAGAAAGATTTGCAAGACCAGTGAAATTATAGGCGGCCTGTGTCGTTAGCGCCGGTAGCCGGTAGCCCTAACTCACTCCACCAAGGTCAGCGTCTGCCAGAGACTCGGGTCTTCCGTGATTGGAAGTTCGGGACCGATCGCCAGTGTTTGCCAGCCAAGTTCTCGATCGACGACAGCAAAATTGAATCCCAGGTTGCGGTGCTCATTCGCGTCCCAGCCATTGAGGCACTTGCCGGGAATGAAGGCCGTCAGTTTGTAGCCGTCTTTGGTGGTTTTGGAATGGATCTCGACTTTATGACGATTGATGGTTGGTGAGTCGTCTTTGGTACGATTGATTTTCAACATGCTGCCAAATGGCGCTTCGTTTTTTGGGCCGCCACCCATCGGCAACAACACGAACCAGTGACAGAATTTCGACGCGCGATGGACGTTGTGAGTGTCTCTTGTGTCGATCCAAATTTGAATTCCATCACTATCAAGCAATTGAGTTTCGCGACACCAAAGCGATTGTTGCTTGCCAGTGATCTCTGCCGCAATAAAAACGCCATCGTCATTCCACGCCGTTCTTACGTCTGCAAACTTATTCTGGTTTTCAAACTCGCCTAAATTCGGAAGCGCGTATTCATCTGGCAAGCTGAATTTAGTGTTGAATTTTCCCGTAAATTTCTTGCAGGCAATACGGAATCTGAAAAGCAAGTTCTTTGGAACCTGGGATACGATCGAGTTGCTCATGGTTTTTTGTTCAGTGGTTGTTGGTATGTTTTGCTTAAATTGCATTGGGCAATTCGCCTTCTTTTGCGAACTGCTCTCAAAGCCGTCGGCCTTTTCGGTCCATCAAATCACTCGATCAGACTGGTAGAGACTGGGCGTGCTCTTCTAAAAACTTGTGAAGCTCTTCGTTGTTGACTTGATCAATACTGTTGAACGCCATTTGGAGCACATCCAAATCTTCTTGCGTGGTTACCGTTGGGTCTTCGACCAATTCGGCAGCACGTCCGACGTCGACGACGTCTTTTGGGCCTGCCAGTTTCAGCCAAACCGCGTCGGGTTTCTTCGTTTGAATACTCGCCCAAGGTTCTTTTTGCTGAGGCAGGTAAACATGCACGACTTGCTTGTTGCTCCAAAGAAACTGACTGTTGGGAGCCGCTTTTTGGATCGCGTCATGAAGAAGTTCCAGAACTTGTGGTTCCCATTTTACTTTCTTGCCAGGTGCAAATCCTTTACGCATAAAGTGCCATTTCTCCCCAAGTTTCGCCCAAGGCGATTCGTTTTCAATGTTTACTTTTTTGGGATCTGTATCACCAAGATAACTGGCGATTGCGTCATCCATGAATTCCCAAAAACCCGGGATATCAATTTCTTCGAGAGTGTAGACACGAATTTCAATCTCTTGCCACGACGCTTTTGTGTTCGTGAGTTTCACACGTGGTGAATTTCCGTAAACGGGAACATCCTCCATGTCGTTGGGGCGAAGCAGTGGAATTTGCTCGACCAACGTTTCTCGTTTAAATGTTCCTGGGGGAACGCGGAATTTCATTTTCAAAAACCACGGATCGCCAGTCAAAGTATGAAAGAACCAGCCTTTACTTTTCTTGGTGTGGTTGATTTCAACAACCGAACGTTCGTTCCAGTTGGTTTCTGTAAATCCTTCGTTTTGCTGAATGTAGTCGACGACTTTGCTGAGGATTTCTCCAGCCCATTTGACTGGTTCGCCAGCGCGACCGACGCGGTCTTTTGTATGCCACAGTCGGCCATCCTCTTCCCATGGCATTTTCGCGTTCGCGCCAACGTCTTCGATGTCGAGGTCACCTTTTTTCCATCGATCGTCTTTTGCTGGATCGTAGACTTTTCGTTCTTCGTAAGGATCGGCGGCAAGCACTGGAGTGAGTGCTTCGCCGGTCCAACTGCGCGGTTTCTTTGGATTGCTTTTTCCAGTCTTGGACGCAACTGCTAACGCTTCGTTTGCGTACTCGACAATTCTCTCTGGCGTGCCTTGGACGACAATTTGACCACCGCCAGCACCGGCTTCGGGACCGAGATCAATTACCCAGTCTGCGGCTTTGATCATGTCTAGATTGTGCTCGATCAAGACCACGGTGTTTCCAATGTCGACCAGTCGTTGCATCACGCCAAGCAATTTTTGCAGGTCGTCAAAGTGCAATCCGGTCGTCGGTTCGTCCAGCAGATACATCGTTCGCCCCGTGTCCGGACGTGCTAGTTCTGCTGAAAGCTTCACACGTTGGGCTTCACCACCTGAAAGTGTCGGAGCACTTTGACCAAGCGTTACATAATCAAGCCCGACGTCGCAAAGGGTTTGTAGGATGCGGCGAATTTTAGGAATGTTGTGAAACAGTTTGACTGCTTCACCGCACGACATTTTCAAAACGTCGTCGATCGTTTTGCCGTTGTATTTGACGGCCAAAGTTTCTTCATTGTATCGACGACCTTTACAAGTCTCACATTGCACCCAAACGTCTGGGAGGAAGTGCATTTCGATGCAGATTTGTCCGTTACCGAAACATTCTTCGCATCGTCCACCAGGAACGTTGAAACTAAATCGGCGAGCGATGAAACCGCGGATTTTTGAATCGGGAAGTTCGGCGAACAAATCTCGAATCGCATCAAACGCACCGGTATAAGTCGCCGGGTTGGATGAAGGTGAATTGCCAAGCGGTGTTTGGTCAACGCGAATGACTTTGTTGATGTGCTCGATGCCGCGAATGCCTTTGTGGGCTCCCGGAGTCTGGGTCGCACGATGAAGCCGTCGTGAAAGTGCCTTGAACAAAATGTCGTTGATGAGCGAACTTTTGCCACAACCACTTGGCCCGGTGACGACCGTCAAAGTCTCGAGTGGGAATTTGACTTCAATGTCTTTGAGGTTGTTGTGACGTGCACCAACGACGTCCAGCGTGGTGGCCATCGGAACAGCTTTTGTTTTTGGTTTGGCCGTAGCCTTTTTCTTTGACTTGGTGGCTTCTGGTTCAAGCGAAAGAGCTGGGCGACGATTGGACGGAATCGGAATCGCTTTTCTGTTGCTAAGGTACGGACCCGTTACTGAGCGTTTTTGATCGCCGAGCGTTTTGGGGTCTCCCATCGCGACAATTTCACCACCACCGGTACCGGCTTTGGGGCCAAAGTCACAAATCGCGTCGCTGTTTTCGATAACCTCGCGGTCGTGTTCTACCACAATCATCGTGTTACCGAGGTCACGCAAACGATGAAGTGCCTTGAGCAATCGAGTATTGTCTCGCGGGTGCAAGCCAATCGTCGGCTCGTCGAGGACGTAGAGCACGCCGCAAAGGCCGCTGCCCAATTGGCTGGCCAGTCGGATTCGCTGGGCCTCACCGTTGGAAAGCGATGCAGCCGTACGATTAAGCGTCAAATACTCAAGTCCAACATCGTTCAAGAAATCGACTCGACCGGTAATCTCACGAACCAACTCGCCCGCGATCTTTTTCTCTCGCTTGTCGAGTTTCCATTTTTTCATTGTCGTCGCGAGCTTACCAAGTGGTAGACGGCAGATGCCATCGATCGTGACTTCGCGGAAACGAACCGCAGCTGCGTCATCACGCAGCCTCGCTCCACCGCAACAACCACATTCGACTTCTCCGATCAACGATTGCATTCGCTGACGAAGCTGGGGAGACAAACGGCTGGCTTCTTCCATCGTTGGATAGACGCCTTTGTATTGGAATGAAAATTTGATGTTGTCGTTTTCATCTTTGACGTCGAACCAGCGATCGGCTGTGCCGTAAAACACCATGCGGCGGTGACGGGCTTCGAGTTGAACGAAGGGCACGTCGATTGGGATGCCAGTTCCATTAGTCCACGCGGTCAGCATGGATTTAGACAGTTCTGTTTTCATGTTCGGCCAAAGCGAAATCGCGCCCTGTTTGAGCGACAATTCCGCGTCGTTCATGATCGCAGCCGGATCAGCACCGGTCTGTGTTCCAATTCCTTCGCAATCCTGGCACCAACCGAGCTGGCTGTTGAAAGAGAAGTTGTGTGGAGTCAAAGTATCGAAACTTCGACCACAATCGGAGCACGAGAGATGCTGGCTGTGTTTGACTTTTTTCCAGTGCTGCTCAGGAACTTTGTCGGCAGGCTCGGTAACATCCATTACGCCTTTGCCGATCGCCAAAGCGGATTCGACGCTATCGGCAATTCGCGAACGTGATTTTTGTTGGATCACGATTCGATCGACCACAATCTCAATGATGTGTCGAGCTCTGCGGCTAAGGACGGGAACTTCGTCAATTCCGTAGGTCACGTTGTCCACTCGGATTCGTACAAACCCGTTGCCACGAATTTCTTCCCACAACTGCTCATAGGTCTGATTGGAATCCAGCGAAATCGGGGCCAGTAACATCAATCGCGTTCCTTCTGGATATTCCAAAAGTTTGTCCACGATGTCGTCGCTGGTCTGCGTTCCAATCGGAGCATCACAATCAGGGCAGTACGGCGTGCCCAATCGCGCCATCAAGATCCGAAGGTAATCGTAAACTTCGGTCACGGTTCCAACGGTACTTCGCGGCGTCGAACCAAGATTTTTCTGCTCAATCGCGATCGCAGGAGAAAGGCCTTCGATCAGTTCGACCTTTGGTTTTTCAAGCTGGTTCACAAACTGCCGAGCGTAGGAGCTGAGGCTTTCTACATATCGGCGTTGCCCTTCGGCATAGATTGTGTCCATCGCCAAAGAACTTTTTCCACTTCCCGAAGGTCCGCAGAAAACCGTCATCTTGTCTCGTTCGATATCGACATCGACGGATCGAAGTGAGTGTTGATCGGCGCCGCGAACTTTGATGTGAGTGGCTTGAACAGGAGGCTTTTTGCTGGAGCTTTTGGGTTCGATCGTCGGTGGCTCGTCGACCAGTACTTTTTTCAGTGCTCGACCAGTGTAAGACGCTTCGCAGGCGGCAATGTCTTCTGGGGTTCCCTGGCAGACAACCGTGCCGCCGCCGGAGCCACCCTCTGGGCCGATGTCGATGATCCAGTCAGCTGTTTTGATCACGTCGAGGTTGTGTTCGACGACGAGAACCGTGTTACCTGCGTCGACGAAATTCTGAAGAACTTTGAGCAGCATCGAGATATCGTGAAAGTGCAAACCGGTCGTTGGCTCGTCCAGCAGGTAAAGCGTTTTACCCGTACTGCGTTTAACGAGTTCTCTCGCTAGTTTGATTCGTTGAGCTTCGCCACCAGAAAGCGTTGGCGAAGGCTGGCCGATCTTGAGGTAGTCCAGTCCGACCGCGTGAAGCGTTTCCAGTTTGTTGAAAACTTTGGGAATGTTCTCAAAGAACGTCATCGCTTCCTGGATGTCCATGTCCAAAACTTCTGCGATTGATTTGTCGCGGAATTTGACTTGGAGTGTTTCTCGATTGAAGCGTCGGCCTTCGCAGACTGGGCACGTGACCCAAACGTCGGCTAGGAAATCCATTTCGAGTTTGTTCGAACCATTACCTTCGCACGCTTCGCATCGTCCACCTTTGACGTTGAAACTAAAACGTCCGGGGGCATAACCACGGGTCTTGGATTCCGTCAGCTGGGTGTAAAGTTTCCGGATCTCGTCGAACAGTTTGATATAGGTTCCCGGATTGGAACGCGGGGTACGACCAATGGGGGACTGATCGATCGCGATCATTTTGTCCATCAATTCAACTCCCTCCAGGGATTCAAATTGGCCGGCTTCGCTGATACCACCATTGAGAATCTCGCGCAATTCTTCCTTGATGATGTCGTTAACGATCGAGCTTTTACCGCTTCCGCTGACGCCAGTGACACAAACGAATTTACCAAGCGGAATTTCAACGTCGACATTTTTCAGGTTGTTGTGGGTTGCGCCTTTGACTCGGAAGACTTTTTGGTTGTCGAACGGGCGACGGTTCTTGGGGACTTCGATTTTAAGATCGCCGGAGAGGTACCGCGCGGTGATGCTCTTTTTTGATTTGATAATTTCAGAAGGATGACCTTCGACGACGACTTCGCCACCACGAACACCGGGACCGGGACCGAAATCGATCAAGTAATCGGCGGCTCTCATGGTGTCTTCATCGTGCTCAACCACAACGACGGTATTGCCAAGATCGCGTAGGTGTTGAAGCGTGCTCACCAAGCGATCATTGTCGCGCGGGTGCAGACCGATAGAAGGTTCGTCAAGGATATATAGCACACCGACGAGTCCAGCGCCGATTTGCCCCGCCAGTCGAATACGTTGGCTTTCACCACCGGACAGCGTCGGGGCCGTTCGGTTCAGCATCAAGTAATCGAGGCCAACGTTGAGCAGGAATCCCAACCGGTTCCTGATTTCTTTCAGGGGTTCCGTCGCGACGAACTGACGAGTTTTGTCCAACGTCAAACCGGAGAAAAACTCATGGGCATCGGCGATAGAAAGATCACAAACGTCTGACAACGAAAGGCTGGGACGGTCTTTGAATTGTTCGTTGGAGGTCTCAAGTCGAAAATGGCGAGCCTGTTGATTTAGTCTTGCGCCATCACATTCGACGCAGTGAACTTCGGCCATGTACTCTTCAAGTTTTCGAATGCGAGTCGCGCCGGTGGTGTTGCGATACTTTTCATCGAGTTCGGAAACAACGCCAGCAAACTTTCCGCCGTACTTCATCGGCGAGCTTCCACCCTTCCATGTATAGGTGATGTGAAGGTCGTCTGTTCCGTACAGCCAGATGTCTTGTTGCTCTTCGGTTAGGTCTTCCCAAGCCGTCTCGAGTAACGTTCCCGTTTCAAGTTCTTGTTCTTTTTCGACAGCATCGGCAACGCCCTGGTAAATGTGCCGTTTCCAGCGTCCAAGGTCTTTCCATTTTCCGAGCAATTCAAAACAACCTTGCTGGAAAGATTTTTGGGGGTCAGGAACGAGGAGGTCACGCTCGAACGTAAACACTTCGCCGAGTCCATCGCAGCCGGGGCACATGCCTTGCGGGCTGTTGAACGAAAACATTTGCGGTGTTGGAGCGGAAAAACTGATTCCACAAGGAGCACATGCGTAATCGGCTGAATAGACGCGGTCACCGGTAGGCCGAGTGTTGCCTTTGGGGGCTTTGGATTTCTTGGATTTTCGAACTTTCGTCCGTCCTTTGGATGCGGCTTCACCGATTGCATCAACAGCATCATCGTCGGCTGGGACGTCTGGCTCTGCTGGAGAATCAGCTTCAGAGTCTTCGTTGGCGATAATCAGCGTGCCTTTGCCGATTTTTAAAGCCGATTCAACGGCCTCGCCTAAGCGAGCACGGATGCCTTCCTTGGCAGTGATCCGATCGATGACGACTTCGATGTGGTGACGTTTGGAGCGGTCGAGATTGATTTCAGAGGTCAGCGAAACCATGTCGCCGTCAACGCGGGCTCTGACGAAACCTTTTTTCAAAAGATCGGTAATCAGGTCCCGGTGCTCTCCTTTTTGAGCGCGAACGACGGGCGCCAGCACAACGTAATTCGTGCCGGCTTCGATCTGCAGAATGCTGCCAATGATTTGGTCACGTGTCTGCGCGGAGATGGGTTTGTCGCATTTGGGGCAAAACCCTTGGCCGACTCGCGCGTAGAGCACACGTAAGAAATCGTAAATCTCGGTGATCGTTCCAACGGTCGAGCGAGGGTTGTTACCTGACGATTTTTGCGAAATCGAAATCGAAGGGCTAAGTCCAGAGATCAAGTCGACGTCAGGCTTGGGCATTTGACCCAAAAACTGGCGCGCAAAACTAGAGAGACTCTCGACGTAACGACGCTGTCCTTCTGCAAAGACAGTGTCGAATGCGAAAGAGCTTTTTCCGCTTCCGCTGACACCTGTCAAACAGATGAGTTGGTTGCGAGGTAATACAAGGTTGACATCACGAAGGTTATGTTCGCGGGCGCCTTTGACGACGATATCCGAAGCAGGCATATGGGTGGCTTATCCATCCGGTTGGGCATTTAAAATCGAACGCATCATTGTATGGCGTGTCTGCCAAATACCCAACAGGGTTGCTACATGATTGAGTCTTGTTCGCGCAAAGAATCGGGAGCGTGTAGCGGCAACATTGCAAAAGATGTTGGCAAACAGTGAACTTATTCGCACGATTGATATTGACATTTCGGCGGCAGTCGTGTTGCCCCCTCTTTACAGGTGGGGACCGTTTGGCGAGAGATTCAAAAGGAGCAGTCTACCCGCAAACAGGTGTTTCACGACTTACTAACAGCTTTTGTTCCGTCGAGGATCTCACTCGCTCAATCGTTCACGGGCTTCTTCGGCCCAAGGGCTTTTTGGGGCGAGTTCAAGAAACGTTCGCCAGTGAGGTTCGGCATCGTGAGCGCGATCGAGTTCATCCAGCAAACGTGCAAGATGGAAATGAACGTCTGGATAATCGGGGTGATGTTCAAGGGCTCCATAAAAAGCCGCGAGAGCGAGTTCTTTTTCATCGAGTTCAAACAGGACGCAACCGAGGCTTGCGCGGGCTTCAACGAAAGATTCATCCAGTTCCACGGCGAGGTAATACCGCTCGCGGGCCCCGGCTAAATCGTTTTGCTGATAAAGCAGTTCAGCAATTCGGAAACAGACATCGGCGGATGGGCCAAATGCAAGTGACATCGTGCGGTAGACTTCGATCGCAGAGTGGCTGTCGTCATCGTCCTCGAATTCGATCGCCATCTTGATGAATTCGTTCGGCGTGGCGAGTTCGTGGAGCGGCTGTCTCTCAATTTCGATGGGTTGATCAAGCGAAATCAACTCGGAGGGAGATTCCAGATCAACCGGTGCATTCGTTTCCGATTCGATTAAGTCGAAATCAATTCGGCGCTGGCCACCAGGTTCGACTAACCCTTCGCCCTGCCGAAGAAGGACGACTTTGCCCTCAACGATGACGCTTAATTGTGAAAGTGGTCGTTGCAAATTCGGATACAGCCCAGCCAGTCGCGAAAGTTTCGTTTCGATGGATTTCGGTGTCGCTCCAGACGCGATCATTTTCGCGATCCGTCGCGCCGAGGCGACCTCTTGGAAATCAAAATAAGCGAGTTTTTTAAACTGACGTGTTGGCGTGATCAGGCCTCTTCGATGCCAACGGCGAATGGTGGCGATCGGAATATCGAGCAACTGAGCCAGCATCGCTGGTGTGTAGAGTTGTTCGATGTCGAGTTCTGTTTCGACCATCCCAAGGTCTTGCCAAAATTTCGATTCGTTGACGACCGAAAGAGTGCCGTCAGCGCTCGCTTGAAGAACCCAATCGTCCAACAGATCTGTTTGCTCATCCAGCGGCAAAACGTCCGCGCCAATCACGACGATGTTGACAGACGCGTCAACTTTTTCGCTGACCATGCCGCCATGCTGTTTGACGACGTCGCGAGCTTCTTTGCGATTCATTCCGCCAAGTTTTCCAACAAAAGCGATCCGCTGATTGGCGATCGGTGATTCTTTGGACGTGATTGATTCGGCTTGCATTTGAGGCGACTGGAGAAAAATGGATTCCGACACCGAAAGATATCTGTGCGTGACCGACAGTTTCGGAGACTCTGCTGAGAGTGTCAATGATTTGTTGGAATGGTCGAAAGCATCTTTCTGTCGCGAGTGTAAAAATAGAGCGGCAGCAACAGTCGTAACGGTGTGCTGCCACTCGGGCGTAATGTTTACGCTTAAAATTCAGGCGTGGATTATGTGTTACTAAGTCGCCTTGTTCTTACCAGCCACGGTTCTGTGACGTCGTTTGCTGGTTCCACATTGGCTGGGACCAAGTTTGATTCGAGCCGTTGTGCGTTTGCGATCCGTTCGATTGAGACCACGCCGGTTGAGTCCAAGTCTGCTGTGTCCAAGTAGTCTGCTGTGTCCAAGCCGATTGGGATCGAGATGGCTGAGTCCGCCGGGCGGCCGATTGAGTGCGGGCCGGTGCAAAATTCGCTACGAAAGTTTGAACGGGTACGGTTTGGCCGGGGATCCGGCGGGCGACCCCTTGCGGTGACGAAAAGTAAAACGGTTTTACAATCGGACTGCGGTGAGAGCCTTGAATGGATTGGTTCATTTCAAACGAATGAGCCGGTATAGCTTGGCGAGCCACCCCGCGTCGGAATAGCTGGGCTTGGGCGTCTTGAGCGTAAAAACAGGTGAAGGCGAGTGCGAAAATGATGGCTGATTTTTTTAGCATGGTTTCTGTCCTCGGGGTTGAAAAGATTCCCGAAAATATAGCACGCGCACTAGCCTTCTCTGGTTGTCAAAAAAGTGTGAGGCAGCATTTGCCGACTGCGACAATCTCCGATGCGTTTTGATTTTGTTAGGTAAAATATTCCGATTGAAATCCAGCCGATTCGTTTACGCGGGGTGTCACTTAAGTTCGTTCACTTAAGTTTGGCCACGTAAGTTCGATTACTCGAGAGTTTCGATAAAGCCTCGCATCTCGCTGGCCGCATGGGTGTCGCCTTGCAGGTCGGCTTGCTCGATCCCTTTTTTTAAAACGGCGATTGCTTCTTCGATACGGTCTGCATTGGCAAGCTGTTGGCCGCTCATGAAATAAGATGGTACGTACGGCGGTTCGTCATTCATTAGCTCGCGATGAAGTTCAAGACTGCGCTCGTGCTCTTCTTCGTTTTCAAACTCGATTGCCAACGCGTATCTCAGGAACGTGTCGGTGGGATCTCCGGCGAGCATTTCCTCAAGTTGTTCACGACGCGACATTGGTTTTCCTTTTGTGCATTGGGAGCCGAAAGTTGATGTA
This sequence comes from Mariniblastus sp., assembly GCA_045105295.1. Classification (GTDB taxonomy): domain Bacteria; phylum Planctomycetota; class Planctomycetia; order Pirellulales; family Pirellulaceae; genus Mariniblastus. The sequence continues at coordinate 44,329 of JBGCDK010000009.1, forward strand.
TTAAATGCTAGTGCGTGTTTTGGTGGTTGTCACCGGTAGGTCGATGTGTGCTGGGGCCATTTCGCTGCAAGGCTGGCCGCGGGAGCGTTCCGCACAATAAGGCGTTCGCACATACTGGAGTGTCCAGCTCAAATGGATCTTACTGACAGACTACAATCCAGCCCACCAATCGGATTGCACTTGCCGTTGGGAAGTACTCAACCGCGATTTCCGATCCGGGCAAAATGCCAAACCACTTTTGATTTTCAAATCCTGCTTCAGATAGCGCCCTTTTAAGTTCGGACTTTCGAAAGCTGTGAATGAACATTTGGTTCACTCCTCGATAGGACGCAGTTCGGTCACCGAATTCACTTGCACCACGTAGGTGAGACCAAACGCTTGATGCTGCCCAAGGAATCCCACCTGGGTGTCGCAGTTGGAACCAAGCGTTATGAGCGTGAAGGATGAAATTTCCTCCGGGCTTAATCGACCGACGGACATGGTTCAGAAAACTTGATCGGTGATTGGAGCCTTGGATCATTCCGAGCGTACTAAAAAGGCTGATCCCGTGATCAAGCGAATTGTCTGCAAGTCCATCAAGCTCGACCAAGTTCGCTTGAAGCAACAGTAAATCCCCCTGCACTTGGGTTGTTGTGCAGTCGTCGGAAGCTCTAGTTTTGGAATCGTTCGATATTTTTATCTCGAATTTTTCCTTTAGCTTGGCCAGCATGGGGATCGACAAATCGATCGCGACTCCCCGATATCCAGATTTCAAAAGTGGCAGCAACGTTCGCCCGGTCCCACATCCGAAATCAGCAACGATGGGAGGCTTATTTTGCGGAGAAGTTGACTGCTCGTTGGAAATCGCTGGCAAGTAATGGTTAATGATCTGCCTGTCGATGGTGCTTAACGGATCTCCATTGAGAAAGTCGTCGTATCCAGCGGCAATTTGGTTTGCTCTGACGTAATCCCAATTTCCCGTGGAAACACCGTTGGGAATTTGCCAGGCCGATGACTTTGAACGCTGGGAGGGCGGAAAGTTTGGCGAGGATTTATTAGGTTCTGGGGTATTCAAAGAACATTTTCCAACGGCGGGGGATTTGTCGCCCACTTGCCGTAGTTTACGTGGATTTGTTATCGTCCCTCTGTCAGATGCAGCGGCGTGCAAGGCACCGAATTGGGTTTCGTACCACCATCTTACATCATTTTAAATTTTAATTTTGAACCATTGAATTAGCTGGAGAAGTGTCGTGGCAATACGCGTCGCAATTAACGGTTTTGGTCGTATCGGCCGTCTAACCTTTCGTAACTTGATGAACCGCAGCGATGAATTCGAAGTGGTTGGCGTCAACGATCTGACGGACAACAAGACTTTGGCAACCTTGCTTAAGTATGACAGCATCCACGGACGATTTCCGGGTACTGTTGAATTCGATGACGAAAACTTGATCGTCAACGGCAACAAGATTCGCGTCTTCGAAGAGCGCGATCCTTCTAAATTGCCATGGGGCGATTTGAAAGTCGACGTTGTTGTCGAAAGCACTGGCGTATTCCGCGGTCGTGCCAAAGACGGCAAGGCTGGTTACGACTCGCACATCACTGCTGGTGCTCGCAAGGTTGTTATCAGTGCACCTGCAAAAGACGCGCCTGATCTAACTTGCGTTTTGGGTGTCAACGACGATCAGATCACTGACGAAATGACAACCATTTCAAACGCGAGTTGCACAACGAACTGCTTGGCTCCTGTCGCCAAAGTTCTGAACGACACGTTTGGAATTAACTCTGGTTTGATGACGACGATCCACGGTTACACAAACGACCAAAATGTTTTGGATGCTCCTCACAGCGATCTTTATCGTGCACGAGCTGCAGCGCTGAACATCATTCCAACATCGACCGGAGCTGCTGAAGCAGTCGCGTTGGTTATTCCAGAGCTTAAAGGCAAGCTCACTGGAATGGCGATGCGAGTTCCTGTTCCAACAGGAAGCGTTGTTGATCTTGTTTGTTGTCTCGACAAGAAAGCCACTGTCGCGGAAATCAACGCGGCCATCAAAGCCGCTGCCGATGGCCCGATGAAAGGCGTTCTGTGCTACACCGAAGATGCGATTGTCTCAACTGATATCATCGACGATCCACACAGCTCGATTTTTGCAGCGGACATGACCAAAGTTCTTGATACTGACGCGAACATGGTCAAAATCATCAGCTGGTACGACAACGAGTGGGGTTACAGCTCACGAACCGCCGACTTGATCGCCAGGATTGGCAAGTAGTCGCGTTTTGAGTGATAATGAATCGTGTACCACGGTTATTGTCATCGGACCAAGACATTAAAAATTTCAACGCGGTGGTTCTTGCCATCGCGTTTTTTTTGTGGGTGTTTGAAACCACGGTGGTCACCCGGCAATGGTCGGCAATGTAAATTCACCACATCGAGAGGCAGGAATGGTTTTTCAAAACGAACCAACCGATGGCTCGCCGCTGGACGATTCAATTCGATTCATCGATGAGACGGATGGTTATCGAGAATGGGGGGCGAATCGAAGCTGGGCCAATCAAAGCAAGGCTTCGCGTTCTTCTCAGCTCAAACAAACCGTGAAACACGTTGTTTGTCTTTGGTGGTCCGATCAGATTCCGTCTTGGATTCATCCTGACGACGTGGAGATCGCTGATCGTTTGGTTCCCGGGGGCCGAATTTTTCGACGCGAAGAATGTGAGAATTTCGCGGACCGAGAACTTGGCTATTCATTCATGAGTTACGGCGAAGAGGGCTTTCGTGCGCTGCCCGCGATTTGCATGGAAGTGCGTCATGAAGGGTTTGAGCTGAATGATTTTGTCGAGATTAAGTCGGGGTTTGGAAAACGGTTTCGTGGAATCGGAACCATTCATGAAATCTCTTGGAATCGTAATCGAAGAGGCATCGACTATTTTTTGACAATCAATGGCCAGAAAGTTCGACGCGCGTTTTGGGCCAACGAAATTCAGCCGGCCATTCGGCTTGGCTCTCACTTAAGCACAAGAGAGCTCGAGACTGCCTCGCGTACACGCTGGTCTATTTAGAATTCGCCACCAAGTTTCGATCGAAGTGCAGGTGCGATCGAAGTGCTGATCCGCTTGTCGGTTTCTTAGACTCGAACGCCAAGCGATTCTGGGAAGTTGGTTCCCGCAAAGTTTGATTCTTAGAAGATTCGAATCGTTCCACAGCAAATGCAGCGAGAAGGGCGAATGACCAAGATCAGCCCCAATGTCACGATGAGCAAGAACCCCAACGCGAACGGGCGAAACGGTACGGCGATGTGAATATCATCGCGCCAACAAGACCGGCAGGCTTTCGTGGTGCCTTGAGTCTGCGTTTCGTCGTGTTCAGTTCTCAAAAGATTAAATGACATATTATTCACGTTGAAGTTAGTTATCTCGAAGATTTACCGAAGAGGTGGTTGGACGAGCAGTCAGACTTCACTCTTCCGTTATTCTGGTTTCGACTCAAAAAAAGTCAAATCTTGAGGGTTGTATGGAAAAAGATCGCAGAGGAAAACGTGGGACTAAATCATTCTTCGTAATCGGAAAAGTTTCACTACACTTGGGGTGAAACGAGACCGTTTCGAAGCTCTCTTCATCAAATAGGCCACTGTGAACCGAAGTAAGAAAAGTCACTTCGAGCGGCTGTTTATGTTGTTTTCGGACGATCTAGCGCTTGAATTGATCGAATTTCGATTTGGGGGGGAATCCATAACGAATCCAACTCAATCATGAATTCAGGACTAAATCGGTTGCCCTTTTCGTTGTTCAGGGGTGGCATGTTCGGTCATACCTTAGTGTCCCTTGGGCTTGAGCGTATCCTGAAAACAAACTCGATTTGGTATACTCTCTGGCTGATTTCGATCGCATCGCCGACGTTTGTTTTGGCAATTGGGTCAGTCTGTCATTCGGGCAAATTATTTTGAGGCGGCTTTACGCAAGCTGTCTTTGTTGCAAGCCGTAATTCGGAGTCGTTGGTAAGTGAACCTAGAAGAACTATTTCATCCCTACTCCCCTCCAGAAACGAACATTTTGGAGCGATTGAGATATTGGGCCGCTGCACGCCCCAATGTTGTCGCGTACAACTTTCTCGATGCCGGAGAGGTACTATCTGAAACGCTTACTTATTCGCAGCTTGATGAAAAAGCGCGGGCGATCGCCGCAATGTTGGTGTCCAAGGGTTTCGCCGGTAAGCGGGCGCTGATGATGTACCCGCCTGGGCTAGATTTTGTCACTGCATTTTTTGGATGTCATTATGCTGGTGTTACTCCAGTGCCTGCGTATCCGCCCAGTCGAAATCGAAACATGGCTCGGATCGAAAAAATATCTGATGACGCCGAGGCCGCTGTTGCGCTTACCGTTGGTTCTGAGAAACGTAGGTGTAGCGGTTGGTTGAAAGATTCCCCCGGTCTTCACAAAATTCCATGGGTTGCCACCGAGGACGTCGCGCTCGATATGGCCAACGATTGGGTGAAACCAAAAATTGCCCCCGATGATTTGGGGCTGATTCAATACACCTCTGGTTCGACAGGCTCACCAAAAGGCGTGATGCTGTCGCACCAAAATCTGCTGGCCAATTGCCGCATGATCACGCGTGAATTCCAAGTCAGTTGGAATGGAGCGATCTGCAGTTGGTTGCCGCTTTACCATGACATGGGGTTGGTCGGTGGAATCCTCAATCCGCTTTATTGCGGTGCTCAGGAAACATTGATGTCACCGATCGCATTTTTAACAAAACCAATTCGATGGTTGCGCGCGATTTCAAAATTCAAAGCCAACGCCAGTGGCGGTCCCAATTTTGCATACGCTTGGTGCACAATGAAGATCGAAGAGAAAGACTGCGAAGGCCTCGACCTTTCCAGTTGGAATGTCGCGTTCAATGGTGCCGAACCAGTGCGCGCCGATGTGATGGAGCGTTTTGCGAAAAAGTTTGAGCCCTATGGTTTTAATCACGACGCGTTTTACCCTTGCTACGGCATGGCAGAGACGACTTTGATCGTGACTGGTGGCAAGAAAACAGAGCCTCCGATCGTGCGGCCATTCAACAAACATGATCTTGTCGAACACCGTGTCGTCCGAGTCAGTTCGGACGACAAAAACGCTCGGAGCCTTGTCGGTTGCGGGAAGGTATTGGAAGAAGAAGAGGTTTTGATCGTCCATCCCGAAACGCGCCGAACGCTGCCTGACGACAAAATTGGTGAGATCTGGATAGATAGCCCCAGTTCAGGCCAAGGGTACTGGAAACGTCCCGACGTCACGAAGGAAACCTTTCAAGCGCGCCTGAACCCAGACAATGGAAAAAACTACGTTCGCTCTGGTGACCTCGGTTTTATGGACAAGGGCGAATTGTTTGTCACAGGCCGATTGAAAGACATGATTATTGTGCGGGGCGTGAACCGTTACCCGCAAGACATCGAAGCCACCGTAGAGCATTGTCATCCCGTCACGCGTTCAGGCGGAGCCGCCGCGTTTGCTGTTGCTCGCTGGGATCGTGAGCATTTGGTCGTCGTTTGTGAAGTCGAACGTACCGAGCGTGCGAGCAAGAGCGAACGATTGGACGAAGTCATCAACACGATTCGCGTCGCGGTAACTGAGGAGCATGATCTGCCACCGGATGCGATTGTTTTGGTTCGCGCTCACTCGATTCCGAAAACCTCATCCGGAAAAGTTCAGCGTCACGCCTGTAAGCAAAATTTCGAAAAAGGCGAAGACGTTCGCGTGATCGCCCGCTGGAGCGCCTGGGAGGAGTCCCACAATTCGGCTGCCGACGCACCTGCGCCAGCGGAGACCAACGGAAGTGCAAAAAGCGTAGAGGGGGATTCAGAAATCCCATCCGAAATTGTTTCCTCTGTCATCTTTCACGTGAAAGACGTCGGTGAGGAGCGAGCTAAGGATGTCAATGTTGACACGAACATCGTTCACCTTGGGCTCGATTCTTTGGAACGATTAGATGTCGCTCAGCGTCTGGAAGAAGAATTCGGCGGGCGTATTCCTGAGGAGGTGCTTCAGACAGTTGAAACTGTTCGACAGGTCGCCGCTGCAATCGTCGAGCACATTGGTACTGACGCGATTAGGCCTGCCTCGGAGTCGAATCGCAAAAAACGATTCAAAGGCGCCGTTCCTGAGTCCTATTACAAACATGATAAAATGCCTGAGGTCGTCAAACTTCAAAACCAAAGAGACAAAATCACTCGCAGTGGAATTCGAAATCCGTTCTTCAGCGTTCATGAGGGCCGCGTAGGCGACACGACTCAGATTGATGGCAAAGAACTGGTTTCGTTTGCAAGCTACAACTACCTAGGGCTTTCTGGCCATCCAGAAGTCAGCGAGTCTGCGAAAAAAGCGATCGACGAATTCGGCACCAGTGTCTCCGCCAGTCGAATTGTCTCAGGTGAAAAAACGATTCACCGGGAGCTTGAGACGGAGCTTTCTGAATTTCTCGGCGTCGACGACGTGATCACTTTTCCAGGTGGCCATGCATGCAACGAATCCGTTATCGGCCATATCGTTGGGCCTGACGATTTGATCATCCACGACAGTTTTGCTCACAACAGCATCGTTCAGGGAGCCCAGCTTTCGGGAGCCCGGCGACGGCCCTTCGAGCACAACAATTGGATAGAGCTCAACAAGATTCTGACGAACACTCGCGCGGATTATCGACGAGTGCTAATCGCGATCGAAGGTCTCTACAGCATGGATGGAGATTATCCGGAACTACCGCGATTCGTTGAGATCAAGAAAAGGCACAAGGCACTGCTGTGGGTCGACGAAGCTCACTCGATTGGAACGCTTGGTAAAACCGGTCGCGGTTTGGCTGAGGTCTACGGCGTCGAGCGAACCGACGTGGATTACTGGATGGGTACGATGAGTAAATCGTTTGGTAGTTGTGGAGGTTTTGTCGGTGGAACAAAAGAGCTGATTGAGTACTTGCGATATTCAACTCCTGGCTACATTTTCGCAGCAGGTATGCCACCAGCCAACGTCGGAGCCGCGTTGGGGGCGTTGCGAATTTTGAAAAAGCAGCCAGAGCTTGTTCAGCAACTTCACGAGAACGCGAACTTGTTTCTGACGCTCGCAAAAGAAGCCGGCGTTGATACCGGGATCGCACAAGGGACTGCCATCATTCCAATCATCACAGGAAGCTCGATGCGTGCATTGAAGCTTTCTGAGTCGCTGTATGAAAATGGAATCAATGCTGCACCGATTCTTTATCCAGCAGTTCCGGAAAAAGAAACGCGAGTTCGGATCTTTATGACGGCGATCCATTCTGAAAAACAAATTCGGGACACGGTTGCGATATTGGCCAGCGAATTCCATGCGATCATGGGCAGCAAGCTCGTCTAAGTCACTCCGCCCCGCATTTTTGTTGCCAGATTGGCGAACCGTGGGGCTCGAGAGCTGTGAAACCAAAAACACGTCAACGTTCTTCGTTTCCTCTCTGGTTGCGAAGCGGTCATCCCAAATCTACGATGGTGGGCTTCCAAAGTTCACCCTTTGAATAGTTGACGCGTTGGGTTTGGAACCGGTCAAATCACTGTTCACGAAAATTACTATCAGCCATTTCGGTTAAAAGGACGCCAACATCAAAGTGCAAAAGGCAATCGAAAAAGCCAATACCCTAATCGAAGCGCTGGGGTGGATTCGACAGTTCCGTGACAAAACAACCGTCGTCAAACTTGGTGGAAGTATGCTCGACGACGAGGACGCGTTGCGGCATATTTTGTTAGACATTCATTTCATGGAGACCGTTGGAATGCGGCCCGTGGTCGTGCATGGAGCTGGCAGTCGAATTAGCGCCGCAATGAAGGCCGAGGGTATCGAGCCACGTTTCGTTGAAGGCCGTCGTTACACAGATGAAAAAACGCTTGGTATCGTTGAACGTGTTCTGGCGAATGAAACCAACAACTACTTGGCGGAAGAGTTTGAGAAAATTGGCGGTCGCGCGATGACGCTCAATTTTGAATCAACTCCGATCTTGACCGGTAAGAAACTCGAATTGAATGACGCCGAAGGAAACCCAGTTGACCTTGGATACGTCGGCGAGATCACGAAAGTCGATCGCTTGGTTGTCGATAATCTTTGCTATGCCGGTCAGACTCCGTTCATCCCTTCGATGTGTTTGACACCAGAAGGTCAGAAGTTGAATGTTAATGCTGACACGGTTGCGACGAAGCTTGCTCAAGAACTCAACGCCGACAAACTGGTCATCCTCTCTGACGTTCCGGGAGTCCTGCGAGATCCCTCCAATCCAGATTCAATCATTTCAAGTTTGACAAAATTGGAAGCCCAGGAACTGATCGCCGATGGCACAATCACCGACGGCATGATCCCGAAAGTTCAAGCCTGTATCGAAACGATTGAACGAGGCGTGCGAAAAGTCCACATCGTTGACGGAAAAATTCGTCATTCATTGCTACTGGAAATCTACACCAGTGGTGGTATTGGCACGGTCCTTGTCGACCACCGCTAATTCAACTGAAAATTATGCGCTTAATTGAAGGGCGTTTCTATGCGACATGTTTTGTCACTACTTGATCTGACTTCCGAAGAAATTCGACGCGTTCTCGAAATCGCCATCGACTTGAAAAAGCAAATGGGAGAAGGGAAACGTCCGCCCATTCTCGAGCATCAAGTCATGGGATTGTTGTTTGAAAAACCATCGTTACGAACTCGAGTCAGTTACGAAACGCTCATCAAACAGACTGGCGGAGCGAGTTTGTTTTTGGGCCCTGATGTTGGTTGGGGGACGCGCGAACCAATGCGTGATTTTATGCCGATCTTGACCAGCTATTTGGATGTGTTGGTGATTCGCGCCAAGAGTCACAACAAAGTCAAAGAGGCGATGGAATACGCACAGTGTCCTGTCATCAATGGTTTGACCGATGTCTCTCATCCAAGCCAGGCGCTCGCGGATGTGTTGACCATGCACGAACTCGCTGGCGGGTTGGACGGCGTGAGTCTGGCCTACCTCGGTGATGGAAATAACGTTTGTTACAGCCTCGCCTTGATTTGTGCCAAACTTAATATCCCGTTTCGCATTGGTGCACCAGAAAAGTATCAGTTTGAAAAATCATTTATCGACGGTCTCAACGACGAGGTTGGTTCAGAACTGATCATCCAAACATCCGATGCCCGCGAGGCCGCTGACGGCGCCGCGTTCCTCTACACCGACGTTTGGACCAGCATGGGGCAGGAAGCCGAATCCAAGCAACGGTTGGCGGATTTGGCCGACTATCAGATCAACGAAGAAATCATGAACTGTGCTGCCGATGAAGCGAAGTTTCTTCACTGTCTTCCAGCGAGACGCTCGGAAGAAGTCACCGAAGCGGTGATCGACGGTCCCAGCAGCGCCATCATCCAGCAAGCGAACAATCGATTGCACGCTCAAAAAGGTTTGGTGGTTTGGCTGATGAATGAAGCCCAGAAGTAATGTGGCTGTGCGGTGTCGAATCACTTTGGCGACCGAGAAAAATAAAAAACAAAACCAAGCCCACAGAAAAAACTTGGGCTAAGGTCAAAACCGAAATCGAAAAATCAACGACCTTAGAAATGTTAACTTAACACAAGAAAAACGATGGCCAGAAAAGCAAACGAAATTCGCCCGGTCAAAATCAAACGCAAGTTTACCAACAAGACGCCCGGCAGCGTGCTGTACCAATGTGGCGGCACGGTCGTGCTTTGCACCGCCAGCGTTGACGAAAATGTTCCGCCGTGGATGCGCGATTCAGAAAAAGGTTGGATCACGGCTGAGTACAACATGTTGCCAGGAAGCACCAGCCCCCGGAAACGCCGTGACCGAAGTAAGGTTGATGGGCGAACCACTGAGATCCAACGATTGATCGGTCGGAGTTTGCGAGCGGTTGCCAATCTTGAGGCTCTCGGGGCTCGGCAAATCACGGTTGACTGTGACGTGTTGCAGGCTGACGGTGGGACGCGAACGGCAAGTATTACCGGCGGCATGATCGCGTTGGTGGATGCGATCAATTCAATCAAAAAGAACTTGCCGAATCCCAAAGTGTTTCCGTTGCGAGATTCGATTGCTGCGGTCAGTGTCGGCATTGTCGATGGGAAACCGGTTACCGATCTCGACTATCCAATGGACTTTGCCGCCGCTGTCGATATGAATGTCGTGATGACTGGCAAGAAACAGTTTGTGGAAATTCAAGGAACGGGAGAAGAGGCGACGTTCAGTGAAACCGAATTGGCCGAGCTTTTGAAGTTGGCGAAAAAAAGTATCGGTGAATTGACACTGCTTCAAAAGAAAGCCATCGGAAGCAAGTGGCCTTTTTGAGTTAAAAGTGCGTGATGGAAGCTCTGCGGCAACCGTGCGCCGAGCTGGCCGCGGAGCGTCCGGCACGCACAAGACTGGTCTGCCTGTGTCTTTTGGCGATCGGTTTGTTAGAATAATGGCAGCAAAATTAAACCAAACCAACAATGTGGATGACTGAATATGAGCGATAAACCAACAGATCCGGTGGAGCTATACGGCTGGCTTAAACAGCAGATCACCGCACTCGAAAAAGAGTTGGACTCGGTAAAGGATCAAGTATTCGAGATCGTTGACAAAGACGGTGGCGAGTTTGAAAATGACAACTTTAAGGTGAAGTGCACGAAGAGACCGAAGTACAAATTCTCAGAGACTTATGATCAGAAGAATGAAGAATTGAAGTCGCTGAAGAAAAGCGAAATCGATAACGGCGTTGCGACGATCGATGGTTACTCGCAGTTCGTCACGTATCGTTTCAAACCGGCAAAGAAAGCATAGGCAACCGCCTGTTAGTTAAGAGGTGCAGCGGTTCAAGTGGATCGCCATTCCTCGACTAAATTGAATCGCCTGCTTTCGCGTTGGGCAAACCTTCGCCTCTTTATATTTTGGTGCGACGTAGTTTCGTTGATGCTTTTTTGTAAACTCTTCTGACTTCTTTTGTAATTCGATTTGCTTTGCTGTAATCTTGTGGGGTTCCCCAAGCTGTTTGACGATCTCGTCTCGCGGTACTCCTTGTTTAACGACTTCTTTGGCTAAATCCATATCGACTGGCAAGGATATCCTGAACGGCGAACATCGTAATCAGCGAATCCAGCAAAAAGAAATTTGCTGGGCCTTGGTCTGGCTCGGGGCAGGATCTTGAAAATGGACTTAGCAAAACACCGCAACGAGCCAAGCAATGAATCTGCGAACCATCGGACTTTTTTTACTGGCCTGTTCAGCGATTTGTTTTATCGTCGCTGCCGAACGCTATCAGTCGGCAGTCGAAGCTGCGAAAAAGATGATGGGGCCCTTGGAAGGATTCGAGGTTGATTCTGTTAGTCTACCCTTGGTCAGCTCCGTTTGCGGCTTGGCCGGTGTGGTGCTGTTTGTCGCAGGCGTCCGTTTGATGTTCGAGCAAGTCAAAGCCAATCGAGCCAAGTCAAAGGATGGAATGTTGAAAGTCGATTGAGAGATTCTGAAGTTGCAGTGTCCTAGACTGTAAGTCAAAACCTGATTCCGTCGTCGCAAGTGTCGCTGAACCGCAAGCGAGCGCAACTAACGCTACGCTCGTTTGGCGTGTTTTTTTATTTGTCCGAGTAAGAAAAATCCAGTTTGATTTTGTCTTTCGGCCAAGGTTTCCCGTCGACTTCTACGTAAGGGTAAACGAAATAATTCAACGGTCCGCCATTGGATGCGGGGACGAGTTTAATGTCGCGGCCGGTTGAAAAAGCGATTCGGTCGGTTGTGAGTTTGCCGAAGTAATACGCTTTCATCTCAGGATGTTTGTCGGCTTCAGAGATGTCGACCGGAGCCCAGCCATTCCCCTCTGAGTGAAACCACGCCCAGCAATGGTAGCCTTTGACGACGCCCTTTGATTCTGTGGTGGTAGATTTTGGCGGAAGAGGAAAACCGATTTCAAAACGAGCTGGGATTTCGCGGTTCCGTGCCAGTGAAATAAACAGACTATGAAAGTCTGTGCAGTTTCCTGTCTTGCTGTCGCAAGCCCATGTTGAATCGCCGTTGCCGTAGCCAGGTTGCGATTTGTCATACTTCATGTGGTCTTCGACGATTTCGTAAATCCGTTTTCCCGCGCCCATCGAATCAGCAGGGAGGTTTTCTTCATCCAAGAGTTCCGTTGGTTTGCCATCGACTGGAACCAGCGAATTGGCAGCGAGAAACAGTTTCTTTTGCTCATCGGTCAAACTTTTCGCCGCATCGTCAACACTTGCTTCTTTGCGGACGACGTCGTAGCTGAGTTTGAATTTGACCTCGCTGGAATTTTCGTTTGCGTCATCGTTGCTCGTTTCAAAAAAGCCAATCGCGTTATTGTATTTTTCGTCGCGATGCACCTGCATCTCTGTTGGAGTTTTTTTTCCGACTAAGGAAACTTCTTGCTGGCCGCTAGATTCTGCGATTGGATACCACACGCGGACTTTGGCTCCTGTTGGAACCTCAAGGATTGTGGCGCCATAATTGAACGTGAAGGCGCGCGAACCAAGTTGGGTATCGGTGTTGTCCTGTTGGGCTTTGTTCTCTTGCTGTCCGGTTGCCTGATACACAGTCCCGCCGATCGCAAAAATGGCGACCAAAGAGAGAAGAATTAGAGCTAGTGATTTCATGTCGTCTCTGACTGCAGCTGATTTTGAAATGTAAAAATGATCAAACCGATCGAGTCAACATTGTAGATTCACGCAACGAAATTGACCACTATCGATCGAGTTGGGCTTGGGGGGGCTGATATATTTTGGTTCGAACAAGTAAGACACCAAAGTGAGTCGAGACGCCAATCGAGAATGCGAACTGATTCACACTTTGAATGATGTATGACGCTCACTATCTGAGACAACGGTTCAGGTTCCGGGCTTCGTCGCTTTGGTGCAGATGAAAAGATCGATGAGCGAACTCAATTTATCGCTCCCGCCCCACCCGTCTTCGTAAAATCCGGTCATCGAAAAACCGGCTGTTACCTGTTTTCCAATTAAGTCACTGAGGCTGTGCCCAAACTCAATCGGACGCTCGGGGCCGATCAAAGATTCTCGTTCTTCTTCGGGTAAATCAAAATCACAATAAGGGATCGAGTGTCGGACTTCGAAGTCGTTGCGATCCATTTTGGCGGCGTCAAAAAGGTAGTAAAGCGGATTGATAAACCCGACGATGAGTGACCCGCCTGGTCGCAGTACGCGAAACGCTTCGGCCCAAATCTCTTCAACGCTTGGAACGAAACAAGTGGCACAAGGGCTGACGATGAGATCGAAACTGCATTCCGCGAAACAGCTTAGGTCACGCATTTCGCCAGCCACTGTTTTGATATTCATTCCCTCACGTTTGGCGATCGCGATGTCACGAGCCAATTGTTCTTCGCTTAAATCAAAAACGGTAACGTTGGCCCCAAGGGCGGAGAGAATTGGTGCTTGTTGTCCGCCACCACCGGCTAAACATAAAAGGTCCTTGTCCGACAACGGCTCAAGCCACTCTCGGGGCACTGCTTTCGTGGGAGTGACGCGAATTTTCCAATCGCCGTTTTTCGCGTCTTGGATCTGCTTGGGAGTCATGGCGCGGTAAAATTTGTCGCCGGCCAACGCCATTTTGTTCCATGCATTTCGGTTGTAGTTTACGGGGTCGTCGATGATTCGCACCAATTAAATAGAGTCGCGATACTTTATTTTCGGTTTTGACGTGGCTGTTATGATTCGAAACGAAGCCTCTTGCGTCGGGATATTGACTTGAATGTAGATTAATTCACGAACTGTTTGAAGCTTCCCGATCGATCACAGCTAGAAATTTTCGATGAACTGATTAACCTTATGTCATTCTAAAATTCAGCTTTGAATTCTGGCCACACTCCAAAAATTCTAACAATGAGAGCCAAGATGAACCCAGTAGTTTCGTTTCGAAAGTTTTTGGCCGTGATCGCGGTTGCGGCTTGCTCAACCTCGTTTTGCAGCACCGTTTTTGGCCAGTACGACAAAGCATCGGATCCTCCAGCTGAACTCAAAGAAGGATTCGAAGCGATCACTATCGAGCAATCAAAAGAGTGGTTGGGCATTTTGGCCGGGCCGAAATTTGAAGGCCGAGGAACCGGGCAACCTGGTTACACAAAAGCGGCGCACTGGGTCGCTGGAAAACTCGCAGAGTTTGGGTTGGAGCCAATTGGAGATAACGGAACATTTTTCCAAATGTTGCCAATGAAGCGACGCCTGCCCGTGATCGAAGAGTGCTTTATCGAAGGCCCTGATGGCATGAAAGTCGAAGGCCTCGGGAAGCTTGGTTTTGACCGATACACGGACAATCAAGAAACGACCGGCGAAATCGTTTTCGTAAACTTTCCAAATGACAATGCTGAAATTCCAGAAGAAGTTTCTCTGCGTGACAAGATTGTCATTTACAGTTCACCTATCAACTCTAAATCAGCCGCCGTCAAAATTCAGAGAAAACGCCCCGCTGCTTTTTTGCGTGTCGTCGAAGGCGTTCCCGGATCGCTATCTCAGTTGGTTCGTAAGGGACGCCGAGGCCGATCTACCAACGTTTCAGGAACGATCAACCAAGAAGCCGCAGATGGAATGGTCACTGCGTTCAAGGGCGAAGACTGGTTGAAACGAACAGAGGACGAAGACGCGAAAACAGTTGCTGTTCACGAAACAGGGGAAAGCGTCACATTACGAATGCGATATCGGGAAGAGCAAGCCGCTGTGCCAAACGTGGTGGCTTGGTTGGAAGGATCAGATCCAAAACTAAAACATGAGTACGTCGTTGTCGGTTCGCATCTGGATCACCTTGGCATCCAAGGCGGGCAAGTATTTCCGGGGGCGGATGACAATGGTTCTGGTTCGACAGCTGTGTTGAACATCGCCAAAGCGTTTGCAACCAATTCGACGCGTCCGAAACGAAGCGTCATGTTTATCTGGTTTGCTGCCGAAGAAATTGGCCTGGTCGGTTCACGTCACTACACCGACAACCCAACAAAGTCGCTTGATAATATGACTTGCATGTTCAATATCGACATGGTCGGACGCAATGAAGAAACCAAAGATGAAACTTCAGAAGAAAACGAAGGCTCGATCCACTTGGTTGGAAGCATGAAGGGCGAAACCGATTTGCACTCACTCGTACTAGAGGCCAACAAGCACGTTGGGTTTCGGTTCGAGTTGGACGAAGAGCGCGTTTGGAATCGCAGCGACCAAGTCAACTTTTACAGAAAGGGTGTTCCGGTCGCGTTTTTGTTTGGTGGTTTTCATCCTGATTACCATCGCCCGTCTGATAAGGTTAGTGAGATCAATTTTAAGAAAATTGTCTCAGCGGCAAAGCTTTACTACGGCGCGATTAACTTGGCGTCTGAGCACGGCAGATTTCAGATGAAAGAAACTAAGAAAGAAAAGTAGAAAGCTGCGAACTGTGGGAATTTGAGCTGGTTTTTGGTTCCGCTTTGATTGGCAAACGGCTTCTACAGTAGACCGTTGAGAGAGTAAACAAAAAGAGGCAGTAAGACAGCTTACTGCCTCTTTTTTCATGGTTGGCCGCTTCAGATAGATGACCCTGGTTATCGCAGTGCGCTGTATGTTGCTTCGCGAACCGTCTCCGCGAACTTGCTTCGGTTAGGCATGGTTTGCATCATGTAAATGATGGCAAGTTGCTTTTCTGGGTTCACCCAAAAACGTGTTCCTGCTGCGCCACCCCAGCCGTAATCGCCTTTGGGAAAGCATCGGAAACCTAATCCGAATTTGAATGAGGCTCCAGGTGATTGTTCGATTTTACCTAATTGGTTTGTGAACATCTGGGCGATCGTTTCTTCTTTGACGATGCGCTTTCCATCAAGCTCACCTTTATTCAAAAGCATCTTGCTGAATTTCAAATAGTCGTCAATGGTCGAGCAAAGTCCGCCACCGCCAGAAAAATAGATGTTGTCTTCGTTGACAAAACGAATCGATTGTAGTGGGGAGGCAGGTTTAAGTTCCCCATTTTTGGGCGCGTAAAGCTGAGCAAGCCTGTCCTGTTTTTCCTCGGGCACTGAGAAGAAAGTGTCAGACATTTCAAGCGGTTGAAAAACGTTTTCTTTTAGGTACTCGTCGAACTGCTTCCCCGATACAACTTCGACAACACGCCCCAGTACGTCGGTCGAGGCACTGTAGTGAAAACGAGTTCCCGGATGGTGAAGCAACGGAATGTTGGCGAGTTTTTCGACCGTTGATTTGATCGAAATGTCAGTCATCAGAACGCCCGACTCGCGGTACTTTTTATCGACGGTAGTGTTCCCAAAGAAACCGTAAGTCAAACCAGAGGTGTGACGCATTAGGTCGCGCGTTGTCATTGGTCTTTTGGGATCAACCTCAACTGGTTTGGCGCCTCGTTCGTCAAGCACTTTCAGTTTAGCGAACTCTGGCAAGTATGTTGTGATTGGCGCGTCTAAATCAAGCTTGCCTTGTTCGACCAATTGCATCGCGGCAATGCTCGTGATCGGCTTGGTCATGGAATAAATTCGAAAGATCGTTTGCCGATCGATTGGCAATTTTTTTCGTTTGTTTTGGTAGCCCCATTTTCCAAAATAGACTTCTTTGCCGTCCTTCAATACGAGAGCCGAACAACCGACTACTGCTTCTGAGCGGACCAAGCCGTTCATTTTACGGTCAATCGATTCAAGTTTTTTTACTGAGAAACCTAGTTCAGCAGCGTCATCAGAAATGATGACTTCTTTGATTGGATTTTTATTCTGTTCTGAATTTGCCGAATCTTTGTCTGGTGATTTTTGAATTGCCAGGACTTGATCGGGAATAAAAAACGTAAAAGTGGCAATGGATACGAAAGTTGCCAGAATCCAAAGTGATATTTTTTGTGTCAATTAAAGTTCCTTTTTCAAATGCTTGCTCTATTTGGCCAAACTGAGGCCTGGTTCATTCAAAATGAACGAATCAGTTGCTGTGATTCAATTCACGATAATCTTCGGGTTTCCGTAGTGTTTCTCCTGTGCTTATCAGGTTTTAGGGCACAAAAATGTTGACTTGGAAATGTGATCGGATATCACCTATGTAATTATAAATTGGCTTCAATTTCTTCTTTAGATGGAATAGCCATCCGAGTCTTAAATATGGGAGTTCAGGTTAAATGATTCGTACTTTCGCACTTACATTCTGCGTTGCGGTTGTTTCGATTGCTTTTATCTCACAGTCGGCAGTCGCGCAAGTTTATCAATCCAACGGTTACTACTGCCAACGTCCTATTCCAGTTGTTAGGACCTGTGCGATGGCTCAACCTGCTCAATATTACCAACCCGCGGTAGCGCAGCAAGTTTCGATGTTTTACCCTGCTGGTTCTCCAGCCTCTCCCGTTGTGACCAACCCGGTGGCTGTTAGCAGTTCGGTGGTTGCGCCACAAACGGTTTATCCAAACGTTTTTGATAACAACAATGTGCAATCGAATTATCCAACAGGATACGTTGATGCTGTGCCAACTAGTTTGATTAGTACAACATCCAACGACGGCGCTGCGTTGTCGACGACGAGTTCAGTAGCTCCTCTCGAAACCGTGCCCTTCGAAGCTTCTCAGGCGACGTACGAAGAAACAGTCCGGACTGCACCAGTTCAATCCCAGCCAGCCCAGGGCATTGTCCAGCCAGGCAATTCGAAGATTGATCTGACCGCGACGCCACCGGTGGACGACAGTCCCAAACCAAGTGCTACGCTCAAAGTAGAATCTTCGACGGACGCTCCTACGCCGGCGAGTGAAAAATCAATCTTGAGCAAGTAGTTTTGCATTTGAGAAAATCACCCGTTGCCGACTGTCTTTGGATGTTCGGTTTCAACCGTTGGTTGGAAGAGCTGAGAAAAATGAGAAAGGCGTGGCTTTGGGCTACGCCTTTTTCCTTTTGTAGATGCCGTAAGCATAGGACTGGGTGGCAAATCGTTAGAGCTTGACGGGTTTCACCAAGCTTTCAAATTCTCCAAACGCGGACACCTAACCTGACGAACGTGAGGGGAATCAACTACAATTCCGGTCTAACGCAATCGTTGTTTTTGAATTTCACTTCTGGAATTTTTTCCAAATGACAGAGCCAAGCCAAGACAAAATTTTCGATCTTGAGATCAAAGACGCACAAGTCATCTTTGCCAATGTATGGGAAATGTTGCACGAGGAAGTCGGTCGGGAGAATTTGCGTTTTCCCAAAGAATTGATTTTGCTTGGTGGAGCGCCCGGTGCCGGTAAGGGCACACACACTAAGTACATTATGAGAGCCCGTGGGCTAACCTGCCCGCCCATCGTCATCAGCCAGTTATTGACGACGCCCGAAGCAAAAAGAATCAAAGATCAAGGCCAGATGGTCGGAGATACCGAGGTCGTTGGCATTCTATTGCGCGAGCTGATGAAGCCTGAGTATCGAGGTGGGGCACTCCTCGATGGTTTTCCAAGAACCCGTGTTCAAGTTGAGTGCTTAAAGCTCTTGGTGGATCAGATTGATCAGTTGAGCACTGAGTTTTCTGAAACAGAATTGGCAATTCATTTTCGCCGACCAACAATCCACGCAATGGTGTTGTTCGCCAGTGAGCAAACCAGCGTCGAGAGACAGTTACAGCGCGGGGTGGAGCTCCAGGCGTCGAATAAAAAGGTCGAAGAGACTGGAGTTGGAAAAATACTTGAGCTTCGGGCAACTGACCTCGATCCAGAAAAAGCAGCACGGCGATATCGCGTATTCAAGGAGCACACGTGGGACGCACTGCAGTCGCTGCAAGAGATTTACCACTACCACTTCATCAATGCCGAAGGGCCGGTTGAAGAAGTAGAAGCCAATATTCTCAAAGAACTTCAGTACCAAAGTTCGTTAGAACTCGATCCGCGAACTTTTGATCGGTTGAGCCCGCTTCCTTTGGCGGAGGAAATTACGGTCCACGCCAGGCAGGAGTTGGTTCGGCGGTTAGATGGTTACGAATTGAGTCATCGAGACCTATTTGTTCAGGTGGTCAAAAGAATTGATGAAAAGTTCATGCCGATCGTTACTCGGCATGCTCTTTCAGGTCGGGCGAACGTCAACTCGGAAGATGACTTGTTTTCGACGCCGCTGGCGCTTTCGATGTTGATCGATATTTTTTCTGAACGAGGCTACCACGCGGTCGTCGATAAACGAATTCAGGATGTGCCTGAGCGAATTGATCTGGAAACCGGCAAGATCTATTGTCGCGAGAAGAACGTCTATCGAATCCAGATTCACTTTCAAGGCTCATCTATCCGCCGCGGATAAAGACGCTTCGGTTTCAAGGCTGATCCCCGTGTTACCCGCGGGTCTAGGTTGGCCAGCATGGACGCGAATGCATGAGTGTAGCTGATGTCGTCATAATTCTTCGTGACTGGCAGCGCACTGATGAATAGCGACAGGAAAATTGGTCGGTTTTGAAAAAGCAAGCTTTAACGTGCTCAGTTACATGCTTGAAGCCGGAGCTTTTGTCAGTCCAGACTATTGAACAGCCCCGATGCGAGCGTTTGATTGTCAGACGGAGTTTCGCGTTTTCATTCACCTTGTCAGGACCCGTGAAGTGCAAGAAAATTGGGCCTTCTGATTTTTGCTCTAACGGCCGTGAACAATGAACTTTGGAATTTTTGAAATCTGCTCGATTGTCATCGTCCTGTCGGCAATTTTTGGCTACATCAATGTCAAAGTTTTAAAACTGCCCAACACGATCGGATTGATGATCGTCGCGATCGCGTTTACGGCTTTTTTGTTTGCGAGCACTTACTACACAGATTTCTTTTTGACGTTTGCCAAAGACCTGATCGCTCTGATCGATTTCCAGCATGTTCTTCTTCAGGTGATGTTGGGGTTTCTGTTGTTCGCCGGCGCGATGCATACGAACTTTGACCAATTGAGGGTCCAGCGATGGCCGGTGCTTTGTTTTTCAACGATTGGTGTTCTGCTTTCGACCTTTATCTGCGCGACATTGATCCATTTTGGTTTCAAAGCAATTGGGATCGAGACGCAATTTATCAATTGTCTGTTGTTTGGTGCTTTGATTTCGCCGACAGACCCGATTGCTGTGTTGGGAATCTTGAAACAGGCTGGCGTTCCCAAAAAATTAGAAACGAAGATCGTTGGTGAATCGCTATTCAACGACGGTGTTGGCGTTGTCATTTTTATGACCATCTACACGATCGCAACTGGCGGTCATCATCCCGGCGAAGCTACCCATGCCGAGGAAATGAAATCGACGAATGAAATTCAATTGGTTTCTTTTCAGGAGCATGCTGGTGATGAAAAACAAGCTGCCGAGGAACACTCTGGTCAATCGCCTGAACCCTCAAGCCATTTTGAAACTGACGACGTCAGCCACGTTGATAAAGATACAAAAGATGACCACCCTGCCCTGACGGTTTTCAAGCTGTTCGGCAAAGAAGTTTTGGGAGGTCTTTTCCTGGGCCTAATCCTTGGATACGGAACATTTCTGCTGTTGCGTTCCATCGACGATTACGAAATCGAAGTCATGATCACACTTGCTTGTGTGATGGGTGGTTACTCATTGGCGACCGCGTTGCATTTCTCGGCTCCGTTGGCGATCGTTGTCGCGGGACTGATCGTGGGTAACGATACGGTTCGAGGGACGGCGATGTCAAAGCAAACCGAAATGTACGTCAATAAGTTTTGGGAGTTGATGGATATCTTGCTCAATGCGGTTTTGTTTGTGTTGATTGGGCTTGAGATCCTCGTGTTGAGTTTCGAGCGAGAGTATCTCTACGCCGCAGCGTTGGCGATCGCGATCGTCCTGATTTCGCGCTTCATTTCTTTGTTGGCTCCCGTTCGATTTTTTGCGAAAAATTTGGACTTTGTTCCGCACACAACCACGATCATGACTTGGGGCGGGCTACGAGGGGGAATCTCAATCGCTCTTGCATTGTCATTAACTCAGGATATGCAACGCGATTTGTTTTTGACGGTGACTTATGGAGTCGTCATCTTCTCGATTGTGATTCAGGGGCTGACCGTTGGGTATCTTGCGAAGAAGCTAATTGGCGCTGAGAGCATGTTGGCTGAAACCGCAGACGACCATTAAAGGTACGGGGTACTGCAACGCCTCCACACAAGATTTCAATTCCACGAGGTAAAGATGATAGGTATCGGATTTTTTGAGTTTTTGATTCCCATTTTGCTCATGTTCGGGGGCAATCTAGGCATTCCCATGGGCATGTCTCCCGGTCCCGAAGACCCAATGATGAGCAGAGTCGCGCCCGATGATATCTACGGATACGCTAGTTGGAGCGGCGTGGCAGAAGTTGACGCGAAATCGAATCCAACTGAAAAATGGATGGCGCAGCCAAAAGTCAGATCCTTTGGGAACAAGTTACGTGATTCGCTTTGGGACATGTTCGAAACCAAAGCCGATAGGATGAAGGAGCCTGTTCCGCGTGGGGTGTCAAAACTATTGCTTGAGGTCGGCCGTATCGGTTCAGTCCGGCCGGGGGCTGTTTATGCGAGCGAGGTGGCAGCTGGGCGGGGAAAACTGGCTGGGGGCTTTCCTGAATTCCAAGGCGGTTTCGTCATTTCACTCGGGGAACGCGCACCTGATGTTCAAAAAGTGTTTGATGACCTGCTCGCAATTACTCCCAAGTTCGAGGAGGATTCAGGATTCACCTATCAAGTGGTCGAAATTGATGGCGACAAAGTAATCACCGCCGATTCACCACGCATTGGATTTCCGATGTATCTGCATCTCAAGGATGACTATTTCTTCATTGGGCTGGGGAGTGGTTCAGTCGCGGAGTTCAACGCGAACCGAAAAACTGACAGTCCACAATGGCTTAAAACACTTCGCGAAACAATTCCCGTCGAGCGTGTCAGCAGCGTCGCGTTTATGGACATCGACAGAGTCGGTGATGCTGTGAAGGATGAAGACTGGTTCAAAACAGATGAGTTCATGTCTGGTCTGTTCGACAAGTTCGTGGATGTGCAATCCGTCGGCTGGGTTTCTGGGCTGGACGATCAGGGGTTTTTGACACGAGTTGATTTGAGAAAAGATCGTGCAACTCCTGGTTTGCTTTCGGTGATTGACCTAGACCCAATTCCACCAAGATTTATCAAAGACATTCCACTAGATACAACATTCGCCCTCGCGACTCGGATTTCGAGCGAGCGAATCATGGACTTGATGGGACAGGCGATGGGGGCCTCGGGCGAAGCTGGAATGGAAGAAGCGTTAGGAGAATTCCAAAAATTCACCGGTGTAAAACTAGAAGAAGAATTGCTACAAGCTGTCGGTGACTTTGTTTTTGCCCATTACAAATTTGATGTTGGGAAACTGTTCACGCAGCAGGGTTGGGTCGCCTCCATTCGAATCGACGACGAAATGTCTTTCCCGGCAATTTATGATCGGTTGAATAATGGGCTCAGGAAATGGGTAAAAGGACGCGAGGAGCAAGCCGAGTTCAAAGTTCAGAAAGATGGATTGAACGAAATCTATAGCTTCGTGCCGACCAGTGGTTTTGGAAAATTTGCTTGGTGCGTTGTCGACGATCAGTGGTATTTCGCCTCTGTTCCTGGCGACATTATTGCACACCTCAAGGGATGTGATGAATTAAAAGACACCGAGCGATGGGCGAACCACGCTGCTGTAAAAGAGCTTTACGCATTTGGTGACAAGGAAGGTTTGGGCGCTCCGGTTGCGATGTTCAGTTCGGATTTGTCGCCAGTGATCAGAGCCGCATTTCCCTTTCTCGTTGGCCCCGTTCGCGGTGACGTTCGATTATTGGGAAGTGATTGGGATTTGCGTCAGTCTGATGTTCCATCGGTAGACGAGCTGACCAATGAAGTGCAACCGAATTTCTCGGGTGTCTTTAAAACCAAAACCGGTTTTCAACTTTACCAACGCCAGACATATCCCGGGGCATCGCCGCTGGTCACGTTGTTCTCGGCGGCTGCGATTGCTTTGGGAGGTGAAAGCACTCGAATGAAGGAAAAGTAAAACTGAAGCTCCCAGTTCGATATCAGATTGATTGGGTTGCGATCAAGTTGATCACGTTTCCAAAGAGCGAAAAAAATCGCTTTCGTGTCACAAATGAAGAGAAAAACCCGCAATAACGCGGGTTTTTCTTTTTTGATGACGCCCGGTAAGCCAATGGCACAAGCCGTGCATTTCCTTTTGTCAGTGAAGCAAAGACGCCTCACTGGCCCCGGCAAATTGCACTTCGCAAAACGCCACTCGGAAACCCCTCTGGGAGAAAACGATGACCCATTTCAAGAAACTAACTTCACTTTGCATCATGGCAGTAACGGCTCTCGTGGGCTCACAAGTGAACGCCGATGAGTACAGCCACATCGACACGATGGCTGTGAGAATTCAAGCCAAAACAAGGTTGCTACTACAGGAGGCGATTCACTATCGCCACACACCTGAGTACCGCCACATCGTCAGCGATGCCCGGTCACTGTACCAAACAGCGTCTCACATCCACGACGTCACACACTTTGAAGGCAATTTGACACACTTGGCTGCGGACCTTGCCGATCTTGATCGTCAGTTTCACCACCTAGAAGAAGTTTTCGATCACGTTGAAGTCGAAGCCTCACACGGACACGGACATATTCACGGTAACACGGCTCATGTCAAACGATTGCTAAACTCAATTGAGGACAGCATTCACCACATCCAACGAGATGTAGACCGATTGCGTCGCCGAGTTGTCGCTCGACCTGTTTACACAAGACCTGTCTACACACGTCCCGTTTACACTCAACCTGTTTTTGCTGAGCCTTGCCCTTCGGCAGTCCGACGTCCAGTTTACAGCGGCGGACGTGGATACGGACACGGCGGACACGGCGGTCACATTGACCGAGGTCACGGACACAGCCGGGGAGCCGGATTCACGATCGGTGGCGGAAGCTCACGAATCCACATCCGGTTTTAACCCCTCGCGGACAGACCACAATTTGGCCAGTGAAAATTAACCAAGGCACCCAGAACTCTGGGTGCCTTTTTCTATTCCTATGTTGACGCGACAAGATTGGCTCGTGCGATTGACTTTTTTGTTCGTCGCTTTGGTCATGGCCTCTTTCGCCAGCAGTTTCTTGGCCGCCAGCTCCTTTCGACGTCGGAAAGGAATGTCCAACCTACCAGTGTTGCGTGCGTCTGGACTCAGTTGAGATCGTGCGAAAGTTGTTCGGAAACTCCTGTGATGGATTGATCGGTTTCCCTAACTGCCCACTGCCCAATTGCCCACTGGATTGTTGGTCTACGATTGTTCTTCTACTTTGCCTCGCAATTTTCGCGTCAATGAATGTCGGAATTGTTGGCGCAATCGCCACAATCGGTTCTTTGATAAAGGTCTTGCCAAGATGGTTTGCGAAATTGTCCGGGTTTCTTGTTGGTCCGCCAAAGGACGACCTACGTTTCTGCGATGGCGGCCGTGGCTGCCATCCAACAAGGCTTTCTCACCCCGTGTTGGGCGGGGCTGGCAAATATTGCCGGCCCCGCTTTTTTTATGGAAGTTCGAGAAAACTCGTTTCAATCTCACTGCCAAATTCGCCAGCCCGGTGGTTCAGTTCGGGTTCACGAATCTTGGCGGCTGCAACCTCTTCGGGACTGCAATTCCAGTTCTTGGAGGTGTTTATTTGGAATTTGCCGAACATTTCGAAAGCCTGTTGACATCTACCGCCGCCGACATACTCTTATGATACGATTACGAACAATCGTGGCAGATAACCTCAGATAGAGTTGGAAAAAATGGTTGACGACGATCTTGTAGATCCACTAAGCACGCCAGGCGAAGAACCCACCAGCGAGGTGGATGATACTATCGAGCTGGCTGAAGATTTGGCCCCAGTCGACAATCTCGATGTTGAAGTCGTTGATGAGTTTGACGAAGACGATTTCGACGAAGACTTTGATGATGATTTTGAAGAAGAAATCAAAGGCGAATACGATCTCGAAGATGATCAGTATGGCGAAGATTTCGATAAAGAATTTGGGCACCTAACTGACCCGACTCGTGTTCCGCCAAAGAAAGCGGCTGAGTCCAAAAAAGCACCTGATAAAAAGAAAAAATAGTGACTGGTCGAGTTTGGCCGGACAAAACAAGGCGTTTCGTTCATGTTTGTGAACCGACGCCTTTTTCTACGCGCCGATCTAAGCAATTTAGCAATGAAATCTGCCCTCTAATTAACTGACGAGGAGGGCGAGAAGACATGCTTAGCTTCCCTTCTCCAATCCTTTCCTCGCTGAACAACGTTGCCAATGGGCTCACGATGTTCCATGCTCCACAGCGGCCAATCCTCAGCCAAAATGTCAAATTGCTTCTCCCTTACGTAGTGCCTCGTCATTTACATAATGGCTTGATTTGATGATAATTTTGGGCTGCAATCCCTGCAAAGAATGAATTTTTTGATTTCAGTCAGGGACGACGGACTGTGAACAAATCACTTCGAGGTTTGTCTCAACCGTTGCCAATTTACGCCAACACAAGAGCTTGAGTTATGTCTACGCCGCTGAAGGATTCCAGCATGTTTCGTCCTGTCGCAAACAATCATAGCTTTCCCAATTCGGAAGTTGATATCCTTGAGTTCTGGCGCAAGCATTCGATTTACGATCAATCGCTCGAGCAACGAAAAGACTCGCCTCGCTATGTCTTTTTCGAGGGGCCGCCAACGGCCAATGGCAAACCGCACCCAGGTCATTGTTTGACTCGTGCCATCAAAGATGTTTTCCCACGTTACAAGACGATGAGCGGTTTCTACTGCGAGCGGAAGGCCGGTTGGGACACTCACGGTCTCCCTGTCGAAGTCGAAGTCTGCAAAGAGATGGGGATCCATTCGAAAGAAGAAATCGAAGAGTTTGGTATAGAGCCATTCATCCAGAAATGCCAAGAAAGCGTTTGGCAGTACATGCAAGAGTGGGAACGGCTGACCGAGCGGCTTGGATTTTGGGTCAAGCTTGAAGAGGCGTACGTGACGTACCACCAAAGCTACGTCGAATCCGTTTGGTGGTCGCTGAAGAATTTGTTTGATCGAGGACTACTCTATCAAGGTCACAAGATCATTTGGTGGTGGGCACAAGGCGGCACCGCTTTGAGCGCGGGCGAAGTCGGTCAAGGCTACAAAACAGTCTGGGACCCATCGGTTTATGTACTGTTTCCGTTGGTCGATCGTGAGAACACTTCGTTGCTCGTTTGGACAACGACGCCTTGGACATTGCCCAGCAATCAATTCGCGGCAGTCAATGAAAAAATCGAATACGTAACGGTTTACGATCCTGAACTGGATCAAAATATCATCTTTGCCAAAGACCTTGTAGAGAAAATCAGCGCGAAGGTTGGCGGCAAGAACAAGCGTGAACTTGAAGTTAAGTCGACAGAGCTTGGTTCGACGTTGGTCGGTGAACGCTATGTTCCTCCATTCGATTACTATTACAAAACGCTTGGTGAAAAAACGGGCACACTAAAGGACGGCACGACTCAACATGTCGCGTGGCGCGTGACTTCCGCGAATTTTGTAACCACTGATAGTGGTTCGGGCGCGGTCCACGAAGCACCTGCGTTTGGTGAGGTCGATTATGAATTACTGGTTGCTGAGCAAGATCGGTTCGTCCGTGGCGAAGGGCCAGAAATGATCTGTGCCGTTGGGCCTAACGGAAAATTCACTTCGGAAGCTCCCGACTACGAAGGCGAATGGGTCAAAGACACCGACAAAGCGATCGCTCGCCGTATGAAAGACGAAGGCAAGCTCTACCACCAAGAGCAGTACGAACACGAGTATCCATTTTGTTGGCGAGCCGATTCGGATCCCCTGATTCAGTATCCGCGCGAAAGCTGGTTTATCAAAACCACAAAATTCAAGGACCAGATGGTCGCCAATAATCAGAAAATCAATTGGCTTCCTGAGCACATCAAAGACGGTCGTTTCGGAAACTTTCTCGATTCTAATGTCGATTGGGCATTGTCACGTGAACGCTATTGGGGCACGCCGTTGCCAATTTGGGTTTGCGAAAAATCAGGAAAGGCGGAGGCTGTTGCTGGATATGAGGAGCTTGTCGCCAAGCCAGGCGCCACTGGAATGGAAGTCTGGGACACAGCCAAAGCAGCCAACCCTGATTTGGCAGATGACTTAAAAGTCCACAAACCCTACATCGATCACATCACTTACGATTCGCCCTTCGAGCCCGGTGCTCGAATGCAACGTGTGCCCGAAGTCATTGACTGTTGGTACGACAGCGGTGCGATGCCGTTTGCTCAATGGGGCTATCCGCATAAGAACAAGGACAAATTCAAAGCTCAGTTTCCGGCAGGTTTCATCAGCGAAGCCATCGACCAAACTCGCGGTTGGTTTTACAGCCAGCTTGCGATCAGCACTTTGCTATTTGGTGAGGACGCTGCTGAGGGGCAGGAGTCCGTTCCTTATCCTCATCCGTTCAAAAATTGCATCGTTCTTGGGTTGATGCTCTCGGAGTGGTGGGAAGACGAAGACAAAAAAATCTACCTGACTCCTGAGGAGGCCAAGGCGGCGACAAAAAAGCCGGAGCACCACATTGGGAAAATGTCAAAACAGAAACGAAACTATCGCGAGCCAAAGGGGATCTTTGACCAATACGGTGCAGATGCGCTTCGGTGGTATTTCTTTTCCAAGCAACCGCCATGGACGTCGATCCAATACAGCGAACGACAGATCAAGGAAAGCATCCCTGAGTTTTTGTTGAGACTGTGGAACGTCTACGGTGGGTTCTTTGTTCAGTATGCGATCCTGGATGGATTCTCGCCTGCACCGCTTTCGAATCCCGGACAATTGAATCCAGAAAATCTTGCCGATGGCAAAGGCTATCGCCCTGTTGAAGGGCGTGGCGAGTTGGATCGTTGGTTGTTGAGTGAACTCAATTCAACAATCGACTTTGTCGTGAAATCGATGGACGCGTACGATAACTACAACGCGTGCATGAGGATCAATTCATTCGTTGATGCATTGAGCAACTGGTACGTGAGGCGCAGTCGCAATCGACTTTGGTCTGAGGATAAAACAGACGCTGGGAAATTGGATGCGTATTGGACGCTTTTCGAGTGTTTGACAACGACCTCGAAATTGATCGCGCCATTCGTGCCCTTTGTCGCAGAAACGATCTGGCAAAACTTGACCAGTGTTTTCGATGGCAAAGCAAAATTGAGTGTGCATCTGTGCGACTATCCAGTAGCCAATCACGCGTTGATCGATCCGGTGCTTTCGCGGCGAATGGGATTGCTGCGAGAGATCGCTTCGTTGGGTTTGTCGGCTCGTGCAAATGCAAAACTAAAAGTCCGCCAGCCACTTTCAGGTGTGACGGTTGTGCTAAACAACGATGCCGATCAGGGCTGGTTGGAAACTCATGATGAACTGTTGAGAACCGAATTGAATGTGCAGAGCGTGACCTACACGACCGATGCTGGTGATTTCGTAACTTATCAAGTTGTCCCGAATTTCAAACGACTAGGCCCCCGTGTTGGCAAGCTGATGCCAAAAGTCAAAAAAGCGTTTGGCGAAGCCGACGGCGGAGCTATGTTGGCCGAATTGACCGCAAATAAACAGGCTTCGTTGGTCGTCGATGGCGTAACGATCGAGCTAACCGAAGAAGACGTCGAAGTCCGTCTGCAGGCCAACGAAGGTTGGGCGGCGGCACAAGGCACGTCAGCTGTAATTGTGCTTGCGACAGAATTGACGCCAGAGCTAGTACGGTCTGGTTTGGCACGCGATTTGAATCGTTTGATTCAAGATCGTCGAAAGGCGTTGGACCTTCAACGCTCGGATCGAATCAAGCTTGGGTTGGTTACTGATTCAGAAGATCTGCAGCAGGCGATTGTTGAAAATCAGGATTACCTAAAGGGAGAAACGTTAGCCAATTCGATTTCTAGCGAACCATTGGTAGACGTCTCAAATTCAGTCGAATGTGAAGTCGGTGAACACCAGCTCAGAATCTATCTTGTCGTGGATGCAAACAGCTAAGAAATTCGTTTTGCCGTTTCGTGGCGTTTGATTTTCGTTGAATTCCATTCGAGCCGAAATTGCAAATGTTCAACGCGAAACGACCTCAATAAAAATTTGCCTAAAACTCCATGTTCAAACCCTTCAAAATTGCAGTCCTCATTTCCGGTGGCGGTACAACGCTCAAGAACTTGATTGAGTATCGTAACCGCGGTGAACTCGATGTCGAGATTGCACTTGTGGTGTCCAATAAACCAAACGCTGGCGGGTTGGATTTCGCTTCTGAAGCAGCAATCGAAACCGCGATCGTCAATCACAAAGAATTCGATGATTGCGTTTCGTTTAGTGAATCTGTATTTGATAAATGTCGGGCAGCCAAAGTCGATCTCGTCGTGATGGGGGGATTCTTGCGTCGTGTCAAAATTCCGAATGATTTTTGCAATCGAGTGATCAACATTCACCCAAGTTTGATTCCATCATTCTGTGGCAAAGGGAATTATGGTTCGCGAGTGCATCAGGCAGTGGTGGACTATGGATGTAGGGTCAGTGGTTGCACTGTGCATTTCGTGGATGATCATTACGATCACGGCCCGATCATTGCTCAGCAAACGGTCGAAGTTTTCGAACGGGATACCGCAGCGGTATTAGCAGCACGCGTGTTTGAGAAAGAATGCGAGTTGTATCCCAGCGTTATCAACGCAATTGCGAGAGGCAAGGTTTCAGTTTCCGATCGGCGTGTGGGCATCGCCGAGTGAATCAGGCAAAAGGGTAAATCCGTGTTCAGGTTGATTTGCCTTCGCCAGTCGAGTTTTCAATCAGCCATTGCTCCAGATTTCATAGCCTAGGTTCCAATTTGAAACCTAAGTTCAGTTCAAGTTTCAGTTTGAGAAAGCATCAATGTCCGATATCGAAAAACTCAAGCAAGACATCTGCGACATCGGCAAGCGCGTTTACGCAAAAGGGTTCGCTGCGGCCAATGAGGGGAATATCTCGATCCGAGTCGATGAAGAGACGGTGCTCTGTACGCCCACCCTGCACTGCAAAGGATTCATGGAGCCAGAGGATATTTGCACGGTAGATATGAGTGGTAATCAACTGGCTGGAAAACGAAAACGCACCAGCGAAGTTCTGCTTCATATCGAAATCTACAAAAAACGCCCAGATGTAAAAAGCGTGGTTCACTGCCACCCTCCGCACGCGACCGCATTTGCTGTGGCGCGGGAACCAATTCCAACTTGCGTTTTGCCAGAACCAGATATCTTTCTCGGGGAAGTCCCGATCGCTCCTTACGAGACGCCGGGCAATCAAAATTTTGCCGAGACGATATCTCCCTTTGTGAAAAAGACAAACATCATCGTGTTGGCGAATCATGGCACCGTCAGCTACGAGACGGAAATTGAAAAAGCATATTGGCTGACAGAGATCCTCGATGCTTACTGCCGAATTCTGATTCTCGCAAAACAGCTGGGGGGCGTCGAATATTTGTCGCTTGAAAAAGGCCGTGAGCTATTGGCGATGCGAAAAGATTGGGGATTCTCAGACCCTCGAGATGAGTCGACTGACGCCGAGGGCAATATTACGGACTTCGTTTCGTTTAAAGAAACCTGGAGGCGATCGATGCTCGAGAGGCGAGCGTTTCCGCAACACTCTAGCGCTGTCGAGACTGAGCAGCCGTCGAGCCGGGCGAGGCTGGACCCCCAAAACGAACTGCTCATCGAACGGATTGCTCAAAGGGTCGCCGAAAAACTACAGGCTAAAACAAGTTGAACTTTACTTTGAACGTCGAGGACCTGTGGGGGTACTACGCAAGATTCATCGGAGTTGCGAACTCTGGTTGTTGTTCTGGAATTGTCGACGTTTCCGATACCCCGCGTGAAGGTTTAACGTTTGCGCAAACTCAAACAACAAGTCACCGTTAAAGTAAAACGATTGTTCTGCTTTTGATTCTTCGGATTCTTAAAATGATTGATCCGGTCGAATCTTTCTCACGATTTGGCGAGCGTCAGTCCGATTTTTCCGTTAACGAGATCGAAACCTTTTATAACGGATGAATTTGTCATGCTAGCGAAGCTCGCCCTTTCGGTTTTGGTGGTGACTGGAGTACTTTGTTCTGGCGTGCAAGGTCAAACATTCCAACAGCGTTCCAGTGCCTACTCGCCTGTTTCTTACAAGTCGCAAGACGATGAAAAAGATCCGACCGCTGCACTGCAAGAACAAATCAAAAAAATGGAGCTGAGGCTTCGCGAACTTGAGAACGATGTCGAGAAAAAAATCGACACTCAACCCAAGTCGGCCAAGAGTGACACCAAAACGGACAAGGAAATGGCCGAACGGTTGGCCAAGCTTGAAAAGGGGGTCGAGAGCCAAGGCAAATCACTTGACAAGTTAGAAGATTTACCTGGGCAGATTTTGTTCCACGGTCACAAGTCACCCAAGATGCAATTCTTTGGGCGTATCCATCTTGACTATTGGTCCTTTCCAAAAGTTGACAACACGATCTTTCCGCTCGAAGGTGGAAACC
The DNA here is from genome assembly GCA_045105295.1 of Mariniblastus sp. GTDB lineage: Bacteria > Planctomycetota > Planctomycetia > Pirellulales > Pirellulaceae > Mariniblastus. The sequence goes on from JBGCDK010000009.1 coordinate 75,718, forward strand.
CACAGGATCGATTTAACTTTCGCCGATTGCGAATCGGTATCAAAGGCGATCTCAACGACAACATGTTCTACAAGTACGAAGGCGAGTTTGCCGGTGGAGAGGATCCTTCTTACCGCGATGCATACATCGGGTTCAAGGACGTGCCCTACCTTCATACAGTGATCATCGGTAACCACAAGCGACCGTACGGATTGGATCACCTGAATAGTAGCCGCCACAACGTTTTCATTGAGCGTCCATTCATTGTCGAAGCATTCAACCAAGATTCTCGTCGACTGGGTATTTCGAGTAACATCCTGACAGAAGATAAGAGTTGGAACATTCGTTACGGTGTTTGGAATCAACAGCTGACTCAAACGGCATCAGGCTACGTCGGCGATCACTACCAACTGGAGTTTGCTGGTCGTGTTGCAAAAACGGCTTGGTATGACGAGTCCTCAGGTGGTCGTGGCTGGGCTCACTTTGCAGTCTCTGGTTCGGCAGGTGTTCCTGATGGACGACCTGGAAGTACAAACAATCAAGCTCGCTACCGGACTCGCCCTGAGGCGCGAAGCAGTGGGCGGTGGTTGGACACTGGACGGATTGCTGGCGCGGATTCGAACTATCTAATCGGTTTGGAAACGGCTTTCAACGTAGGCCAGTTCAATTTCACTGGAGAGTACATGCGAAACAATGTTGACCGCCGAGACGCGGTTGGCGAAGACGTTGCTTTTGATGGCTACTATGCACAAGTTTCATATTTCTTGACTGGTGAGCATCGCACTTGGGAGCGGAAAACTGGAACGCTTGGACGGATCAAGCCAATCGAGAACTTTTTCTTGGTACGTGATTGCGAGTGCAACACTCAATCTGGTTGGGGTGCTTGGGAAGTCTCCGGACGCTATTCTCACGCTGATCTCAACGATTTCGATATCCGCGGTGGAGAAGCTGATTCATACACCTTCGGTTTGAACTGGTACTGGAATCCTTATGCTCGAATGCAGTTCAATTACATCATTGGAGAGAATGAGAATGCCCCAGGCGTTGGAGGATTCGGCGACTACGAAATTTTCGGCTTGCGAATGATGGTTGATTTTTAGGCCTGTGTTTTGCGAATTCGGATCAAGGTCGTCGACATCGCAAATCCTGAATTCAATAGTTCCGTAACAGCCAGCAAGTTCACAAAGAGTTAAACCTGATTAACAGGAATATATAAGATGATAAAGAACGGAATCAAATTAACTGCCGCATTTTTGATGGCAATCGGATGCTTGATGGGGAGCAAGTCGTTTACCAAAACGGCAACCGCCCAAGTCTTGATTGAGTGCAAATGTGGGCAGTCTGATTGCAGCAGCTGTCAAACTGAATGTGGATGCGGCGAGGCAAGCTGCACTAAGGGCTGTCGTGCACCGGCACCAAGAATTGCCAGTGCCGCAGTAGGGGCCGTCCGTGCAGTCGGTGGTACAGCCAAACGCGTCGTGGGCCGAGTTGGTTCGCGTCGGTCCTGTGGAACATGCCAGTCAGATTGCGGCTGCGTTCAATGCCCCTCATGCGAAGGCGATATTTGTAAGCTGGAGCTGGACAACGGCAAAGCGAAAAAGAGTTGCTTTAAGGTCGAGCAAAAAGTCGTCTGCATTCCGCCAGTCAGGCTCCCTTGGCAGAAATGCTGCCCGCCGGGACAGTCTCGCAAAACGCGAACGATCAATGTTTTGAAAAAGCACACTTACGAATGTCCAAGTTGCAGCTACAAATGGTCGTTGCAAGAACCTGAGGTTGCACAGCCGACGGTTGGAACGATGGACAGCACGCCGCCTGTATCGCCTCAAGACGCCGACTGGTACGTTCCAAGCTCTGGTGCAAGCGCTGTTCAGGGAACAATGGTTCCAGCGAAAAAGTAGCGGTGCAACCAGCGACTGAGAAACAAAAAAAGGCCTTCCGAATATCGGAAGGCCTTTTTGTTTTTTGCACGGTGTGCCAAGTCTTAGACTGGCGTCACTAGTTGTCCAAAATCGCTGGCTCCAGCAAGGAGCTGGAACGTGTCAACGCCGGCAGTCAGCTGGCTTGTCAAGTTTGGCAAGTCAATTCGAATGCCGTTGAGCTCCAAAGTTTCAATTCGGTATGAATTGCGACTCTGGTTGGTGATGGTCAGAGAATTTTCTAGTTCTCCGCCGTCAAATCGAAGGTCGATGATTAGATCTTCGCCGCTCATGCGGAATCGGAAATCGTCCTCTAGAGCATCCACACCTGGGAAATCGGTGAATGCGATCGTGTCGCGACCCGCTAGTCCCTCTTCATTGATGATGTCGTTGTCATCAGCAACACCCCATACATAGCGATCGTCACCGGCTCCACCCATCAGAAGGTCGTTGCCAGAATGACCGATTAACAAATCGTTTCCGTCTAGACCTTGAAGAGTGTTGTCCATCGCGTTGCCGAACAACTGGTCGTTGAGTCGGCTTCCGGTACCATTTTCAATTTTGGCATCAAACGCAATCGTGATGTTTTCAGGAGCAAATCCGATGGTGCTGTGCTGGCCTTCACGGAGGTCAACGACTGCGTTTCGAGATGAACCGATTGCAGAAAGAGTGTCGTTACCGCCACCATCCCAAACAACCGAGCGAACCGCACCATTGTTGTCCCACGTCTCCGCGAGCGAGTAAGTGGTGTCGCCAGAGTTGTAATCGTAGTTCTTGCCATACAAGTCCTGCAATTCGTTGACATCATACACTTGGTAGGTGTGAGGCTCAATAAGGGTAGGAGTGTAGCTCATAACGGTGAAGCTATGATTGTCCGTCGAGTCAGGTAGCTGTGGGCTGCCAGCGAAAGGGTGCTTTAATCCAAGAGCGTGTCCTAATTCGTGGAGAAAAACTTTTCCGCCCCACGTTCCTTGGTGAAGTGGACCGTTGGGGCCGGAAACACCACCTAGGCGGTTGAACCACATGTCACCGGCTTCAGGGCGAGCGGCTCCGTCAGCGAATGATGATGGTGGAAGCCAAGCAAAAGCACCGGCTGCATCATCAGAATCATCACCGTAGATACCCATTCGAAGAACGCCACCGCGGCCACCAAATTGGTTTGGAAGCGAGTCTTGAACGTCTCTGAAAGTAACGTTTGCGAATTTCTCCATGCTGTCGAAATACTCGCGGACATTTTCTCTCATCTCAATAGTGAATCGACCGAAGTGCTTACCTTCTGCTGGATTGCCGTCTTCTGCATCGCCGGTCTCGTAGTCCGGGAACGATTGCATGTAGCTATAAGTAATCTCCGTCTTGCCATCCGAGGTAAGCGGCATGGTTGTTGTCCAAGTCGTTCCGCCAGTCAAGACGCTACGATACTCAGGCTCAGTTCGTACTTCGATTTTCTCCCAGTCGCTCCAGATACCATCATTGGCAGCACGGGCGTAAAGGTATTCGAGGTTTCTGACCGCAAAGTCACCGGTATAGAAATTGAGACGGTCTTCGAATGTGTCTGCGGTTACTTGGTGAATGACACCGGCTTGCATATCAACATCGATGTTTCTTAGGTGGCCGCTGTCTGCGGCAACATCGGGATCGTAGACCTCATACAACTCGTGGTCTTGGCCTCGGTCAACCTTCGTGAACATTCGTCCCATGACGATTGGCTCAAGTTGCTCAGCTAGAACGACACCGCCCGTTGAGTCAATTTCAGGGCGGACAATTGGACGATCGCTGTTAATCAACAGCGTGCCAGGTGCGGAGTTGTGTTTGCCGTCGTTGACGAAAACCCGAATTTGCTGCTCGAAACCGACTCGGTCAGTTGTGAAGAACAACTGATCCATTTCACTCGCTGCAACCTTAAACCACTCGACTCGTGGCATGACCTCGCCTTGAAAGATCAGGTCGCCATTAACCGCGTGCGGGCTAGTGTTGAGGAAATAGTAATCTTTGATAGTGCTTTGATCGGCGTCGGTAACAACAAAGGTGTCTTTCAGTGCCAGCAATTGTTCAGATGGAGTTCTGACGTTTCCAAATTGAACAACTGGCCGGTTCGCGTTGATGCTCGTAACCGCGAGACCACGTTTCTCAAAACTCCAGTCAGCTCCATCGTAACCCTGAACGTAAACTGTTTCTCGTTCGTTGGGGCCAGTTGACCGGTAAACAAGGCGATCCATCTGGTCAGCGGTAACGATGAAGGGCCGGGTGTGATCCTTGCGGACACCGTCCAACTCGAAGTAGCCGTAATCTTCAGCAGCAGCCAAAACAGTTCCGGTCGCTTGTTGAGTACCCAATCCAGGGACTCTGAACTTGAAGATGTGCTCATTGACAACAGCAACTGCAGCCGTCGTGTTGAATGCGTCTTGGTCAGCACCAGTGATTGTGACTGAGTCGCCAGATTTGAAATTGTGTTCGTGCACGACAACAGTCACAACGTCATTCGTTGAACTTAACCAACGGACCTTGCTCTGCTCGCTGATGCGGAAATGAGTCAGTGGGTATCCGTCGGGATCGTAGCCTGAGATGAAACTACGAGCTGGAACGACTTCGTTTGCCAGAACGGTGAAGTTCGGACGCACGACATGCGGTTGGGTTGTGTTCGAACGGACAGAGAAAACTTGTCCAACAGCCGGGGCACTGAAATTCCCGACTTCATCGCGAGCTGTAACGCTGAATCGCTCCCAGCCGATTCGAGCTCCACCGATGTAAAGCAAGCGATCCAGATCTTCAGCCGCGATCGTCAATGGTGCACCATTGTCAAAGGCGAGGCCATCCAACATGAAACTGCCGGAATCAGGTTTGAAGTGAAAATCGTGAAACGTGTATGAAACGATTGCGTCGTCCAAATCAAACGCCGAAAAAAGGTTCGCCGCCGAAATAGGACTGTTGATAAAAACAGTTGTGTTGTTGGCGTCAACAATTGGAGGGGCCATCTTGCACCTTTATTAATGAGTCGATTGGAAGCTGTTGGATATAAATTAAGAAGATAAAAACTTCAGAATTTGATCGTCGAGGAAACTCAATCCTCTATAGACCAAGGAATTAGTCTAGTTGCAATCATCAATTCTGCAAATATTTGTACGGCCAACAAATGCAAAATATCCCGGAAAAATAGGTAGATTCGTTATGACCGGAACCTCGAACCAGTGGCGCTTTACAGTGTGCTGTAATGCACAACCTGTTGATGACGTCAGACCAGAATGAAAGTTCCATTCGAATTCCAATTTTCCAAAAAATGGTAACTTGGATAGTTTCGGATTTTGGATTCGTTCAGACCGTAAGCCTTCCTAAAACTTTGCCACAATCTGGACCGAGTTTGTCGCTCGTATTCAGTTGTGACCGTTTAGGCAGAGTTGAGGCTTGGCGTCATGAATGAGCAGAAATAAATCTAAAACAGCCTGTTCATTCCGTTCAGTGCCGCAACCCGGTACGCTTCTGCCATTGTTGGGTAATTGAAGGTTGTCTGAGTGAAGTAACGAATTGTGTTTGCTTCGCCTTGCTGACTCATGATCGCTTGACCGATATGAATGATCTCTGAAGCATTGGAACCAAAGCAATGAATCCCGAGGATTTCTAAGGTCTCTCGGTGAAAGAGAATCTTTAGCATGCCAACGTTTTGTCCGATGATTTGAGCTCTGGCCAAGCTCTTGAAATGGGCGACTCCGATTTCATAAGGAACCTTTAATTCGGTGAGCTCCTTTTCCGTCTTGCCGATGCAGCTGATTTCTGGACTGGTGTAGATGCCCGACGGAATCTCTTTTGCAAGTTCGCACTGTGCTTCGTGGGTTCCCAAGATCCGCATGCCGGCCGCGCGACCTTGTGTGTAAGCCGCACTTGCCAAAGACGGGAATCCGATGACGTCGCCTACTGCGAAAACATTCTCGACTTCAGTTTGGAAACAATCGTTGACGTTCAAATATCCACGTCCATCAGGTGTAAGTCCGATTGTGTCCAAACCTAGGTCCTGCGTGTTCCCTGTTCGTCCAGTCGCCCATAGCAGAACGTCAGTTTTTAGCTGTTTGCCACTTTTCAAGTGCGTGACGACACCGTCATCCATGGGAACAACTTTGTCGTAGCTTTCGTTGTGCCGAATTGCGACGCCTCGTTCTCGCATATGGTAGCCAAGTGCATCACTGATTTCGTCGTCCAGGAAATCGAGTAGTTCGCCACGTCCGTTAACTAGATTGATTTTCACGGACAGGTTGCGAAACATTGACGCATACTCGCATCCAATGACTCCAGCACCCAGCACTGTCATCGAGTGAGGTTTGTGCTCGAGTCCCAGAATTGTGTCGCTATCGAAAATCCTTGCATGATCAAAATCGATGCCGTCGGGTCGGTAGGGGCGGGATCCAACGGCGATCACGACATGGTCAGCCGTGATTTTCTCTTTGTTATTGACCGAGATCGTGTTGGCATCCTCGAAACGGGCATGCCCAAACAGGACGTCGACATCGTTGCGGCTGTAGAAGGTTCGCCGCATGGACTCTTGACTGGAAATTACGGCCTGAGCTGATTTTGTCAGTTCGGCGACACTTGGTTTTACTTTAACGCCACACGCTTGAAGCAGCGGGTTGTTGAGGGCTTCGGTCAATTGATAGATCGCGAACTTCAGCGCCTTACTTGGGATGGTCCCCCAGTGAGTGCAGCCGCCACCGATTCTTTCATAGCGTTCGACCAGCAGCACTTGCTTGCCGGCTTTCGCCAGTTGCATCGCGGCGCCTTCACCACCAGGACCTGATCCAATGACAACTACATCTACTTTACGATCCTTCGCCACGGTTTCCTCAAAACTAAGTTCGTGTTGATTAAGTGCCGAAATTGTCCCATCGATCGCAATTCTTCGCAATTCGAGAAAACAGTTTCCAAGCGTTGGTAACTTGAGCTTTGTAGACTTACGCTCATCCCAAAGGGGAGATTGTTGCTTTTGTGGGAACTGCTTAAGTCGAAAATTTGTCGATTTGAAACAAGACGATCCAAAACGAACTCACTATTGCAGAATCGAGATGTCGCCAGAAATCGGGCAAGAGGAACGATCGGCAATCTCAGTTGCCATTGATCAATGGAATTAGTTTTGAGCTGGGCACCGATCGCCGATTTTCAAAAACTCCATCTCTGGCTCACATTCGCCATTGAGCAAGTCGACCAAGTGCTTTCCCAGTACCGGCGTGAACTTGAAGCCGTGCCCAGAGAGCCCTGCCGCGAATACGACATTGCTGTGGCCGGGAAAATGGTCCACGAAAAAATGCCCATCGGGCGACATTGTGTACATGCAATTGCTGTGGTGAACCAAACGGCTTTTTCCAAATTCCATATAGGTTCTCATGAAGGTTCGCGTCCGCGCGAGGGCGGTTTTATTTAATTCGCGACTTATGTCAGCAGGACAAGAAATCGGAATGCCTCCGGTGTGTTCGCAGACTTTAAAACCTAAATAATCAATCTCAGGGAGTCCGTAAAAACAATCACCGTCCGTTTGCTCCAAAAGGAAGCAAGGGAATTCCGATTCGATTTTGTGATCGACACGATCAAGCTGAAACCATTGTTGTTGTTTTTGCACGACTTGAAGCCCAAGATCCAAACCCTTGAGGACTTCTGCACTCCACGCTCCTGCTGCAATAATCAGACGTTTGCCAGAAAATTCGCCACGGTCCGTTGTGACGACAACGTTTCCAGAATCGTCTACTTTCCAGCCAAGGACACTCGTGTTCGAAGAGAGTTCAGCGCCGTGCTTGACCGCTTGGCTTACCATCGCCGCAACACACAATTCGACTTTAAGGTAGCCAGCGTCAGGTTCGAACAAGCCAATGTGCTCTGGATCGATTTTGAAGATTGGCAGCCGTGCTTGAATTTCTTTGGCGGTAAAACGTTCTAGTTTCAACCCATGTTTTTCTGCACTCTTGGAGACGCCGGTAATGATCTCGCTATCGGGGTGTCCAATTTGAAGCAAACCTGTTTTTCGAATCAGCTCTTTGACTGTAGGTGACGTTCGGTGTCGTAACGTGAGCTCGTCCCACATTTCAAAGGCTTTATTGGCGAGTGGAACGTAGCTTGGATGTTCAAAATACGCCCTGCGAATGATTCGAGTTTGCCCATGCGAGCTGCCTTGGTCGTGTGCGGGACCATGCCGGTCGATTCCAAGAACACTCCAGCCTTGTTTGGCGGCTTCACGAAGGGCGGCGCTTCCAACGCCGCCAAATCCTAGAACGATACAGTCGTAGATTTGATCGGTGGACAAAATTGGGTCTCAAATATGTTTTCGGTTAACAGCTGCGAACGCGGTGGTTCGATGGTGCACTCGCGGTATGAAATTTGTTTATTCTTTGGCCAAGCTAATGCAAATGATCTCTGTGTCATTACGTGCGTAAAAACACTTGTCGGCGAACGCTGGGTGGGACCAACAAACGCCGCCGCCTCTGCGATTTCGAGACCGCATCTGGTTCGCGTCCAAGACCTTTGCGCGACTGGTTATCTTCAATCCTGTTGGAGATAGTTTGCCAACCATCAATTCGCCTTGCTCGTTCAACATCCAAATGTCGTTGCCGTTTGGAACAAAGTGAATCGTCCCCCAACGCTGTTTGTTGACCGCTGAAAGATCTTCCCAAACTCGTTGGCCATCGCTTGCGTTAATACACCGCAATTCGCCGTGACTGTCGACTCCATAAATATGCTCGCCGATCCAAATGGGTGTGCCAATGATGGAGTGAATGGCTTTGGTTACGCGTTCGTTTTCGCCAATTTCATGCCAGAGTTTTTCGATGCCCATCTCCATGTCGGACATTTCCAGCATCATTGCACCGTCGTAAAACGAAGTCAGAAAAATCCGGTTGCCGTTGATGACGGGTGTCGCAACTCCAATTGGCATCCGAGTTGGAACAAACGGCTCGTGCCAATAGACTTTGCCAGTGGAAGGATTGAGTCCTGCCACGCCGTCGCCAGTCCAGCAAACCACCACATCGTTTTCATTTTGTTTGACCAGCACAGGCGAGGAATACTGTCCGCGGTCATCGAGTGCTTTCCAAACTTCTTCGCCCGTCAATTTTTTTAAAGCGACAACCGTGGCGTCTTTTGCACCGATTTGCAAAATCAAAGTGTCTTTGTAGATCAAAGGACTGGCAGCGATGCCCCAGATTGGCATGCGTTTTGACTCAGCGATCTTGTAGCTCGTGTTTAGATTTCGGTTCCAAATCAGCCGTCCACTTGGTGCATCAAAGCAGTGAAGATGCCCCATCGCACCCAGCGAATACGCGACGCCATCGTCGATAGTTACCGCTGCGCGAGGACCGGCCGCATAACCGATCGTGTAGACCGACCGGTAAGCGTATCGCCAAATTTCCTTGCCGGTTTTCGAATCAAAGCAACGAACGGATTCTTCCTGTTTCGATTCGTCGTAGTCCATCAAATAGACTTTGCCGTCAGCGACAGTGGGGCTGGAATAGCCTGTTCCAATGGGCTGACGCCAAATTGGTTTGACATCGTCCTTGGAAAACTCAGTGACAATACCGCTCTCTTTCCAAACACCGTCTCGGTTGGCACCTCGCCATTGGCTCCAGTCATCGGCCGAAAGGGTGGAGCAGAACGCTGCACAAAAAATGCAAAATACAAATAGTCTCATGGCGATCTGATCTCTCTAAATTTATAAGCGACCAACGGTTCTCGGTGACGAGGTGCCGCTAGGGCCAAGTCAATAATTGGGTGTTGGAGGACGGTAGTCCTCGGGTTTAATGGTTTTAAACCAATCAATGGTTTTCTGAAGCCCTTCCTTCAAAGGAATCGTTGGCTCCCAGTCAAGATGCTTTCGAGCGAGCGTAATGTCTGGCTGGCGACGAGTTGGGTCATCTGGCGGGAGTGGCTCGTAAATCAATTTATTGTTGTTGCCGACCAATTCGACAGTCAACTCGGCCAATTCTTTGATCGTAAATTCGCCCGGGTTTCCGAGGTTAATTGGCCCCACTACATCGTTGGGTGCGTCCATTAACCGGATGAAGCCTTCCACTAGATCGTCTCGGTAGCAGAATGAACGAGTTTGCGAGCCGTCACCAAAAATTGTAATGTCTTCGCCACTGAGAGCTTGGCGAATAAAGTTGCTTACAACGCGACCGTCAAAGGGATGCATTCGAGGCCCGTAAGTATTGAAGATTCGGCATACGCGAATGTTTGTTTTGTTCATTCGATGATAGTCGAAGAATAACGTTTCAGCCGCACGCTTGCCTTCGTCATAACAGGCACGTGGACCGATTGGGTTCACGCAGCCACGGTAAGACTCGGGCTGTGGATGAACTTCTGGGTCGCCGTAGACTTCGCTTGTTGAGGCTTGGAAAATTTTGGCGTTACAACGTTTTGCCATTCCCAAAAGATTGATCGATCCCAAAACGGAGATCTTCATTGTCTTGATCGGGTTGTATTGGTAGTGCCCTGGAGCGGCAGGGCAAGCCAGATTGTAGATTTCGTCGACTTCCAACAGGATCGGGTCAATGATGTCGTGCCGGATCAGCTCAAAGTTTGGTAGGTGAAGTAGATGAGTAACGTTGGATTTTTGGCTGGTGAAAAAGTTATCCAGACAAATTACATCGTGTCCGTCTTCGACCAGACGTTCGCATAAATGCGAGCCCAAAAATCCTGCGCCTCCGGCGACTAATATCCGTTTAATCACTTTTCTGTCCTAGGTATTAAAATGGTGGGTAGATGCAGGCCAATGTGTTTGGGTGTGAGCCAACGAAATCCTGCACAAAAAAAATTTTTGATTATTGTTGCGCTTTTAGAGCCCTTTCGTCGCGATCACTTATAACTGACCGTCATTGTATGGTTTTCCAACTATTTTGTATGCGGCGTTTTGGCTACGGTTTTTCCATCGGTATTTTTTAATCAGGGTATTGAGATTGTCCAACGAGATCACTGAGATTCTTGATCGAATTGCCGGTGGAAAAGATCAAGCAATCTCGGAGTTGGTACCGCTTGTTTATTCCCAAATGCGAAAGATCGCCGCTAACGCGGTGCGTGGCGAGAAACAGAGCCAATGTGACCCCACAGAATTGGTCCACGAGGCCTATATCCGGATGGTGGGCAATCAAAATTTGGCTTGGAAAAGTCGTTCACATTTTTTTGGGGCCTGTGCCGTCGTCATCCGAAGGATTTTGGTGGACCAGGCACGTGCTGCGGGAAGACAAAAACGGGGCGGTCAGTTGAAACGGGTTTTGCTGGAAGGAGAGAAAATCGGACAGCCGGATGGGCAGTTCGATTTGATTGAGCTCGATGAAGCCCTTTTAAAGTTGAGTGAACTTTCGCCACGACAGGCCAAATTGGTTGAACTCCGATTTTTCGGAGGATTGACCGAGAAAGAAGCCGCTGAAGTTCTCCAGATATCTAAGCGAACGGCTTCTGGAGATTGGGTGATGGCTAAGGCTTGGTTGAAGGTGCAGCTCGGGTAACGAAACCGCTCTCGAATTACTGAATGGAAATCCAATGCCAAAAATTTTATCGATCAACCAATTCCTGGCTTGCGCCTGCCTAGTTTGCGGTTTTGCCTCACCTGTGTTTGGACAATCGCAATTTGGCCACATGCACAATTGGTCGCAAGAAAATTCGCTGGACACAGATACGCTAACGCCTTCCATTGTTTGGGAGGTAGAAATTGGGGAGGGACGATCGCAAGTTGTCGGCGATGATGAACGGGTTTTCGTTGCAACGGGAAGCAGTAAAAAAACTGAAGCCGGCCAGGCGTCCATTTCTCAAACCGTTTACTGTTTGGATGCAAAAACTGGCGAGGAAGTTTGGCAGCATGTTTCTCGCGGCGTGATGGACGAATCACAAGAAACTTTCGGTGGAGCACAAGCCACCCCACAGGCGTCCCCCGCTCTGGTTGGAAACTCTTTAATCCAACTCAGTTTCTCAGGAAGCTTGGTTTGTCTCGACCAGAAAACTGGCGAACTTAAATGGGAACTGGATGCAGTAAAAGAACTGAATGCAGAACATGTTCAATTTGGATTCTCTTCCAGTCCAGTTTTTGATCCCAACGACCCAAGTCGCCTGTACGTTTTGGCAGGCGGGAAAACGGGTGGGCTATATTGCTTGAAAACTGAAACTGGAGAAGTCAATTGGAAATCAAGTTGTAAAACTAACAGTTATGCCACGCCGGTATTCGCAAAATTTCAAGGCGTCAATCAAATCTGCATCGTCAATGAAAACGACGTGCGAGGGATAAGCCAAGAAGATGGAAATTTGCTTTGGAAATATGAACTTCCTGAAAAAGGAATGACAAATGTTCCGACACCGATCGTACTTGATCAGTCCCGTTTGGCCATGTCTGGTCAAGGCTGCAAAGGATCACGCTGTTTGGAGATACAATTTGACTCTAGCGAAAATAAATGGACCGCTGACGAAATTTGGTTCAATCGAAGGATTCAATATTTTTACACGAATTGGTTTCGGCAAAATCAAAACACTATCCTTGGATGTACGGATAAATACTTGGCCGCAATCAATTCGGGGAATGGAGAGACGCTTGGGCGGTGGCGTGGTTTTGGCGATGGTAATGTTTTCGCAGTTGGCGAACGGTTGTTCATTTCGACTAAGAAAGGCAATCTCGAAGTGTTGAATATGGAAAAAGACAAACTCGTTCACACTTCTACTTACGAAATTTTAAAAGCAAGATGCTGGACGCCTCCAACCCTCATCAAGGCAAATCTCTACATGCGTGGTGATCGACAATTGGTTTGCGTCGATTTGAATGGCTCGAAAAAACAAATTCGAAGTTCGCTCGCCAAAGTCAAGGCGTTGGAGTTTACTAAAACCGCCGCCCAGCCAAAATTTGATTCGGTGCAGTTGATCTTTGATACGTTCGAATCCAAAGGCCAGCAGGCCGCGCTGAAGCTTTACACCAAACTGCGAAAATCAACGCCAACTCAACTGAGCGTTGAACAGCGAATTGAATTGGTCAACTCAGCAAACCAACAAGGCCTTTCCGATTTGGCAAAAATGATCGTCGCCCACGGTCTGGAAGATTTTCCGAGTTCGAAGAAACTCAAAGCGATCGCTAGAAAACAAAGATGAGGCGTTTCTAGCTTTCGGATTCGCGTTGTGACGGCTAATTCTAACTTCAGGCAGACCAGCAAAAATGACACCTGAACTTTATCAAGAGATTCAAAAACACTTTCTTGCGCTGCGGGAACTAGCTCCGTCGCAGCGAGCCGCAGAGCTCGAGTTGCTGCCGGTTTTCGTCAGAAAAGAAGTTGAAAACTTGCTTGATGCGGATGCCGGGACCAGTGATTTATTGGAAATCCCGTTGATCGACCGAGATGACCGGTTTGTAGAAGAAACGATTGAACAACCAGTTCAAGATTCTGTTGCCGTTCCTAAAAAAATTGGCCCTTATCGCATCCTCCAAAAAATTGGAGAAGGCGGCCATGGACTCGTTTTTATGGCCGAGCAATCCGAGCCGATCCGGCGGAAGGTCGCGATCAAATGGATAAAACCAGGTATGGATTCCAAAGTCGTACTGGCTCGTTTCGAAGCCGAGCGTCAAGCGCTCGCGATGATGAAGCATCCATCGATCGCCAATGTGATCGACGCAGGTACAACCGCGGCTGGGCAACCCTATTTCGTAATGGAATTGGTTCACGGTATTCCAATTGATGAATTTTCATTGACGAACGATCTGAAGCTGAACCAACGCCTGGAACTGTTCAAGCAAGTTTGCCATGCGGTGCAACACGCACATCAGAAAGGAATTATCCATCGCGATATTAAACCCGCAAACGTTCTCGTTACCGTTGAATCTGGAACTCCAATCGCGAAAGTGATTGATTTTGGGATCGCAAAAGCCCTGCATATGCCGTTGACCGAAAAAACGATGTTCACCGAGTACGGTCAAATTATCGGAACGTTAGAGTACATGAGTCCTGAGCAAGCGTTGATGTCACAGACGGGGATCGACACGCGCAGCGATATCTATTCTCTTGGCGTTTTGCTCTACAAATTAATTACCGGTGAAACGCCATTGAGCAAGAACAGGCTTTTGAAAGAAGGGATTTGGGAGTTGAAAAATGTACTCCAAAATGTCGAGCCACCAACACCGAGCACGCGCATTACTTCGCAAAAAGAACACGTGCTTTGGAGCAACAAAGTTCTCGATTCTGATCAAGCCAAAAAATGGAGAGCCAGCGTTCGTGGTGATCTTGATTGGATCACGATGAAAGCGATCGCCAAAGAACCGGACCAACGTTACGAGTCTGTCAGTCGTTTTAGCGCAGACATCGACAACTATCTCAATGGCGAAATCGTTGAGGCACGCCCTCCAAGTTTCTGGTATTCGGCTGTCAAAACGGTAAAACGACACCGTTTCGTTTTTGCTTCAGGGATGGCAATCGCTTTTGCGTTGGCGTTCGCGATGGGGTCACTTTGGTGGGGCTTTCTTCAATCGAGAGAGAATCTTGCGGAGGCAAATTCGGCCCAACGACTGTTGCGGGAAAAGGCAGAAGAACTCAAACGTTCCTTGGGAGCTTTGGAGAAAGAAAAAGGGATCGCAAACGAGAGGGCGAGGCGGCTCGGTCAGGTTGCGAAAAAGCAAATATTGGAATCTGCTTGGGTGGAAAGTCTAAACGGTAACCGGCCAATGGTGGATGAGTTGTTGGGTACCATCCATCCAGAAGACCGCGGCTTTGAATCGCATTTCGTGAACTCGGTCGCCCAACAGTTACAGCTTTCTGTAATTCGCGATGAATCCCAGGGGGCCATTGGGCAACTCGCCGCTCATTCTCAAAGGAACTTAATTGCCGTTGTAACCAATCAATCTGTATTGGAAGTGTTGCAGGTTTCGCCTCCGAAGGAGATCGTGAGTTTTTCGCTGCCACAAGGGATTTACTCTGCGATTGAGTTTTCTGCTGACGGCAGTTCGCTGATGTTGGGCTCGGGCGGGGGTGTTCAGTTGTTTAATTTAGAAGCGCAATTGTTGTCTGACCCGATTCCACTAAGTAGTGGCGGTGTCCGCAGGATAAAACAGCATGCGCTGAGTAAAACTTGGTTCGTCACCGCAGGGAATAACTCGGTGATTCAGCTGAATCCTGAGGCGACTAAAAAGATAGACTCGGTACGTCTCCCAAATCGTGTGAGGCTGTTGGATTGCTCCGCAGATGGAAATTGGATCGCCATCGCTGGAGTGGGCGGCGAGATTCATTTGGCCAAATTTGGCAAAATCCAAGCATTCAAATCGACGCGAGTTTATAAGGATTCGTTTTCTTTACTTCGGTTTCAAAGTAACGGAAGTCTTTTGACGGGTGACGAAACTGGATTGGTAAGCCAGTTTTCCCAAACTTCAATTGGAAACTTTTTCGTCGAAGCCGGTTCTGTTCTGGAGTCGGAAGTGGAAATCTCAGCTTTTGAAAAAGGGCCAATGGTTCTCACAGATTTTGAGTCTCCTGCACTTGTTTCCGCCTGGCGTGACGGACGGCTTGCACACTATGACAAGCAATCAAAGTCACTCGTCACAACTCGACAGCTAACGCCGATTCGATTTGCAGGTTTTCTGGAAAACGCAAATCAGTTTTTCTTTGCTTCACCCAGCGGGCGAATTTCGTTGATGAAGTATGGGGAAATTGAAGAATCCGCGAGGAAATTTGAGGCGTCGTTGACTCTAACCGACGGCACCTCGATTCCCTCCAAAAAAATTGCGGTCACAGCTCACAGCACAGGAGAGATTTGTGTCCGGGGTCTGCCGTCAGGTAAACAGCTCGTCGCTGAAAATATTCACCAACGTGAAATTTTCGAGATTGCTACAAGTAACTCTGGCGAATTCGTCGCGTCCGTCGGAGCGGACAAACGAATCGTGGTGAGCAAACTTCCCTCATTTGAGAAAGTGTTCGAAGCGCCTGTTGGATGGGGAGTTCGTTGTTTGCGCTTTTCACCTGATGACAAAACGATCGCGGGAGCCCCACTGCAAAACGACAAGGCTTCGAGGGAGGGAACGGTAGACCTTTGGAACGCAAAAACAGGTGAGCAGGTTCGCCGGTTTTCCGGCCATGAAAATTGGGTGACCAGCATCCGTTTTATTGATCAGGGAAGACGGTTGGTTACTCTCGCGTTGGATGGAACCGCCCGGGTTTGGAATGTTGAAACCGGCAAAAACGTTGCAGTGATTAAACTTTCGGATTTCTCCGCGGCAAGCTGCATGGAAATATCTCCCGATGAAAAGCGCGTTTTCTTTGGTCACAGCGCCGGAGAGCTGTCGGTGTGGAGTCTGGATAGTTTTGAACTAATGTTGGCGGAGCATAGGTTTAGTGACGGTGTCTCTGGCGTTTATTTACCAAGCAATAAACGCCTCCTTGTGGCATCGTTGGCGTCGACCAAGTTGTTTTGTCTCGACGCGAAAACCCTAAAGTCAGAGGCCGAGTTTGATTTAAGGATCGGTAGTCTTCGCGGGCTCAAGCCAAGTTTGGATGGAAGGCAACTGATGATTTATGGTGACGCGAGACGCATTGAAATGTTTAATCTTGGAAATAGGTAAACAGACGAATTCGAAAGTCAGTTTCAGCCCTGCCGTCATGGGGGATGTCATTCCTCCGTCTATTCCGGACCAACATTTTCTCGTGACTGTTCCAGCCGTGATCGAAAAAGCTCGTCCAGATTCTCGTTGACACCAAAACATCCGCTGACAACTTTTTCAGCCCAGTCGAGGTATTCAATTTTTCTTGCGCGGGACCAGGCGGCTGGCGAATCCGTGCACATCCCGCTGACGTTGCAAATTTTGTCGGCGAGTTTTATTTGTTTCGCAGCGCTGGATTTCTTCGGTGCGTTTTCGATCTGCAAACGTTTGCGATCCGCTTTCTCCAAGGATTTGTCGTCGGTCAATTCAAGCACAAGACCAAGCACTTCCTTGCCAAATCGTTCTTCAATTTCATCTGCCGAAGTATCGGTGTCTTCGATGGTGTCATGTAAAAGTGCCGCAATGATCATGGCTTCATCTTCAATGCCGCCGACACTGGCAAGGAGGTTGGCGACCTCGATAGGATGGTTGATGTACGGCGTCTGATAAATGTCTTTGCGGCGTTGGTTGCGGTGTTTTTCGGCGGCAAAATCTGCGGCTTGAATGATTCGTTTGATTGGTATCTCCTAGTTTTACAATGCTTATCTGGTCAATGCTGAGTCGATGCAAACTCTGGCTCAGGTTGTAATTCGATTTGTCCTTCCGCAACCCAATCTCTTAAGTGTGCAGTGACGTACCTCAATTCAACCAAAGGCCTGCCGGACATGAGACTGACTTTCGTCGAACTGTTTTTAAGTTTGAGGCAGAATAAGACTCTGTTGCTCGATTGAGAAAGCGTTTTTTCGATCGTAATTTTTGGATTGGATTCACGCGGAAAATTGTATTGTGTTTTCCCGAAAAGGCCTTTCTTCAAAACACCGATGGCGTCATTTTTTGAATCAGACAAAGCAACGATATCGTAACTGATCAAAGCTTGCGACAGATAAAAGATCCAGGTTGCTAACCCAAGCAAACCGAGAATGCTAACCGCAACGATTCCATTTGTTATTTCACCGCCCCAGTGAATAACTCCCGCAAGAACACCAACACCGAGTAGCATCAATAAAAAGCCAACGATAAATCCCCTGATCTGAGAACTGATGCCGCTGCGGGGAACAGAGATCGCGCGGCATTTTGGAGTCAGCTCGACTAGTTCAAGAATACCTTCGGGTGGCTGTGGCCAGGCGGTCTGAGACTTGGCTAGTGCAACATTATCGAAGAGAAAGTTTTCGCCAGAACTTTTGGGTAGTCCTAGGCCCTCGGACAGTTCGTTTGCCAGCCAGCTGATTTCGGTTTCATCGAGTTGCGAAAGTAGCCCTTGCTTGTTGCCGTCAGTGTCGATGATCTGTAGCTCAAGGACTGGGACATCATTGACCGCCATTCCTGATGGGCCAATTTGAATCGCAGCGATTTTATTTCTCTCAAACTCAATCCAGTTGGTTCTGAAAATTGATTTTCTCTCGATGAACAACATTCCCTTGTTCACACCCAGCATTACAGTTCGCTTCGCCATGTTTAGCGAACCGACGAACATCCCAATACCAACACCGACAAAAATCATCATAAACGCTAACAAACCCAGAACGGCCCAGATCCCACCTTTTTCCAAAAGTCCCTCATCCCCGAATATTCCTAAGGAAAAAAATACAATCGAAACAACGCCAGTAAATGTCAGCCAGACAATGCTGAACCAATAGAGTCCGTGAGTCCCTTTGATGCCTGCTGGCGGAACACTGTATGCAACCGATTTTCCTTCTCGAACTATTTCGATCTTCGAATGAGTGGGCTGCTCGCGTGGAGTTGGAGGAGTTTCTGATGCCACCGAAGTTGTAACGAGTTTCGAAACGGGGCCCTTGATGCCATTCGAATCGTAAGTCGGTTCGTACAGTTTGTTAAGCCGAAGAGCGAGGTCTTCAGCCAACGGTCTCAAGAATGAATCTTCGTACCCGAGTGCAAATCGAAACGAATTGGAGCTCTTTCCAAAAATTCCGGACAACGAATTTTCTTTTACTTCTGGTTCTTTACCGATAGCGTGAATCAAAGCAAGGTTTTCGAATCCAGTTTTAAAATCAGACATGAAGTCTGGTTGTCCGTTTTCTTTGCTGGTGGGCAGGCTTACGATTTCGAGTCTTGAGATGTTACTGATCAACGTCTTGCGTTTGAAACTTGCCCATGCAAATCGCTCGGTGCAAAAAAGTCGATTGCCTTTCAGTTCGATTTCGCAGCTTAAATCATTTTTTAAAATTGCAATCCCCGCTGCGAGCATTCGGCTTGTTTGAAGCAATCCAAACAATCCAAATGATCCAAAGAGGATCAACATCAGTCCCACTAGATTTCCTTGAAGAAGCATACCAATCCCCTGCACGACCGGGAACGAGATCCATGACAACATGAACATGCACCCAAACAATCCGGCTGCAATCAGGAAAAGCCCAACAGTTTTGAATTTGGAGGTGTCGCGGGACGGCAAACGATAAACAGCCCCGTCACCTGTTTGTTTGAATTGGTAAGTCTCTGTTTCCATAAAACTCATTTCGTGAAACCACGTGTGAAAAAGAAGTCGTCACACTCTTTGATTCGGAATTTATAGCTCGAACTTGCGGATATTTGGCAAGGATTGATTGATTAGTTAACCTTAAGGTTCAAGAAATCGTTTATTTCATCAAATTTGACCATGAAGCAATTATGAATAGCAAACCGAATCGACGTGGGTTTTTGAAAAAAACATCTGCCGCTGCAGGCGCAACGTTGGCTGTCACTTTAGGCGAACGACTTTATGCCTCCGATAGTGCGACCAAAACAGTGGAGCAAGAGACGGGAAGCACGGTCAATCACTCTGTTTGCAAATGGTGCTACAACGGTATTTCACTTGAAGACCTTTGTTCCCAAGGAAAAAAGTTCGGCCTCCAATCGGTTGAGTTGCTCCAACCATCGGACATGGAAACTTTGAAAAAGCACGATATGACGTGTGCGATCATCACAGCTGCCAATGCGAAAACCAGCGAAGGCACAAAAGTCGGTGGCATTTCCAAGGCTTGGAATCGCAAACAATACCACGAGTTGTTGGTCGAAGCTTACACGAAACAAATCACTGACGCCCACAATGTTGGTTGCAAGAACGTTATTTGTTTTTCCGGAAATCGAGACGGGATGGATGACGAAGAAGGTATGAAGAATTGTGCAGAAGGGCTCAAACGTTTGATGCCGCTTTGCGAAAAACTTGGCATGACGCTGACAATGGAATTGCTTAATAGCAAAGTCAATCACAAGGACTACATGTGCGATCACACGAATTGGGGGGTGGAGTTGTGTAAGTTGGTTGGAAGCGACAATTTTAAATTGCTCTACGACATCTACCACATGCAAATCATGGAAGGCGACGTCATTGCGACAATCAAATCCAACCACAAATTCATCAGCCACTATCACACCGGGGGGGTCCCAGGGCGAGCTGAAATCGACGAGACTCAGGAATTGTACTACCCCGCGATCATCAAAGCGATTTTGGAAACGGGTTACAAGGGATTCGTTGGCCAAGAATTTATTCCCAAACGTGATGACAAAATTGCGTCGCTTAAGCAAGGCGTTGAGATTTGTACTGTTTAAAGACCTCGAAAGATCAAGTTGAAATTTGTAGCCATTTCTGACACCCACGGCTGTCATCGAAATTTAGACTTGCCGTCGGGAGATGTGCTACTTCACGCCGGCGACGTTTGCGATCGGGCCAACCGAGAACACGTCGCCGATTTTTTAGTGTGGTTTAGCGAGCTCGATTTCGAACACAAGATTCTTGTGCGTGGCAATCACGATGTCGATCTCACATCAGGTGAATCGTTGTTGGATACAGAAATGCCTGAGGGCGTTGTTCAGCTTGAAAATTCGCAGCACTTCATTGAAGAGATTCCGATTTGGGGAATCCCTTTTCCTCTTTCTCAAAATCGGCCTGACTTGGATTTAATACCAAGCGAAACCCAGATTCTGATTTCTCACCAACCCCCCTATACGATTTTGGACAGTCCGCCCTTTGGTGGTCCCAAGGGCGATTCGGGCCTGCTACGAGCTGTAAAATCAGTCGAACCTAAAGTCCATTTGTTCGGCCATATTCATCGTAGCTACGGCCAAACGACGATCGGCAACACGCTTTTTATCAACGCTAGTGGATACAAAGCAAGCAAAAAAATGATCGTCAATATGCCCGTTACGTTTGAAATTTAGCTTTGCGTTTTGGGCGATAAAAGGCATGGATTTTCAGATTCTCTCTCAACGCTTGCAGCTTGGGTTTGCTGAGCGTAGATGTTCCTCGGGTGGCTTGTAGGGAAACCTAGGTTGGCTGGCTCAGGCGTTAGGTCGTGTATTGGGAATTGAATCGAACGTATTCGGTGGTTAGATCGCTGGTCCAATGGGTTGCATGACAGGGACCTGAACCGATTTTAAGTTGAATTTTCGTTTCAAAATTGTCCGACATCGATTGGCTTATCAATGCAGCGTCAAACTCGATCGGTTGTCCGTTTTTGAAAACAACGTGCCCGTTAATTGAAAGATCTGTTTCTTCGATCTTCATCTCCACACCGCTGTAGCCGGCCGCGGAGACGATTCTGCCCCAGTTGGGGTCAGCGCCAGTGATTGCCGTTTTCACAAGCGCACTCATGGCGATTGTTCTGGCAGCTTGGTCTGCTTCGGATTCAGATTTTGCGCCCGTGATTTCGATCGCGACCAGATGAGTCGATCCTTCACCATCGGAGGGAATTCGTTTCGCGAGGTCGATGCACGAATCCGTTAGAACTTGCGAGAATTGTTTTAGGTCTTCGGCAGAGCTAATTTCAATGTTTGATTCGCCGCTGCAAATTAATAGAAGTGCGTCGTTGGTGCTGGTATGCCCCTCGACGCTGATTCGATTGAATGATTGTCGGGCTGCATCAGCAAGAATGGTTTGTGCATTTGCCATGCTAATTTTTGCGTCTGTCATCATGATGGCCAGCATCGTTGCCATGTTGGGACCGATCATTCCAGCTCCCTTCGCCATGCCAGCGATATTGATTTGCGATCCGCGTATTTCCAACGATCCAAAAGTTGTTTTGTTCGATTTATCGGTCGTCAAAATCGCCTGTGAAGCTTTTTCAAAATCGTCTTGGTTTGCCCCGAGAATCTTGGCGGAAGCTTGAATGCCAGTCTCGATCTTATCCATCGGAAGCAAGTGGCCAATGACGCCAGTGGAAAGGACCAAGACTTGGGCAGGGGAGGCTCCGATGGCTTGCGAAGTCAAATTCGCCATCCGTTCATTGTCTTGTATACCTTGTTGACCAGTACAAGCGTTGGCGTTCCCCGAGTTGATCACAACAGCTTGGAATTTATCGCTCGGAGTGAGGTTGCGGTTCCAGTCAATGCTGGCCGCGCGAACAACATTCTGTGTGTATACTCCCGCAGCGACGCTTGGTTTGGACGTCGAAATCAGTGCGAGATCAGGTGCCGATGATTCTTTGATGCCGCACGTGATGCCGCTGAATTTGAAGCCTAGTGGAAGCATGACAGTTCTGTGCCGATTGGAATGTTGAGGAATTGGTTTACAAGTTGAATTCAAATCAAATTTTGCAAATTGAAAATTTTGAATCTACACAACTCTTGAGTCAACCGTGAGAGTTGTAGCGTGGGGAAACCTAAAGAATGCCAGTCGTCTCTGGCAGTCCAAACATTAAGTTGAAGTTCTGCACCGCGGCCCCAGACGCACCCTTTAATAAGTTATCCAGTGCACTCACGATCACGGTCATGTCACCGCACTGCTGCACACTAATATCGCAAAAATTTGTGTTGGCGACATCTTTCGTGATCGGCGGAGTGGCGGTGACGCGAACGAATGGTTCGGCAGCGTAGAATTTCTCCAGCTGGGATTGAACCGTTTTTGACGTCACGCCTTGTTTGGTTTTAACGTAGATCGTTGACAGAATGCCGCGATCCATTGGAACCAAGTGTGGGGTGAACACCGTCGAAATGTTGAGGCCAGAAAACCTCGCGACAATTTGATCAATCTCCGGCATGTGCCGATGAACGCCAATGCTGTAGGCGCCGATCGATTCATTACACTCTGGGAAATGGAATTTCAAATTGGCTTTGCGGCCCGCACCTGAGATTCCTGTTTTAGAGTCAACGATAATCGGCGTCGTTTCGACCAGCTCTTGCTGCAGTAATGGTGCTAACGGTAGAAGCGCTGACGATGGAAAGCACCCAGGGTTGGCAACCAATTGGGAAGTTTTGATTTTGTCACGAAACAACTCTGGAATTCCATACGGCACAGAACCAACTCGTTCTGGATCTGGATGCGTGACGTTGTACGTTTCTTCAAACGTAGTGACGTTGTTCAGTCGATAGTCCGCGCTAAAGTCAACGACTTTAATTCCTTTTTCAAGCAGCTGTTTAATGATGGCTGCAGATGCCGCGTGAGGAAGACAGCAAAATGCGCAATCAACGTGTTTCGCAAACTCTTCAACATCAAGAATTGAAAAGTTAATATCCAGCCGCTCGCGAAGCGACGTGTGAACAGAATCAAGTTTAGGCTTCGACTCATCTCGCGACGTCAATTGCGTGATTTGGACGTGGGGGTGTCGAAGCAAAATTTTTAGAAGTTCGAGGGCGGTGTAACCTGTCGCCCCGACAATTCCAACTCGAATCATCAGAATGCTTTACAAAGAATGGTGTGAAATGATTTTGGTTCGAAGAAGTCTAATTGATTTTCGATCCAAAAGTGCCCGTTCAAAAGTGCCATCGTTCAAAGACATCGAATAGAGCAAGCCGAAGCCTTTACTTCTTCTTGCCTTTTTTGGTTGCTTCTTCCTCAAAAAGCTCAGCATCTGAAACGGCAAGCGTAACCCGCGGGAATTTTCCAAGTTTGGAGTAGACCGAAACATGGATGGGTTGGTTCAGGACTTTTTTCAGAATCTCGGCATATTGGATCATCTTGTCCGAGTCTTCTCTTGCTTGATTGGCAGCTTTCAGAAGCTCTTGTTTTGCATCGTCATACTCGCCCTTCTTCCCTTGGGGAGCGACGATGTCTTTCTTCTGTTGATAAAGGGCAAACGTTGCGTTGGCTTTCTGGTTGAGCGTGGCGGCGATTTCGCCAAGCGTTTTTAGATTCGGTACTGGCTGCGATTGTCCTTCAATTCTGATCATCAAATTGGACTGCAGTTGGAGGTCTCGTCGGAAATTTCCTGCGACCTGAATCCAAAGAAATCCATTTGCGTCACTTTGTTTCAACTGAATTCCAGCTGGTTTGTTTTGCTCAATCAAGCTCGAGATGACTCGGAGGTCGAGTCCAGAAACACGCAATGGTGCCATTTCTACAATGATCGTTTCAGGCATTGGAAGATCAGGGATTTCCAAAAGCACACGATTTTGCAAGTTCTCTTCGGTCAGTCTAAGGTCGGAAAATTTGATTGGCTCGCGAAGCGTAATGACCGTGTTGATTTCGCCTTCACTGCCGAGTTTCAATTTAAGAAAACAATTTCGCAAAGCGCTGGCATATTTGTTTTCGGAGGCTTCAGGAAGCCATTGAAAGAAAACGGAGTCCTCGGCATCAGTACGCAAGGCCGCGACGTTGGTGATGTCCTCTTTGACTCGACGTTTGTAACCGATCAACCATTTGTTTTCGTCTTCTTTGGTTCGGTTCAATTCAAACAAAAGCTTGCCTTTGGCATATCCCGCTTCGCATAACAACTCGCCAGCCAAGATATAAGTCTGAGGCTTGTTCACGAGTTGGCCAAGCTTTTTCTCCTGAGTTGAATCGAGCGCAGGTAATCCGACGATACGAGGAAATTTTGAAAACGGAGAATTGGGATCGCCAGTTTGTTGTTCCATTCCGGCCATGGGGGCGGTTGCAACATCAGGGGCGGTAGTTGTGCTGACAGGGGTCTCGTCGCCGATGATTTTCTTGGCTTGGACAATCCAATCTTTGTAATGCTCCAATGACTTGATCGGGTAGAAATCGACTTTCTTTAGAGCAGCAGAAATTTGTTCTGGGCTCATGGAGGCGACTTGCTTGAAAGTCTTGATCTCATTTTTGTGGAGGGCAATGATTGTCGCTGGGCCAATGCCTCTGATTTTTTCAGCGATCGGATCCTCGATGGGAGCAGGCGTAATCGCCGGCATCGTTGGTGGCGTTCCTGCTGCCGGTGGCGGAGAGTCCGTATTGTCATTTGCGGGGGAATCGTTTTTGGCCGCCAGGCCAGGTTGAGTTACATCCCCATTCGCAGGGGGCGTTCCTACAGGGTTTTCCATCACTGGCGGGTTAGCAGGTTGGTTAGCATTGGGAGGTGGCGTGCCACCGTCAGTTTGGCTGTCAACTTTCGCATTGCCCGCAGTGTTGGCTGCAGTATTAACCTTGCCATTGTTGTTGATTCGTTCGTTGAATCCGGTCATGTCAGGCGGAGCAATCGTCCGTTTCGTTGTGTCTGGTTTGACCGCTGGTTTCTTCGTTGTTGTTTTTGTGATTTTCACGTTGCCAGAATTCAGATCTGTTTTCGATTTTGGCGCCGCGTTGGCAACTTCATTGGTACCGCCCAACAAAGACATTGCTCCGTAGACCGAACCACCAATCAGCATCAGACTTAGAACCGCGGCCGTTGCAATGACGGCGACGGGATTTTGTTTCCATGTGCGAGCGAAATAGCCGGTTGGGATTTCTTCTTTTTCAACCTTGGATTCTGGCTTTTCAGTTTTCTTTTTCTTTGGGCGAACAGCTGTCGTGGCAATTGGGTTGTCGAACCCCCCAGTAAATTCGGATTCAATCTCCGATTCTACAATGCTTCCGTGCTCTGTTCGCCAAACGTCGATGGCTGCAATGGACGCTTGGATGGATTCATTGTCTTTTGGATTCAAGCCTTTCAGCAATGCGACAAGTGATTCATCCACAGCTGCTTTGTTGGATACCGATACTTCCAACAGCAGAGCGTTGCTGATTTTCGCGATGGCTGCAAAGTCAGATTGAGCCGTTACCTCAACCGCTGTGCCAGACGCGTTACTTTCGATTTGCTGTCGCAAGGGTGAGAGCGCGAGGTTTTGAATCTTGACTTCGTTGTCGCTCGTAATCACCAAGTCTTTCGTAGTGATGCGGCCATGCACGACTTCGTTTTGGTGGGCATACGTCATCCCTTTCAAAGCACAATTAGTAATTCGCGCTACGTCGTCATTGGAGAGTTTTGTGCGGGGCGTATCTTCGAGCGTAGAGCCTTCAACGTGTTCGGTGACAAGAAAGAAACGGCCGCCTTCGCGGTCGATGTCGTAGACGTGAATCAAGTTGGGGTGGTCGAGCTTCGCTGCCAAAGTCGCCTTCTGCATGAACTCGGTGCGCCGCGTTTTGTCCTTGGTCAGTTCACCCGGCAAAACTTGAATGACAACTTTGCGAGCAAGCGACATGTGCAACGCCAAGAAACGATCGCCTAAACTGTCGCGGCTGATTCTCTCAAGCAGCCGATAGCTTCCGATGTCCAATCGTGTTCGACCAGTCATCAAGTATTTGGCTTGCCATTTGGTCAGCAGTTGGTCGCGGATGAGATTGGTGGCGAGTTTCGTGGCCGAATCGGCATCGGATCCACTTTCGAATACTTTCAGCCAAGTTTCCAGCTGCTCTGGGGCGATGACGCCACTTTTCTGAATGCATTTGACCAAGTCAGTTTTTGAAATTGTCGCCATGACCTAAACCGTTCCCGAATTGCTCACCCAATAAACCCATTGTCGCAGTCAAGCAGCCAAACTTCAACCATTGAGCCGTGTTTTATAAGGCATACGTCGTATTTTTTGACAGGTGCACTCGGCACATTAATGTGCTGCAGGTCGGTCACAGCCAACCGTTGGTGTCTGGGAGGCAACCGTTGCAATTGTTAGCAATCCAAAATTTAGTCGCCAACCAATTTTACATAATGCGAGTGGACGGTCTCAGCGCAGAGTGAGTTCGAAAATTTACTCAATGCTATCTGCCGCAATCTACTTGCGATCTGACGTCGATTTTGATGGGCACCCCTTTCGCACACCAAGCGATGCAACAGGTTGGATAGTGCGGCGGGATCGTTGGGAGGAACCATCAACTGGCTTATGTTTTCGTCCGCCAGAATTTCTGGTGATCCACCGACAGATGTCGTTGCAATCGGCAGGCCGCTTGCGGCGGCTTCAAGCAATACGCGCCCCAGCGGTTCCTGTCTGGCGGGATGAACGAGGACGGTCGCTGTTCGCATCAGGTCAGGCACGTCGTTGCGCCGACCGACCCAGTGAATTTGATCCGAGAATTCTGATTGGTTCGCTGTAAGTTGCAACTGCTTTTCGTAGTCGATCGCTTCTTGTTTCAATGAGTGTCTTTGGCCGACAATAATCAAGTGCGGTGGAAGTTTGTTTTGCGTTTTGCATGACTCGCACAAATTCAGAAACGAATCTAGTAAGACATCGACGCCTTTTCTGATTCCAATTTGGCCTACGAAAAGTAGAACAGGGGAATCAGAGCCGATTCCGAGTCGGACTCTAACCGACGTTTCTGTTTCGCGTGAAAGTTCGTCCAGTTCTTTTGGCGGCGCAAATCGTTCCGCGTCGATGCCGTTGTAAATTACAGTTGTTTTCTCTGACTCCAGCCCCTGCTCGACGTGCCAGTTTTTTGTCGCGGTTGAAACGGCGATTAAGCGATCCATCTGGTTGATGTCTTGAATGGCCTTCTTGCTGAGTTTCAAAATGTCTCGAAGGTATCCGAGGCTTGGCGTTTTCAATTCATGTGTTACCGGACCGCATATCCGACTGGTGGAAAGGCTGTTGCAGTGAACAAGTGCCGGTTGAACGCGCGTGATGATGTCGGACAATCTCGCGCGGATTTCGGCTTGAGTCATCCGAACGCCCACTTGGTCAGTGATTGAAAGGTCGTGGATTCTGAACCCAAGCGATTTGAATCTGTCTGCCAGTGGCGAGTTTTCGGGTACTGCGGCTTGGAACTGCCAACCAAATTCGATCAGCTGTGGGAGGATCGACAAAAGCGAATTTTCACCGCCATTGATTGATCCATATTCGCCGACGATCAAGACGGTTTTACGCATGATCGCCATCCCGATACGCGCCCGCACTCTCCGCGAGCCAATTTGCTATGAAGCCCAACCAACGATTTTTAAAACGTGACATCAGTTGCATCGTATAAGGCATCGCAGAGGCTGACAGTTGTTGTTGCTGGCGCGGGCCAACCTCATTTTGAATTTGGAGCACTAAACGGTCCAAGTGTCGCCGCTGGTGAAAAGCTTGCCCAAGTCACCTTCGCCTTTGTCGTTTTTCGCATCGACGACTTGTTGGTTGATCGAATCGTCGTAGGTCGGTCGATCAACGTCTCGAAACACACCGATTGGTTCGGGGAATTCAGGATGTCGCATGCGACTGAGCAAAAATGCCAGTTGAGAATTTTCGGCTTTCTCGTCGTGGAATAGCAAGTCGTCATGAGCAACGTTGGCCATGTCGACGACTTCCGGTGCAAATCCGTTCAAGCGAATCCCTTTGGTTCCACCCGAGTAAACGAGTGGTTTGCCGTGTTCCAATGTCACTGTGGTGTCGTCTTTGGTTTTTTTGTCCTTGGCGTAATCCCAAGTTCCATCGTTGAACACGTTGCAGTTTTGGTACACCTCAAGGAAGGAAGTTCCTTTGTGTTGGGAAGCTCTTTTCAGCATTGCGACCAAGTGTTTGATGTTGGTGTCGATCGAGCGGGCGACGAACGAGGCTTCTGCTGCAATCGCAACCGAGAGTGGATTGAGCGGATGATCAATCGAACCGCGCGGAGTGCTTTTCGTGACCGAACCAACCTTCGACGTTGGTGAGTATTGTCCTTTGGTCAAACCGTAAATCGCGTTGTTGAAAAGGATAATGTTCA
The DNA here is from genome assembly GCA_045105295.1 of Mariniblastus sp. GTDB lineage: Bacteria > Planctomycetota > Planctomycetia > Pirellulales > Pirellulaceae > Mariniblastus. The sequence continues at coordinate 104,036 of JBGCDK010000009.1, forward strand.
CATCCACATTACGCCGGATGATATGCATGAAGTGGTTACCACCGATGCTCAACGCGTCGCCGTCGCCCGTGATGACCCAAATGTCAAGTTCTGGGCGAGTTGATTTGAGCCCTGTCGCGAACGCGGGGGCGCGACCGTGGATGCTGTGCATTCCATAAGTGTTCATGTAGTACGGAAATCGACTGGAGCATCCGATCCCAGAAATGAACACAGTGTTTTCCTGTGTTGCACCGATCTCGGGCAACACTTTTTTCATCTGTGCCAAAATCGAATAATCGCCGCAGCCAGGACACCAACGAACGTCTTGATCGGAAGCGAAATCGGCAGGCTTTAATACAGGTAGGTCAGTGCTCATTATTTGGCAGTCAGTTATTAGTTTGAATCGATGGAACGTTTAGGAGTTGCGTAGCACAGCGAACTACGCAACTGGAGTCGCATTGAGTTTTTGGATTGCTTCAACCACTTCATTAACATGAAATGGTTTGCCTTTGATTTTGTTCAGGCCAACCGCATCGACAAGAAATTGTTGCTTTAGCAAAGCTTTTAATTGGCCCATGTTGAGTTCAGGAACCAAAACGCGATCGTAGCGCTTGATGACCTCGCCAAGGTTCCGTGGGAACGGGTGGATCCAGCGGCAGTGAACGTGTCCAACATCCATGCCAGACGCATTGCAAGTTTTCACGGCCGTGTGGCAAGCTCCATACGTTCCGCCCCAGCTGATGACCAAGGTGCCTTTGTCGGAACCTTCGACTTCGATTTCGTCAACGAACTCCGCGACCATGTTGACTTTGTTCGCACGTGTTTCAACCATGTGCTGGTGGTTGTCGGGATCGTAACTTACGTTTCCAGAACCGTCTTGTTTTTCCAAACCGCCGACACGGTGCATGAGATCCGGAGTGCCTGGCAATGCCCAAGGCCTCGCTAGGTTTTCATTTCGCTTGTAAGGCAAAAATGTTCCATCCGGATTATTGTTTTCAGTTGGATGCTGAACTTCGATTTTTTCAAGCGAGTTCGGGTCGGGGATCTTCCACGGCTCTGCACCATTGGCGATGTAACCATCAGACAGAATCACAACCGGAGTCATGAACCGCGTCGCGACACGCCAAGCCTCAACGGCCACGTCAAAGCAATCGTTAGGGCTGCGGGCGGCAATGATAGGTAGTGGTGATTCTCCGTTGCGACCGTACATCGCCATCATCAAATCCGATTGCTCAGTTTTCGTCGGCAGGCCAGTACTCGGGCCGCCGCGTTGGACGTCGATGATGATCATTGGCAGTTCGAGGATCAAGCCGAGCCCCATGCCTTCGCCTTTGAGTGCGATACCGGGGCCGCTGCTGGTCGTGACTGCCATGCTTCCGCCGAACGCGGCTCCGACGGCGGAACAAACGGCAGCGATTTCGTCTTCGGCTTGGAACGTTCGCACGCCAAAGTTTTTGTGCTTACTCAGCTCATGCAAAATGTCGCTGGCAGGTGTGATCGGATAAGACCCGAGGAACAACTCTTTACCGCTGAGTTTGGCAGCAGTGATCAAGCCCCAGGCAAGTGCCTGATTGCCCATCACGTTTCGATAGTTGCCTGGCGGAAGGACCGCAGCAGGGACTTGGTAGGTCGACGCGAAATCTTCCGTTGTCTCGCCGTAATTCCAGCCGGCCTTGAGAGCCAAACGGTTTGCCTCGGCGACATCGGGCTTGGACGCGAATTTGTTTTCAATGAATCGTAGCGTTGGTTCTACATCGCGGCCGTAAAGCCAAAATACCAAACCCATCGCGAAAAAGTTTTTACAACGATCAGCAAACTTGGTCGAAAGTCCAGTTGGAGCAACGGCACCACGGGTCATCGAAGTCATCGCGACTTTGATCGTTCGGTAATTATCAATCGTGCCGTCTTCGAGCGGGCTTTTTTCTAATTTCGCAAGCTTCAGATCCTTGGCCTCAAAACTATCGGAGTTCACGATCAGAATGCCGGACTTTTTGAGGTCAGCAAGATTGGTGATCAACGCAGCCGGGTTCATGCAAACCAGAGCGTCTAGTCCATCGCCGGGAGTGAAAATTTCTTCGGCGGAAAATTGAACCTGAAAACCGCTTACTCCCGCTCGAGTGCCACGCGGGGCTCGAATTTCGGCTGGGAAATCCGGGAACGTAGCAACGTCGTTTCCTGAAAGTGCAGACGTATTGGTCAGTTGCGTCCCGAGCAACTGCATTCCATCGCCCGAGTCACCGGCGAGTCGAACCGTAACGCCGGAAACGGATTCGGATGGTTTGCTTGTTGGGGGAAACTGGTCGTTGGCACTAATCATGTCGAGTACTTTGTTGGCGCTTGGTTTAAGCGAGCTTTTAGGGCGAAACTGCAGGGCGAAATTTTGGGACGTGGACAACCGAATCCAAACGTCGAAAAGGTTGCGTTGGTCGCAGTAGATTTTAGAAACTTCGAGGATTAAATGACCGAGGATTCGACCACTGATTTGATAACTTGCAATTCAGTCGGTAGAGGTCCCAGCCAACCCAAAAGTTTCCCAAATATAGCCGCTTTTCGAAAGGGGGAAAACTCTGTTAGAATCCGGACGTTAGCCCAAATTCGGGCATTATCCAACACCACTCAACAGAGGTTGATTCGCCGCGATGGAAAGATCACTTGTTCTCCTGAAACCTGACTGTGTACAACGCCGACTAGTCGGAACCATAATTTCCCGTTTTGAGGAAAAAGCGATCAACGTCATCGCGATGAAATTGATTCAGGTAACTCCTGAGCTCTCAAAGCAACACTACGCTGAGCACGTTGAAAAGCCGTTTTATCCGGGCTTGGAAGAGTTTATTACTGGCGCACCGGTAGTTGCGATGGTCCTTGAAGGCCTCGAAGTCATCCGAGTCGTTCGCGATATGTTGGGTGCTACGAACGGACTTAAGGCGGCTCCGGGTACCATTCGAGGCGATTACAGTAGCAGTCGCCAAATGAATCTCGTTCATGCTTCGGACGGACCAGAGGCTTCGGCGAGAGAAATCGCTCTGTATTTCAACGATAATGAAATTTGTGAATACACGCCTTGTTTGACGCCATGGCTCAAGGCAGGCGACGAGTAAAATTTGGAGGAGAATTTTGGCTTTGATGTAAAAGTCGAAATTCAATGTCCACTAATGAACATCCAAAATTGCAAAAAGCGAAAAAGCGAGTCCTCTATGGGCTCGCTTTTTTATTGGGCTCTGTTCCAAGCTGCTCTCTGAGTTCGCTGGGGCCGCGGAAACTGAAAATTCCAATTTCTGTCATGATCGCCTAAGATAAAAAAATGAAGTTCAAGTTTTCAATTCGGCGGCTTTTCATAATCACAACGGTCATTGCCGTGATTTTGGCGATTGCAGATCGTATGGGGCTCTTCAGCGGGTACAATCCCGCCCTCATTATTATTGTTGTTTACTCTTCTGTTTACGCATTGCTTTTTGGGATCTTTCTGATGCCCCGATATCGCCGGCAATGGAACGAGTATTGTGAAGTAAAACGTGCGTTGGAATTCACTCGCGTCAGGTTAGAGAAAGAGGTGGAAAAGAAAATTGTCGCGAGGAAGGGCTCAATAGCGGAAGACGAGCCAGTCCAATGGAACGCTGAGGCGTAGGTTTAAAAAGCTGGCGCTCGATCTTTCCTTCTCTCGATCTTTCCTTCTCTCGTGCTTCGTAATGGTTCTTTTTAAAGATCCCGCGGCGGGAAACCAGTTCAGGATCTTTAACAAGCAACACTCCGTTGGATGTTCTAATTTTCACCAACGATTCGGATTCTATTCCTCTCAAACCACCCTCTTTCAATTCTGACTCGAAATGTATGATGGAGAGGCCAAGCTGCCCTTCTTCGATTGAGGCCACCACTCGATTTAAGGCAGCTGATAGACGGGCGACATTTCAGAAATATCTCTGAACCGAGAACCAAACAAAACTCTTTGCAGAAAACGATATGCAATTCACCAAGATGCACGGTGCAGGTAACGACTACGTTTACGTCGACTGTTTCAAAAATCAAACGCCCAGCGATCCAGCGAAACTGGCGATTGCCGTCGCAGACCGCCACAAAGGGATCGGAGGAGATGGATTAATCTTGATTTGTCCATCGGATGTTGCCGATGCTCAGATGAGAATGTTCAACGCCGATGGCAGCGAAGCCGAAATGTGCGGAAACGGAATTCGATGCGTCGCAAAATACGTCTACGACCACGGGATTTGTAGAAAAGATCACTTGAAAATCGAGACGGGAGCCGGAATCTTGGCATTGGACCTTGAAGCCGAAAACGGTAAAGTCCTCCAGGTTCGAGTCGATATGGGTGAACCGATTTTGCTAGCAAGCGAGATTCCAACTACACTTATCGGAAACCCCAATTTCAATAATCAAATTGTCGACGTGCCTTACTCAGCAGGCGGCCACGAGTTTCTCGTGACTTGCGTGTCGATGGGGAATCCCCACTGCGTGATTTTCGTAGACAAAGCGACCGATGAATTGGTTTTAAAAGTTGGGCCGTTGATCGAAAACGATCCGCGATTCCCAGCTCGAACGAATGTTGAATTTATTGAGATCGTTTCGCCAACCGAGGTCCGCCAACGAACATGGGAGCGGGGGTCTGGTGAAACAATGGCATGTGGAACGGGCGCAAGTGCCGTTTGTGTTGCCGGAGTTTTGTCTGGTCGAACTGAGAGAAAGTTACTGAATCATTTGTCAGGCGGTTCGTTAAGTCTCGAATGGGATGAAACCACAAATCGCGTTTTTAAAACTGGTCCGGCAACAGAAGTGTTCAGTGGGACATGGGATGAGTAGTAGCTAGACGATTAGACGCGAGTTTAATAACAACAAACTAAGCAACAGAAACAAGTAAGTCTTTAGGCCGGTCGGAACGGTCTTACGTGTGTATTAACCGGCGTTTGAAAACGCCCCCTGCAAGGATGCTGAAGCGACGTGTCACAAGCTACGTTTCAACAAAAGATCACTGGTCAACTAAACTCGCTGGTTCTCCCGCGAGCGCTTGATCTATTGAACTTTCGCATCTGCCACTACGACCGATCGGTTGATCCGGCGCGTCCTGAATACAACGAGCATGTTATTTTCTCGTTTTGGCACGAGTACATCATTGTCGTTTTGCCTCGTTGGGGGCACACGCCGCTGACAGTTTTGTGCTCTCAGCATCGTGATGGCGAATGGGTCAACCAAACGGCTTTAGCGCTGGGCCTGAACATCGTCCGAGGTAGTACCTCACGTGGCGGTTCTTCTGCAATTCGACAAATCAAAAAGAACTCGAAATTCTCAAGCATCGCCGTGACGCCCGATGGCCCACGCGGTCCTCGACGCGAGATGGCGATGGGGCCAGTTTATATGGCGTCGTTGTTGGGCATGCCCGTGGTTCCAGTCGGTGTTGGAATCAGCAATCCCTACCGATTGAACACTTGGGATAAATTTGCGATCCCTAAACCAAAGTCTCGCATTCGTATGATTTTTGGACCCAAGGTTCACATTCCACGAAAAGCAAAACGAGACAAATTGGAATCTTGCCGAGAAGGCGTTGAGCGTTTGATGAACGACCTGACTGACAAGGCGCAAGATTGGTCTGATTCAAATCAAAAAATGGTCGGCGAGCAACCGTTCGTGCGATGCCGACGGAACAACAAAATAATTTTCGATTCCAAGCCAGTCGTCGCGCCGCAGTTAAAAGTCGTTCCTGCACAAACCCCGCTCGAAGACGTTGCTTGATTTTGTTTTTTCGGGCGTTCTATGCCTTGAATTTCATTCTGATTTCTCGTGCACAGGTTTTTCGTCAGCCAAGAATTTCGTGAACCAAATGCTTCGTGGTTCTAGGTTCAACCAATAGCGATCCGTAAACATTGTGATCTGATCGTCGCGTGTCATAGTTACGCTTTCTCGCTGGCCTGTCCAGAAGTTCGATGGCTCGGCGACATCAATAGCATATCTATTTGCCAATTCGTAACGCCGTTTCGTGGCAAGGCATACTGCCAATTGAAATCTTGCTTGGGGGTAGACTGGAACGCCGGTTGTCGCCTCAGACCAATTCAGCAGGTTTGACCATGGCTCGGAATCGTCAAACGACAAAAAACTGGCTCGGCTGCACCGCGGCGCGTAGACTTCCCAAGCGATCCAGTGGTCGCAAATCCCCAAAGGCCGAGTCATTGGGAACAGCAGAACAAACAAAGCAGTCGCAACGCCAATGAACTTTATTGGTTTAGGATTTTGTTGGATGTCGTTTACTCGAGGGACATGATGCCAACCAAAAAGCAAAACAGCCTGAGCGATAAAATACAGATTCCAGGCCAAAACGCCGGGCGAATGTCCCAATCGAATGAGAGTTGCCAGCAGTAACGCATGAGTCATCACAGCCGCAACGATTCCCAGCTTTCGTGTTTTTTGAAATGCCAACGCCAAACCGACCAGCAATTCCACTAGTGGGAAACTTAGTGTTATCCAGTTCTGCAAACTGTCTGACCAACTGCTTGAGTCTTGCCCGATCAAGCCAGACATCGACCACAAAAACTTGCGACCGGTTGTGTGTACAAACTGATAGTCGAACTTACTGATCGCTGAGTAGATGTAGATGCTGATCACAATGAGTCGCAGCCAAAATAGAGCTGGTCGCGCACGCATGGTTGCTAAAATCATGGCGAACACAACGAACTGGTAGGCCCACGGTTGTAACCGATGTTGGTTCAGCAGAATGAGAATTGAAATAGAAACTGCAAATGCGATTTGAGAGATCGAAATCAGATTCGATTTGCCAATCGCACAAATAGCGAGACTGATGACGACACCAATGAGGGCAATCCAGTCGACGATTCCCGAGATTTGGATAAGAAATTCAAAGAATGGAATCTGTGGAAATTCAGTTTGGGGTGTCCAGAGTTTCCAGCTTGCTGCAAACAGCAACAGTCCAAACGCTGCCCATACTCGACAAAAAAACTCCAGCCGTTTTTCTGATTCCGGCTGGAGTGTTGGGTTTGTCATGAGATGCACGTGCCGACTCAAGCCGGCTGTTGGAGACTTGCTTGGTGCGCTGGCCGCAGAGCGTCCAGCCTACGATGAAGTTACAGCGCACCCAAGTGCTTCATACTTTCGCCGATGCTTGCGATCGGATCAGGAGATTGATCTTGTTCAACATGGCATTGTTCAACGCCGATTTTTTCGCCCAAATTCATGATGGCGGCCATGTCGATCGAGCCGTTGCCCAGTTCCTTGAACGCTTCGTGTGGAACTTTGCCTTCGTCGTAACAAACTTCGGCTCCCTTTTCCAAGTCCTTCAAGTGAAGCTGTGAGATCCGTCCGTCCAGCTTGATCATTGCTTCAAAGGGATTGAGTCCTCCGAGCTTCGCCCAGAAAACATCGAGTTCAAATTTGCATTTGTCGTTTTCGAAGTTCTCCGAAAAAATATCCCAACCCGATTTTTCCCCATCGAGTTTTTCGAATTCAAACGAATGGTTGTGGTAACAAAGTTTGATGCCGGCTTTGTTGCACATTTCGCCAAACTTGTTGGAGGCTTCCGCGTGTTTCTTATAGTGATCAAGCGTTTCGCGGTGGCCTTTGGCGATGTATCCAAACACGAGGTGCTTGATTTCGGCCGCGCTAGCTTCTTCGATAATCTTTTCCAGGCTTGGAACGTCCTTGCCATCAGGAGTACAGATTGCTTGCCAATTGATAAACGACGAAGTGACTTTCATACCGAAGTCTTTGGCGATTGGAACGATCTCAGCAGCCGTGTTTGTGTCGCCCAATTCGACTTGTTTGTAACCCGCGTCGGCGACTGCCTTCAAAGTCTTTTTCTTGTCTTCAGCCATTTGGTTGCGGACGGTCCAAAGCTGCAAGCCGATCGTGTCTTTGTATTTACTATCTTTTGAGATTGCCATAACAGGTCTCGCCAATGATCCGACTAGGCCGGCTGCCGCAACTGCAGAGGTTGCCTTGAAGAAAGTTCTACGCTTCATGGTTTTGGGTCCGATAGGTGTATTTAAAATCTGAATTTTGAAAGTAGCGTTGAGAGTGAATTTCAAATTTGAAATCAATCTGAATGGCCTATTCTAATTCCCAAGTGCCTCATCCACAATTTGCTCCGCCGTCATCGCTTTTCCGCTGGGCGGATTGAAAATCAATTCACTAACGTTCGGGTGCGGGACGTTTTTTTCAAGTTTGCTCAAAAGCGCGTCAACGTCCACAATGCACCCACTGGTTGTCATGATGTGCTGAACGAGTCGGATCAGTTCTTCTCGATTGAGATTGGCCATGGGATAAGAATACGCGTTGGCGTGTCTATTTCAAGGTGATGGAGAACCTGTAGGCGTGGCCGTCCGTACAACAAGTCAAAGAATTCGCTCAAAATAAGTATCCGAATTCCTCACCCTAGACCTGTTTTTTTGAGTTCTCGAACGACGACCGAAAGAGCAGGAATAGACGAACTGTGTGCCAGCTATCCAAACTTGAGAGACAGATGAATTTAAACCGACGTTGTTACGCACTCGTTACGACTATTTTGGCGTTGGCTTTCTTGGTGGCTTTCTGGCCATCGACTGGAATTTGCCAAATCGAAAATAACTGGGGACAATGGCGCGGGCCACTGGGCACAGGGGCTTCGGAAACTGCTACGCCGCCAATCCAATGGAGTGAAACGGAGAACGTTCGTTGGAAGGTCGAACTCCCGGGGCTTGGTCATTCAACGCCGGTTGTTTGGGAGCAAACGGTTGTGGTTACCACAGCGATTCCATTTGGAGAAAAATTTCCGCCGATTGCCGACGGCGCACCGGGCTCTCATGACAACCTCAAGGTCAGCCAAAAATTCAAATTTGTTGCCATCGCTTTTAATCGAGCCGATGGCAAAATCAAATGGGAGCGTGAACTTCATTCTGCCATCCCACACGAAGGCGCGCACGTTTCTGCTTCGTTGGCGTCAGCATCGCCAGTAACGGACGGTAAACACATCATTGTTTCGTTTGGGACCTACGGAATCTATTGTCTCGATTTCAGTGGCAACGTTGTCTGGAAAAAATCGCTCGGCAAGATGAACACCAAACACGCTCACGGCGAAGGAGCTTCGCCTGGGTTGCACGGCGACACCGTGATTGTGAACTGGGATCACGAAGGTCAATCTTTCGTTGTGGCGTTGAATAAGAATGACGGATCTCAAATTTGGAGACAGGAGCGAAAAGAAGTAACCTCCTGGTCTTCTCCGATTGTCTACGAGCACGATGGAAAACCTCAAGTGATCATCGCGGGAACCGGAGCTGTCCGCGGATACGATTTGAAAACAGGAAAGGTCATTTGGTCCTGCACCGGTTTGTCAAACAACATTGTCGCCACACCGATCGCATTCAAAGGCGTTGTCTACGTGGGCAGTAGCTACGAGATCAAGTCGATGTTTGCGATCAATTTGGATGGAGCAACTGGCGATATCACAGGCACCGATAAAGTCATTTGGAAACGCGGAACGAGGACGCCTTACGTGCCAACTCCCCTGCTCTACCGAGATGGTTTGTATTTTCTGCGCCACTACCAAGGCATTTTGTCGATCGCGAATATTAATACGGGCGAGGAAGACAAAGGGCCATTTCGATTGTCCGGCCTCAGAGATATTTACGCTTCGCCGGTTGCTGCTGATGGAAAAGTTTTTATCACCGATCGTGACGGGACAACGATGGTTATCAGTGAACCCGAGATGCCACGCCTGCTTTCAGCGAACCGGTTGGATGACAGTTTCAGTGCTTCGCTGGTTTTGTTGGATGACGAAATTTTTATGCGTGGTGAAAAGTATTTGTATTGCATCGGTAGCAAGCAGAAAGACGAGGGAAAATAGAACCGTTGAATCCAGTTTTTGGCGGCTATCACTGCCCTTGGAATCAAAAGTTAAACTGTGCGGGTTCGCAACCCGTGATTTCAACACAAAGAACGTTCAACAATTTGTAAATTTATCGTTGCGTCCTCGATTGTTTGCGAAGTATCATTGGGACATAGGGATTTGTTAGCCGCTTGCAGCCTTTATCTGCTAAAGAGCCTTCAAAGTCACGATTGCAATTCAATATTGCAGCATGTGAGCCAGTTGCTTTGACGACTGGAACGTTTGGTCTTGATGACTTGCGGCGACTCCCCCAACAAATGTTATGGAGTATTACGCAATGTTGACAAAACAGGATCAAAATCGGTTGTCCAATTCTAAATCACAATCGCCAAATCAATCTTCACCCAAACAAGAAATCGGTTTTTCGACGACTTCCGTTCACGCTGGTGAAGCCCGTCAAAAACCGATCAACTCAATCACTGACCCGATTGTCATGGCGTCAACGTTTACGTTCACTGACACTCAATCGATCATTGATTTCATCGAGAACGACGAAGATCGCGGCGAGTACGGACGTTATGGCGTGCCGGGCGAAAAAGTTGTTGAGCGAAAACTGGCTGCGCTTGAAGGTGCTGAGGAAGGCATTTTGTATGCCAGTGGAATGGCCGCGTTGGTTGGGCTTTTTAATTCAAAACTTAATCAAGGCGATGAGATTATCTTCTCGGACGAGTGTTACCATCGTTCACGTGAGTATTGTCGCAAGCATCTTTCGCGTTTCGGCATCGTCACTCGCGTTGTTAAAACGGGCGACTATCAAGCCCTTGAAGACGCGATCAATTCGAACACAAAAATGTTGGTCAGCGAATCGCCAACGAATCCTCACTTGAGCATTCTGGACCTCGAAAGATTCGCCACTATCGGTAAAAAGCACAACGTTGACACTCTGATCGATGCGACTTTGGCGACGCCATTCAACGTAAAACCGATCGAGTATGGTGTTGATTTCGTGATGCACTCGGCCACGAAGTACGCGGGCGGTCACAATGACTTGCTTGCAGGTGTAGTGCTTGGCTCAAGCGAAAAATTGGAGGACGTGCGGGCACTTCGGGGCGTCATGGGAGCCATCAACTCGCCGCACAATTGTTATTTGCTCGAACGTGGTTTGAAAACGTTTGAATTGCGGATGCAGCGGCACAACGAAAACGGCCAACGTGTCGCCGAGTATTTGGAAGCCCATCCCAAAGTCTCTCGCGTTTTGTATCCAGGTCTTGCTTCGCATCCGTACCATGAGATCGCCACACAAACGATGCGTGGGTATGGTGGCCTGATTACGTTTGAGATGGCGGATGCCGATTGGAAGCAAACGGCCAGCGTGATTGACGCAACGAATCTGGCTCGGATTGCTCCTAGCCTCGGTGGCGTAGAGACTTTGATCGAGCAACCGTTGGTGATGAGTTATTGGAACTACTCGCCTGAAGAGCGCGCGTCATTTGGAATCACAGACAACATGATTCGCTTGGCCTGCGGGATAGAGAATACTCAGGACATCATCGCTGACTTGGAACAAGCGATTGCAGTTTTGGGTTAAAAGCCAAAGCCATCACGCAAGTACTCCGGTCAAACTGTTCGATTGAGGCATTTTGGTCGTCAATCCCAACGGCACAACTATCAGCCAGTTTCCCCATAAATTTGGGGAGAGCTGGCTTCTTTTTTAGATTCTTCTATTAATTTGCCAAACGTGCGCAAGAATTCTGCCAGAGATGCGTGAAACTGGTTGTACAGGAAAAAAAGATCCATGACACAACCTCCAGAAACTCGAATCAGCCTGATCGGTCGACTTCACGACCCAACGGATTCCGCCGCTTGGTCTGAGTTCGTTGAAATTTACCAGCCGATGATTCAACGAATCGTTCAGCGACGTGGATTGCAATATGCGGATGCAGCAGAAGTAACCCAGGACGTGCTGGCTCGCGTTTCAAGAGCCGTCGTTGGTTGGGATCCCGATCCGGACAAAGGATCGTTTCGCGGGTGGCTTTATCGGATGACGCGGAATCTGACGGTTGATCACATTCGTCGCAACAAGTCGCCGAACATGAAACGCGATTCGGATTCACATTTTGATCTCAATCAAATTGCCGAACCAACTGCGGACGAGTCGCAAGAGTTTCAAGTCGAGTATGAGCGACAGCTGTTCAACTGGGCGGCGGCCAATGTTCAGTCTTCGTTTAAACCTGAAAACTGGCAAGCGTTTTGGATGACGACGGTCGAAGGAAAGTCCATCGACGAAACGGCGCAAAAACTAGAGTTACAACGAGGAGCGATATATGTCGCGAGGTCCAGAGTGATGGCGAAAATCGCTTTGGTGATTCGCGAGAGATTGCAACAGTCCAACGAAGCAAACGAAAAATGAACACCAACCATATCCAACCCGATGAACTCAAGCGTTTGCTTTACGGTGAAACCACCGAACAGCAGGCTGCCGAGATCTCAACCCATGTTGAGACTTGCACCGAGTGTCGTAGCAGTTTGGACGCGCTGGCTGCTGAGCCTGAGCTATGGAGCAAGGCGTCGAAGTTTATCACTCAGCGGTACTTTTCTGACACGGTAGCCGTTCATCGAAGCAATCGATTAGCAGGACCTAAACAGAAAACTCAAACGGACAAAGAAGATTGGGACTATCCCGTCGAGCAGCTTTTCGATCCGCCCTCGCACCCGGAAATGCTGGGCAATATCGGATCCTATGGAGTCGAATGTGAAGTCGGCCGTGGCGGAATGGGGGTGGTCCTCAAAGCGTTCGACTCAGATCTAAATCGCCCTGTCGCAATCAAAATATTGGCTCCCCATTTAGCCGCCAGTGGCGCAGCAAGAAAACGATTCGCCCGCGAAGCCCGTGCCGCGGCTGCTGTCCTTCACCCCAACGTGATCGCGATCCATGGTGTCGACAGTACTGAAAAAACGCCCTACATCGTGATGCCATATGTTCCCGGTCCGTCGCTGCAGCGGTTGGTTGACGAAGAGGGGCCACTTGATTTGAAAGAGATGGTTCGAATTGCGATGCAAATATCGTCCGGCCTGACCGCGGCCCACTGCCAAGGCGTAATTCATCGCGACATTAAACCCGCCAACATTTTGATCGAGCAAGGAGTTAGCCGCGTTGTCATTACCGATTTTGGATTGGCTCGCGCTGAAAATGATGCTTCGATGACGCAAACGGGGTGGCTGGCTGGAACACCCAATTTTATGTCTCCTGAGCAAGCGTTTGGGCGGCAACTCGATGGTCGCAGCGATTTGTTCAGTCTTGGCAGCCTGATGTATTTCATGGCGACCGGCCGAATGCCGTTCCGAGCCGACTCGCCGATGGCTGTGTTGAATCGAATTTGTAATGACCAGCCGACGCCCGTGCGACAAGTCAATTCCGATGTGTCAGAAACGTTTGCAGACGTCGTTGAAAAATTGCTCGCCAAAGATCCTGACGATCGTTTTCAATCGGCAGGTGAGCTTCATCAGGTTCTCGAGCAATATTTGGCTTACTTGTATCAGCCAGATATTTCCAAGCCACCTCAGGTAAAAGAAAAATCAAAAACAATAATTAGCGCCAAATCTTTGTATTGGATTGCCGGTACGGTCGCTCTAGCGGGAATTGCGTTCGCGGGTTGGACAGGGGGGAACGAAGGTTGGTTTCGTTCGCCAGAGCCAATCGTGACTGCAAATCCGATGGATGATCAAGCTTCACCTGATGGAGTAAAAATCAAGCCGGTTCCTGATTTCGAAACGGGTGATCCATTCAGCCCAAGAAACATCCTCAGTGCGGATGAACAGAAAACATTGCTATTGGAAAGCCAGATGAATGATCAGCTGGAAGAGATCGAAAACGAACTCGAACTTCTCGATGTGTTGATGCGAGATTTGTCAATCAATACAAGCTTAGAATCTTCCACTGAATCGACAACCGAATCTACGTTTGAGTTAGGAGTTCAAATTGAAACCGAGTCAGATGAAAAGTAAGCCGCCAATCAAAACCTCCAACAAGAGGAGAACTAGTATGAAGATTTTCGCTCCCATTTGCCTTCTGCTGTTAGGCCTAGTTGGCTACGCCAGTTCGCAGCAGTCCGAATCCCAGCAGGGCGACGATGCCGCGAAGGACGCAGCCATTCAGCGAGCTATTGCTCAGCAAGAATTGGACGAGGCAGCCATGCAGCAAGCTATTGCTAATCAAGAATTGGCGGAAAAACGTGCTCGGATTGACGCGGAAAGCGCGAGATACGCGGCGTGGCAGAAAGATTCTCTTGAAATGAGAGCGTTGGCTGAGGCGTCTCGAAAAGTTAAAATTTCCCAGCAAGCGTTGAGGCAAATGCTCGAAAAATATCGGAGTTCCACTGACGAGGCCGATCGCGAAGAGCTGCAAAACAAAATCAAGAGTGCGTTGGAAGACGCCTACATTTTGCGAATGGACGCATACGACGACAGAATCAGCCAGGTCCACAAGAAGCTCCAACAGATGGAAGAGCAGCTTAATAAGCATCGTTCGGCAATGGATGAAATTGTAGAGCTTCGTGCAAAATTGCTTATCAAAAATGCGGAGCTTGGCGAGTTTCCCAATGGAAGTTTGTTCGAGGCGAATTCGCAGGGGCCTGGTTTGTCTCGTTTCGGTTCTTCGGATTTGAGTGGTTTATTTCAATCAGGCCAGTCACGATTAAGCGGCTCGAAAATACCCAAAAATAAGTTGAGTTACGACCTCCCCAACAAGAAACTTGGCGTGGGGACTCTGCCAGTGCGGCCAACCATTTCGCCACTCCCACCTTCAAGAGAAAGTAAAAGTCCAATTCCTCCGGCTGTGGGGGTTCCGACCATTGGACGTGACCGCGGTGTCGAACCGCCTATTTCACGTTTCGTACAAAATCCTGGTCCGCCGACTCCAGCGTTTCGTAACTTTGCGGAATCGCTAAGGCGGGAATCCACTAACGACAAAATTTTCTTCGCCTCAGAGAAGATGTTGAAAGACGGAAAACTTAGCATTATTGGAAACTCCGATCCGGGGAATAAAACCACGGTCTCGTTTAGTGACGAGCAAGACAGCATCGGAGTCACATTGCAACCAGGAAAGTACGCTTACCGATATGAACAGGGCGGCGAAGTTTGGGGCAAAGGTGAGTTTGTCAAATCAAAAGGCAAGCGGCAGTTTATCGAAATTGAAACAGGTGAGTTCACGACTCACATGCTTGAAAAGCATAAAGTCTCAGTAAAGTTTAAGGCTGATCCACGTGAATCTGTAAACCTTTTCGTACAAGGGATCGACAGTGAGTTTAACGCAAACGAATTTACAGGTGATTTTCCGGGAGAGATGGAATTCAAGTACTTGCCCGGCAATTACCTCTTCGTTTTTTCCAGCAATGACTACAAAAGCATTCAGACCTTTACTGTGAAATCAGGTGAAGCAATGACTGTTGATATGAATGGAAAGAAGAAATCGAAAAAGTAAAACTTAGAGATAGACACCGCGTAAACCGTCTGTCAAAAGAAGCATAAAACACCGCCCAGTTTTTCTCGGACCTCCGATGAGGTTAAGTGAAAACTGGGCTTTTTTCGTGAAATATCGTCACCGACGCGCAAGTTTTAGTGGCGACCTAACGTTTAGCTTTGTGTTACTTCATCACGAATTGCAGCGAGTTATTCATGAACTATTTACGTTTTCTTCTTTTGTTTCAAATCTGTTTTCTGCTGGCGGGAGACGAGTGGTCGTTGGCGCAAGTTCAACCTTCCGTTGGCATGATGCGGAACGCGGATGTGAGCGCGACCAACATCGTGTTTGTCTACGGCGATGACTTGTGGATCGTTGATCGAGATGGAGGTATGGCTCGGCCGTTGGCCAGTCCTCCGGGAGAAGAACTGCAACCACGATTCAGTCCCGACGGACAGCAGATCGCGTTTGTCGGCAACTACGATGGTGGCCGAGATATTTACACGATTGGTGTTGAAGGTGGCGCGGTCGAGCGTTTGACCTACCATCCGTCTCGTGAAAAGTTATGTGACTGGACGCCTGATGGAGAGTCAGTACTTTATTCTTCAGGCGGTTTTTCAGACTTGGGCTTGGATCAACTTTTTACAATTTCGCTCAAGCAACCTGTACCTAAAAAGCTTCCTCTCCACGAAGGAGCGATGGGAGCAATTCACGCTGATGGAAAATGGTTAGCTTTCCTTCCTCAAAACAGTCGTGATCATCGAACTTGGAAACGATACCGTGGTGGGATGGCAAACGACATTTGGCTGTTTCATCTCGAGGATCATACGTCGAAACAGATCACGGACTTCGAAGGAACAGACAGCCAGCCGATGTGGCACGGCGATGTTTTGTATTACGTCTCCGACGCTGGCCCCGCCCATCGAATCAATATTTGGTCCTACGATTCAAAATCTGGCGAGCGTAGACAGGTCACGAATTTCAAGGACTTTGACTGCAAATGGCCGGCGATCGGACCCGGCCCAACTGGCAACGGTGAAATTGTGTTACAGAATGGCTCGCAATTGTTCCTCGTCGATCTAGCAACGGATAAAGCGAGTTCCGTTTCGATATCGGTACCTGGCGACCGGCCCAATATCCGAAGCCAGCGATATGATGCTTCCGATGCAATTGAATACATTGGAATTTCATCCACGGGTAAACGAGCTTTTGTGGGAGCCCGTGGTGACATCTGGTCACTTCCCGCCAAAAATGGTTCGCCTCGAAACCTTTCGAAAACAGATAGTATCAACGAACGGTTTCCGGCTTGGAGTCCGGATGGAAAATCAATCGCGTTTTTTGCGGACACAACTGGCGAGTACGAACTCTATGTCATGCCAGCCAATGGTCGCGGCGAAGCGATTCAGCTAACCAAGGGTAACACTGCATTCTTGAATCTCATCGAGTGGTCGCCTGACTCAAAACGCATTGCCATTGCGGACAATGCTGGAGTGTTGAGTGTCCACACGATCGATTCCAAAGAAACGAAGAAGATAGACGCCTCGCCAACGACTGACTGGAGTGTTTCTTGGTCTCACGATTCGAAATGGTTGACGTACGCAAAAACCGCCGCCCCCGATTTAGAAACCGGTGTCAGGGCACATGATTCGATTTGGGTTGCCAACGTTGAGGATGGGACGCTTCGTCAATTGACGGATGACAAATGCAATGACATGGGCCCTGTGTTTGATCGCGTCGGTGACTTTATTTACTTTTATAGCAACCGTGGTATCAACAATCCAAAGTACAGCGACAGTGGCGATTCATGGATCTACTCGGGGACGGAAGTGCTGATCGCTTTGCCGCTGCGGGAGGACGTTGCCTATCCGCTCGCTCTGAAATCTGACGAAGAAGAATTCGACGATGAGAAGAGTCCGTCGGAAGCGAAAAAGAAGGATAAGTCAAAGGATGAATCTGACCAGCAATCGCCCAGCGATGTTAAAGGCGAATCTGATGATGACGCTGATGATGACGCTGATGAAAAATCGGAGAGCGTCGACGATAAAAAAGAAGACAAGAAAGCCGAAAATAAAAACGCAGACAAGCCCAAACCGCTCAAGATTGATTTCGACAACATCGAACGTCGAGCTTTCGCGTTGCCGGTGAAGCAAGGTTTTTTTGGAACGCTGGTTGTCAATTCAAAGAACCAATTGATCTACAATCGAGTCAAAACTGACGGTGGCGATGAAGAAGAATCGATCAAAATCCTGGACCTTGCGGCAGATGAGGTAAAAGAAAAGACGATCCTAGAGGACGCAACACGTTTTGCCATTTCTGCTGATGGGAAAAAGCTGCTGATCTTCAAAGTGGAAAATGGAATTCAGATCTTTATTGTGGACGCGGCCTCAGACCAGAAATTGGAAAAACAGGTGTCGAAGTCGGGCATGTCGGTAGTGGTCGATCCACGAGCTCAATGGCGACAAATATTTGTCGAAGCTTGGAGACTTGAACGTCAATTCTTTTATGATCCGAATATGCATGGAGTCGATTGGCAAGCGGTTCGTGAGCACTACGAACCAATGTTAAAAGACTGTGTGTCGCGACGAGATTTAAGTTTTATCATTCGGGAAATGATTTCAGAACTGAATGTTGGGCACTCGTACTACCGCGAGGCGGATTTGGATAATGGCAGCAATTCACAGGTTGGGTTGCTGGGGCTGCGGTTCGATATTGACAGTGATGCTTTTCGTGTCACAAATATTGTGGAAGGTTCGGCGTCAGACACTGATGCAAGGAACGCATTTCGCACAGCCGGCGGCAAGGTGGGGGACTACTTGTTGGCGATCAATGGCGAACCCTTAACAACGGACGTGAATCCTTATCAGGCACTCGATGGTCTTGCTGGCCAAACGATTTCGGTGACAGTCAGTGATGATCCGAAGTTAGACGCGAAAGATCGACAGCTGTTACTGAAGCCACTTCGCGATACGGGGACGCTACGGTATCGACAATTCGTTGAAGCAAATCGGAAACGTGTCGAGGAAAAATCACAAGGCAAGGTTGGGTACATTCATGTACCCAACACGGGGACTGATGGTCAGAGTGAGCTCGCTCGGCAGTTCAGTGCCCAACGTCACTTGCCGGCACTGATTATTGACGAGCGTTGGAATAGCGGTGGACAGATTCCAACACGGTTCATTGAATTGTTGAACCGGCCTGCCGTGGGATATTTTGCAACTCGAACTGGTGCGACAGATTTGTACCCAGAAAATTCACACCAGGGGCCAAAATGCATGTTGATCAATGGGATGGCTGGATCTGGTGGCGATATGTTCCCGTACCTTTTCAAACAGGCTGGTTTGGGGAAATTGATCGGCACCCGAACCTGGGGCGGGTTGGTGGGAATCTCTGGAATTCCAAGGTTGATTGACGGTGCAGAGGTAACCGCGCCGGGGTTTGCTTTCTACGAGCTAGACGGGACTTGGGGAATCGAAGGGCACGGTGTCGATCCGGACATCAAAGTCGTCGCCGATCCAAGCAAAACGTTTGATGGTGGCGACCCTCAGTTGGACACAGGGATCGAGCAGATGCTCAAGGAGCTTGAAGAAAACACGTTCAAGATTCCACCCGTGCCCAATTATCCCGATCGAAGCAAGATGGGGATCTCGGTGGAAGATAAATAGTGATTGAAGATGATTAGTGACAGAGGGTAAGTAGCAACGAAGGATTTTTGGTTCACAGTTGGTTTTCCACTCCAAGAACTCACACGAGTTCTTGGAGTCAAACCGGACTTATGTTTTCCCGGGGACATCACGTCTACGGGAATTCAGTTGAATGAAGCACCGCCAGGTGAAATGCCCTTCAACAACCCTTGGTCTAGCGACGTTTTAGATTTAGAAAATAGTCAGACGAGCTCAGTGTTCCCTTGTCTGCTGTTCGAGTCGTAGCGGCTTCCTTTGGCTGGCGGTGCCAAGGAAGTTTTTTCGCAGACGCCGTTTGTTGAGTCGAGTTCGCGTACGGCTGTGGTGGATTCTCAAGCATTGTGTTGACGATTTTACCGCTTACTAAACCGTATTTTGTCGACGGCTGATTTCTAGCGGTTTGACGTTGCTGAGGATGGCTGGTGTTAGCTGCCTTGCGTGACCGTTGCCCCGAAACCGTTGGAGAATCGGAAGCTGAAAACACTTCGTGACGCGGAGTGCGGTCGCGCTGTCCCGGCGTGCTTTTTCCCGATATGCTCTTTCCCGGCGTGCTCTCTCGCTGCGAAAGATATTCTATTTCTCCGATTTGCTCACCGCCTTGCATTTGTCCGCCTTGGCATTCAGTGCAGTTGCAACTCGATGCGACCGGAGCCGACTGACAGCTTTGGCATTCGCAGCCTTGGATGCAATCGCCTGCACCATCACGAATTCGACGTTGGATAATTGCCAAATCGTACCGTGCGATGTCGAGTGCTCGGTAGCGAGTCGGGAAATCTTTCTCGTGATGAGCTTTCCAGCAAAGGTAAGGCGAGTTGCGTTTGGCTTCTTCGCCATCGCAATTGTAAAACATGCCGTAGTGTTTGGTGTGGATATTGAAGAGCTTGCCGCGATACCAAGGATCATTTGGCTGGTAGTTGAATACACGGTCACCCTTGTAATCGCGAATTGCTTTTTTCAATTCTTGGGCCTGTGAAAAGGCTCCTGAGCACATCTGTAGGCAGACCAAAACGCAAATTGCGAGGGGCACGTTCTTACTAGTTGGCATCGTTCTCTCCAAAATCAACGGACGTTATCTTTGTTCGGTCCGTTAGAACCGTTGAGCGTCCTGTTTCTGGTATGCAATGCAAAACCGGTGCATCGAGCAAACTTGCCGAGCATTTCCTGTTGCTCACAACCGGTACAGATTTCCAATCCAATCAATGGAGAATTAAGAGGGAGAAAGCGTAAGAAAATGAGACTTGCGGCGAAATGGAAGCAAAATAAGCCATTATGCCGCGGTTATGAACGTTAGCGATTTGTGCGAAACACGGTTAATTCATCGGTGAGAGGACGTTTTTGTATTGCTTGAAACACTTGCCTTTCACCGAAAACGGGCTGTTATTAAACTGTTCGATTACCAAAACCGTATTTTAAACACGTGAATCCGATGGGTCTTCCCAAAATAGGAGCCGTTTCGTATCTCAACACCAAACCTCTCGTGGAAGGGTTGGCAGATGAAGCGCGCGATTACGAATTAGTTTTCGACCTGCCCAGCCGATTGGCCGACCGTTTATCTGGCGGAGAGTTGGACGTTGCTTTGATTCCGGTAATCGAAGCCGTCTCCAATCCTGAGTACACGATTCTCTCGGACGCGTGCATTGGTTGTCGTGGACCGGTTTGGAGTGTCAAACTAATGAGCCGCGTTCCGGGAGAGGACATTAAAACTTTGTCGCTTGACGAGGGATCACGAACCAGTCGAGCACTCACGCGAGTTTTGCTGGATCGAAAATTCAATGTTCGGCCAAAATGTCAATCTTTGAAAATTGACGAAGATTGGACAACCACCGAAACAGATGCCACGCTGATCATTGGTGACCGAGCAATGAAAGCGGAAGATGCTCAGTTCCCCTTCGTCTGGGACTTGGGCGAGACTTGGAATGTTTGGACTGGACTACCTTTTGTGTTCGCAGTTTGGGCGGCACGGCCAGGGGCGGACATGGATCGCTTGGACAAAGTACTCTCGGCTTCACGAGACCGAGGTGTCGATAACATTGAGAATATTGCGGCAGACCAAGCTCCACATTACGGGTTAACGACGGATGAGTGTCTAAGTTACTTAAAACACAACTTGCATTTTAATTTGGGTGCTGAAGAAAAATCCGGGATGGAACTATACTTTCAATACGCGGCCGACCTGGCAATTTTGCCGGAACTCACAACTGACCCAATTCAACTTCAATTTTTTGCGACTTCGATTTAATGATTGTCAAACTGCTTGAGAAAGCCGTCGCCGGTGAGCGACTGACGCCCGCCGAGGGCCTCGAACTAACCAAATGCAACGACCTCAGTATGCTGGGCGCGGCTGCCAATGCTGTTACTAACAGATTGCATCCTGAGTCGTATCGAACGTACAACGTTGATCGCAACATCAACTACACGAACATCTGTACCGCGGTCTGTGATTTCTGCGCGTTCTATCGTGGCCCCAAGCACGAGGAAGGTTACGTGCTGGAGCGTGCTGAGCTACTAAAAAAGATCGAGGAGACGGTTGCACTTGGCGGTGATCAGATCTTGTTGCAAGGTGGTCTTCATCCAAAATTCAAGCTCGACTGGTATGAGGAAATGCTGACCGACATCAAGCAACAATTTCCGCAAGTCAACGTGCACGGGTTTAGCCCACCAGAAATTTACCACTTCACCAAAGTCAACAATTGTTCGCTCGAAGAGGTTCTTTCGCGTTTAAAAGCAGCCGGCCTAGGCAGTCTGCCCGGTGGTGGTGCCGAAATTTTGGTGGACCGAGTTCGGAATGAAATCACGCGCGGCAAAGTCATGACCGACGATTGGTTGGACGTGATGCGAGTCTGGCACAAATTGGGCGGACACAGTAGCGCTACGATGATGTTCGGGCATGTCGAAACGCCAAGCGAACGTATTGAGCATTTGGAAAGATTGAGAGAGCTTCAAGACGAGACCGGTGGCTTTCACGCATTTATTTGTTGGACCTTCCAACCTGACAACACGGACATGTCCGATATTGCACCCGCGGGAGCGTTTGAGTATTTGAAAATGCAAGCCATCGCTCGTTTGTATCTCGACAATATTCCCAACATTCAATCCAGCTGGGTGACCCAAGGTTTGAAGATCGGACAGATGTCGTTGGTCTACGGTGCCAACGATATGGGAAGTCTCATGATTGAGGAAAATGTCGTCGCGGAAGCCGGCACTGTCCATTATTTGACGCTTGAGCAAATGCGAGATGCCATTTCAGCTCTCGGATTTACGCCGCGTCAAAGAAATGTTCATTACCAATTGATGGACGAAGCCCACGAACAAAGGGCGGTTGAAGCGAACGTGAAATGGGTTGAAGAACAAAAAGTCGCCGCCAATGGCGCATTGCATCAGTTGGCGTAATGCCTGCTTTTAAGATGTGCAGTAAAAAAATGTGAACCAGAAAATTATAGGGGAATTTGAAAACGCATGCTTTTTTAGCAGGCGTTTTTGCTTAAGGAGTGAGTTTCAAATAGAATCGGCGGCCTAATGATATAGCCGTCACCTTTTTTGGTGCCTCATGTCCCGCAATCTTGTTTCCAACCTGTCTGTTTTGTTTCCCGTCCCGCTCGAAAATCACCAGAGTCTAACTCGCTTTCTGTTGAGACGCTCGAGTTAATTACTCAGACGGACGAACCGTAGAAGATGGACTAAAGGATTTTCAAGGCGTCAATGCAATGGTGATTGACGGGCGAGATCGAATTATTTTGACTTCGAATTTGCGCTCCAACACCGGCCGATTTTCTTTCAACTACGACGGAACCACGGTAGTAAGATTTGATGTGGATGGTGGGTTCGATACGAATTTCGATGACGAAGGGATTCAATGCTAGGCAACAGCAGCTTGGTAACGTTTCCAACGTCGAAGCAGGTTGCCATCGATTCTCAAGGAAATCTGTTGATGTCGTTGGGGGCAACAGGTCTCAACTCGGATCCTGAGACCGGCATTTTTAAATTGACTCGTTTGCGATTTGAGTAAGTGGCGGGCTGTACTGCGATAAAACAACGGCGGCAAAATGCTGCTAACAACGGCGGCAAAATGCTGCTTGTTTGATCAAGTACTTGGTTGCTGGTGAATTTGCGCGAACTATTTTGCAAACGAACCGTCTATCAAAACTAAGAAACAATATAGAAAAAATTGAGAAAGATTGATGGCTAAGCTAAATCAAATCGTCGCTGTGTTGAGCGGCAAAAAAACTCGGACCCAGAAAGCTCTGACCGAGGTCTACAAAAAACTGCAGAAGTCAGCTTTATTCGAAGGCATTTCGAGAACGTATACGCCTGCCGATGAAGACGGAGAAACTCAGCCTGCAGAGAAAAAGAATGTACAGTACAAATCGCGGGAAGCGATTGCAGAGGCTCGTGAGATTCTCAAGGACCTGTTCGATGTGACGGCGACACAAGACTGGGGTAACTGTACAGCAAGGGCGGACGTCAAGGTTGACAACAATGTTGTGCTGGAGCAAGTCCCGGTAACCTACCTCCTGTTCGTTGAAAAACAACTTTCAGATTTGCATACGTTTGTTCAAACGATTCCGCTGCTCGATCCGTCAGAGTCGTGGGGCTGGGATGAAAACGCGGACTGTTACGCGACCGCTCCTTCACTCAGTAATCGAACCAAGAAAGTTCCGCGAAGCCACATATTGTATGAGGCGACCGAAAAACATCCTGCACAAGTTGAGATGTACCACGAAGACGTAAAAGTTGGCGAATGGCGAACGATTAAGTTTTCCAGTGCACTTGCCGCTCAAGAAAAAAATGAAATCATCCAGCGCGTTCGGCGGCTCCAGGAGGCAGTTAAGTTTGCCCGCGAAGAGGCCAACTCGATGGAGGTTGATGATATAAAAATTGGAAACAAGGTCTTTGACTTTGTGTTCGGAGCCCAGTCTTAGTTTTAGTTTCAGCTTAAACCCGCGACACAGTGCAGGTTCGAATCCTGCTCCCAACACTTGCATTTTGTTTTGTTGGGATAGCCCAATTGGCAGAGGCATCGCAACAAGCTTTAGATTATTGCTCCAGATTGACTTCGCACCGTCACTCGTTGAATCGAAAGTAAGGCAAAAACAACCGATGAGGTACGGGTTCAATTCCCGTCTCCTGCTCTTATGCTGAATGAAGGTCAGCAAACGAAAAACTGAATTTGGGTCGTCGGTATTTCGCCGACGAATAACACTCCCAACTCAGTTGTTTTAGCGGGAGTAGCTTAATCGCAGAGCGCACGGCCTTAAACTAAACGCCTCACTTAAACGGATAAAGTCAACGAGTCGCATTAGTGTTAGTGCACCCCGCCCCCTGCTGATGGGTATTGAGCAGGGGGCTCTTTTTTTGCAGATTCGGTTTTGAGGATTCGGTTTTGAGGATTCGGTTTGTTGAGACTGAGACGCAAGAATTCCAATGGCTTAGCCTGTCAAATCCAGCAGGTCCCCCGGTGCGTCAAGAGGTTGGGCGTCTGTTACTTGGTCTCGCTCAGGAGCAACCAATTGCCGGCCATCGGCTTCACGGTCTGACGTTTCCAACGTGTCGGAAATGCCAGATTTCGTTTTGGACTGATTGCTGGCGCGCGTCGCCGTGTCACGACCGGCTTGAATCGCTTCGTAAGAAAGCGGCGTCCCGGCCGCTCCCGATACACCAGTGGTTGGATCTGTCTTCATGCTTGGGTCTGCTCGTCAAACGTTTGGGGCTGTCGACTAACGAAAAAATGAACTGCCAATCGGTTGTGTCTGCTGGTCAGGAGGCTGATTCAGTTGCTGAGCGTTGGGATTTCTCGGGTTCAGATTTTGCAAGCCAGTTCTTGCCAATCTGGATTTTTCTCTTGGGTTAAATAGTTTTCTCAATTCCGGGATATCCCAGTTTGGCAGGACATTTCGATGGGTCTGCGGATTATCGAGCGTTCCATCCACCTGAATCCACAACACGCGTTGGCTACTGGCACGATAGAGTTCACTGATCAGCGGAATGTTGATTCGGTCTCTTCCCATTACGGAATAGAAATTCAAATCGATGTCCCAATCAAAATTCATTCGCCCGTTACCAATCAGAGAAATCGCATCGCCAAGAAACTCCATCCGATTAAAATCAATCGTATCGCCTTGAATCGTAAAGTCGATGTTGCTGGAATCGAAAGCCGTCCGGCTGTATTTTCGAAAGTTTGGAATCTTCAGCAAAGCAAGGAAAACTGGAAGCTCATAAATTTTGGCGTCGCGAAGTTGAATCGTGCCTACGCCGCGATTGGAATGCGTGCCGGTATAATCGCCTGACATTTCCACGGCTGCAAAACTTCTGCCCTCGATGTTCTCGAGGCTGGGCGCATATTCGTGGCATGCCGTTGCGAGACAGCCGTCGCTGAGGGTGGCTTTGAGGAAGAACTCACCTTTGCCGCCAGAGAGCATTTTCGCGTCAAAGTTAACCGTGCCGTGGTGCATCTTTCCCTCGATCGGACGAAGCTTAATTGGCTTGATTGCGACCGGGCTGATGTTGGTGGGGTCTTTGGGGGGGCGAACAAATTGGCCCGCGGCTGTGTGTTGATTGTCGATCCAGATAGGGCCGCGGACTTTTGTGATCTGTGCATCGTAAATCGAGAGCGAATCAATATCCAGCTCACCAAGACACTCAGCATTTTGCCCATCGAACTTTCCAAACAGTTTTACATTGCCTGAAACGTTTTCGACTGGCAGGCCGATCTGCATCTTGGCTTGAACCATATCCAGTTGAACATCCCAAGTCATGGTTGTGTTTTGTTTGTAGTTCGGCCGACGCGGAACCGTTGGCGAAACTCGTTGCGAGGGAGCGATAAAATCTCCGCCAGAGTTCGGCGATAAATCTGGCGTTGAGGAATAAGCAACCGTTTGGATTGCGGGATCCGTTCCGACTTGATTCCCCGCGATAGTGATTTCGCCGCTGACGGTTACGAGTCCTTCGTATTTCAATTGACGAACCGGTGGTGCGAGCGAACTGGGAACTGCTTTTAGTAGGTCTTCGTCGACCTTGAGAGACAGAACCAGCATGTTTTTTAATCGGACAAACCAGGAATCATCGCTATAGCCGCCTTCGCCTTGGCAAAGGATGGAGGTTCGGTGGTGCTTGCCTTCGATGTTTCTCAATGTGACAACGCCATTCCCAATTTTGACTTGGCCCGTTAGCTGGTTGATCGCATAAGGAAACCAAGTCGGGTGAATCGAAACATGGCTCGCGTCGGAATCTCCGTTTGGCTTTTGCATGTCTGCAGTCACAACAAGGTCCACTTCGCTGTGACCAATCGGCAGTTTCATTTCGACCTTCATCGCGTCCATCGTTCCACGCGGACGAAATCCATTCCAGATTTCGCGAATGTTGGGTTTCAATGCAAAACGAAGCTGGTCGTCGAGGGGGATCGACTTGCAAAAGAAAACTAAATTCAGTCCGTTGATCGGATTCCAATTGCCATCGCATTCAACCTTGCCTCCGCTATTATTGCCTCGCAGGCCTTTGAAAGTGAAGTCAAGATCTTCCGCATGGACCAATCCAGATACGTTGTGAATGGGATAATCGAAACTCTGATGGCGTATGGAGCAGTGTTTGAGTCGGATGTCGAAAGTCTTTTTCGTCTGGCCTTCCGGGATCAGTTTTTCGATTTTTCCAATGCCTCCGACACGACCTGTTGGGCTGAACGCGCGAATGACTTTGGCGAATTTGGGTTGCGAATCGATCGCGGCGAGCATCTTCGGGTCGATCGGAAGATCACCAGGAACTGACAAATTGACTTCGTAAGTCGGCGGGCCAATTCCGAGACCTTTTACAAACCCATCAATCAAGATTTTTTGATTCGACGTTACGGACTCAATGTCAAAATTGCATTGGCTGTCTTTGATGGCGACCGTTCCGATGCACTGATTGGCTCGATAAGGCATTTTGAAATAGGAAAACGACATGTTGGTCAGTTTGCCAACGATATCCCGCTTTAGTTGATTGCCATTTTTCGTCAGATCGAAAGTTATGTTGCTAGTGCCTTTTGGCGAGTATTCTTTGCAGAATTTTTGACAGTAGGACGGTAACCATCTTTCGAGACGTGCATTGTTATCGAACTCGAAGTCCTCAACTTTTCCGTCACAGTGCCATGATTGCCGCTGAAGCAAACCGGACTGCCAGTAGTTGATCGCGAACTCGCCCTGCCCTAGCCTGCCACGCGCGTTGTTGATTGCGAGTCCACCATTTCCAACTGCAAATGTTCCGGATGCATTGTGAACCGGCAGCGGTAGTCGTGGATCATCAATCGAAAATCCGCTAACGTTGCCGGTGAATTTAAAATTCGGCATGGTGTCGAGAGTTGTCGTGCCCGTGGCGAGTCCTTGAAAGTTGATTTTGCCAGACAGCGTTTGCAGTCCGCTTAATTCTGATTGTAGCGAATCAGGCAATATCGCGATCAAGTCACGAGACAACGTTGCGTCCGTGGCGCCCATTTCTGTTTTCCAAATTCGATTGTGCAAATCTAGGAATGAAACGAAGTTGATTTGTGAAATGATACGGCTTTGGCATCCGCCATAAATTTGCAAAATCGGTCGTGCGTCGTGCATGCGTTGTTGCACAACCAGGTTAACGTTTGTCAACGATATTGGCCGCTGTTGCGGTCTCGTTAGATCGATGACGGCAATTTCGCAATCTTTGAATGCGAGGGGAATGGGCGAGTCAGATTCGGGCCGGAGTTTGCTCAGCGTTTCGTAGAGCTCTTCGAAGTCCCAATGGCCGTCTGATTTTCTAACAAGCGTCAGTTTGGCTCGCCTGACTTCCATGCCCGAAATTGGAAGCTTGCCCGATACAAGCTCAGTCATTGAAACCGGTGCGTGCACGAAGGCTTCGTAGATTTCAATTGCCGATTGCGGACTGGTCGTGTGCGATGGCGACGACTGATCGTGACAAGCGAGCTTGATTGCGAGGTCTGTAATACGAAGACCTTGTCCCTCGATGAAATCCGCTTGGCCAACGTGCGCTGCCAAGCCACTGCCGTTTAGCTTCTCCGATATTTTCTCTTGGACCTTGTCGCGAATTTTGTTGTGAACGGTTTGGTGGAACAGCAGCCAGCAAATAATTCCGACGGCGATTAGGAAGGCTAGAACTTTGCAACCACCAAACACCGAGCGCGCAAAACTGCGGCGCGGGATTCGTCTTTTAGGTTGGGTCGCTTGGAACCGCACAAACATCTCGGGATAAGTGTGAAACGGACCGCGAATAATAGAGGTTTGCTCGTTTTTTCGACAGGTTAATTGAAGAATAACGATTCAGATCTGGAGTGCGATCGATCATTCGGAAACGGCTGTTTAACCAAGTAATTTGCAGGGGTTTTCAACTCCCCTTTCGAGATAGGAGAAATGCTAGCTCCATGGTCTCAGGAATTGAGGCCACCCAGCTGAGAAATTGCTTTGAATCTCGGTTCGATGAGCGGTTGATCGCGAATTGGATGAAGGTCCGAATTTAGTTCGAAATTTGCAGACCGTGACACTCCGCAGCGGTGGGCACATCGAGTTTCTCAATCAAACGTTCGATGACTTTTACCGGAATTCGATCGTCTCGATTTTTGTTTTGATCAAGAAGCGTTTTCAGTTTCGGCTCAACATAAACGAGTTCGATTCGAGCGTTGTAGTCAGCTCCCAGGTCGACCCAAAGCTTTCGGACTTGCTTCGTGGTATTCGTCGCGTTGAAAGCAAAATCAGAATTGGACCGCAGCAATTCACGGCACTTGGTTCTGGCCTCTTGGACGACAACGCCTTGGTTGTTCGTTGGGTCAACTTTTAGCTTCTGACGAATCGCATCAAGAGAAACCACTGGAAGTTCTGGCCGATGCCGAGCCAGCCAAGTATCCTTTCCTGCGCCTGGCAGTCCGCACATGATCGTCATTTTGCAACGAAAATCCTCATGCGGTGAGTAATGCAAATTGTCCAAACGGCCACGGTGAAACAGGAAACGCGCATGGTCGTTGGCAAACTCATATGGTTTGCTAAGACATCCGTTTTCTTCGGCAACCATTTCCCACATTTTTAAAGTCTGGTCGTCACCGCG
>JBGCDK010000010.1:0-96808 GCA_045105295.1 Mariniblastus sp.
TCAACGATGAAGGAAAGGGCCCCGTCGCGGACGTAAGAGTCGCAGGAGCAAAAATTCATGGCTACGTCGCGACAGGATTTGGAAAACGAGATTTGGAGAAAGTCAAATCTGACATTGATCAGTACTTGGTCAATCCAAAAATGTATCGCGATTACGTCGACGGGATTTTCTTTGACGAAATGTCCAACGACTTAGCTCACGTTGGATTCTATCGCAAAATTGCAGCTTATGTGAAATCGAAATCAGCAACAGCATACACGTTTGGAAATCCCGGGACATCGTTCGTCACCAACCCCTCTAACCAAAAACAATTTTCCATCGAAGATTTTGCAAACGTTTTCGACACACTGATGACGTTTGAGAATACCGGCGATGAGTACTTAAAAAACTATTCTCCTCCTCCGTATATCAAGAACTATTCACCGAAAAAATTTGCGCACGCCGTACACACGACCTCGACCTGGAATCCAGCATTGCTAAAACTTGCCGGCGAACGAAAAGCCGGATTCCTCTACGTCACCGATGACATCTATTTGAAAAAGTCCGACAACCCTTGGGATTCATTGACGACCTATTGGAAACAATTTGCGACTGATACGAGCAAGTCTATTACTCAATCAAAATCGCAGTCCACAACTCAAACTGGTTCCACAACTCAAACTGGTTCCGTAAAGCAAACAGGTGCAGCAACGGGGAACTGGCAACCGGACCTGCTGATCGTCAGAGATGGTTGGAAAACGAATCCTGAGAGCGTACGAAAGGTTCTTGAATCTGCAGGAAGTGAATTGTGGAAACATTTCCCTGATCAAAAACTCAAGCCCATTATCGTCTACCCACAAGGAGGCCCGATCGTTCTTTTCAAGCGTGGACCTGAAGGCGAAATCGTGATGAAGCTCAACACCGAGAAGACCTACTGGGCTCAATATTCATTCCAGTTCGCGCACGAGTTTTGCCATGTGCTCAGCCGCTACGACGACGATCCGCACGGAAATGATTGGTTTGAAGAATCGATTTGCGAAACAGCATCCCTGTTCGCTCTTCGAGCGATGGGAAAAACATGGAAATCCAATCCTCCCTATCGCAACTGGAACGACTACGGAAAAAGCCTCACCGCCTATGCACAACAACGCATCGACGACTCGCAACTTCCGAAAGACAAAACACTAGCGCAATGGTACGCCGAAAACGACGAAGTACTAAAATCCAACGCATACAACCGCGAACTCAACAATATCGCCGCCGTTCAGTTATTGCCAATTTTCGAATCGAATCCGAAACATTGGCAAGCTGTCGCTTATTTAAACCACGCGACACCAAAGTCAGCTCAATCGTTGCAGCAATTTCTTCAGGACTGGTACAACGCAGTGCCAGACAACCATCACGAGTTCGTTTCGACAGTAGCTCGGAAATTTGCGATCGAGCTGAAACCTTAGAGAGCTGCAGGTAACTGACTGATGACTTTCTCCCGATTCGCAGGCCGCAAGTGCTTCCTTGGCCAAACGATAACTCGAATTACCGTCATTAGATGACCTGTTTTCTTGTCAGACGCGTTGCGCGTGAAGTCGACCCATACAAGGGCTGACAAACCACTAGCACAATTTTTTGAACTTCAAACTCGAAAGAACATCGTGAAAAAAATCACGATGAAGATTTATCAATTTCTGTCGCTACAATGCGAACTCAATCACCCACACCTAAAGATTTACTCCACGAGGTTGAAGCCACCGCTGCATTTTAAAAACAACACAAATTTTTCAGGAGAGTATCGTGCTACACCCAAAGTCAGCCGGCGAAATCATGGTGACCAAATTGGTAACCCTTTCTCCAGACAAACACGTTTACGACGGAATTACTGGTCTCCTTAAACACGACATCACGGGCGCGCCCGTTGTCGATCGCGAGCAGAATTTTCTCGGTGTATTCTCTGAAAAGTGTTGCATGCATCTGTTGGATGTGATGACGCAAAGTGCGTGTGAAGACTCACCCGGAAATGGGTGCGGAATCCAAGCGAAAGATTTCATGAAGACCAAACTGGTCACGCTTTCACCCAAAACTGACGCATTCGCCGCAGTGGAACAACTGTTGGCCAATCGTATTTCTGGTGCACCCGTTTTAGATGCGGCAGGCAAATTTATCGGTGTGTTTTCCGAGAAGGACAGCATGCGAATCCTGGTTTCCTCCGCTTACGATCAACTGCCCACAACGGACGTTGGTTCATTGATGAATCGAGACTCGAGTCGAGTGATTGCTCCCGAGACGGACTTGTCAGACATTGCGAAAATTTTCATCGACACTCCACTTCGCCGATTAGCAGTTGTCGACAAATACGGTGTGTTGGTCGGCCAGATTAGCCGTCGTGACGTACTAAAATCCGAACAGAAACTCTCCAAGTCAGTCCGCCACAGAGTCGAAACCTTGGCGTCGAAAATGAAACTGAACTTCCAACATGCCTCCCAACAAACTGACCCACAACTTGATGAAGCCCTACAATACTCGGACACCGAGACCAGTCGCATTTCATACTTCATGGATCGGAATGCAAAAACAATCACCGTCAAAACTGACTTTCTCAACATTGCTCAGCTGTTTCTTGACACACCCTATCGCCGGTTGCCTGTTCTTGATTCCGGAAAACTAATCGGTCAAATCAGTCGCCGGGATCTGCTGCAAGCTGCCAACGATCTATTTGCTACGCCCGCCACCAAAAACAAGTCGCTGCTCTACCTCAGTCAACTTCGCGACCGTGAAGACGCACCGTTTAACTAGTCATCAGGCTTGACATTGGATGCCTGCCTCTATCATCTGGAGGCAGGCATTTTCACTTTTTCCAATTTCGCTGCCTTCATGATGGCCAACCATTGAACTTGGGTTTCCTGAGTAAGCACTTCGGTTCTTTTCTTGTAGTAGACCCGATGCAGGTCC
Organism: Mariniblastus sp.; assembly: GCA_045105295.1. Lineage (GTDB taxonomy): Bacteria > Planctomycetota > Planctomycetia > Pirellulales > Pirellulaceae > Mariniblastus. The sequence continues at coordinate 2,923 of JBGCDK010000010.1, forward strand.
ACCGGACCGGACATTACTTTCACCAGCTCAAATCGTTTTTTCTCTAGGGCAGTTTTTGGATAATCGAACGCGATGATCGCGTAGTTTTCAGTCGACTCCAAGATTTTGGATTTGACACCTGGTTTTGACTCGACGTCGTCACACATCATTTTCACCAACAGATCAAGGTCTGCCTTTTTCGCCACTCCAGGTAACCTCTCAACTTGCACCTGTTCGTTCCAACTGGCTATGCTTTCGCCTGGAATGAAATACCTAGCCACGACTCGATTCTTTCGCTTGCTCCGGGCACCACACCGCCACCCTCGACCATCTAGATCAATTGAAACAATTTCCGTGGGCTGAAATAGAGCTTGTGTTGCCCCCCGAATATCAATCGTCGTATGCAATCGACCAGCCTTAAAATCGACGCCGAAAAAGTTGTAGACCCAGCGACTGTTGCCAGATCCCAAGTCAACTTTTTGGTCAGGCTCGCCTAGCAATCCTTCAATGGTTTCTTCTGGCACGCCGACGGTAAAAGCCCCCATTTGCTCAAGCCCCATAATGACGGCCGTGATTCGCTCGGCCAAGCCAGGATGTTTCGAATCAATTTTTGCAGCAGTACGAATTTCCTTCCAAGCACCGGGAACGTTTTTGATTTTGAGTAGTACCATCGCGTACTGCGCTCGAACAGCAACGTTTTTGGGTTCCGCTTCGATGACAGCCGATAACTTCACCGCCATTTGAGATAACTCAACCAGTCTGGCTTGTTCAGCGGCAGCGATTTCTTCCTCAGTCTTCGGACGGGAATCGTTCGTCGTGGATGCACCCGGTGCCTTTTCGGCGGAATCGGTACCGCCGCTTTTTTTCATTGTGCCATTTAACGGGGGGAATTTTCCAACGTCGTCCATTCGAGTGAGTTTGAATCGAGATCCATTCCAAAACGCGATGATCTCACCGAATGATCCATCAACCTCGTGATTGAATCCGTAACACTGATCGACATCAATCCGATGACGTTCGATCAAAGCTTTGGCCCGCTCTTGACCAAACACCTCAGTTGCTTTCCCAAATTTTGCATCCCGCTCTAGCCTGAGGACTCCATCCATCGAAAGCTCTTTGCGATCAATCAGCCCGTTGAGCATTTCAGGTTTGAAGCCTTCAGGAGTATTAACGAACGCTGCGGCCGCGACGAAGTTTTTCTTTTCCAGAAGAGGAACGATCGCCTTCAGGTCTTTGATCAACGCCTCTTTAGTGGGTACAGCGTCTTTGATAGATGCCGCGTCTTGGGCCCATCCATTGCTCGCCCAAGCCGTTAAAGCGGCCAGAGCCAATAAGAATATCGTTCGCGAGATATAGTTAACCAAGTGTTTCATTGCATTTCCTGATTGAGAATGCTCCCACTGCAAAACGTAAAATTGGTAATAGCAAAGGAGCCGATATCAATATAGAAACCAACTTCGGTAAAAATTGGTTGGACTTTTCCAAGAAAAGCAAAACAAAAAAAGCCCCGAAGTCAGAAACCTCAGGGCTTTAGAAAAACTCGGTATCAAACCGTTTTTAATTCAAATTTGCGACCTAATCCACATCAGGAATCTGGCGACCTTTTGTCCAAGGAATCTCAGAGTCATCAAGCTGCTCTTGGAAGACCTTGAAATCGACATCAAGCAGATTTTTGATCTCTTCAGAAACCTTTGCAAACTCTTCACGAGCAATCTCAACCTGCCCCCGCTGCGTTTCAGTGACACCGTAAGTGTTTCGCATCGTTCCGAACAAGGCTCCTCGAACACGCTGGCCGATAGACGGTACAACTTGCTCGTATTTCGAGCTTCTCACTGAATCACCATTTAGTGAGCGATCCGCGGCCAACAGCGATAACTCCAACTCACGGGCTTCTTTCATCAATTCAGGTGTTCCGTTGGGGCTGTTTTTAATCGTCGATTTGATTTCAGCCATCTGCGAAATCGCGTCGGACAACAGGCTCGATGCAGCACCGACAGAATTACTAAATTTCGCAACTTCTTTTTGGAATGCGATCGTGTCTTCGATGTCTTGGGGCTCAATCGCTGGATCAACAATTGAAACGACTTCGAATTTACGACTATCGCCCAGCTTAGTAATCTCGCCATTTACCGATTTGAATCCCTGAACAGTAAACTCACCAGGAGCAACCATCGGGCCGCCAAAACGCGTTAAACCAGAGTACCGAAGATTCCAGCTTACTCGGTGAAGTCCCTTGGAAGTGCTTCCGTCGACCCGCGAAACAATCTCGCCAGACTGGTCTTTGATTTCGAAGTATACCTTTGGAGCAAGTTCCATCTCTTCGGCTTCTAGCTCTTCCCAAGTCGGCGTCGGTACGTCTTGGTCCTTTGCAATTTTGGATTCCTTTTCCTTACGAAGTTGCTTTTTCGTTTTCAAAGAATCTTTTAAGTGGTAGGTAAACGTAGCGCCAAAATCTGGGTTCGGCGTCTGAAAGAAACTGTCGCCTTGCGAGCCTTTTGATCCGCCCAAATTATCTGACGGGATATACCAAAGTGCTTTTCTGATTGGAAAAACATAAAGATCATTTTCAGTAAGCAATTCGTCCGTCAATTCACGCAACGGAGAATAGTCATCCAGCACGTAGAATCCTCGCCCGAACGTGGCACCGACCAAGTCGTTTTCGCGTCGCTGAATGGCAAGATCGCGGAATGGAATGTTAGGGGCTCCTGCCGAAAGTTTGATCCAGCTATCGCCAGCATTGATCGAGCAGAAAACACCGAACTCTGTACCCAGGAAAAGCAATTCTTTTTTCTCATGGTCCTGTTCCAACCGCCAAACCAAATGCCGCTCAGGAAGATTGGCAACGATCGGCTTCCACGTTTTGCCGCGGTCGGTGCTTTTGACCACGTAAGGTTTGTAGTCGCCGTTTTTGTGGTTGTCCAAGCAAGCGTAAACCACATCTGCGTCATGTCGATCGGCTTTGATGTCGTTCACAAACGCGTACTCTGGAACGCCGTAGATCTGGTCGACTTTTCGCCAGTTCTTTCCACTGTCCTCAGATACCTGAATCAGACCGTCATCAGTTCCGATGTACAGCAGCCCTTCCACCACTGGTGATTCACTGATCGAAGTGATGTTGCTGTACTGCGACATCGCGTAAAGGTCGTACCCAGCGTCAACACTCCAAACTCGGTCCATCATTTTTAGTTTGTAACGATCCACATCACGAGAAAGATCAGGGCTGACTTTTTCCCATGAATCACCACGGTCGTCGCTGCGATGAAGGTGTTTAGAGCCAAAGTAAATTCGCTTGTGATCGTGGGGGCTGATCAAAATCGGTGCGTCCCAATTGAAACGAAAACCTTCCTCTCCTGCTTCCGGCTGCGGGCGAATATCTACCGACTGTCCAGTTTTACGATCGTATCGGCGAATGTTGCCTTGCTGCGATTCGCAGTAAATCACGTTTGGATCTTCAGGATCAATCGCGTTGTCGTGCCCGTCACCTCCGATGGTAATTTTCCAATCGGAATTGCGAATGCCTTGCACATTGCCCGTTCGCGAGGGGCCGTACTGCGAGTTGTTGTCCTGCGTTCCACCAACGACGTTATAAAATGGCGTGTCGTAGTCAACGTCGACTTTGTAAAACTGAGTTAGCGGGAGGTTGCCGCAGAACTGATACGTTTTAGCGTAATCGTAAGAACGATAAAGCCCGCCATCACATCCGACCAACACAAAATTCGGATCGATCGGACTGAACGCGACGGCATGGTTGTCGACGTGTTTCGTGTTCTTTGAAACGCTATCGAATGTCTTGCCGCCATCTTCCGTTCGTCCTAGCCGCACGTTGGCGTGATAGACGACGTCGAACCGATGCGGATCGCAATAAATTTCCTGATAGTAGTGTGGACCGGTTCCGCCACCGACATAGTCCGACATCTTTTTCCAGCTGTTACCAAAATCTTCGCTACGATAAAAACCGCCTTTAAGCCCTGGCTCTTCGACCGTTGCGTAAACAACATTCGATTTTTGAGGCGAAACTTGAAGTGCAATCTTTCCTTTGTCGCCGCCCGGCAAACCGGATTTTAGTTCCGTCCATGTTTCGCCGCCATCAACCGATTTATGAACGCCTGACTCTGGGCCGCTATTCAGCAATGCCCAAACGGTTCGGTGACGCTGATGAGTAGCAGCATAAATGACGTTAGGGTTTCTTGGATCCATTGAGATGTCAGTCACTCCGGTGTATTCACCTTTGCTCAAGACATTTTTCCAAGTCTTGCCGCCGTCCGATGTTTTGAATAATCCGCGTGAGCCGCCTTTAGACCAGAGAGGACCCTGCGAAGCGACAAAAACGACGTCTGAATTTTTAGGGTGCACGATGATTTTTGAGATGTGCTCTGAATCTTTCAAACCAAGATTCTTGAACGACTTACCAGCATCGTGACTTACATAAACACCGTCTCCAAAACCAATATGGCGACCGCCTACGTTTTCACCTGTGCCAACCCAAACCGTACTGCTGTTGCTTGGATCAATCGTCACACATCCGATAGAATACGATCCGTAGTTATCAAAAATGGGATCAAATGTCGTTCCGGCATTCGTCGTTTTCCAAAGGTTCCCCGACCCAACGGCAACGTACCAAATGTTTGGATTGTTGGGATCGACGGCGACATCCGCGATACGGCCTGACATGAATGCAGGACCAATTGACCGCATTTTTAGAGCCGACAACAAACCTGAGTTGATCGAACTTTCCTTCTTTTCATCTGCCTTTTCCTGTGCAATCGTTGCGACACCGGAAGACGAATAAACAAAGGAACTCAGAAGAACAATTAGTGCAAGAAGATGTTTCATAGTGCTTCACCCGGTGAATTCTGCGGACGCGGAACGTTTGCTAAAACGAGGCAGAACATAAACTCAAACTCGAACTGACACAATTTCGCGCCAGTCCCCCATCTGAATAAAAAACGGGGAGCACAAAAAAATTGTGCTCCCCGTAAAGGGATCATTGACATTCGAATTGGAGGTTAATTCGCGCGATGATCATCCCAAACGCCTCGTTAACCAAGTTTGGTCGGATTAGTCACTAAAGTCAAATGTATCTTTCAAAACTAGGTGTTTTGTGCTGATACCGTCCATTGGTTGGACTCGAAGATAGCTATTTAAATTACAATTAGTTTTGCAAAAACGGCCGCACTTCCAAAAAACATTCATTTATGACACTCCCATCAATGCGGACTATTTACGACAACCAATTTTCAGCATCGCCATTTCTCGTTTTTGCGAGTTTTTTAACACTCGCAATAATCACCGCAACCGCTCAAGCCCAACCAGGACGAGGGCCGGCATCGGTCGCCGTTGGCAAGGTTGCGAAAATACAGCGAGCCGGTGCTGAGTCATTTGTTGGGACCCTCCAGCCTCTGCGGAAATCCACGGTCGGAACAGCCGTTGACGGTCGTGTTCTCTCGATTTCAGTCGAGCCCGGCGATCCCGTTCGGGCAACTAATGAATCAACTTCGGAACGATTCATTGGCCAGCCATTACTGCAGCTTCGCACAGGGACATTGGAAATCGAAATCGGCGCCGCGGAAATTCAACTCAAGCTTTCCCAACAAGCGATGGACGAACTGGGCGTTTCCCTTCCACGCGAAATTGAATTGGCGTCGGCCAGAGCAGCAGAAGCCAATGCAAGGCTCAGTTATTCGAAAAACAATTACAATCGCGCCAGAAAATTGCGAGGAGCCAGTGGCGCGATCTCGCAGGGCGAACTTGAACAGGCTAAATCTCAATATCTCGCCGACCAAGAAGCAGCCCGTGCGACGACGATTGATTTTGACAAACTTAAATCAACGCGAGAACTCCGAGTATTGCAAACACAATTGGTGGTCGAAGCGAGCAAGCAAGAATTGGCGAGACTCAATGACCTCAAATCCAAATACACCATTCGTGCTCCCTTCGAAGGTTTGGTCACGCAAAAACTTACCGACGTTGGTGAATGGGTCACCAAAGGCCAAGCAATCGTCGAGGTCGTCCAGCTAAACCCAATTGAGATGATCATTAACGCTCCGCAAGAACAATTGAACGCTCTGCAAAACTCTCTTGGTTCCGCGACAGATGAAAAACCACTAACCGCTGAAATCAAAATTGACGGATACGACAAACCGCTCCAAGGCATCGTAAAACGAATCGTGCCCCAAGGCGATTTACGCTCCCGAACGTTTCCGGTCCGAATTGAAATCGAAAACCCAATGGTCGGATCAAGCTATCTGTTGCAGCCGGGCATGCTAGGCAGGGCTTCCCTTGAAATCGGAAAAGTCCGCGACCGCGTTTTGGTTAAAAAGGACGCCATCGTTTTAGGTGGTGGCTCGCCGGTCGTTTTCAAAACCATTCCGCCAACCAGTGCAGACGCTGACATGACTGTCACCGGCATTCCGGTAACGATCGGCGATTCTTTCGGCAGCTGGATTCAAGTCACAGGTGATCTTTCGCCTGGGGATCAAGTTGTGGTGTTAGGCAATGAACGGTTACGACCAAACCAAGCCGTTAAAATCAGCCGCGTCGACGAAGACGTTCCCGAGTAACCACTCAACGCGCGAGCGTAGCTTTCAAAAATCTCATTCAGCTCCCAGCCACTCAATCGGCCTGCCTTCTATGTCTCCCATCAATTGGTTTATCGAAAATCCTGTCAAAGTCAGTGTAGGAATTATCCTGCTGACTTTGTTTGGCGTTTTGGCAATGATTCAGATGCCAATGCAACTTACGCCCAACGTTGAACGACCGGCGATCTCGGTCGAGACACGTTGGCCGGGAGCCAGTCCGCAAGAAGTCGAGAAGGAAATCGTAAACGAGCAGGAAGAAAAGCTTAAAAGCGTCGAGGGCGTCACGAAAATGTCGTCGTCCAGTTCCGATTCACAAGGGACGATCAATCTCGAGTTTCGCGTCGGCACCGACATGAACCAAGCTATTTTGAAGGTCAACAGTCAGCTTCAACAGGTTCGAGAGTATCCAATTGACGCGGACAAGCCTGTCATTCGAAGCTCAAATTCTAGCGACCGAGCCATCGCTTGGTTCATTTTGTCCGTCAGACCACCGACAGACGAAGCACTCGATCAATTCGTTGTTGAAAATCCAACGGCGGCCGACGACGTCCAAGCCATCAAAGACGCAACGGGTGTTGGCCTGGCAATTCTGCGTCTTCGCCGGATGACCGAAAAATTCCCAGCAGCGAAAAAGTTCCTCCCGGAGATCGACGTTCCCCGTTATCGCAAATTCGCAGAAGACGTTATCGAATCTCAATTTGAACGCGTCCCCGGCGTTTCTGGCGCAAACGTTCGTGGCGGTGAAGCACGTCAAATGCAAGTCATCGTCAACGCCGAACAACTCGCTGCCCGTGGCCTGACACTCGAAAATCTTAGACAAGCCCTCATCCAAGACAACATGGATGTGTCCGGCGGCGATTTTTCAGAAGGCAAGCGTCGTTACTCGGTCAGGACGCTGGGTCAGTATCGTTCGATCGAAAACGTCACTAACCAAACGATCCCCAACCCAAGCGGCCAGACGGTCTACGTGGGTGATGTCGCTGAGGTGAAACTTGGTTATGAGAAACCTACCGGATTCGTCCGTCGATTTGGCGTTTCCAATATCGCGATCAATGTGCAGCGAGAATCTGGCGCAAACGTGATCGCTTTGATGGATGGCCTAAAAGAAGAAGTCAAAAAACTGAACGCCGGAGTTTTGGCCAGAGAGAAATTGGTTTTGACTCAAGTCTACGACGAGACGATCTACATCAATTCGGCTGTTGGACTGGTTCAGCAAAACATTGTCTTGGGCGGAGCGATGACGATCATCGTGTTGATGTTGTTCCTTCACTTACGGGGGCGAACGTTGATTTTCGTTCCGATGTTGGCAGCATCGGCTATCGCTGCGGTTGTCCTTTCGCCCTGGTATTTCTTGATCACCATTTGTTTAGTCTTGGTGGCTGGAATTTGGTTCGCCCGAGGAACGCTTGTGGTGGCGATGGCGATCCCCGTCAGTATTATCGGCACGTTTTTGATATTGAACGGACTTGGCAGGTCGCTGAACGTGATCAGTCTTGCCGGACTTGCGTTTGCCGTCGGCATGTTGGTCGACAATGCGGTCGTAGTTTTAGAAAACATTTTTCGCTATTTCCAAATGGGTCATTCCCCAGCAAAGGCAGCCCGTCTTGCGGTCGGTGAAGTCTGGGGGGCGGTGATGGCTTCGACGCTTACAACGTTGGCAGTCTTTCTTCCTGTGCTTTTCCTACAGGGTGAGGCCGGCCAGCTGTTCGCCGACATTGCATTAGCGATTAGCGCCGCCGTAGGACTTTCCTTGTTTGTCAGCGTCATCGTCATTCCAACGGCTGCTGCAAAAATGCTGAAAGAAGGTGACCGAGACACTGGCGAGAGAAAGAAAAGCATCGTTGAAACTTTCTTCACAAGAATCGGATCGGGATTCACCGAACTCATTGTTGGGATGAACAGTTGGATTCAAACCAGCTGGATTCGCCGCATTGCCGTCGTGGCAAGCATCCTCTTGATGGCGGTCGTGGTTAGTTATTGGTTGATGCCCAAAGTCGAATACTTGCCCAGCGGAAACCGAAACCTCATCATCAGTTTGATCCTTCCTCCTCCAGGCTACAACGTTGAGCAGCTTGGTTCGATGGGGGCCGAAGTAGAAAAAGTCCTCCAGCCATATTGGGACATCAACCCTGATCTCGAAGACACCTCACATTTGGATTTCCCCCCGATCGGTGACTACTTTTATGTTGCTCGCGGTCGCAGTGTGTTTGTTGGATTGCGGGCACACGATCCGCTGCAGGCGAGAAAACTGATTGACTTGATCCAAGCCAAAATGCGCGGGCGCTTCCCTGGGTCTTTTGTTACCGCCAGCCAGTCGAGCCTGTTTGGGCGAGGGCTTTCAGGAGGCCGGACGATCGACGTTGAGATCACTGGGCCTGAATTGGAAAAACTGATCGCGATCGGCGGACAAATCCTCGGGGGAGTCAAAAAACATTTTCCACCAGCAACTCAGGCGCGCCCTGAACCAAGTTTAGATCTTTCCAGCCCTGAACTACACGTGAGTCTCAAACCGGAACAGGCTTCGGCGTTAGGTCTCAACAATCGCGAACTTGGATACGCCGTCAATGTTCTGGTCGATGGCGCTTACGCAACTGACTACTTCATCGGTGGCGAAAAAATTGACTTGGTTATTTTGGCTCGCGAAGGCTACGACAGCACGACCGAAACCATCGGCAGCGAGTACATTGCGACTCGAAACCTATCGCGGCCTGTCCGATTAGACGCGCTAGCTGACGTGAGACTTGGAAGTGGTCCCGAGCAAATTAATCATCGCGAACGCGAACGATCTATCTCGATTGAAGTCTCACCTCCACCGGGACTGTCATTGGAAGAAGCGATTGCAACGCTTAATTCACAAATCATCGCACCACTGGCAGAGTCGGGGCAATTGAACTCCGAATACAAAATCAACCTAAGCGGCACGGCGGACAAGCTAAAGGAAACTTGGGGGCAGCTAAAGTGGAATCTCTTGCTCGCGATTCTAATTACTTATTTGTTGATGGCCGCTCTTTTTGAGTCTTGGATTTATCCCTTGGTCATCATTCTCAGCGTTCCAATGGGAGCCGTTGGTGGAATCCTTGGCTTAAAGTTGCTTGGTTACTACCTCGTCGCACAAGGCGAACCGGCTCAATCGCTCGATGTGTTGACGATGCTCGGGTTTGTGATCCTCGTCGGAACGGTGGTCAACAATGCGATCCTGATCGTTCATCAGTCGTTGGTCTACATGAAGCAAGAAAACATGGAGTCTAAAGATGCGATCACCGCGAGTATTAGAACGCGAATTCGTCCGATCTTTATGACGACCACAACGACAGTTTTTGGTTTGTCACCGTTGGTGTTCTTCCCCGGAGCCGGTAGCGAACTGTACCGTGGCCTGGGAGCGGTTGTCCTTGGCGGCTTGCTTGTCTCCACATTTTTCACTTTGGTTTTGGTACCAACGCTGTTTAGCTTGATGATTGACTTACGCCGTCTGGTGTTTGGCGAGAAAAAAACGGAAGATAACCAATCTGACAATGAACCTCTCCCGATAGAAGAACCAGCGGAGCCCAAAATCGAAATTGAAGTCGCAGCGAGCTAGGTTGATTGCATTTTTTTAGCGGCCAACCAAACTTGCTCCGTATCACGGGGGCACATGAATCCGGTTTCTCTGGCCGAAGTCTTACAACCAAGTTCCCAACACTAGCAACATGACCAACGAACGATTGAGCGCGATTTATCACCACGAGCTCACCGTCATCAAAGACGATCTCGACGAGATGAACCACGTCAACAATTTGCGATATCTGAAATGGTGCCTCAAAGCCGCCACGTCGCATTCAAAACATGTCGGTTGGTCATCTCAACGCTATAGAGAGTCTGGTTTCGGGTTCATCGTACGCGCCCACAAAATCAAATACCGCGTCCCCGCGTTGCTCGACGACGAAATCGTCGTCCGAACATGGATTGCGAATATGGAAAAAGTTTCATCAGACCGGCGATATCAAGTCTTACGAAAATCAGACGGAAAACGGCTTGCTGAAGGTGAAACGACTTGGGTATTTGTCGATCTAGAAACGTTACAATTGACCAGAATTCCAGACGTAATTCGCCAAGCGTTTATCTCAACCGAATGAGTCAGTGTGATGGATTCACCAGGCGTTTTTGGACTGCCCATTTTTCTTATTTCGTTCTTAATTCCAATCTGCGTCTCAATCTACATCTTGAGAATGCTCGACAATGCTGCCAAACTTCGAAAAGCGGATGTAAAGATCTTCACTGTCGACTTTTTCAGTTTGATCTTCATGATTCAAATTCCTTTTGTTTTTCTTAGATCGGAGCTTGAGAACCAAGGAGCTGTCATCACTCTCGTCGTTTTATCATTGGTGATGATTCTCATTTGGTTGACGACCATACGAACGGTTTCGCAGGCCGGAATTCAAACGAACGGCTGGCGTTCGCTAATCTCAATTATCGTGATTCCATCTACTTACATTGGGGCATTTGCGTTTTGTGCTTGCTTTTTAAATCAACAATTCGCGTGGGCAGTAGGTTGCTTAGTCGCCCTTACGGTTTCCCTATTTATAACCCGCGCCGCAATTCGATCAGTTTCCCGAACCAACTCGGCACAAACAGTGCAGATCTACGATTGAGATTCACACCAACACAAAATGCTTACTTTTGATATCATGTGACAACTGAACGCAGACGAGTTGTTCTTCTTTTGTGACTAACGTTACCCCAAACCCAAGCTCCCGATGACTTCGGATCGCACCCAGCATCAATCTTCTGAAGAATTGCAAAAGGCGCGGGACTTGAGTCTTGAGTCAACGCGGCCTCCTGCACAAATCCCGGGCTATAAACTGCTGCGGTTCGTTGGAAGCGGTGCCTATGGAGAAGTCTGGACCGCCACCAACTTGAAATTGGGCCAACGTGTGGCCATCAAATTTTATACACGTCGATCCAGCGCCGACGTTCAATTGCTCGCCAAAGAAGTCGAAAAACTCCTCGCATTGTCCGCCGACAGTCGCTACGTCGTGCAGGTTTTCGACGTCGGCTGGTCATCCAATCCGCCTTACTATGTGATGGATTACATCGAGCAAGGCTCGTTGGAAAACCGACTGAAAAATGGCAATTCAATGCCGGCAGCGGAAGCGATCGAAATGTTTCAGGAAATCGCGACGGGCATGATGCTGTTCCACAGCAAAGGCATTTTGCATTGCGATTTAAAGCCCGGTAACATTTTGCTTGACCAGAACGGCAAACCTCGCGTGGCAGATTTTGGTCAGTCTCGATTGATGTCAGAGGATACGCCGGCATTGGGAACGCTATTTTACATGGCTCCCGAGCAAGCCGACATGGAAGCAATTCCAGAAGCAGGCTGGGACGTCTACGGATTGGGGGCATTGCTGTTTAGCATGCTGACCGGCAGACCTCCGTACTACTCTCCAGACATTGCAAAACAAATTGAAACGACCGAAGAAATCGGCGATCGATTGGAGAAATACAGGGACGCGTTAAAATCCGCGCCAGCTCCGACTGCACATCGAACCGTACCCGGCGTCGATCGAATGTTGGCTGATGTGATCGACAAGTGCATCGCCGTCGACCCAAAAAAACGATTCACTAACGTGCAAAGCGTCCTGCTCGCCCTCCGACAACGCGAGGTCACAAGGGCGCGTCGTCCGTTGATGTTGCTTGGCGCGATCGGACCGCTGTTGCTAATGACCGTGGTGTCGCTTTTCGGCTACTACGCGTTTAACCGTGCTCTTGAGCAAACCAAAAACGCGGTAACTGAGAAAGCCATTTCAAGTAACAAGTTCGCCGCGAAACTTGCCGCGCGAACCGCCTCCGAACAGATGGCTGACTATTTCCGGGTCGTTGGTCAACTGGCGAGAGACCAACAATTCAAAGACACTTTCGACACAGTGATCGCGAACGAGGAGCTAACTGAGATGCGAATTCAGTTAGCCAAGCCCGCCAACTACGATCCAGATTTTGTCGAAGACAAAGAAACCATTGCCGTTCGAGAAAAATTCATCGCCAACGAGTTGCGACAAAAACTGCAAAAGTTCTTACGCGAACGAATGGCAAACACAAAACACGAATACCCAGAGGCCGCCAGTTGGTTTGTCAGCGATCGTTACGGAAATCAAATCGCGTCTGACTTTGGAAAAAAGGAACGCAACAACACGCTGGGTAAAAACTACTCGTTTCGTTCCTACTTTACAGGTCTCGGCAAAGACCTGCCGATCGACCATCCTTCGCTCATCCACCTGGACAAGCCCTCGTTGTTGAAACGAACCATCAACCAATTCCATGACACCGGAAAAACTTCGTCAGCGTTGTCGCCAGTTTTCGTCAGTCAACAAACCAATCGTTGGAAAGTTGCTTTTGCGGCTCCAATTGTTTCCTATGGAGAAATCCAAGGCATCGTTGCGGTCACGGTTGACCTTGGAAACCTGATCGACTTTGTTAATTCAAAAGATCAGTACACAATGCTGGTCGATGAAAGGGCAGGGGATTTCTCAGGGCCAGTTTTGCAACACCCTGCGTTTGACGCAGAAATAGACCGGTTAACGAAACTCTATAATTCACAGCGATCCAAAAATGGACTGCCTGAGGACGTTAATTATTCTGCCAGCCTACCAAAAGATCTGGCAACATTGACAGTGAACACGAAACCCATTTTTGAAAAACAGTACACCGGTTTTGAAGACCCAGTCTCAACGACCGCGATTGGCAAAAAAGAGTACAACGGCGACACGATCGTTTGGCGAGAAGAAGTTTCTGCCGATGTCATCGTAGTTGAAGGGTCTAACCGAGAAGAAAACTACGACGTTAAAAAACAGAACACCGGCCTGGTCGTTCTTGCAGTGCAAAACTACGAATCAGTAACCGCCGACGTAACGAAACTTGGTTCGCAGCTATTTCGGCTTGCGTTGCTCGCAGGGTTCTTTTTATTAATGGTCGCCGTTGGCATGTGGTTGTTCGTCAATCGTTTGATGAAAGAATCACGAGAAAGAATGTCTCGTGCATACTTCCCATCGACTGACTCGACGGGGATCCAGAGCATGGATACGCTTGCTTCAGGTTTTGGGCCACCAACGGCTTCATACAATCCCGTCTCCATTCGAACTGACGTTGGCCAACAGCTAAAAGACGACAAAGCGGATCGCGAATAGTTGCTCCACTCCGTCTCATGAAAGCGCAATGCACGCGTTCCAAGCCTGCCCGATTCACCCAGCATCCATGGGCATCACAACCTGCTTCACCCGCCGGAATCACGGGTGTGATTCAATCGCCCCCATGTTAAAATCGGTATCCGAACAATTGATACCGGCACGCAAGCAGAACAATTCAGCTTTCGAACAAGGCTCATTGCCTTCCAACCATTTACGAAGCGATGTAACCGTCAAAACGGTGACACAAATTTCATGACCACCGCAAGCCAAAATTTCCGCGCGAACTCACCCACCGTCGACCAAGTCGGCGTGGTAGAACGAGCCAGCCGATTTACCACTCGCAGCATCAAAAAAGAAACGAAAATGGCGGGCCTGAGAATGGTCCTCAACATGATCGACTTGACAACGCTCGAAGGCATGGACACCGAAGGCAAAGTCAAACAGCTTTGCTATAAAGCCCGTCACCTTCACGACTCTGTCGAAGGATTACCCACCGTCGCTGCAGTCTGCGTCTATCCGAATTTTGTAGGTCTCGCGAAAAAAGAAACCCAAGGCTCCGACATCAAAGTCGCGTCTGTTGCGACTGCTTTCCCAAGCGGTAACTCTTCGCTCGAAATTAAACTCGACGACGTCAAAATGGCTGTCGATCAAGGCGCTGACGAAATCGACATGGTTATTTCTCGCGGCCGGTTTCATCGCGGCGATTATCAGTATGTCTATAACGAAATTGCAGCTGTCAAAGAAGCCTGCGGTTCTGCCCGTTTGAAAACGATCCTCGAAACAGGCGAACTTGGGACGCTCGACAAAGTGCGTTTGGCCAGTGACATTGCGATCGCGGCGGGAGCGGACTTTATCAAGACTTCTACTGGAAAAATTAAGCCTGCGGCGACGATGCCTGTCACGTTGGTCATGCTCGAAGCCATTCGAGATCACTATTTGAAAACCGGCGTAATGGTTGGAATGAAACCTGCCGGTGGAATCTCAAAAGCAAAACTAGCCCTGCATTACTTGATCATGGTCAAGGAAACGCTTGGAATGGAATGGCTGAACAACAAGTGGTTTCGCTTCGGTGCCAGCTCTCTCGCCAACGATGTTTTGATGCAAGTCGTCAAACAGCAAACAGGTGCCTACCAGTCGGCCGACTATTTTTCGATCGACTAACCCCCAGACAAACTCACTGAGTTCGGATACTTAAGATGAACGATTCAACCACAACTTGGGATCTCGCGCCCGCACCTGAAAGCACTGGACACATTCAGTTGGAAAAGTCGTACGGACTTTTTATCAACGGAAAATTCCAAGAGTCTGATGGCGGCAAGAAATTCAAAACTACCAATCCAGCCACAGACCAAGTGATCGCTGAGATCACCGAATCCACCGAAGCCGATGTAGACAAAGCCATCAAAGCTGCCCGAACAGCCTACGACAAAACCTGGTCTAAAATGAAGGCCAGCGAGCGAGCCAAATACATTTTCCGAATCGCAAGATTGCTTCAGGAAAAAGCCCGCGAGATGTGCGTGATCGAAACGCTCGATGGTGGCAAACCGATTCGCGAATCGCGCGACGTGGACATTCCTTTGGCTGCCGCCCATTTCTTTTACTATGCAGGCTGGGCAGACAAACTCAATTACGCTTTTCCAAATCGCCAACCAAAATCACTTGGCGTTGCCGGACAGATCATTCCTTGGAATTTTCCGTTGTTGATGGCGGCGTGGAAAATTGCTCCTGCGCTGGCAACTGGAAACACGGTCGTGTTAAAACCGGCCGAAACGACTTCTTTGACGGCACTTAAACTTGCCGAAATCATCCAACAGGCCGACCTTCCGCCCGGTGTGGTTAACATCGTGACGGGACACGGCGATGTTGGTGCTGCGATTGTGAATCACAAAAACATCAACAAGGTTGCTTTTACGGGGTCAACCAACGTCGGCAAGATTATTCAGAAATCAATTGCCGGAACGCAAAAACGGTGCACGTTGGAACTTGGCGGCAAAGCGGCGAACATCATTTTCGAAGACGCCACGATCGACCAAGCCGTTGAAGGAATCATCAACGGCATCTACTTCAACCAAGGTCATGTTTGCTGTGCAGGCAGTCGTTTGTTTGTTCAAGAATCCGTACACGACGAAGTCATTCGAAAACTGAAACATCGAATGTCGACGTTGATTGTTGGTGATCCAATGGACAAAAACACCGACGTTGGTGCGATCAACTCCAAAGAACAACTCAATACGATCAACAAATACATTGAGATCGGCAAATCTGAAGGAGCCGAGTTTTATCAACCGGATTGCAGCCTACCTGAGAAAGGCAACTGGTGCCCTCCAACACTGTTCACCGAAGTCGCTCAATCCAACCGCATCGCTCAAGAGGAAATTTTTGGTCCAGTTCTCGCCGTTCAAACTTTCCGAACCGTGGCCGAGGTCATTAAGAAAGCCAACAACACGCCGTTCGGTTTGTCGGCCGGCGTTTGGACAGACAAAGGTTCAAAGATTTTCAACATGACATCTCAAATGCGAGCCGGTGTTGTCTGGGCGAATACTTACAACAAGTTTGACCCTGCCTCTCCATTTGGCGGATACAAGGAAAGTGGATTTGGCCGCGAAGGTGGCTTGCACGGACTGGCCGCCTACCTCGACGTGTAGTCTCCCTAGATTTCAACTCGGACCTTTCAAAATAAACAACTTTCAACCCACCAACTGACCATGGCTAAGACAAACGGATCATCAAACGAACGACTTGAAGTCTTGAAAACTTACAAGATCTACATGGGCGGTAAATTTCCACGCACCGAGTCGGGCAGATACTATTCTCCCGAGGTCAACGGGAAACCACTTGGTAACATTTGCCTGTGTTCTCGCAAAGACGTTCGCAACGCTGTCGTTGCTGCACGTGGCGCTCAAACCGGTTGGGCGGCAAGAACGGCTTACAATCGTGGCCAAATTCTTTATCGCATCGCAGAGATGCTCGAAGGTCGCGCCGGGCAGTTCATTGCCGAACTTCAGACCCAAGGCTTAACTGCTGCCGCAGCGAAAAAAGAAGTCAATCAAAGCATCGACCGGCTGATTTACTATGCAGGTTGGTGCGACAAATACCAACAGATTTTCAGTTCCGTAAACCCGGTCGCATCGTCACATTTCAACTTCTCAGTCCTCGAACCAACCGGCGTGGTATTCATCGTCGCAAACGAAGAAAGCCCTCTCCTCGGATTGGTTTCGTTGATCGCCCCAGTCATCGCGGGCGGAAACGCGTGCGTCGTTTTGGCTTCGGAATCCAAACCACTCACGTCCATCACATTCAGCGAAGTCCTTCAGACCTCCGATGTTCCCGGCGGAATTATCAATATGCTGACTGGATCAAAGTCGGAACTGTTTGAGCACTTCTCCCGGCACCTCGACATCAATTCCGTCGCATTCGATTGCGACGACAAAAAGATGCTCAAATCAATTCAGGAATTTGCGGCTGACAATGTGAAACGCGTCAAAAGCTACGCGGGAACAGATTGGATGGAAGAAGAAAGTCAGAATCCTTACCTGATTCAAGATTTTTGCGAAATCAAAACGACCTGGCATCCCATCGAGCAAATTTCGGCTTCGGGATCAGGTTATTAGACCAAAACACTGGTGTAGGTATTAGCTAAATTATAGCTCTCTCAGATTTTCTCCTTCGAAAAGCACACTGAGGATCAAAGCACTTACTTCTGGTCAACTACTTCCGGTTTCGGTTTGTCTTTGATTGCTTTGTCGCCTGCTGGCAATGCCCGTTGCCAACTTCCGTAGACCGGGTTGGGGAGCATGATCCATCGCGAGCCAAGCAGGTCAGACTTTTCAGTGGCGACTTCATTCCTGCGTTTCGTATTGGGAACTGCCATGCCCGCGCAAAGATCGCTCATATTGTCGCCGATCAACAATACGATTCGATGTTCCTTTGCCACCATGGCACGGCGAGAGATCTTGTCGTCTCCGCGGCCTTCATCATCGTTTCTCGTAAACACGGTATTCTCATCACATGTAAATCCAAGCGCATTGAGGTTTTTAATCGTGGCATCCTTGACGACGTCACGGCGATTGGTGATGTAGAAAATTTTCACCCCCAAACCTTCGGCTGCTTTGACAAATTCTAACGCTCCCGGAATGGCTTCGGCTTGGCTTTCGAAACACCAATCATTCCAGGTTTGGGTTTCATACTGTCGCCCCTTCAAAATATTTCGAGCGTTATAGAACGAATTGTCTAATACCGTTTCGTCACAATCCAAAATCACCGCTGGTTTCTTGTCCGAAAATCCTCCCTCAACCAA
Organism: Mariniblastus sp.; assembly: GCA_045105295.1. Taxonomy (GTDB): domain Bacteria; phylum Planctomycetota; class Planctomycetia; order Pirellulales; family Pirellulaceae; genus Mariniblastus. The sequence goes on from JBGCDK010000010.1 coordinate 20,937, forward strand.
TTGGACTTCATCAGCAGTCCAGTTTCGATCCTTCGCTCCCACCAACAATTGCGAAAGTGCCATACGATAGGTTTGTCGTGTCAGCAATTTGTATTCAGAGGAATGCTGCACCCAGGTCAAAGCCCCGTATCGCGGGTCAGATTCGACTTTGACCTGTTGAGCTAGAGTGGTACTGGCGTTAAATATTGTCGCAAGAAGCAACAGCAGAATGGCAACACGACTGATAATCATCACGGGTTCCTAAGGTCGTTTGAATTTGGTGGAAGTCAAGAAGACATCGCCAAGATTGTAGATTCGAACCGACTCGCAGACCAGCAGAACAACGATGTAAACCCGTAGCGTTAATTATTAACATTCGATTCGACGGCAGGCAATTGCTTGATTACCAACCGTCTGAACCGAACTGTCGTCGATCTCAGCAGATTAAGACAGTAAGTCGAAACAACCGCGGGAGAGAACTTTCTTTGCACTTGCTTTCTTTCCCGTTCGATGATCCACCGCACGATCATCGATAAAGTTATAGGTACGGATCTTGTTCCCGCGTCCTCGATTTCCCAGCAGCGATTTCCGAACGTCCTGATAACTTTCGTTTGTCTGTTGACATAGATGATCATTCACCCGTGCCGTCAACACCCGAAGCCCCTCCCGACGGTTGGCGTGCTGGCTCCTTCCGTTGATGAAGACCTGAATGCCGGTTGGTCGATGCGTAATCCTTACAGCGCTGTCGCGACGATTTTGATGTTGCCCGCCGGGACCATGCCCGCCTTGCGTTTTGATTTCAACTTCTGACAGATCCAACGCAGAGCCAGCCGATTCAACGATCGGAAAAACGGCGACCGAGAGATACGACGTATGTCGACGGCCTTTGGTTTCCGTCGGTGGGATCCGCTGGACACAGTGACAGCCGACTTCTGATCCAAGAATTTTCCAAACATGTTTGCCGCGTACCACCGCGACGACTTGACCAGGCTCGACAGACATTTCGTCAATGATCAACTGATGAGCAATCAGATACTTAGAAAGTGCAGAAAAGAGGTCATGCACAAATAATTTAGAGTCGTCCCCACCTTCGCCAGATTTGAGTTCCAACACGACTTCGGTGGCGCCGTTGAGTTGCTCGCTAAAGACAAGCCAACACGTTTTGGGGAGTGGTTGAAAGCTTCGAAGTATTTTTTGCGGAACTCGCAGAAGTGGTTTTGCGCCTTTGTTTTCGAGCCATTTGAGGCTTCCTTTTAAAAAACAGGAAATAGTTTGGTAGTGATCGAGAACTTACTCTCGAATGTCGTCGCTAACCAATGACGTGATATCACTATTAAGAAAAACTGAGCTGAGCCCAGTCATTTTGGAAGACACGAAATCAATCCAATGGTTCATGGTTGAATTCAGTATTGAGTTTTTACGTCGAGGATAATAGCGTATAAGCGTTGCTAACACTCGACAACAATTGCTTTTCAACTGTTTGAACTGGCTTGGCTGGACAACCGAATCAATGTTGATGGACAATCTTGCTCGACACCCATTTCCAAACAAACTGGCCACGGATCCAAAATGCCAATTGAATTTTCTTGCCCGCATTGTCAATGTTTGCTTCGAGTTGCTGACGAGAATGCCGGTAAGCGCGCCCGATGTCCGCAATGCAATAACATAAATCGTATTCCTGACAGTTCAGATCCGTCGACGACCACGATTCCGGCGGCCGTGCAACCAACGATGCCCGCTGTGCCGACTCCGCCGACGCCCCAGCAAACAAGCACTCCACAATTCTACATTGATTCAGTAGCGGGTCAGACCTATGGACCAGTAACTCAAGCCGAATTGAACAGCTGGGTTCAGCAGGGTCGTGTCACAGCAGATTGCATCATTCGGCAATCGAACTTGCAAACGGGGATGGCAGCGTCGGCTTATTTTCCTTCGCTTGGACAATCAGCAGGTTCGCAACCGAATACAAATTTCTCAGCACAACCCGCAAAACCTGGCAACCCGTTCGCCGGCGCCGCGTCAAAACAACCGGGCGCATCCAGCGCTAACCCGTACGGCGCTCCAATGTCTTCCGCAACGAGGCGCCCACAAGGTCGAGGAATTCAAACGGGACGAATCGCTCCTGTCGAAGCAGACCTTGGGAGAATATTTAGCATCGCCTGGGACGTTTTCAAAGCAAACATGGGGCTACTCATAGGCGCCCTCTGCACACTCATTCCGTTTAACATGGTGGACTCATTTCTGAGCGGAGTGCAGGAAGCAGGCGTTCAAATGGAGGTGATGATTGTCGTTGGCATTGGCAGATTGTTCATCTCTCTGATCACCACCTACCTTGGAATCGGTGTTGTAATAATTTGTCTTAAATTGGTCAGGGGACAGGCTGCTTCGTACGGCGATCTATTCTCAGCGGGCACCAAAATTTTTCCAATCATCGGGTATTACATCTCGTTTGGACTCATCCCAATCCCGCTTGTCATGCTCGCAGGCTTCACGGGAAGTCCAATTTTCCTGATAGCCGCCGGCTTGTTCGCGCTTATCTTGATTCCTCTATCAGTCGTTATTTGGCCTGTGTACTCACTGATCGCCGACTCCAAAGCAACCCTTTTCGAAAGCTATGGATTGGCATTCAGCATTGGTTCGAAGAACGTCTTGAATTCAATCGTTCTGTTCTTCGCGACAATGGGTTTGGTCATCGCAGGTTTCCTCGCGTTTTGTGTCGGGTTGTTGTTTACAGTCCCGTTCATTTCCGTGATATGGGTGACAGCCTACTTGGTCATGTCAGGCCAAGTGCGGTAGTTTGAAAATCACAACTACGAACCATGCACTCCACTCGCTTGCCTGAGCTCGCCATTGCATAGACCATCTTCAAAGGAAGAATTTTGACTGTTCCAAAAATCAAAGCCGTGGCGTTCGACATGGACGGCTTGATGTTTAACACCGAAGACCTCTACGACCAAGTCGGCGAACTCCTGTTACAAAGACGTGGCCAACATTTCACTCGGGAGCTCAAACTTGAAATGATGGGACTTCCCGGGTTGGTTGCTTTTGAAGTGATGCGCAACCGTTGCCGACTGAGCGAATCTGTAGAAGAACTTCAGTCAGAAACCGACGAAATTTTTCGTGACTTTCTTCCCGGCAACATCGCCACCATGCCAGGTTTGGAGAAATTGCTGGAAACTTTGGAAGGTCTGGCCATCCCCAAAGCCGTCGCCACCAGCAGCCATCGAAAATTCGCGACGCGTGCTCTAGGATTCTTTCAACTCGAACCGCGTTTTGAATTTGTACTCACCGCAGAAGACGTCACTAATGGAAAACCCGCCCCGGAAGTCTATCTCGCCGCGGCTGACCGTTTCGAGATTGACCCAACTAACATGCTCGTCCTCGAAGATAGCCGAACCGGCAGTCGTGCGGCAGCGTCAGCGGGAGCCTACACCATTGCCGTCCCAACTTCACACAGTGAAGGGCAAGACTTTAGTCATGTCCACCAAATCGCAACTCGATTAGATGATGAAATAATCCTCGAACTTTTTCGAGTTTGATAGAATTCGCCAGACCAATTACGATGACCTTCGTGAAAGCAAACAATGCGGACGCGGAAACATCTGCCACCAGTGATTCAGTTCAGTCTGATTCCAAGCAACTCGCTGTTGTTGAGCGAATCCAGAATCTTTACCGACTCACAACGCGACGAGCGCGATCAGGCTCGTCGCTAAAATCCCGCTAAACGATGAGCCCCATCCACCCAAGGAATGACAATGCTTGAGTTCATTGGCAAAGGCAAAAGCCACAACTGCAATGGCACGAGCCGGCGCGACTTTCTTCGTGTCGGTGCCTTGGGCGCGTTCGGCATGACGCTCTCAGACTATCTATGGGCAAAAGACAAAGGTGCGGTCAAAGAAGGCAGCGACGACAAAGCCTGCATCATGATTTTCAACCTTGGCGCTCCGAGCCAGCTCGACACGTTCGATATGAAACCAGATGCGCCCGCAGAAGTTCGTGGCCCTTTCAAACCAATCAGCACCAATTCGGACAATTTCCAAGTCTCTGAAATTCTCCCAATGCATGCGAAGATCGCGGACAAATTTTCGATCGTTCGCAGTTGCTACCACACGTCCGCCGCCGTTCACGATGCCGGTTGGCAAATGATGCAAACCGGTCGCCAGTTTTCTGGCGGCGTCGACACGCCGCATGCTGGCTCTGTGGTTTCGTTCTTAAAAGGTCGCAAATCGGATTTACCGCCGCACGTTGTTTTGCCGGAATTGATGGGCCGAGGCGGAGGCGGTTTGCCCAACGGCCAAGCGGGCGGGTTTCTTGGGAAATCTCATGATCCGTTTGCTCTGATGGCAGATCCATCGAAACCAAATTTCAAAGTTCCCGATCTGCTCCCACCTCAAGACATCGGAACGGTCCGTTTGGAACGACGAAAAAAACTTCGTGAGATCGTCGACAATCGAATTTCTGATTTCGAGAAAAGCGACGATGCTAAATTGTTGAACGAGAATTTTCATACAGCTTATCGTTTGATGACCAGTACCAAAGCTCGTGAAGCGTTTGATCTTTCGAAAGAGAAATTGAAAACGCGAGAACGATATGGCATGAATCGATTCGGCCAATGCTGTTTGCTCGCCAGACGATTGATCGAAGCCGGCGTTCGATTCGTTACGGTAAACACTTTCCTAACCGTGTTTGATGAAGTCACCTGGGACATCCACGGCTCAAAACCATTCACGTCTATCGAAGGCATGAAGAACATTGTGGCGCCGACATATGATCGGGCCTATAGTGCTCTCATCGAAGACCTTGATCAACGCGGGATGCTGGATAGCACCCTCGTCACCAATCTGGCTGAATTTGGGCGAACTCCCAAAGTCAATCCTGCGGGCGGCCGAGACCATTGGCCGCAGTGTTTTACCGTCGGGTTTGCTGGCGGCGGAGTCCAAGGCGGACGCGTGGTGGGATCAAGTGATTCGATCGGAGCCGCCCCTGCAGATCGACCAACACCCCCCGGTGACGTGATCGCAACGATCTTTCATTCACTCGGGCTCGACTTGCACGCTGAACTTCCCGGTCCCGGCGGCCGACCTTTCCCGCTTGTAGATTTTGGATCAAGAGAAATCAAAGAACTATTCTAGGAACATTTGGCGGAGGCCCTCTATTCAAGTTTGCTGATGAACTTGACCAGTCGCGCTTTGTAAATGTCAACAAGTTGAACGCTCATGAAATATACGCCTTACATTCTCACATTCGCGTTGATGGTTTTTGCATTAACTTTCCGACCAGGCTCAACCGGAGCGACGACGTTCGCTCAAGACAATAACGAGAAAGCAAACCACGCCCAATTCACAAGCGACGTTTTGCCAATTCTTTCGAAATTGGGATGCAACTCTGGCGCATGCCATGGAGCGTTGGCAGGCAAGGGCGGTCTCAAACTATCTCTCAACGCGTACGACCCATCTGGTGACCATTTCGCGATCACGAAACAATCTCGCGGTAGACGGATCGAATTCTCTGATCCCGGCAGGAGCTTGATCCTCACCAAGCCAACAGGAGCTCTGCCACATAAAGGCGGATTGAAACTTGATCGCAACTCAAAAAATTATAAAGTCCTTGCCAATTGGATCGCCAACGGAGCAGTCGGCCCTGACGAAAAAGATGCAAGTCTTGAAAAACTGACTGTAGAGCCCAACCAAATTTCACTCGACCTCGATGAAACCCAACAACTAAAAGTCACGGCTTACTACAGCGATGGAAAAATCAACGACGTTACTTCGTTGGCCAAATATACCTCCACGAACTTACCCGCCGTCACGGTAGATGAATCGGGAACCGCGACCGTGGTCGGGCGAGGCGAAGCAGCGGTTGTCGTTTGGTTTTCCAGCCAACTTTCCATGTCAAAAATCTTGGTTCCTTTTGACAACAAAGTCGATGCCGCGACTTACAAAAACTCCCTTAAAAAGAATTTCATCGATGAACTCGTTTTAGCCAAATTGAAATTACTGAACCTCAAACCGTCACCTCGATCGGATGACGCGACTTTCATTCGTCGCGCCTATCTCGACACGATTGGCATGTTGCCGACGGCCAAAGAAGCCGAAGCTTTTGCGAATGACGACTCCACCGACAAACGCGACAACCTGATTGACGAATTGCTTGCCCGCGACGAATTTGTCGACTATTGGACTTACCGTTGGTCCGACGTTTTGCTGATCAATGGAAAACGCTTGCGTCCTCAGGCCGTCAAAGCCTACTACCAATGGTTGCGGGGAAATATCGAAAAAAATACGCCTTGGGATGTGATCGTTCGAGAAATCGTCACGTCACAGGGAAGCAGTTACGAAAATGGAGCGACGAACTTTTATGCACTTCATCAAACTCCCGAGGACATGGCTGAAAATGTTTCCCAAGCGTTTCTAGGGCTGTCGATTGGTTGTGCGAAATGTCACAACCATCCGCTGGAAAAATGGACGAACGATCAGTATTACGCGATGGCAAATATGTTTTCGCGTGTCAGAGCCAAAGGCTGGGGTGGCGACGCTCGAAACGGTGACGGCCTAAGAACGTTGATGGTTGCCTCCTCCGGCGATTTGAATCAACCTTTGACGGGGAAACCTCAACCACCTGCGCCGCTCGACGGACAGCCGTTAGATTTTGACGACCCATCCGATCGCCGAGTTCATTTGGCGAAATGGCTGACAGCCAAAGAAAATCCCTACTTTAGCCGCTCAGTCGTCAACCGAGTTTGGGCAAACTTCATGGGCCGTGGTTTGGTTGAAAATGTCGACGACATGCGAGTGTCTAATCCTGCGACGAACGAACCGTTGCTTGCGGCACTCTCTGATTTCGTCGTTGAAGAAAACTACGACCTAAAATCGCTCATGCGTCTGATTCTTCAATCAGAAACTTACCAACGCAGCAGCGAGACAATTGAGGGCAACGAGTTAGACGATCGTTTTTACGCCCGTTATTATCCACGGCGATTGATGGCTGAAGTCTTGCTTGACGCGGTATCTCAGGTTTCGGAAGTTCCAACATCCTTCACGCAGATTGCTTATCGAGGTGCTGATGTCAAAAACACCAAGGCATATCCGCTGGGTACAAGAGCGTTAGAGCTTCACGATTCAGCCGTCGTATCTCAGTTCCTGTCAACATTCGGTCGAAACACCCGAGACATCGTTTGCGATTGCGAAAGAACCAACAAACCGAGCATGGTCCAGGTTTTGCATATCGCCAACGGAACCACGATCAATGAAAAACTTAAAAATGAAAAAAGCTGCATCACCGAAGCCTTGAAGCTAAACGCTTCAGAAGAAACCAATTCAAAGATCATTTACGAAGCGTACCTTAAAACGCTTTCTCGACTTCCATCCAAAAAAGAAACCACACAGCTGTTAGAAGTATTCAACGACGCCGAAAAAGTGAGCAGACGTGAAGTTATTGAGGACCTGTACTGGAGCCTGATGAGCAGCCGAGAATTTTTGTTTCAACATTAACGCCTCATCACCTACCTTAAATCGGTTCGCACAACTGAAGTCGAATCACAACACCGCCGCCTCCTGCGTAGTGGATCCTATTAAAGATCCTCGAGTTGGGATTCGAATTTCCAATCCGATACCATCGAGCCGAAGTTTAACGCTAACCATTTGATCGCAATATGAAAACTCGCACCCAACAAATCATAAAACTTTTTATCCTTGCGATCACGATCCAACTCAGCTCTGACTTAACCTCAACCAAAGCCGGCGAACCAACCTACAAACAGGCACAAACCATCCTGACCAAGTACTGTGCAGGATGCCACAACGCAGACGAATCTAACGGCGAATTCCGGCTGGATACATTCGAAGAGATGCAAAAAGGTGGCGAAAACGGAAACGCGTTCACCGCCGGCAGTGCCGTATCAAGCCGCATCATTCAAATGATGCGTGGCAAACTCGAACCCGTTATGCCGCCCGAAGACGAAGCCCAACCGACCAACGACGAAATCCAAATCCTTTCTGATTGGATCGACTCCGGCGCTAACGGTCCCGATGGTAGCGATTCTGCGCCAACTCTACCGGCGATCCCTCAAATCGACTCCAACGTTGCTCAGAAACCTGTCACTGCGATTGCTTTCTCAAAAGACGAACGTTTCATCGCGATTGCCAGATTTGGAGAGATCAAAATCTTCAACGCCAACGACGTTGAAAAAGAAGACAGGCAACCTACCAGCTCATTCCGCGATTTAAAATCCAAAATCAATTCACTTCAATTCATCAAACGCGATCGGTTTCTGATTGCAGGAATGGGAGTTGCAGGGCTATACGGCGAAGCGATCTTAATTGATCTCAAAACTAAAAAAATCATCCGGCGATTCCGTGGCCACCGCGATTTAATTTATTCAGTCGCTGTAACACACGATGAAACAATGATCGCGACGGCAAGCTACGATCGAACGTCCGTTTTATGGAACGTAAAATCAGACAAACCTTTGAGAACATTCAAAGGTCACAACGATGCCGTTTTCGCAAATGCATTCGACAACACGGGCGAATTGCTAGTCACCGCCAGCGCGGACGCAACGGTTAAAGTCTGGCGAGTCAGGGATGCAGAGCGCTTGGACACCAGAGGTGAACCACTAAAAGAACAGTACACCGCGGCGATCAGCCCTGACGGAAAATACTTCGTCGCCGGTGGCGAAGACAACCGAATTCGAAAATGGCGACTTGATTCGAGAAAGCCGAACCAAACCAATCCACTCTCCATCTCGCGATTTGCTCACGAGTCAGCCATTCAAATCCTGCGATTTCACCCAGATAGAAAGCACTTGATTTCGGTGGCGAGTAATGGATCCATCAAAATCTGGGACAACGATACGCTTACGCAGCAATTCCTGTTCAAAACTCAAAACTCCAATGTTCAAACGATGGCGGTCGCGCGAGAGAGACTGGCCGTTGGGCGAATGGATGGTTCGGTTAGTTTTTTGAAATGGCCATCGAGCGAGCTTAAGGGGGCTACTTCAATCACCACGGGTGAATCTAAAAACCAAACGATGTATTCACATCCAATTCACTTCAAGATCGCTGACTTAGAGAAATCGAAACTAACAGAATCCGAACCCAATGATGAATTTGATTCTGCGATGCAAACCGTCGCTCCCTTTATCGTTTCGGGAACGATCGCCGGAGAGTCTGACGCGACAACAGAGACATCCGATGTGGATTTGTTTCGGTTTGCATCCAAATCAGGAGAGCGCTGGGTTATAGAAACCAAAGCCAGTCAGATGAAATCGCCGGTTGATACACACATCGCGATTTATGACTCCAACGGCAAACCAGTGCCACGAGTTTTGCTACGAGCCATTCGAGATTCCTATTTCACGTTTCGCGGCAAAAACTCGAAACAGTCGGGGGATTTCCGGATTCACAACTGGGAAGAGATGAAGCTAAACCAATTGCTTTATTGCAACGGTGAGGTTGTCAAGCTTTACCATTACCCGCGCGGCCCCGATTCGGGCTACGACATTTTCCCGGGCTTTGGAAACCGTCATGCCATGTTTGACACCACGCCAATCACACATGCACTTCATGAACCGTGCTATGTCGTGGAAGCCCATCCGCCTGGCACAAAGTTTCCGGCCACGGGATTGCCTCAGTTCTTGCTCAATTTCGAAAATGACGATGACGCCGAGCAAGAGAACGGTGCGGATTCGAAACTGACGTTTACAGCACCTGCTGATGGTGACTACTTCGTTCGTGTTCGCGACACACGTGGATTTCAAGGCGAGAAATTCAAGTATGACTTAATCGTTCGGCCAGTGATGCCAGACTTCCAACTGACAAGTGTTTCGGCCAATCCAAAGATTGCCAAAGGAACTTACAAACGTGTGGAAGTGAAGATCGACCGGAAAGATTTTTTTGCCGGACCTGTTTCGATCGCGGTAGAAAATTTGCCAAAGGGTATCACGGTCGCCGGGCCGGTCACCATCGCTGAGGAAATGCTTCGCGCCTATTTCGTTTTACATGCCGCCAACGATGCGATGATTCCTGATGACATTGGAGCATCCAAAATCACTGCGACAGCGATGATCAACGGAGAAACGGTGACGCGATCAAAGTCGCTTGGCAAAATAAGTTTGACTGAAGACCCAAAATTAAGCGTCGCGTTGGTTAACGCTGATGACGAGATGCCGATCTTCAGTCGTGACCGGCGGATGATTCTGGAGATCAAACCAGGCGAAACGATAACGGCTCAAGTCAAAATCCGCCGCGACGGATATATGGGCCGAGTCAATTTTGGGAAACAAGATGCGGCACTTAATCTTCCGTTTGGCGTCTACGTCGACAACACCGGACTTAACGGGGTTTTGATTCCTGAAGGCCAGACGGAACGGACTTTTTTCATTACGGCCGAGGATTGGGTCAAACCTTGCGAGCGTTTGATATTTTTAGAAGCTGGCGAATCTGGCAAACCTTCTTCGAATCCAGTGATATTGAGAGTCATCGGCAAGTAATTTTCCTGCTGATGCCGTTTTGACACGATGCAAACGATTCTGATCGGCACGACTCAAACGGGTAACATTCAACCCAACATTGGCCACGCGATTAACGGTAGGCGAATATTCTGAGCTAATCGCAACGATAAGCCGCATTATTCCTAAGGGACCTAGAAAAAAGAACCGATTTCGAGTTTCATATTGGCTTGCCAAACAAGTTGCCCACCCGATGAAAGATAGATCAATGGACGCACCGATCGCCGTCGTTTTAGCCGCAGGAAAAGGGACTCGGATGAAGTCCGAATTGCCAAAAGTGCTTTGTCCGGCAAATGGACGTCCGCTCGTTTCTTACGTTTTGGATTCGCTTTATGCAGCCGGCGTCGCAGGAATGGTGGTCGTCGTCGGTTATAAAGAAGAACTCGTAAAAGAAGAACTAGGTTCAGACGAGCGAATTCGTTTTGCCACCCAGTCGGAACAGCTGGGCACCGGGCATGCCGTCATGATGTGCCGAGAGCAACTGGCCAATCACAACGGGCCGGTCGTTGTCGTTGCGGGTGACTCACCGATGCTTCAGGCTTCTTCGATTAAATCTTTGCTTGACGATTTTAAAACCTCGAAACCAGCCTGCATTCTGGGCACATTAATTCACGACGACCCAACGGGGCTTGGTCGTATCGTTCGAGACGCTGACGGCAAATTCATCGGTATCGTCGAACATAAAGACGCCACCGAAGAGCAGCGTAAGATCTCGGAAGTCAACATGAGCACGTACGTGTTCGACTGCCAGAAAATGTTAGCGGCGTTGGATCGGCTGACGGATGACAACACTCAAAAAGAGTATTACATTACCGACATCCCCACGATCTTGCTGAGCGACAATGAAGACGTTCGAGCCCTCCCTGTTCTCAAGCCGATCGAAGCGTTGAGTGTCAATACGGTTGAACATCTCGCTGACGTCGAAAAAGCAATGCAGAACATGTAGTCTCAAGAACATCAATCATTGCTTGCGCCAAGCTTCGTTTTCTCCAACACAAAATCTTGCGATCGTTTTTTCAACTACCATCATCGTTGACGATGAACACAAACGACGTTCGAACTTTACTCAAAGCATTGAATCATGAAATTGAAGCTATTTAGCGGACGAGCCAATCCTGATTTGGCCAACAAGATTGCTGCTTGCCTAAAGTTCGACCTCAGCAAGGTTCGCCTGGAAACTTTTCCCGATGGCGAATTTCATTGCAAGATCGAAGAAGACGTGCGTGGTCGAGACGTGTTTCTGATCCAACCAACCGCACCGCCTGTCAATGATTCATTGATGGAATTGCTGATTCTGATCGATACCTGTTTACGTGCGAGCGCCGAGCGGATCACTGCAGTGATTCCGTACTTCGGGTACGCCCGGCAAGATCGAAAAGACGAAGGTCGTGTGCCGATTACCGCGAAATTGGTTGCCAACATGATCACTCGCGCAGGTGCTGATCGTGTTCTAACGATGGATCTTCACGCAGCTCAGATCCAAGGATTCTTTGACGTTCCCGTTGATCACATGTATGCGGCACCCATTTTGAATGATCACTTTCGGGACATGAACATCCCAGATGATGAACTCGTGATCGTGAGCCCAGACGAAGGAAGTATCAAACGAGCCGTCGGCCATGCCAAACGACTTGGCGGCGAGATTGCAATCATCGATAAACGACGACTTTCACCGGACAAAGTCTCTCAGGAAAACATCATCGGTGGATCGCTCGAGGGCAAGGTCGCATTGATGTTCGACGACATGATCAGTACGGCAGGATCGATCTGTGGTGCAGCCGAGCTGGTCAAAAAGAAGGGCGCGAAAGAAATTCACGTTGCAGCTTCCCATGGTGTTTTTGCGGGACCTGCAATAGAGCGATTAAAAAATGCTCCCATCGACAGCATCGTCGTGACGGACAGCGTTCCAGTTCCCAAGGAAAAAATGCTGCCCAACATGCAAATATTGAGTATCGCCCCAGTGATGGCGGAGACGATCAAGCGAATCCATCGCCATGAATCCATCAGTGCGATTTTTGGCGATTGAGTTGGCCAAACTTCATGTCACCGGCGGTCAACGCCTTGAAGATCAACCAGCGAAAAACCCAATCAACAAAATCAGTCCAAAAAATAAGATCACGCCGAGGTTGAGTGTCAGCCCCAGAATGGCAAATAGCTGCTTCCGATAAAGGAAGAAAGAGATAGTGGCTAAACCAGCCCCGATCGCAGCAATGCCCATCGATCCAAGTGCGCCCAAGCCGATCGCCAGGGCGCCCGCTCCCGCATCTTCGTCGGGCAAATGCATCTCAAGCTGAATACCAAATTTTTGTTGCTGCTGCTTCTGACGCCCAAGCTCCTGACTTACCAACACAAAAATGCCAATCAAAGTTGCAAACGCTATGGCCGATGCGATCAAGCCAATAACGAATGACGCGATCCCAACACCAGAGTGCTTTTTAGCCGAATCCGACAGCGCTGACTTGTTAAGGTCGTTGGTATACGGCGACTTAGGTGGCGCGTAGGGCGATGGTTGAGAGTAGTCGGGATAGCTTGGTCCATCTGACATTGGCAAATCCTTGGGTTGAAAAACGGTCGCCGGTTGGGAAACTTCGTTTGCTAGAAACACGAGGCAATAATCAGCTGAAACTTCAAATTGAAGCTAATCGCGAGGTCCTTCAGGGCGGAAAACGGCAACGATATCTTCAGCAGGCACAACAAAAAGCTGGTTGTCTGATTCAAAATCCACGGGAATAGCATTTCCGGGATGAAAAAGGACTTTGTCATATTGCTTCAGCGGCAAGTCTTCATCGTGCTCAATCGCAGCCGAAATGGTGACGATTCGCCCGGTAATGGTCGGGATTTCTGCGGAATCGGGAAGTGCGATCCCGCCTTTGGTCTTCTTTTTCGGTTCGTCTTTTCGGACAAGCACACGCAGCCCGATTGGCTCCACATACTCGAATTTCTGAGCACGAGCTTTTTTGCCTGGCTCTTTTTTTGCCATCTTTCTAATTTCCTTTTCTTATTTTGTCTTCAACCGGCAGTTTTGGGGCCGTGAAGTTATAGATTGTCGGTTCAGATAGTGAACCAAGCATAATGGTTGTTATTAACCACCGTTATAGCACTAAAACACGAACGAAACCGGACTCAGGGGCATGAGTTTGTCGATGGAAATTCGGTGGTTCGAGCACATGAGCGCGATTTTGAAATTCCGCGAGGCGATTTCAAATTCAAGCCGTTTGTTAGAACGTCGGTAAGATTTGCGAAACCCTCGGTAAAACGACAACTTGGGCTTGTAAACTGCTAGGATTCTGCCAAAATCTCCCGTTTCAAGATAGCAAAATTCCGGTCGGTAAATCTGATTACCGATTTTGATTGGGTGAGATATGGATTGCACCCACTCACTTCAGCGATCCCCTGATAAGTTCGGGCGATTTGTCTGTAAACATTTAGCATAACCTTTATTGCACGGCAGGTCAGTCAAGTGGCAGATACACTTACAGTTGTAAAACGAGAACAAACCGGTTCGCTTCGCATGAAGCGACTACGTCAATCCGGTCGAATTCCAGCGGTTCTTTATGGACACGGTGAAGGCAATGTTTTGCTTAGCGTTTGCGAAAAGGAGTTGAACAAAGCGATCAACCACGGCTCGCACATCGTCTCACTCGCCGGCGAAGCTTCAGACACAGCACTGATCAAAGATGTTCAGTGGGATGCGTTTGGAATGAAAGTCATTCACATTGACTTTACCCGAGTCGACGCGACCGAAGCCGTGGAAGTCACGCTTTCAATTGAGCTTAAGGGCGACGCGACCGGTACACACCATGGTGGAGTGATTAATTTTCACCAGCACCAGCTTGCCATCCTTTGCCCAGCCAACGCGATGCAGGAAAAACTTACACTTAACATTTCCGATCTGGATGTTGATCAGTCATACACGGCTGCTGACGTTCCACTTCCAGCAGGTGCAAAACTTGCCGAAGACGGAACAACTCCGATCGTGTCATGTGCATTGCCAACAGAACAGGCAGAAGAAGAAACAGCGGAAGCCGCTGCCGAACCAGAAAGCCCAGCCGAATAATTTTGAGATTCGGTAATAAAGATGAAACTCATTGTTGGCCTTGGTAACCCAGGAAAAAAATACCAACAAACGCGGCATAACATCGGCTTTGACATAATTGCATGTTTAGCCAAACGTTATAACGTGGAGCGACCAAAAGCGAAATTTAACGCAGAGGTTGCTGAGACGATTGTAAAAAACGAGAAAACGATTCTGCTCAGCCCGCTAACGTTCATGAACCTTAGTGGGCAAAGTGTCCGAGCGGCAGTCGATTTCTACAAGTTGCCTTTGACCGACATTTTGGTCATTTGTGACGACATAAATTTGGATCTGGCGAGGTTGAGATTTCGACCAGGCGGATCCGCAGGTGGCCAAAACGGACTGAAAGACATCATCAACCGCTTGGGAACCCAAACGTTTGATCGCCTGAGAGTCGGAGTTGGCAAAGTTCCACCCCAGTGGGACGCAGCTGATTTTGTTTTGGGTAAGTTTTCGAAAGAAGACCAAAACGAAATTGAATTTGGAATCGTTCGAGCCGCTGATGCCGTTGAGGCGTGGGTCGAAAATGGGATTCAATCTGCAATGAACAAATTCAATGCAGATCCCAACAAGAAACCAAAAAACAAACCTAAAAAACAAATCGACGATACTAAACAACTTGGTGCTTCGGATTCGAAACCGAATCGTCAGGTCGACAATAAAAACAACCAAAATCCAACAACAACCGAAGATCAATAAGGGATTCCAACGTGGCCGAGAATGTTTACGAGTGCATGTTCATCTTTAACGCAAACGCTTATGCCAGAAACCCAACCGGCGCTGCAAATGCGGTTGATGGAATGGTGAAATCCGTTGGCGGTGACATGCTTGCCAGCCGTCTTTGGAACGAGCAAAAACTTGCTTACCCAATCAACGGACATCGCAAGGGCGCTTACTGGTTGACTTACTTCCGTATGGACACCAGCAAAATGGTTAAATTCAACCGGTCGTGCCAACTGAACGATATGATTCTTCGACATTTGGCGATTAAACTAGACCCACGTCTGGTTGATCCAATGGTTGCTGTCGCCAAAGGCGAAGTGCCTCCGGCACCAGAAGACAGCTCGGATGATGCTCCTGCAGAAAAACCTGCCGAAGCTGCTGCAACGACTAAGTAATATTTCGACTTTTCAAACATTCGTGACCTCACGTGTCAAACGTTGTTGGATAAATAAGAAAACGAGACACCCACGAGTTTGAATGAGTTGGGAGTTTTAAAAGTTATTTTGGACGCACAAGGATTGGCCGCCAAAAGGATTAGTGTTTTGGAGAAAAATCATGGCGAGTTATAACCGAGTAGTCTTAGTAGGAAACCTCACCCGCGACGTTGAGTTGCGGTACACTCCTGCTGGAACAGCAGTCACAGACATCGCGATTGCTGTGAACGAGAGAGTGAAACGAAACGATCAGTGGGTCGATGAAGTAAACTTCTTTGACATCACGCTTTGGGGACGAACTGCAGAAGTTGCAGGTGAGTACCTCTCCAAAGGATCATCCATTTTGATCGAAGGTCGATTGAAACTGGATCGCTGGGAACAAGACGGACAGAAGCGAAGTAAAATCAAGATCATCGGCGAGAAAATGCAGATGCTCGGCGGCAAAGGCGGCGGCGGAAATGCTGGAGGTGGAGGCGGTGCTTCTCGGCCCCATTCGGCTCCTGCATCTGCAACCGCTCAACAGGCCGCACCTCAAAGTGCTCCACCTGAAGACGAAGTGCCGTTCTAATTCCAAGCGAACAACATTTAACAATACTATTAAATATCCGGCCAACATTTCTGACCTTGGCTGATCAAAGGATTTGAAAAGAGAGTTCTCGATGACTGCAAAAATGAAAAAGCAAAAACGCAACAAGTCCACACTTACGCGACTTCCTCGCGGAAAAAATGGTGGTGTCGAGTTGCTTTTGATCCAATCGGTCGACCACTTGGGCAAGCAAGGCGAAGTCGTCGAAGTCAAATCTGGTTTTGCGAACAACTACTTGTTGCCGCAAGGCCTCGCAACCGTTGCCAGTGACCACCACAAGCGAATGGTTGACAAGCACAAAGCGAAATTGCAAGAAATCGAGCAGACACGCCTGAAGGATCTGAAAGATCTTGCGAAGCATATCGCCAAGCAAAGTATCACGATCGAAGCCAACGCCAACGAAGAAGGACACCTATACGGTAGTGTCAGTGCCGCTGAAATCGTCAGCGCGTTGAAGGCTTCAGATATCACACTGACGAACGACCAGATTCGCCTCGAAGGTGTTTTGAAAGAGCTTGGACTTTACACAGTCAAAGTTCACTTGCACCAAGAAATCGAAACGGAACTCAAGGTTTGGGTCGTTCCAACAGTCGACGAAGCGTAATCTCACTTGTCGACGAGTTTTCAAGATCATCAAGACTTGGCCAGATTTCTGGCCAGGTCTTTTTTGTTGTCGCACCCCCGGTCAAAATTCTCGCTGATGTCACTCAAACAAACCGAGTCGACGCATTTTACTTTTGATTTAATTGGGTTACCACGAAACAGTTATTGATAGAATACAATCGCGATCCCAAAACAGCTCGAGCCTTTTCAATAGAAATTAAATTGCTTCATGCCAAATTGGAAAAACAAAGCCAACGTTTGAGCAGTTTGCTATAACACCTACGACGATCCAACGACGCCCCGCCACGATCGTGTTGCCAAAAGATGGATTTGAGGAAACGACGGAATGCCTGACAACTTTGAACCAAAATCTTCGGATAAGAAACGTAGAAAATACGTCAAACGAGACAAACCGCGCGAGGGCGACCCCATCGATCGCCAACCGCCTTTCAATTTAGAAGCCGAGGTTGGCGTGCTGGGCAGCATCATGCTTAATCCCGACACTTGTGACGACATCGTCAACATCTTGCGACCTGTTGATTTCTACGATGAGGCCCATCAGATCATTTTCCAGCACATCATGGACATGCATGGCGGTGGAAAAAAGATCGATGCATTGCTCCTGCGTGAAAGCCTCGTGGGTCAAAATGAATTAGAATCCGTGGGCGGTGCAGGGCGCCTGGCTGAGATTTTCACCTCCGTCACACATCCGGCTCACGTTAGTTTTTACGCCAACATCGTTCGTAGCAAAGCCACCGCTCGCAACCTGATCACGACTTGTTCGGACCTCCTCGCCGATGCTTATCGACCAGACGGCGACCCTGATGAACTGCTAAACGATGCAGAGCAAAAAGTATTTGCGATTCGCGAAAGTCGCCAGTCCAACAACCTCTCACCCATCGACGAAATTCTTACGGCCGCCCTCGATCGACTTGACGCTCGAGTTCGCGGTGACGCCCAAGAAGGCACCGTTGAAACTGGATTCACTGACCTCGACCAAATGACCGGTGGACTACACGGATCCGAACTGGTCATTCTCGCCGCTCGTCCGAGTATGGGCAAAACCGCGTTTGCGATGAACATCGTCGAAAACGTTGTGATGAAGTCGCGCAAACCCGCGTTGTTCATCAGTTTGGAAATGGCGTCTATCGAATTGATCGAACGTATGCTGTGCTCGGTCTCACGAGTCAACGGCCACCGCCTGAGAAACGGAACGTTGGCGGCCGAAGATCGAAAACGACTGGTCGCAAAAGCCGGACTGTTGGCAGAAGTACCATTGTTCATCGATGATTCACCGACGAGAAACGTTTCGGAAATTGCCGGTGCCGCAAGACGGATCAAACGTAAAGAGGGAGCGTTGGGCCTGCTGGTCATTGACTACCTTCAGCTAATCCAACCGGACAACTCAAACGACGCACGGCAGGAACAAGTCGCCAAGATCGCTCGACGACTCAAGGGTTTGGCTCGTGAATTAAAAACGCCCATCCTTTGTCTTTCACAGCTCAATCGTCAAGCCGAAGACTCGAAAGACCATCGTCCAAAACTAAGTCACCTTCGTGAATCTGGTGCGATCGAGCAGGATGCCGATGTCGTGATGTTTGTCCACCGCGAGTCCTATTTCCAAAAAGGCATGCCGGAGGAAGAAGTCAATCAGAACGAGGCGTTGATCATTATTGAGAAACAACGTAACGGCCCGACGGGCGATGTCGAATTGAATTGGGAACGCGACTTTACACGGTTTTCCGATCGTGCTCCCGAGCGATATTCTGAATTCGATGAATTTCCGGACGCAGCCACGTTTTGATTGACGCGCTGCTGAGGAACACTTGAATTGTCGCAGCTGAAAACTGGGATTATTTTTCACGGTTCCAGTTTCGACAACTGCGATTAACTCAAAAACTTCGGTGCCAGGTTTTTGTTTTTGGTGAACCACTTAATGCGGCAGCTGAGGCCTAACAAAATCAATACGTGCCGCTGTGGTTTTCTGGCCACAGCTCTTCGTGGACATTTGGCGGTTGAGATCGCAAACAGGCTCTTTGTCATTGGTTAGAATGATCGAACTAGATCGACTACCACTCTCGGATGATTTCAGATGACATCGAAATTGAAGTTTACTGTTTGGATCTTTATTATTTCGATCGGGCTCGCCGTTAGCGACTCGGAAAAGGTGGTCGCTTGCCAGTTCGAACTCAAGACACCATTGACGGTCCTGAACTACAACGTCTGGAACAGCTTCAACCACAACAAAGCCTACGCTGAAACGATTCGGTGGGTAAATCGCGTCGAGCCCGACATCGCCGCATGGCAGGAACTCGTTGGCTGGGATGAACAAAAACTGACAGACTCCGCTGCTGATTGGAATCACCCTTACGCTGCGGCATTAAAAAACGGTGGCTACAACATCGGATTGACCAGCAAATTCCCAATCAAAGTAATCGAGCGCCGCACAGAAAAATACCATCACGGATTTTTACATTGCCAAACCGCAGGCATCGACGTGATTGTTTGCCACCTATGGCCAGGTAAACGACGCGAGCAGATTCAAGAAGCCGCTCAGATTCGCGACCTTGTCATTGAACTTGAAAAAGAAGGTCACGAAGTTCTACTGATGGGTGACTTCAACGCTCATGCAACAAGTGACGCTCAATGGTTGAACCAGCAAACAGAATTAATTAAACGCCGATTGGAGGGCGACGAGAAAAAGGAGCACAAAGATCGCTTCATTCGCGACGGCAAATACACGTTTGATGTGATGGACGTCATTTTGGAGGCTCCTATCATTGATCTAGTTCGTGCGGAATTCGATCGAACGCGAAATGCGAAATCGAGCGCACTCGCCCGACTGGGTTCGTTTCCATCTAGAATTCTTGATCATGCCAGTACGCCAAAATTGCAAAACAGTTTCCTTGAGCGAATCGACTTTGTCTTTGCAACAGAGGGACTCTCTAAGCAATGTAATTCCGCCAGTATCAGGCGAGACGATGTCCTAAATCGTTTTAGCGATCATTATCCGCTCGTTGCTAAATTCGGCATGAAGCAGACGGATGTTTACCTACTCGCTGGACAATCGAACATGCAGGGCATCGGGAAAATCGCCAAGCTTGAGGAAAAACACCGAGGTGAAATTCCACGAGTCCAGTTTTTCACCGATCGCCAATTCGAAGACCTGACCGTGGGAGAAACGAAAACGTCGACAAGAAAAAACGAGTTTGGCCCAGAGGTCGGTTTTGGCTGGCAGCTATCCAACACTTCCGTCCCAACGAGCGACAAAGCGGACTCCACCGAAATCTCGATCGTGAAATTTCACGCATCTGGCCAACCCCTTCATCATGGCTGGAACAGAAATAAATGGGAAGGTGATAATTTTGCACCGAGGCGTCTAAATTTCTATCCGGGGGAGAACTCGGACGACCCAAATAAAGGTGCACACTATCAAGCGATGCATAAGCTATTCACAAAAGCACTCGCGGACCTTGATCGCCAAACAATCAATTATCGCCTGGCAGGTTTTGTTTGGATGCAGGGCGAACAAGACAGTAAGCACGCAATTTCTGCCGATGCCTATGCCCAATCATTGCGGCGACTCAAGCAACGGATCGAAGAGGATTTTAATCACGGCAAACCGATCCCGATGGTCTTTGGACAAGTTCTACCTCATACGCCTGCGCTTCCGCGTTTCAATGCCCGAGACATGATTCGAAAACGGATGGCACAGTCAGACCAAGATTCGGGTCATGCCAACGCGATCGAAGGTTGCAAAATGATCTCGACAGACGATTTTCCTTTACTTCCCGACTCGGTTCATTACAACGCTGATGGGCAATGGATGATGGGAACTGAATTTGCCAAACAGTTGTTATTGTTAAACAGAAATTGAAGGTACGCGAACTGTTACTTGGTACTTTGTTTGTACTCCTGGTTTCACAAGCCATCATTAGAGTTATCTTGTTGTGCTTGTTTTCAAACTTGATCCCAAAACCTAAGTAGCGCCAAGCCATGAATATTGAACTCATAGTGACCCATCCGGGCGGAGCCCACAAAGACGACTTTCTGGCTTGCAGTTTACTGGCTCATCTCCACGGAGTTCCAATCGCGCGACGCGAGCCTACGGATGAAGACTTAGCCCACCCATCAATTTGCGTCGTCGACGTTGGCGGTCTTCACGATCCAGATCTGAATAATTTTGACCACCATCAATTCCCACGTGATTCGCCACCACTTTGCGCGTTGTCGCTTGTGCTGCAAAGCATGGGACTCTACGAAGACGCATTGGCGTTCTGTGCCTGGCTTCGTCCTGCGGAATGGCTCGACACTTTGGGCCCCAACGAAGCTGCAAAATTGATGGGAATTCCGCGGACGGTATTGGGCGAATTGAATTCACCCGTCGACATTACGTTGCTAAATCGTTTCGCAAACCACGCAGAACTCAAACCTGACAACCTGATCTATCAAGTCATGTGTATGGTTGGTGAAGACATCGTCAACTACTTGCGATCGCTGCGACAGCGTCTGGACTATTTAAAAGAGAACGGCAAATATTGGACGATTGAAACGGACGGCGAGCCAGTTCAGGCTTTGTTCCTGGAGAAAAGCGACACGATTGCAGACGACCCTTCATTTGGAATCTATGCATTCATCGAGAGCGAAGGGAAAGAGGAGGAAATCCAAGCCTTGATCTATCCTGATCGCCGAGGGGAGGGATACGGACTGACTCGATACAACGACAGTCAGCGTTTAAATTTCTCACAAATCGAATCACTCGACGAAGTGCGATTCGCTCACAAACGTGGTTTTGTCGCAAAGGTCAACACGTCCGATCCGGCGCGGTTAAAAGAACTGCTGGAACTGGCCATTGCCAATCCAAATGGCTAAAAATGACTGGAGTTGTTTACCCCCAATTCGATCAGTCGACTCAAGCCACAAAAGTGCCAATCGAGAAATACGACTTACACGTGAAGAAGAGCTTGATCAGGCTGCAACAAGTCCAGACGCATTCGCCGATCTCGTCTCTGTCGCGGTTGAAACTCCAGGAGTATCTTGATCAACAGGCAGCTGATGCAGTCGTGATACCACAATCGAATCGGCTTGGCCTCTCAAGACGAAGAGAAAGGAAAGTCGAAATGAATACTCCCAAGGCACTAGACATCAAGCCAGCGATTGGACAGTTTGCTACATTAAAGCCAAAGCAAACCTTGACGCATCAATAAAAGAGAACTTCACGTGCTCCAAATTTCCATCGTCCCCGTTACCGAATATCAACAGAACTGCTCCATCGTCTATGACGATCAAACGAAAACCGCAGTGGTTGTCGACCCCGGTGGCGAAGTCGAAAAAATCGCAGCTGCAGCTGAGCAACTTGGTGTAAACGTCGCTGCTGTTTGGCTGACGCATGGGCACTTGGATCATGCGGGTGGAGCTGAGGCAGCCAAGATCCAATTTGGCGTCGACATCATCGGTCCTCACAAATCCGACAAAATGCTGCTGGACAACATTGAGAAAACCGCCGAAGCGTACGGTTTGTCCGGTATGTATAACGCCACACCGGATCGTTGGTTGGAAGAAGGCGAGACTCTCACAATCGGCGAACACGAGTTTGAAGTCCGACACTGCCCTGGCCACGCACCCGGCCACGTTGTGTTTATCAATCACACCAACAAAGTTATCTTGATGGGCGACGTACTATTCAAAGGCTCAATTGGCAGGACAGATTTGCCCGGCGGCAATCACCAATCTCTTCTCAACAGCATTGCCGAAAAAATTATGACGCTCGATGATGACTATCAATTTATCTGTGGACACTCGGAACCATCAACGATCGGTGCGGAGCGAAACTCGAATCCGTTTTTGCAATAACGGATCGTGTGTTTTAAATCTTTACCAACACTCGGATCGCCAGGAGGATCAACACGACCCCCGAAAGCCTGTCAATCCAAACGGCGTTCCGTTGTAGTTTTGGCAAAACCCATTGATGCGACAGTAGCACGGCGACCAATGTGTACCAGAGGCCATCTACCAACACAGGTGTCACGACAATTGCAGCTTGCCCCCAGACATTTTTAGCTTCGACGACGAACTGACTAAAGAGAGCCAAAAAGAACAAAAGAATTTTTGGATTGAAAAGCGAAATCCCGATCCCATCTCTTGCCGCGTTGAAAAAGCTCGTTGACTCGCCCGCCGCCAATTTCTGTGCGATTCCACTTTTTGAAGTAAGTGCTCGAAAGCCCAGCCAAGCCAAAAACAAAGCGCCGATGATCGAAAGCCCTTTGAACACCATCGGTGCTTCTTTTAGTACCACGGCGAGTCCGAGCATCGTGACCAAGGCGTAGACTCCGATGCCCATCGCGTGTGCCCAAGCACAAGTAATGCCCTTGCTGCGACCTCCGCCAAGCGTGTGCCTTACAACAACGGCCAAACTAGGCCCCGGCGACATCGCCCCCAGTAAACACACTGGCAACAGGGTTAGCCATGCAAGAAAACTCATGTAACGGATCGGCTCAGTTGTTGGGTGCAGACAGGCCTGACGCGAATGTCAGAATCCAGAATTGTTATCCACGCAAATGAATTGGTCGATAGCGGGGCCGGGAATTTGCCTCCCTTTCAATAATTACCCGACTGACAAAACCAGTTGAGAAAACTTAGTTGAGTATACGACCGTTCTAAAACACGCTCGATTTCCAACGCTGTTGCTCGGACAACGACATTCGGGCGAACCAATGACGGCAATCGTTTAACAGTCCAGTATTGTTGCCAATAAATCAGTCTAAAAACCGAACATCTGCTATCTTACATTGGTACACCAACAATAAACAGCTTCCAGTTCACGTGTCTATTCAGGACTCAACTTTGCCAGAAAAGATCCAAATTCTTTCCGACCATACAGCACTTATTAGAGGGCAAGAAACTACCGCTCGAGTCGTTTTGAACTTTACCAAGCCGACGAAAGTCCGCGGGATCCATGCCGTATTTCATGCAGCAGAAAAAACAACGGCGACATACACCACAACTACAACGGATTCGAAAGGACGAGCGAAAACGGAAACCAGAACAGCGACTCAGTTTGTCGATATCGTAAAAGAACAATTCCTTCTACACGGTGCAAAACGAAAGGGCTTCTTTTCCCGCATCGGTGACTCCATGGCGACTTGGGTCGGAGGCGGATCCCATGTTGTCCTGGAAGGTGAGCATGAATTTCCACTGGTACTGCACGTGCCTGACAACGCGCCGGCTTCGTTCAAAGGCAATAAATGCGAAGTCTTTTACAAAGTCGACATAGCCGTTGATCTCCCAATAAAAATTGACTGGTCGAAAAGCCAGGGGTTCGCCGTCACGCCCGAGAAAGTCGAATTCAAAGATACTGCTCCGGTCCATGTCGTTTTTCCAGATGAATCGGGGCGCACATTTTGGGACAAAACGTTTGGCAAGGACGTGAAACTCAACCTCGCCGTCGATCGAGACAGGGTATCTGTCGGCGAGCAGGCACTGGCAATGTTGACAGTCGAGACGCCAGAGCCGCTCAAAGTTAACAAGATGGAAATTCTCTTGGTAGGAACAGAGTCGACGGTCGCCAATGGACACACGGACAGTTTCGCCTACTCATATCCGTTGGGCCAAATTGATTCACCAAATGTAATCTCCAATGATTCCGCACACGAATTTGAATTAGAGATCCCTGAAATCGAAGGACCGCATTCGCAAACGGGCACCCACTATGAAGTTGTCTGGACAATCGAAGTGCGATTGAAAATCCCGTGGGCAAAAGACCCAATCATTCGTGCTCCAATCACAATCGCTCCCGCTGCCAATGCGTATAACTGAACACCATTGCCCAAACGCCGAATCGACAGCTTATCCTGAACAAAATTTTCAATACTTGGATAGAACGAAAACCCTTGTTTCTTTTTTTGAACGCTAGAACTTAGAAAGAAGAACGATCGCAAATCCTATTTCTTATTCGCTGGAATATTTTCGATACCGATCGGTTCGCGAACCTTCGGCGCGCTGCGGCCGGATGACTTGAGTTGCTCAAGCAAAACCTGCATCTCAACGCGTTTGGATTCGTTAGCAAAATACAAATTATTCGTCTCGCCTGGATCGTCGGCCAAGTTATAAAGCTGGCCGGGCGCTTCGGGAGCTTTTTCAGGCAAAGCGTATTTCTTCATGTTGCCTTTGTCGTATCCGTTGCCGCCGGAACCTTTATGATCAAGGTATTTCCAGTCGCCTAATCGAATCTGAAACTCGCCGCGGAAACTTTGAGTCAACATGTGCGGGCGGATCGTTTCGGATTCGTCTTGATTCCCCAACATTGCAGGCAACATGTCGAAACTGTCCGTCGCGTCGCTTTCTTTCAACGAGTAACCGACAACCGATGCCAAGGTTGCAAAAATATCCGTGGTGTTTGTTAGCTGTTTTGAGACTTGGCCAGCTGGAATTTTTCCCGGCCAGCGAGCGATAAAAGGCACGCGATGTCCGCCCTCCCAACCGTCACGTTTCATTCCGCGGAACCCTCCGGATGCGTCATGATCATGGTCTCGCCTCATCCAATCGACATGAAGTGTTTCAGCTCCATTATCTGCGTTGAATAGAATCAAGGTGTTGTCATCAATCTCAAGTTCGGCCACAAGATCGATAACGCGCCCAACCAACGCGTCCAATTCAAACACGAAATCGCCGCGCGGGCCAGCAGTTGTTTTCCCGCTGAACTCTTTGGCCGGTAGAACAGGTGCATGAGCAATCTGTGTTGAGAAAACGGCAAAGAACGGTTCAGTGGGCTTGGTCTTCACATGATCAGTAATAAAGCTGCGAGTCTTTTCGTAAAACAGCAGATCGGCATCTACGAATTTATAGCCCGGCGCCATCCAACCTTCATCGTTATCCCATCGCCATTTCCCTCCCGGGTTTGGAAGTGTATCCCGCTTGTGTCGCTGACTGGCCGGAACAGGAACCATTCCATTTTCGATGTAACAGTAGAGTGGATCCGTCGTAGGGCAATTTGGAGTAACAAACGATTGATCAAAACCTCGTTCGTTCGGCCCGTCGATCAGTGGAGTGCTTTTTTCATAATCTATGAGCAGCGAGTTTTTAAATCCACCGCCGAGACGTTTTCCATCCTTATCGAACCAGCTCAATCCGACATGCCATTTCCCAAACATCCCCGTTCTGTAACCTTTAGATCGAAGCATTTCTGCGATCGTCAACGTGCCCGGTTTTAGATAGCTTGGTCCGCCCGGTCCTTCAAAGGCTCCACCACCTCTTCCAGTCGAGCGGTAGATTTGTTGGCCTGAGTAAAGCCCGTATCGCGATGGTGAACAGATCGTCGAAGGACTATGCGCATCAGAGAACCGAATCCCCTCGCTTGCCATTTGATCTAGCCGAGGCGTTTTATAAGCACACTTGTCGTTGTAGCAGGACAAATCACCAAACCCCAAATCGTCGGCATAGATAATGATGATATTGGGCAGTTTTCTCTCGGACTGCGTCTCTGTCACAGCGGTCGATTCCGCCCCGGCAACAAACATGGATTGAAGCGACAGATAGAGTAGGGCAACGATTGCGATTTTTGGCATTATTTACTCGAAGCTAGATCGTTAATTCGCGAATTTCATAACTGGAGGCGATCATTCGATGTTTATCGCGAGCGCTCATACTTAGTCATCAACGCCGACTTTACCGCCGTACTTTTGAAAGACAATTTCGACGTGCGATGCCAAGATTGAAATCAGTTTTGCATCTGCCTGGGCTAAATCAGCCTCACTGTCAATTTCACCCGCTTGATTGGCTAAAACAATTCCAGCCAACACGTGCTCGACATCCACCGGAAACTTAGAGTCATCATCGATCTTAATGGCAAGGTCGATGAGGACATCCGTTAAATGCGGGTCGACAGTTGCCTGCCCAGACGCGGAAAGAGCGATACCGCGGACAACTTGTTGGCTTGGGTTGATATTCAAAGTTCGCAAATGGAAAACGGATACGGAATTAAGGTACTAGAGTTCGACATCCAGTTATGTGATCGCTAAGTATCTCGTTTCCGCGTAACTGAAGCAAGCTTCTGTTTCGAATTTTGATCTTTTCAATTTTTGTTTTCCCGGTTTCCGTTACGAAAAAAGTCGTACAGCAAACGACAATTGAAGGATGGCCGCAGTCAACACCGAACCGGCTGACAAGATGCTCAAAATTTATAGTCGGAACCGCTAGTTCGAAGGCGCGTCTAAAAAATCGTATTCCAAATATGAAATACGGGCCGCGTCCGAGCGTCTATTCGGCAGACAATTGGGCCAGCACACTGCGAGTCACCCGATCGTTGTACTTGTTAAGCTTCCAATGCCCTGGTGACCATCCCGCAAGAAATCGACAAAAATCCGCCCAAGCAAACGCATATAACTCCCGCCACTCTGATTCAAGGGACTCAAAATCAATCTCTGGCTGAGCAACCGTCAATGATTCTTTGAGTTGTCGGAAATAGACGTCGAGCAAAATGCTCTGCTGAGATTCAGACTCTGATCCGTCGAGACAGCTACTTACCAAATAAGCAACATCTTTCATCCCACATCCGCCGCCGACATATTGAAAGTCAACCGCTGCAACGGTCTTGGCATCGTCCTGCTCGAGCTCCATCTCACCGGTGACGTCACGAAAGCAAAAATTGGCAAGCTTTGCGTCGCCGTGTACTAACGTTTGAAACTGAGCTTCATTCAAACGTTGGTCGATTTTTTCAGCAAAGCGTTTCAACTGACCGCTTTCCATCGCTTGCAATTCTTCCTGACGTGTCGACACATGCCAGTAAGTTCCAATGGGCCACAAACCTTCAGGTTCGCATCCCATAAACCGGGCGTGAAAATTCGCCAGCCAACGCAAGCACGCGTTCAGGTTTTGCTCGGTACTACATCTTCCGATTGAGCTTCGCAAATTGAAACCCGATTCATCCAAATCTTCCAAAACCAATAGCCATCCAGACGAGTCTGGTTTCTCAAATGCAGCAAGCATTTTGGGAACTCGACAACTGGCCCATCCTTCATTTTCAGTTGCGGCAGACGTTCGGTTGCAGTCGTTGCATTTTTCAGCGTAGCGTTCGTAAAACGTTTTTTCGATCTCGTACGATTGAACTTTCCGCTGATGCGAAACATCGCCACTCCATCCTCTG
The DNA here is from genome assembly GCA_045105295.1 of Mariniblastus sp. GTDB lineage: Bacteria > Planctomycetota > Planctomycetia > Pirellulales > Pirellulaceae > Mariniblastus. The sequence goes on from JBGCDK010000010.1 coordinate 48,984, forward strand.
CGGTTTTCCCGAGCCTGCGAAAGATCGATATGCTTCACTATTGCGACGGGAAATTTCGGATGTTCGAGCTCCACCCGCTGAATCACTCCGTAACCACTCCACAGGCTTTGAAGAACCTCTCCGAGTTGGCAAGAACTAGCGCCAGTGATTTCACAGATCGTTTTTGAAAGTTCAAACAAAGCTTGCTCAAATGAATGGGTGCCAAGAGCGAGGCACGCCAGGCATGACGTTCCCGCATTAGATTACAACCGTCAGGCGGATGCACACGCACAAGCAAACGCTGAGCGTGCACCCAATGTTTATCGTCTTTTGAGGTTTTCGTCCACTAACGGACGGCGCAATGTTGGCACAATTGGCCCGCCGTTTTACCCGTGCTTACTCGTTTCAACCTCAATCACATGCCGAAAAGCACGATCCAAAAGTTCAGGATGTTCAACGTATTTGGGATCATTAAGATCGACGTCCGCGCAGTCCACACTTACGTTGATGTCTTTGAAACCCATTTCCCAGTCTTGAAAAATTCGTTCTTGGACTTCCTTTCGACTGATCATCACTACACGATAATGTCGCTTATCGAGTTTGATTTTTTCAAACAGCTCCATTACATCCTGCTCTTCGCCTTCCAACGCTTGGGCGAAGAAGCCACCTTTGACAACAAGAAGCCCAGTCACACCGAGTTTGCTGTTGTTCTTGCGAGCTTTGCCGAGAATCTCGTCGTAGTCTTTTGCGGCCAGGCCTTCGACTGCGGTACTGATGTAGTACATTCGTATCATGGTACACCTATGCTGAATCTTCGATAACGCGTTCACAACACCGTGAAGCAATGGAGAAGTGTACGTCCGAATCTTGCCGCATTCTCCATTTCGCGTCAGGGTTTGCCCTACGTATTACACCGCGGCGCCTGCATTCCCAACGCTGAAATTAGGTTGAAGGAGAACTTGATTCGATCAAGCCGGTTTGCATCTCGAAACAGTGAGCCCCAGTAGTTTTTTCCTTGCCCAAACAAAGCGACTCGACCAGCGCACTCGCCTCTGAAGCCGGCATGGGTTTGCCAAAGAAAAATCCTTGCCCGATGGAACAGCCCATTTCGACCAAACGATCAGCCTCTGCTTGAGTTTCAATACCTTCGGCGACGACTTCGAGACCGATGGAATCTGCAAGCAACAAGATCGTTTTGACCAGCAGTTCAGCATAACCCTCGGTAAGCATCTCTTGCACAAACGCTCTATCAATTTTTAGAGAATCAAATCCAAAACGATGAAGTTTCGCGAGTGACGAATGCCCCGTTCCAAAATCATCAATGCTAATTTGGGTTCCGTTCTGTCGCACTTGCTGAAGCACCCCGATGGTTTCGTCGGGGTTCTCCATGATTGTGCTCTCGGTGATCTCCAGCGTGATCCGATCACCAGTCAGCTGAAAAGTTTCCAACAACTTGGCGATGCTTTCAACAAACCCAATATCTTGAACCTGAATCGCAGACACATTCACGTTCACGGTCATTGAGTTCTCCGGGAACATCAGATCCCACTGCTTGATTTGTTGGCAAACTGCCTCCAAAACCCATTGTCCAATCTGAGTAATCAACCCGGTTCGCTCTGCGTATGGAATGAAATTTAGCGGAGAGATCGTTCCTCGGATCGGGTGATTCCAACGGATTAAGGCCTCGAATTTAATTGTCTGCCGAGTTTCTAAATCGACAATCGGTTGGTAGTGAACTTCAAACTCGTCGCACGCTAATGCCTGCCTAATCCGAGCGTCCAAACCGACGGCTTTGACCGCATTCTCTCTCATAGTCTGAGAGAATCGACGGTGAGTACGTTTCCCAGCTTTTTTCGCTTCGTACATCGCCGTGTCAGCATCTCGCAACATGTGCTTGAATTCCGAGTACCGACCGCACGATGAAACATAGCCAACGCTGGCTGAGAGAAAAACATCATGACCGTCGACTGTTAGCGGTTTTTCCAACACCGAATTCAGACGACTGATAAATTTGGAAATGTCACTATCTGAGCTGATTGAATTCAGAAGCACAACAAATTCATCACCGCCGAACCTTGCAACGGTATCGGTTGAACGGACACAACTTTTGACGCGATTGGCAAATTCAACCAGTACGCGATCCCCTTCGGTATGCCCATAACAGTCGTTAATCAATTTGAATTCATCCAAGTCAATAAAGACAACTGTAAAATTAGATTCCGAACTATCGTCGTATTGATCAAACGATGACTCCAACCGGTTCTCGAAGGCAACTCGATTTGGCAAACACGTCAGCGAATCTCGAAACGATAGTTTCTTGAGTTCTTGTTGAAGTTCGTGACGCTTCATCGCATTTTCTAGACAGCGGTGCAACCAAGGATTGCCGATGTCTGATTTACGGATGAAATCTTGAGCTCCGGCCTCGATTGCTTGCATTGCAACGTGATCGTCAGTCGACCCAGTCAGGACAACCACAGCAATATCGGTAGATTGTTTGATGAACTGTTTGAGCGTCTCCAGCCCGTCAGTCTCGATCAAGTGTAAATCCAAAAGGACCACGTCAATTTGTTGCGAATTCACGATATCAATCGCATCGCTCAGCTTGCTTGCTTCGGTCGTGATAAACGTAGCATTCGATATCCTGGACAACCGACGCGCTATCAATAGCCTGTCGACTTCGTCATCGTCAATGATAAGAACGTGTGTCATTCAAAAATCCTAGTACGCCAGCTGGTTGGCTGTTGAGCCAGATGAGAGGTTGTAGATGAGTTCGAGCAGCGATCCAATCCAGTGCTCTTGTTAAATAAAACGTTAAGCAAATTAATTGCTCGCCCAGAACGATAGCTCGAAATGAGCGGAGCGAAGGACGCCGTATCAAAATGAACTTCAAATGAGCCCACACATTTTTTCGAGTGCCAAAAACTCATCATGAGACGTTTGTTTTTCAACGTTTTCTAAGTCTTTCAATTTGCTAGGGAGTTCCCCAATCACGAACAATTTATTTCGAAAGACGGAAGAACTTGTACCTTTTGTCGCTGAATTCACTCCGTGCGAATCAAAACTGGCATCGCACTTGGCACTCTACTGTTTTGAGAGTTGAAATTTCATCGTCACTCCTCTCGCAATCCTTGATCGAGAGCGAGCCACTCGTTTGCATTTGGCCATTTCGAGGGAATCTTATATCGCGCCAATCGAGTTATTACCAAAACACGAAAAACCAGTCCAAGGTTACTATTCTGAATTTACGTTCCCCGTTTTGCATCAAAAAACCGCGCGAACCACGCGACAATCCCACCTGTCTCGCTCAAATGCAAACTGACGAAACATTTCTTGATCTGATCGATGCGACGCCGCAGGACAGAGACCTGCGGCTAATTTATGCGGATTGGCTCACGGAGCGTGGAGATCCTCGCGGCGATTTTCTTCAGTTGGAAATTGAATTGGAAGATGAGAAAAAGCCGACGAGAGTCGTCTACTTGAACAGCTTGTTGATGCAGCTTTCAAGAAAGATATCTAACCCAAGTTGGGTTTGCCGCGTTACAAAAAACAGAGCATCTGAGATCACACTGATTTTTCGAAAGTCTACAAAACGCCGGCTTCGACGAATGAAGAATAACTGAGAACATCGCCCAAGAGAATGATCAAAGTTGCACCAACCGAAATCGCACCAATTGAAATCGCACCAATTGAAATCGTGCAACCGAAATTGGGGCAATCAAGTCATCGCCTAGCTGCGACGACGACGTGACAACGCGGTCACTCCAATCAATCCAAGTACAACCAGACTCGATGGCTCCGGAACGGTGCTGATTCGCCATGAGAATCCGAAATCTGTTGCAGCGTCGCCAGAAATTTGAAAAGTGTAGTTTCCACTGGTCAGGTGTTTCAAGTAAATGTGCTCCGTGTTGTATTCCGTGCTCAAACTCGAATCAATCAAGGTGCCCAGAAACGTGCCCGTGGAATCAAACAGCTGCAAATCAAGGTTGGCAAGAAAAGTAGAAGCATCAAAAACGGCCTCGGTTCCGTCATTGTCAACGACATCAATGTTCCAAACCAAAGCCGCGGATAGTTCTGTGACCTGCTCAAATTCTCCGATCTCAAAATCGTAAAACAGGTCATCGGTTCCATTGAAATCGCCATAGTCCCAACCGTTTCGACTGATGTTGGCAGCTGGATCCGTTATCGATCCTTCGTTCTCGCCGCCTTCCCAGATGTGGTAGCTGTTGAGGATGTTCAACTCACCAAATCCAAAAACCTCATCGATTGGACGAGTCGTCGTGCGGTCCCAGCCACCAAACTCTGACTTGGTCGCTCCCGCAAACAAAGTCGATTTAATGACTTCGTTTTGAATTCCGTTGGTGCCTTCTGCCGCATCCCTCAGCAACGCAGCGGCGCTGGAAACAATCGGCGTTGCAAAACTGGTCGCTGAAGCAGGAGCAACGATATCGGGTCGCAACCGACCATTACCGTAGGTTCCGCTAACCGCACCTCGAGAATGATTGCCGTCTGTACGCCCCACCGTAATCGCGTTGTAACTCGGGGCCAACAAATCTGGCGTTGCCCCTGTTCCATTGTTTGCACCAACCACCATGACAGTGTTGTCGCGATTAATTACGAAATCGAATCGCTCCAGAATGTCAGTAGCGACAGGGTCTTCCACGCCGTTGCCGATGTAGCTGTGATTGCCAACTGAAAACCCCTGAGCCAACGGATCGCCCCCGCCGGCGTGTCCAAGTGCGTTATTGATGTAATCGTTGGCATCATAGAATGTAATCGGACAATCCATACTGAGATCATCGCAGAGCCCAATGTTCTGAGTCATGCTTGTCACGTCGCCGAAGAAGAACCTTCCTACTCCAGTTGCATGACTACTTGTGCCCGTTCCAGCATTGGTTGCATCAATGAATTTTTTGTCATCGTCCGTGCTTCCTGCATCGCTCCCATTGAACTCAGCGTTGTTTTCATCCGGGGCATAGTTACCAACGGATCCTGGAGCTTCAACCAAAACAACACTCAACCCAGTTCCGTCTTCTAAAGCAGCTCCTTTTTCAGCAACCAAATCGTTGTAACCAACAGCAGTTTTGTAAGCTTGGGCATGGGCGTCGCTTGCTTGATTAAAGACAAAAATGACGACCAAGACACAGAGAAGGTTGATGCTGCAACGCATGGAGTACCTCAAGATTGAATCTACGGGCAGATGGGGAATGGTTTGACCTTCGTAGGATAAAGTTCAAACGAACTAATCGAATCGGGGCATCAGGGGTTTAGTGAAAGCGTCGAGCTTTCAAACGAAAACGAAAGTCTTATTTTAATTGAGCGGTCTCCCTTATTATCGGATCAAAACCAGAATAATCGTCAAGTAGTTGGATTTGCCCGCAAAGTCTAAAGTTCCATTTTCATTCGATTTTGCTGTTAAAAAAGCGTCTAACACAGAGACATCGTTGACTTTGCAATTTTTTTGTGCCAGCTATCCGATTCGTTTACGTTCCCACCCTCTGTTCCTGCCAACAAGATTTACTTGACAACTTTCAAGCATGCTCGATCATATGGGTGACACAAGAAATTATTTGGCTATAAAAACGGCATGAAGGCTACCGAATCGACTGACATTGTGATCATCGACGAAACCGAGTCGTGCCCTTATCTCGAAGGCAAAACGGCCAGGATGCCGCTGCGCATGCCGTTGAAAAGAATTTCGCTCGATCAAGCAGACCTCCGTCTGGCCGAAGGGCACCGCCGCACGGGAGAGTTCATCTACCAAACTAACTGTCCCGGATGCAAAGCATGCGAGCCAATCCGACTGGATTGCATTGAGTTTCAGTTCAGTCGCAACCAAAAACGAATCCTCAACAAAGGCAACCGACGATTCAAGCAAGTGATTGGGCCACTCCAATCTGATCCTCAAAGAGTCAAACTTTTCAACAAGCACCGACGCCAGCGTGGGTTAGCAAAAAAAGATACCGACATCGACGTTGAGGAATACATTTGGGGTTTTGTTCGAAGCTGTTTCCAGTCATTCGAAATCACTTACTGGCTGGATGATCAATTGGTCTGCCTCGCCGTTTGTGATAGCGGCGCGCACAGCATGTCAGCCGTGTATACTTTTTTCGACCCTGAGCTCAAGGCTGAGAGTCTCGGCACTTACTCGATTCTAAAACAGATCGAATACTGCCAATCGCGCGAGCTTCAGCATTTGTACCTTGGCTACTACGTCGAAGGCTCCAAACACATGAAGTACAAATCTCGATTCACGCCAAATGAACGCTTGATCGACGGGCGATGGATTGAATTTGAGTGACGATCCCGTCTTCAGATTGGATTGCGATCCTCTGCGCTTGAACTACTGGCCGTGACAAACGTTCTGTAAAAAAATCCGCGACGTGCGATCGAACGCACGACTTGCTACAATGAGCCTCAGCACATCGCACTAATGCCACACGAGATGAAAAATGGATCGTAGAAACTTCTTGAAAACTGGATCAGCAGCAGTCGCACTCACCACTGCTGCTTCACTCAACAGCGCGTCCGCCAATCTGAATACGTCAAGTAAAAAGAAACGTCGCGTATGCCTGATCGGATGCGGCTGGTACGGAAAACTTGACCTCTTTCGTTTGCTTCAAGTAGAAGACGTCGAAGTCGTATCGATTTGCGATGTGGACTCAAAGATGCTCGCCGAAGCCGCTGAGATGATTTCGAAACGCCAGAAATCGGGCAACACGCCGAAAACTTACGGCGACTACCGGGAACTACTAAAAGCGGGCGGCCTCGATATCGCGTTGATCGACACTCCCGATCACTGGCACGCACTTCCGATGATCGCAGCCGCCGAAGCAGGTCTCGACATCTATGTTCAAAAACCGATCGGCGTCGATGTACTTGAGGGTAAAGCGATGCTGGACGCGGCTCGAAAGCACAATCGAGTCGTCCAAGTCGGCATGCAGCGCCGTAGCACTCCGCATTTAATGAATGCGAAAAAGACAATCGTGGATGCGGGCTTGCTGGGTGACATCGGACTGGCCGAAGTATATTGCTATTACCACATGCGAGCCAAAACGAATCCGCCAGACACTGATCCACCTGCGCATTTTGATTATGAAATGTGGACTGGCCCAGCACCGATGCGGCCGTACAACGATCTTGTACACCCGCGCCGTTGGCGAGCTTTTATGGAATACGGCAACGGAATCGTAGGCGACATGTGCGTTCACATGCTTGATACAGTTCGTTGGATGATGGACCTCGGTTGGCCAACAAAGATTTCTTCTACCGGCGGAATCTTTGTTGAGACGGAAAGCAAAGCCAACATCACCGACACACAATCAGCTGCTTTTGATTTCGACGACTTGCGAGTTCAGTGGCAGCATCGTTCCTACGGCCGGCCCGCCGATCCAGAGTATCCATGGGGCGCAACGCTTTATGGGTCAAAGGGAACGCTCAGGCTGAGCGTCAACAAATGGGAATTCCATCCGCAAGATCGTAAAGCCAAATCGCAAAAACAGGATGTGATTTACGAGCTGGATGAGTACCCAGAAGACAAAACAGAAAAGGATCTTGAAAAACATGTTGCCCCTGCCGTTCGAGGGCACATGAAGAATTTCCTTGAATGTATCGAGTCGCGCGACAAACCGATTGCAGACATCGAGCAAGGCCATATTTCTGCGGCCAGTTGCATCCTTGCCAACATCGCAATGAAACTTGGGCGAACGCTGACTTGGGATCCGGAAACCCACACAGTCGTAGGAGACGAAGAAGCGACGAAGTTGCTCAAGCGCGAGTATCGCGCCCCTTGGATTCACCCAGCGTCCTAGTTAATTCGTGTTCAAGAAATGGTTGCAAAAACGGACACCGGCTCATCCTTGGAAAATCTTCAAGCGGTGAGCCCCGGTCTGCAACGATCAATGATCGTCTCGTTCCTTGACGACCAAACGCTCGCCGGTTTTTACGTTCTCGCGGACTGAAACTTTACCGCTCGGCCATTTAATTTCAACACGATCGATCAGTTTCGCCTTGCCCAATCCAACATGAATTCGGTTGGTATTTTGACCGGAAAGCCCCTCACCACCGGCAAGCTGAAACGCTCTTTTGACTTGGCCAATGGTCACCGTAACACTCGAACCAAACGCATCGCGTGAACTCCATTGGGATGTTGGCTTGTTTGAATCATGACCGCCAACCAATTGGATCGAAACAAAACCGGCTGAGCTTTCGTCTAAATCGATTCGGTTTTTCAAAATTCGAAATCGCGGAGCGTTGGGACTGGTAACACCCAAATCGAGTTTTCCATCGTTCTCAAGATCAAACAAAACAAAGCCGCGCCCGTCCTCGCGAAAATCTGCACCTGACACCAAGGACACGTCTTTGAAATTGCCTTCCCGTTGCAAATACATCCGATTTCGCTCGCCACCACTGAGAGAGCTTCCTTGAAAAAATGTCTCACCTTTGGAATCTTCCGAAGCTCGAAACAAAACCATCTTCAATGCTTCATCGGGCCCCCACTGGGCAGCAGATTTGAATTTATCATCTCGATTTGGTCCAAAGCGCACGGCGGACCTCCAAAGACAACTTCACAAATCGACGTCGTTTCTTAATTCCCTGGGAGCCGAATAGAACCCGCTTGGCACGTAAAGATCGAGCTTGCCATCATTATCAAAATCCGCGAACTGGCCACCAAAAGACCAACCGACGCTGGATACATGCTGATCGCTGTCGCCCGTTCCGGCGATTTGCTTGTAATTACCGTTATCGTTTTCGTAGAGAAAATTGCCCCGAGCAGAAACCTTCACCCGCTCGTCGACATCATCCAGTTGGGCAACGATTCTCGTTCCAGCTTTTGAGTACATATTGGAAACGTACAAATCGAGATCGCCATCATTGTTGAAATCACCCCATGACGCTCCCATGCCGAACCCCATCGAACCGGCTCCTGCAATCTTCGACGTCACATCAACAAACTCAACCTTGAACGACCCCCGTTGGGTGTCATTTCGCAAAAACACATCCGGCGAGAAATCATTGCAAATATAAAGGTCAGCATCTCCGTCGTTGTCAAAATCAGTCCAGGCCGATTGGTAAGAATCCCGATACTGTTTCAACTCGTCGCCGACTTTTGTCCACTCGAACGTTCCACCGCGATTCATTAGCAAAATGTTTGGCGGTCCAACTCGGTCGACGTACGAATGTGATTTCTCAAATTTCTTTCGTGTCTTCAGCCGATCTTCTGGCCTAGCGGCTTGGTCAATCCAGCCCATGATATCGCCAGAACCGTAGGCGTAAGTGCTTAAGTAGAGGTCCAACAATCCATCACGATTTACATCAGCAACTGACCCAGAAACGACAAAACGTGATTCCTTCAGGACTTCGTTGATAGCCTCGTGAGGCGAAAACTTTCCGCCATCGTTGATAAAAAACTGGCTTGGGCCAAGTGTTTTGCCAACGAACACATCGGAATCGCCATCGTTATCGAAATCAAAAAAGTACGAACAGTTCGCCAATTCAGAAATCAACAAACCACTTGATTCGGTGATATCCTCAAACGTTCCATCGCCCTTGTTTCGCAACAACTGAGCAGATTGCCAGCGATCGGTGACAAACAAATCATCAAACCCATCTTGGTCAATATCTACCACGCTCGCAGCAGGGTACTGATAGGCAGATTCCCAATCGCTGAAAGCCTTGAACTCTGACCGAGCGTCTTTGATCGTTTGGGTTTTCTTTTTACTGTTCTCAAGAATCAAAGCTTGATGGGATGACCGGGCAAGCTTTTTTCGAGTGTCTTCGTCAGGAATGGCCAACTCCGTAACGTCTTCGAACAGTGACTGCGGAGAGCTGATGAGTTTCAATTTTTCCTGGGTCCACCCAACCAACATCCACTCATCGGGCTTGGCCTGCTGCCAACTGAGCGTCTGATAGGATTTAGCTCCAAAAACTCGGCCATCTACGATTCCTAGTCGTCCTTCAATCTTGGTTTGCATTTCAAAACGTCGATCAGCCCCAGTGCCGACAAAGCTTCCTTTCAAGACACCAATCTGAATGTCCTCGAAACGTTTTCTCTCTAACAGAGGCCCCAACACTTCCGCAAAACTGGCTTTGCTTGCCTGGCCTTCCATTGGCCAATAAAAGTAAGCTCCCATTGAGCCATGACTTTCGGTCGCTTCTTTGGTGGCTTGCCCAAAATCAAGCTCTGACAATCCCGAGTGGGACAATGGACCTGCGAATTTTGATGTTTCGACTTCGTCATCGGTCAACGCGAGGGTGACCATTTTCAATTTGGTCGCAAGCGACTGGATCAACGTTTCGGAATCAGAAAGTGTTTTGATTTTCTGCTGTTCCGGAGTCAGCGTTTCCTCTGGTGCGTTTGCCAACACCGGCTCAGCGGGCTTTTTCTTTGGCGAAACTGCCACGTTTTCTTTTTTGCCACAGCCTGAATAAAACACAATGCCAGCGAGACAAACCATCAAGGAGTTTATCAAACACTTACGGCAGCGGGGTGACGACTGCAAACTTGGACCCTGATCACTGAACACTATTTTTCTTCTTTCTCAAGAATCGTGATTCGCTCGCCGGCTGTAACATTTTCTCTAACGGTTGTTTTACCGCTTGGCCAAGTGACTTCCAAGCGATCAATTTTCTCGACCTCGCCAAGACCGACATGGATGCATTTTGAATTTTGACTCGACAATCCCTCACCGCATGAAAGCTGAAACTTTCTCTTTGTCTGACCAATCGAAACCAAAACCGTTGCACCAAATGCATCGCGTGCACTCCACTCGATTGAAGGTTCAGTTGAAGATTGCCCACCGACCAATTTGACTTCGACGAATCCATTTTTTTGATTGACGTGCTGACTAAATTTGTTCTTAATGATTCGAAACCGCGGTTCATTGGGACTGACGACTCCCAAATCCATCAAGCCATCTCGATCAGCGTCCAGCAAAACAAAGCCACGACCGTCCTCACGAAAATCAACACCGGAAACCAATGTCATATCATCGTAATTGTCGCCACGACGCATAAACAAACGATTGCGTTCGTTGCCGCTAAAGGGTGTACTACGAAATGGCGAGCCCTCGCCGTCAGATTCCTCAGCTTTCTCAAACAAAAAGATCCTGTTGGCAGCTCCGCCCCAAATTTCATCCTTGGAAAAATTTTCGCCTTTGCCTGGGTCCATACGCACGACCGCGCGCCAAAGGCACGATCACCAATCTCCCGGCTTTTCAACTTCTTTGGGCGGCGTGTAGTAGCCGCTGGGAACATAGATATCAAGGTTCCCATCATTGTCGAAATCGGCAAACTGGCCACCAAAAGACCAACCGACTTTTGAGACGTGTTGATCGTCGCCATCAAGGCCAGCGATCTGTTTGAAGTGTGAACCGACGTTCTCGTAAAGAAAATTTCCTCTCGCCGAGACCTTGATTCGCTCATCAACGTCGTCGATCTGGGGGACGATGCGATTGCCCGCTTTTGAATACATATTGGAAACGTAAATATCCAAATCGCCGTCGTTGTCGTAGTCTCCCCAATTGGCTCCCATCCCGAACCCCATCGTTCCATCTGGAACCATCTCTTTCGAGACATCAACGAACTTGGGTTTGAACGAACCGCGCTCCGTGTCGTTTCTTAAAAAACAATCAGGCGAAAAGTCATTGCAAATGTACAAATCCTGGTCACCATCGGCGTCGAAATCGCTCCACACGGTTTGATACGAGTTTCGCCATTGAGCCAGATTGTCGTCGACTTTGACACGTTGAAGCTTACCGCCTTTATTAAGCAGCAAAATATTCGGAGCTCCGCCACGGTCGACGTACCAGTGTGCTTTTTCGATTTTCAGCCGAAGTTTCACGCGATCTTCAGGGCGAATCAGTTCGTATGCCGCGGTGTCTCGAGTAGAACTACCAAACCCGTAAGTGTTCAAGTACAAGTCAAGTAAACCGTCACCATTCACATCGACCACGCTTCCCGAAACAACCAAACGCACGAACTCATATTCTTTATTCAGTTCTTCGTCATACTTGAAAACGCCATCGATATTCTCGAAGTACATACTTGGCTCCAGCGTTCGCCCAATGAACACGTCTGAATCGCCATCGTTGTCGAAATCGGCAAACAAAGCACTGCACGCAAGATCGGAGACCTTGAGCCCACTCTGTTCAGTAACGTCTTCGAAAGTGCCGTCACCCTTGTTTCGAAGAAGCTGAGCCGACTGCCAACGATCGGTAACAAAAAGATCATCGAATCCGTCTTGGTCCAAGTCGACGACGCTTGCTCCCGGATACTGAAATGCGGATTCCCAATCGTTGAAACTTTTGTACTTTCTAACAGCGTCTTTGAAATCGACGCTTCGAGTGTTCGCGTTTTTGAGTATTAGTTTTTGGTGGGAAGAACTTTGAATCTTTTCGATGGTCGATTTGTCTGGAATGGCCGAGCTTGTGATGTCCTCGAACAAAGCGTCTTTTGAGAAAACAATTTCAAAATCCGATTGAATCCATTTTGTAATCCGCCAACTCTCGCCGGGTTGCGGTTGTTTCCACTCAAGCGTTTGATGCGACTTGACCCCGACTAACTCTTGAGTTGCCGTTCTAAATCGCCCCTCGAACTTGGTATCTGTTTGAAAACTCTCGCCGATAAAGCGAGTTCCAACCGTTCCAATCTGACAACTCTCAAATTGATGATTGTCAATCAATCGCGACCAGACCTTACTGTTGGCCACAGATTGGAATTCCGTTTGAAGCGGCCAACTCAAGTGCGACGCGACGTCTTTCCGATTGAAACGGTCCATCGTTTGAGCCAGATCAAAATCGGCCAAGCCTTTGTAATCGATCGTTTGCTCCATGAATTCATTTCGCGACATCGTCCGGTCGCGCATCGCGGCAGACAACATACTCATTTGTGAAGCCAGTGACTGAAGCAATTCCTCAGATCGAACGAGAGTCCGAACCTGTTTTTGCTCTTCCGTCAGGTTGGCATCGGTAGACGGAGCCAAGTCACTACCGCTGGCTGAATTTTGCGAAGCCCCCGATTGTGCCGGATCAGATTTGGTAACTCCAGAACTTTTGGAGGGAGTGCTTTTGGAGGGAGTGCTTTTGGAGCATCCTGCCAAGCTAAGCAACAATACAGCCGAAGCAACGAGACAAACCAATCGAGCTGCCATTTATCCTGTCGCCTTAAACGAGTCGCATGTTAGAAATTGAAAATCAAACGTCAATTGTAATATGATCGGATTTTTAGCCAACGGCATCATTCGCTTTGAACGCCCCGCCACACAAATCTTAGTCGGTTTCATTGGGAACAAACACGGAGAAGGTCAACCGAGTCTTATCAAGCAACCGCCGCAGTCAAATTAATACGTATTCTGTGGCACGTCGGGTCGTTAATTGGTCAAATTGTGACTAGATTATTGTTTGTTCGGGCGGGCAGGGCGGCTTGGATTCGACAAAACTTATTTATTGCTGTACATCATTGCTTGAACACCCAGTTTCGCACCAACTTGAATCACAGAGTAATTTTCCGTGAAGGCATTAGTCACCGGAGCCAATGGATTCCTCGGCTCCAACCTTGTCAAACAACTCGTAGAACGTGGTTACGAAGTCACCGCGATGACGCGCCGGCGCGATGACATTCTTTCGACGATGGACCTTCGATGTGTCCACGGCGATATCAGAAGTTTTGACAACGTCCTCGAAGCCTGCAAAGAACAGGACATCGTATTCCACACCGCCGCAATTTCCGGGATCTGGGGGTCGTGGAAACTTTTTCATGGGACCAACACGATCGGAACGCGGAACGTCGTCGAGGCCTGCCTTGAACACGACGTAAGAAAATTGGTTTACACCAGTAGTCCTTCGGTCACGTTCGATGGCGAACACCAAATGAACGTCAACGAAACGGCTCCTTATCCGCGCAAGTGGCTTTGTCATTACCCACACTCGAAAGCTCTCGCTGAAAAATTCGTCTTGGAATCAGACGACGACAAAGAGCTCATGACCTGTGCCCTGCGACCTCATCTGATCTGGGGTCCCGGTGACCGTCATCTCGTTCCTCGTCTTATAAAACGTGCCAAAGCGAAACAGCTTCGACGAGTCGGCGATGGGACGAATCAAATGGATACGATTTACATCGACAATGCGGCATTTGCTCACATCCAAGCAGCCGAAGCCATGGAACCCGGCTCGCCCGTTTGCGGAAGTGCATATTTTCTTTCTCAAGACGATCCGGTGAATTGTTGGGACTGGATCAACGAAGTGCTTGGGCTGGCTGGTCTTCCTAGAATTCGCCGCTCGATTTCTTATGCTTGGGCATATCGTCTGGGTCGCGCGTTGGAAACGACGCATGAACTTTTCAATATCGAAAAAGAACCTCGGATGACGAGATTCTTGGCGGCTCAATTGGCAAAGAGTCACTACTTTGACATTAGCCGAGCCAAAAAAGATTTTGGCTACTACCCAAAAATCTCGACCGCAGAAGGCATGAAACGACTTGGCGAAAGCCTGAGGCAGAAACAAGGCGATGCCACAGTTTAGCCACTCCGTTGGCGGGCATTCATTCGTCGCGCTTCACAGCAACAATTTTTTGATGTCAAGGATCTTCGTTAAGAAGTAAGCCAGCCCAACGGGTTTGCATTTCATAACCCGAAACTCAATCAACCTTGCACCGACGTGAACTTCCATCAAGCGAATTAGTTAGCGTCAACCTTGCGATTACCAAAACTCAACACTTGCACGCTCTCCCGAGGTCGCCCCGAAACAAATTTGAACGCTTCTGAATTCCAAACAAACACATTCCAAGCCCGAAACGCTGGTGGCTGGCAAACAAGCCGCAAACACACCCCAGAGCGTCGGGCTTGCCACACAAGTCTTTCTGACGGGGCTCCAAGTCATTGCCACGTAATTTTCGTGTTAATCTGGTCACGTCAAACCACCGCAACGGTTGTCAATTTCATGCGTAAGCGGTATTTTTTGTTGATTAGACGCCGCTTACCCAAGGACACCCATGATCTCTTTTCCGAAACCTGATGAACTGCCAGATTCACAACGAATCGTCATCACCGGCCTCGGTTTGACCTCGCCCAATGGAAACACGATTGGCGAATTTCGCGATGCGCTTTTAAACAGCCGCAGCGGCGTCCAAGATTACGAAATTCGTTACTTTGGCAAAACGATCGCTGGCATTTGCGATTTTGACGTTCGCCGCCACCAAACTCGCAAAGACGCCAGGCGGGGAACACGCGCAGGCAGTGTCGGTTGCTATTGTTCCAATGAAGCCATTTTGGATTCCGGGATCGATT
Source organism: Mariniblastus sp. (assembly GCA_045105295.1). Classification (GTDB taxonomy): domain Bacteria; phylum Planctomycetota; class Planctomycetia; order Pirellulales; family Pirellulaceae; genus Mariniblastus. The sequence continues at coordinate 64,243 of JBGCDK010000010.1, forward strand.
GGGAAAACCGAGACAAATCACGAGTCGGCGTTTACATCGGCGTAACCGAGCATGGCAACGTCGAAACCGAAAGTGAAATTCACGAGATCAAAGGTTTCGATTACGACACCAAAGTCTGGTCGCACCACCACAACCCGCGAACCGTTGCCAACAATCCGGCCGGTGAAATCGCACTGAACTTGGGCATTACCGGCCCCCACTACACAATCGGTGCGGCGTGCGCAGCAGGCAACGCGGGTTTGATTCAAGGCTTGCAAATGTTGCGGCTAGGCGAATGTGATCTTGCTCTCGCCGGTGGAGTTTCCGAAAGCATTCACACGTTTGGGATTTTTGCAGGATTCGCTAGCCAAGGTGCACTTGCTTCGCATGACGACCCAACAAAGGCCTCTCGCCCGTTCGACAAAAATCGAAACGGCATCGTCGTATCCGAAGGGGGCTGTATTTACACGCTGGAGCGACTCGAAGACGCCAAAGCACGAAGCGCGAAAATCTACGGGGAGATTGTCGGTTACGCAATCAACACCGATGCGACAGATTTTGTTTTGCCCAACCCAGAACGCCAGGCCCAGTGCATGACAATGGCACTCCAACGAGCACACATCGAGGCTCGGGATATCGACATCGTCAGCACGCACGCCACTGGAACCGGAATGGGCGACACGCTTGAGTGCGACGCTGTTAGACGAGTGTTCGGCCAGTCGGATAAAACGTTCATAAATAACGCAAAAAGCTTCATCGGGCATACGATGGGAGCAGCCGGCGCGTTAGAATTGGCCGGAAACCTCGTCGCGTTTGACGATGGCGTTGTCCATCCTACAATCAACCTCGACGATCTCGATCCAGAATGCGATTTGCCTGGACTTGTTAAAAACGAGCCTCGCGAAATCGGAAAAATTGACTATATTTTGAACAACTCGTTTGGGATGCTGGGAATCAATTCAGCAACCGTCATCAAACGAATGTAGTCTAAACGTATTTTGAAACCCAAATTTGAACGGTTTCTCGATCACGTTCCAGACAGCTCAAACGGACTTTTTATTGACGCTTGAATAAGTTGTTAGAGCTTTGCTCCAACACCCACCACGCTCACACTTTGCGGACAAACGACGGAGAATCCTGTGGCACCTGAAGAAATTAGAGACGTAATTATCGACATCCTAACCGACATCGCTCCCGATGAAGATCTAACCGATCTGAAGGATGAAATTGCGTTCCGCGAGCAGCTTGAGCTCGACAGTATGGATTTCCTTGACATCGTGATGGAGCTCCGCAAACGATACAAAGTCAACGTTCCTGAACCTGACTATCCACAATTGGCATCAATGGACAGCACGGTTAGTTACTTGACACCCAAGATGGCTGATTGCGTTGCATCCTAAACGTTGCAAAAAAACTTGCTTCGTTTGAACAGTCTTTCTTCAACTTGCCATCACACTCCAAGGTCCCGTCATTTCCACGGGACCTAATTTTTTTGTAATCGTTCATGTACGACACTATCATCATTGGCGCAGGAATGTCCGGCTTGGCAGCTGGAATACGGCTGGCCCACTACGATCAAAAAGTCTGCATTCTTGAACGGCATTACACGATCGGCGGCCTCAATTCGTTCTATCGAATGAACGGTCGCGACTATGACGTTGGTTTACACGCGGTTACCAATTTCACAGAAAAGGGTGCCAAAAAGGGGCCGCTGGCGCGCATCCTTCGACAGTTGCGATTCAAGTGGGAAGATTTTTCGCTCAGCCCACAAAAAGGGTCCCGCATCGCGTTCCCAGGTGCTGAATTAAAATTCGACAACGATCTGGATTTGCTTCGCGCGGAAGTCAAAAACACGTTCCCCACACAAGTCGACAACTTCGAGGCTCTCATTGCCAAGATCTCGGACTACGACGATTTGAACCAAGAAGCATTCGAACTTTCGGGAAGAGAAATTCTCAACGAGACCATCTCTGAGCCTCTACTAATCGAGATGCTCCTCTGCCCGTTGATGTGGTACGGCAATGCAGCCGAACACGACATGGCGTGGGGGCAGTTCTGCATCATGTTCAGAAGCATCTTCATCGAAGGATTTGCGCGACCTTACAAGGGCGTGCGTTTGATTTTGAAGAACTTGGTCAAACGTTTTCGTGGACTTGGCGGAGAATTGAAACTTCGCAAAGGCGTCAAAACCATTCACGTTGACGCAGGACATGCAGTTTGCGTTGAACTCGATGACGGCGAACAGATCCAAGGGAAGCGGATACTTTCCTCCGCAGGTAGATTGGAAACGCTTCGCATGTGCTCCGACACAAGCGAACCGGATCCTCGAATCGCGGGACAACTGACGTTCATTGAGTCGATTTCGATTTTGGATCGCGAGCCAGAGAAGATTGGCAACCCAGACACGATCGTGTTCTACAATGACTCTGAAAAATTCAATTGGGAACGCCCCAGTTCAGATCTGTGCGACACGCGGACCGGGGTTATCTGTTCACCCAACAATTACGTTTATTCCGACGAAGAAGGCAAATTGGCCGATGGTGTTGTGCGAATCACGACCATCGCCGATTACGATCGCTGGAAGTCACTCTCGGAAGAAGAGTACCACCGTGAGAAGCTACGTTGGTACGACAAAAGCGTTGCAGCAAGCGTAAAATATACGCCAGATTTCCGGCCTTACGTGATCGATACTGACCTGTTCACACCAACGACGATCAATCGTTTTACATGGCACGACAACGGTGCGGTATACGGTGCTCCCGACAAAGTCCTCGATGGAAAAACGCATCTGGACAATCTGTTTTTGTGCGGAACCGACCAAGGGTTTGTTGGAATCATTGGGGCGATGATGAGTGGAATCTCGATGGCCAACATGCATTGCTTGCGGGATTAATTTTTCGCCAGCACACTCTGTGCATGTTTAATGTTTACTGGACAAGTCTATTGTATGCTGGACGCTTCATGGCCAGTCTGTTCCGAGCGTCCAGCACACATCAGGTAACGCCTCACTAGGCGAAGCCTCACACTAGGCGACATCTCTCATCGCAGATGGCTGACGAGGCGCAACAGGCGGAAGCTCATTCTTAATCTCACTCAACATTTTTTGAAGCGATTCAACCTCGCTTCCGCTCAAACGCGCCGACTGAACCAAATAAGCCAACATCGGGACGGGTCGGCCTTTAAAAATGGTATGCAGCAATTGGTCACTCGCGTTGTCGACACACTCCGCTTCTGAAAAGTTGGAACGGTAAAGATACCGGTTGCCTTTCCGTTGAAAATCCAACACGCCTTTTTGGACAAGGCGATGAAGCAACGTCTTGATCGTCCCCGGTGTCCAATCAGTGGATTCATCCAGCCGAGAAGTGATCTCGCCGGACGTCACTGGCTCGGAAAGCCAAATCTCATGCATTACGCGCCATTCGGCGTCAGATATATTTGGTTGGTTTTCGTTCATATTGCGGCTCCTACGTTGGTAGTTAGTTGATCAACGTGGCTCACGTCAATGTCATTTACCGCCCCACCATCTGTACTAGCACAACCCTCGCAATTGCTCGGCGACGCAAGGTTCACAAGTTTCGCCTGAACGATCGTTTAAGTCTCGCCCAACGAAACCTTGGACAAGCATTCCCGACAAAAAACTGCACGGCTAAACCGAAAATATACGACTTTCGTTTATTAAACCTTCTCGGTTAACCAAATATCAATTTTACCAAATATCAATTTTAACAATTTCAATTCGAAACGTCCGACCGTACAGGAAGTTTGAAAATTCAAAGTTCAAATTTAGATGTTGAAAGAATCTTGATATCGCCAAGGTGCATAAAAAAAGCCGTGCCCAATTTGAGCACGGCTTTCAATTTTTTCTCGCGGTTCGTTATCCGTTAGCGACGAGGCATGACGGGACTCAACGATTCGCTGACTCGAGTCTCGCTTACGTCGTAGACGAATACTGAATCTTCAGAAATCACTTTTCGAGCTGAATTCTTGACTTCGAGAACGCTTCGAACAACGTGCTCTCCAGAAACTGATCCGACTGCTGTGAATTTGAAAACCGCTTTTTCACCTGGTGCAATTTGTGGTTCGCCAAACACTATCATGTTGTCAACGATATCCACTTTGTTACTGTCGGCAGTCATCGACTCAGGTAGTTGAACCTGAACGTTGACGTCGCTTGCGCGGCGAGTTCCTTTGTTTTCAACTTCAACTACGAACTCTACAGTTCCACCGACCTGGACAGGTCCAGAAACGTTTCTGATTCTCACACCCAAGTCTGCACGAGTCACGACTTTAGTGCCAAGCACAATTTCTTTTTCGCGAGTCTCATTACTACTAACGATGATGTTACAAGTCTGCTGACCTTCCTGAAGAGCCGTTGCCTTCAATTGGATTTGCTCAGTTGATTTTGCACCGATTCTATCGTACGTCCAATTCAGAACGCCGTTGGCAGCATCGACGCCAGCCTGACGACTGATCGTTGTAACTTTCATTCCACTTGGAACCGCCAAAGCAACCTTGATCGCAGTGACGTCGACTTCGCCAGTGTTCTCGATCGTGATGGTGTAGATTCCATCACGCTTAACAAAGTTTAATTTTGGACCAAACGCTGAGATGCGAAGTTCGGGCTGGAAAACTCTGATAGAAGAATTGGCTTTTTGAGCCTCAACACCTGTTGCGTTTGCCGTAACTTTTACATCAACGGCACCAGCTACCATCGCTTGTGATTCGTAGTTGATCTTAACAGACTTTCCTGGCTCGATTGAACGAATCATTGGTCCAGAAGACTGCGAGATTGATTTGATTTCAGCAGGGAACACGGCGTCCACTCGAACGTCTTTCGCGATGCCGTCACCAGTGTTGGAGATAACCAACTGGTGAACAACGGTTTGCCCAATGTTGGCCTGAACAGGGCCTGCCAATGACAAAGAAAGATTTGGTTGCCGGACGGCGACCATCGTTTGCTGCGTTGAGTTTACAACGACTTTTGTCGCAACTTCTAACGTTGTTTTTTGAGTTGGAACAAGATTGAGGACAACCTCGCGAGTATCTTCTCCACCGATTCGTGGAATAGAAAACTCGTAGTTGCGACCTTCAGTGTGAGTTGCCTGTGGCGACGAAGATGTCAATTTTGTAGACTCCGGAATCGTCGCAATCAATTTGACGTTCTCTACCGCATCGTTACCCTTGTTAACGACGCTAACTTTGACTTGTGCAGTCTCGTTGACGTTTACAAACTGCGGCGATGTAATCTCAGTCATGATCATGTTTGACCGCTTCGTGACTCGATTTTTCGCTGTTGCGGAAACCTTGGAATTTTTAACCGTTGCTGGTTTCGCAGTAGGTTTGTTCCAGGAATTCGTAAACATCGGTTTTGCAGTTGCTTGTTGACGAACACTTGGAACAGTCGCCTTAAACGAACTTGTTTCTTGAACGACTGGCCCACGCTGGTTTTGGAGTGTTCGAGGAACTGATTGCAGACGGTCATACTTGATCTGCGTTGGATCCGTCAAAGGCTTGGTCTGCCGAGCGACTCGGTTTCCGCGAGAGGTCTCATTTGAGATCTTCGGAGGTTCTGTTTTAACAGTGGATTGAGACCGAAGCTGAATCACTCGATTAACTGCTTGGCCTTCTCCGATAAAGTGCTCCTGGCCCATCGCGCTTGGTAGAATTCCAAGCGTCGCAATCAGAACTGCGACGAGGGGCACGAAATTGTGCGAAAAACGCGACATAAAAAAGCTCCATCTTAGGTGTGGCATAGTGCAGAATTACTGACTGCAAGCTTCATCGACCCGCTACAAGACAAAAATTCAGAAACTATTGCTTCATCGGCAGAGTCCACCGCAAGAACGCAAACCACCTATCCAACCAAGAACGCCAACCCCGCTAAGAACTACGGGGCCGCGCATTAGAAAAGCCGCACGCTGAAAAGCATGCGGCTGGAAGTGGACCAACAAAAAGGTTGGAACTGGATATGCGATCAATTGCTTGGAGCTTTGTGGAGACGGTTCTACAAGCTCTTCAACTGATTTGCCTTTGACTTCGGCTTTGACTTTGATTCCAGGTTGACTTAGCCATCCAAATTGATTTCGAGCCTGACTCCACGCCCAGTTCCGTCTCCGCGAAACTTGATCATCTCACGAATTTGCTTGCGATTGAGGCACTTCAATGTGTCGTGCAATCTTCGTTTGGCACAAATTGTCGGATGCTCAACAAGAGGATCCTCAATGTGATTGGGCCAGCCCAAGTCTTCGAAAGCGTTCAAGACTCGCTCTTGATTTTCGGCAGGCCATTTGAACCGTTTAACGACGACATCGCCAAGCCGTAACTCTCGACGTTGCCTGTCCCAAACCGGGCGGTTCGCTGACTCAGCGTTGCTGTTGGGTTTTTCCATTTGGTTTGTGTTGGCTGGTTCGCTGTGATGCACAGAAAAATGCGGCACCGATCTAAGCGAAGATGGGGGGGCTTCAGATTGGCATGGGGTTTTCACGCCTGAAGGATTCGAATTAGCGTTGACCTGCTCGGACAATCGCGTTGCAATTCGATATCCCTCTTTCGTAATGATAAAACAGCTGCGAGCCGAGAAAACGAGCTCGGATTCTTCTTCGAATGAACGCCGTTCTTGGGGGACGTCGGTCACCTCGCGCTTGTGTGTGATCCACTTTTTACAAACCAACATTCGCAGAACGTGGTTGTCTATTCCCGATTTCCCCATCTCTGAAAGTTCAACAGCGAAATCCCACGAATTTCTTCCGAAATTGGAAGCCGTGTCATGAGTTTCCTTCAGACGTTGCAATGCAAGAATCGCGTTTGAATCCAACGATTGAATCGTTGGGTCCGTTTCACGAGCAGTATCTTCTCGTGTCATTATCATGTTCCCACCGTTTTGCTTGGAAGTACAAACTTAGATGTTTGTTTGGCCGCCGAGTTCTCCCGCCCTCTGACGCTTCGTTAACCTTTTTTGCAGCTCGTCTCAAACTGCTTTCTTACCTAGAAAACTGAATAGCTTTCCCTCTACCTTCACTAACAAGATTACCTTCCACATTTCGACAAAAAAAACACCACAAACAAACGTAAGCCCCTTAAGAGAAAGGACTTAAGTTTTTTCAAGATCTTCCATATTGTCTTCCCCAATCGAAAATGTGTGGTTTTTTTGGCCTTTCTAAACCAGCTCTGATTCCCCCACTATCGAAAATTTTGAACTCATCCAAGCATTCGCGGAGTTCAGTAAAATCTTTCCTCCAACCAAGGTTTTGACGTCTGAAATTCGAGATCCGCCGTGAACGCTTCATTTCTGCGACGAGCCATCGTGACCATTGTTAAAAGGTCAACTCAAAATTGGTAAACTGCCCTCTGCGAGCACGACTCAACGGTCCAGATTGCTTCCCGTGGCCCTAACTTTTTTGCAAAGCCGACCCCGAATGAAACTCAAACGAATCTCAATATTCACTTTCTCCCTAGCTCTTATTTGCATACTGAAACCAAATGTAATGGCGAAACAAAAAATGGATTATCCAAAAGCCAATCGGGTTGATCAGGTAGATGAATATTTTGGCGTCCCTGTGCTCGATCCATTTCGGTGGCTGGAAGACGATGTTCGCAATTCAGACGATGTTCGAACTTGGGTCGAAGCTCAGAACAAATTGACGTTCAAACAAATCAAAGCGCTGCCGTTTCGGAAACAGATTGAGGAACGGCTGACGAAGCTTTGGGACTACGAAAAGTACGGCACGCCGTTTCGCCGTGGCGAAAATTATTTCTACTTTAAGAACGACGGCCTGCAAAACCAAAGCGTTCTCTACAAACTAAAAGATCTTGACGACACTCCTGTTGTTTTGGTCGACCCCAATACTTGGTCCGACGATGGAACAGACGCATTGGGTGGACTGGAATTCAGTCCCGACGGAAAACTGATGGCTTACGGCGTCCAAAAAGCTGGCTCTGACTGGCGGACTTGGCAAGTACTCAATGTCGAAACGGGTGAGAAACTTTCCGACCAATTGGATTGGCTAAAGTTTGGCGGTGTTTCATGGACTCAAGATTCCAAAGGATTCTTTTACAGCCGTTACGAAGCGCCTAGCTCCGATGAAAAGTTCCAAGGCTTGAACCTTGGTCAAAAAATTTACTATCACCAAATCGGTGACGCGCAATCTGACGATCGCCTCGTTCACGAAAATGCAGACAAGCCCAAATATGGGTTCTTGGTCAACGTGACAGAGGACGGCAAGTACTTGGTGGTTACCGTCTGGCAGGGCACGGACGACCGTTATCGAATCCTTTATCAAGATCTTGAATCAGGCGAAAAACTAAAAACTCTGATCGACAACTTCGAAAATGAATACACGTTTGTTGGAAACGAAGGAGACGATTTTTACTTCAAGTCTGATTACAACGCGCCCAAAAAATGCCTCATCTCAATCAACGTTGAACAGCCTTCAAAAGAAAACTGGAAAATCATTGTTCCTGAAGCTGGCCAAGCGATGGAGGGCGCTTCCATCGTTGGCGACACTTTGATCGCAGAATATCTCAAAGACGCGAAAACGCAGGTCAAGCTTTTCAATCTTGCGGGGGAGTTTATACGCGAAGTCAAATTCCCTGGCATTGGATCAGCAAGCGGGTTTGGTGGAACGCGCAAGCATAAAGAAACGTTTTACAGTTTTTCTAGCTACAATCTGCCTCCAGCAATTTACCAATATGAATTGGCAACCGGCGAAAGCAAAATGATCCGTCAAGCCAAGGTGGATTTCAATCCTGACGATTACGAAGTCAAACAGGTGTTCTACAGTAGCAAGGACGGCACCAAGGTCCCCATGTTTATCGCCCACAAAAAAGGCCTCACGCTTCACGGCGAAAACCCGACGCTACTGTATGGATATGGCGGTTTTAATATTTCGCTGACGCCCAGTTTTTCGATCCAGCGTTTGCAGTGGATGGAAATGGGGGGAGTGTTCGCGATGCCCAATCTTCGCGGCGGTGGTGAGTACGGAACAAAATGGCATAAGGCAGGAACAAAAACGAACAAGCAAAATGTGTTTGACGATTTTATCGCGGCAGCCGAATACTTGATCCAAGAGAAGTACACTTCTCCTAAACACCTCGGCATTCAAGGCGGTAGTAACGGTGGCTTGCTCGTTGGTGCTTGTATGACCCAGCGTCCTGAACTTTACGGTGCCTGCTTACCCGCCGTTGGCGTTATGGACATGCTTCGTTTTCAAAAATTCACGGCGGGGCGATTCTGGGTAGACGACTACGGCAGTGCCGAAGCCAGCGCGGCCGAGTTCCAAGCTCTTCACGCCTATTCGCCTTACCACAATCTCGTTGATGGAACAGAATATCCAGCAACCATGGTCACGACTGCCGACACTGATGATCGCGTCGTACCGGGACACAGTTTTAAATTTGCGGCAAGACTCCAAGAGGCACAAGCCGGCTCCAATCCTGTTTTGATTCGCATCGAAACAAAAGCCGGCCATGGAGCAGGGAAGCCTACGGCGAAAATCATCGAAGAAGTCGCCGATCAATGGGCTTTTCTGGCCAAACACCTCGGAATGAATCCTACGATTCCAAAATAGTATCAGGACTCAAAACTGAGCACTTGAGAGCGAAAAACAGACGCGAATTTCTTTTGTATTAAGTGGCAGACAAGATGAAGCGTCCAACTCCGCGCACATCAAATGACAGCTTGACTCTCAACTCAATTGGGCTGGGAGTCACTGTTTTATTGCTCTTTCTTTACAATCCATCGGTTGGTCTGTCACAACAGCAAGTCGATCTTCTTTCGCTTCCTTCGGTTTCACTTCGAGGCGATGCGGTCCGTTTCGTTAAAAACGAACCAGCAATTCGTGATGGCAACAAGGCTACCTCGATCAAATTTGACAGAGATTCAAAAACGCTTGATTTGGTGTACTTCTTTGGTGCCGAAACAGTAACACTCAAAGAGATAGAAATTTTAACGATCGGTGTCGTTGCCAAGTCTGCTCAAATTGAAATTCTTGCTTCGAATCTCTCCGACAGTGCCACTTATCAATCTGTCTTCGTCGAACCATTGCGCCGGTCGGGGAAACTGCCGCAGCGAGTCAAATTCAACCCAACCGGCGCTCGCTGGGTGATGGTTCGATTCATTCCAGCAAAGGAAGACGCGACCATCACGGTCGCCGAACTTGCCTTGCGAGGCAACATTGGAGAACCGACGTCGAGCTACAAGTTTGACGAGTCTCCTGCGTCCGCGATTGAGGTGCTCGCAAAACTTTCAAACACCGTTGACGTCGGCATCTCCGAAGAAGAAGCATCGATGTTCAGAGACGCAAAAGACGGACGGTTCGACGAGACCAGTTTCGCAGAAGCAGCATTAAACGCGTCTGCGATTTTCGAGCCGGCAAAACGAAGCCGAATGTTGGAACAGATCCAACAATTGACATCGGTTGCAAAATCGCGAATCCCAAGCAACCTCCCCACGTTCAAACGAGCGGAAATGCTGCTTGAGTTTTTGCATGCTGACGCATTTCGCAATGGCTACATCAAAGAACAAACCGACGTTTCAACGGCTCTTGAAAAACAAACCTTCAACTGCGTTTCATCGGCGACGTTATATAACATCATCGGCCAAGAGATTGGCTTGGACTGCCGAGCGATTGAAGTTCCCGACCACGCATTCTCAATCGTCTACGACGGAACGTCTCATGCTGATGTAGAAACAACGACAGGACGCGGATTCAATCCAGCGAGGAACAAAACTGCGATCGACGAATTCCAACGGCAAACTGGATTTGCTTACATCCCAGACAAAAACCGAACAAAACGGCGCGAGTTGGGGGAAACGGGCTTAATCGCAATCACCTACTACAACCACGGCGTAGGTTTTACCAAGAGAAAAAAATATCGTGAGGCGCTGATCAGCTATTTTAAAGCCCTCAATTTGGACGCGAACAATAAATCAGCAGTCAAAAACGTACTCTCCGTTTTCTCTGGCTGGAGTCACGAACTGGCCAAGGCAGGTGATTTCGAAAAAGCGATCTCCGTTCTCAACACGGGGTTGGAGTTGGCCCCCCAAGACCGGAATCTATTGCACAACTACGACATTGTTTGGCGACTGCGAATCAATGAATTGATTACCTCTGGCAATCCTAAACAAGCCATAAAGGAACTGAAACGCCCAGTTGGATTTGAGACAACTCGAGAATTGAAACGTCTTCAATCCTATGTGTTTATCAAACTGGGCGAATCCAAAATCGAATCAAAACAGTGGCAGGCAAGCCTCGACATTGCAGACAATGGATTGGAAACAGTCGACAACGAAGAAGCAAAACAAGACATCATTAAATGGAAAACCAATGTCGTTTTGCGTTGGTCTTATCTTTTAATCAAGGAACAACAGTTCGCGGAGGCGGTCGACGCACTTGAAACTCAACTTAAATTTAAAAGTGAATATCGAATCGAATCACAGTTAGGTTTCGCAGTTCAAGAATGGAGTCGTCACATCGCCGCTACCAAAGGCGACGACGAAAGCCTCCAGCTGATTGTGAAATTGTGGAAACGTTTTCCAAAATCATCTCGGGTCATTGCTGCCGCGAATAACTTTCTCACCGTCACAGCAAAGAAACACATCGACAACAAAGACTACGAAACTGCACTCAGCGTGTTCGCAACGGCACGTGAGTCTCTTCCCAGCAACCACCAATTAAATCGAAATGAAACTGCAACCTGGAGCGCGATGGCGAAAGAGGCAATCGAATCGCGAGATTGGAAAAATGCGATGGAGATTTACTCTAAAGCCTACGCTGTTCTTCCAAACGAAAGACTTATCAGACAGAACATTCATTACATCGTTCAAGAATGGGGACGCGATGTCGCGAAGATTTCAGGGATCGCTGCGGGAGAAAAAGTTGTCTCAGATCAAGCCAAGAAGTTCACCAAATTGCACGAACTTAAAAAAATGACAGGAAAGATTGTCTCATCCGAACTAAGACGTTTGGTCGAAAGCGAGAAATTCGACGAAGCGGAATTGGTTTTGTCTAAACATAAAAAATCATTCCTCATCTCCTCCGATCTTTCTAAAAGAGCAACTTACGTTTACCACTCACATGCGAAAAAACATTTGGTTTCCAAACAGTGGAAAGATGCCGTTGCGATTTTTGAAAAAGGGTACCAATCGTTTCCAAATAATCGGGACATGCGAACCAACCTTGTTTTCGTATGGAACTCATGGGCCAAAGAAGCGATGGACAAAAACGACTGGAGCTCGGCCACTGAAATCTACGAGAAGGCTTTTGTATCCCTTCCAGGCAACACGACCATCGAGACCAACCTTCGATTTTGCCGCGGCAAATTAAAAGACGAAAAATGATTGCCGTTTGCATTGAGCGGTCGAATTTCTAGCTGACCTCCCTGCAACGCTTTCCTGACTTTGTTGGACTTTTTGAAATAGCATTTCTCAAAGACGTTTGGATCGACACCGTCACAGTCAATTCTGACTATGGCATCCCAATTCTTTGCGAGATACTTGGGCTCTTGGTGTGGCTTCGCGCGGCGGAGTTGTTGAAATCAAGGTGCAATCCAAGCTATACTCGCACATATCCAGTGCTTCTTAATATCCAGACAAAATCCTTCATGACCATATTTTCAAGAGCCTTATTTGTATTGATCGTCGCTTTTTTAACTGGCAACGATTTTGTTTCGGCGGATGAATTGCGGGCGGCAAACATTTTCACGGACAACATGGTACTTCAGCGCGAACAACCAGTTGTGATCTGGGGCTGGGGGGATGCGAGTGAAAAAGTTACCGTCGATTTGCAAGAACAGTCCGTGACAGTGTCGGCGAATGAGTCGGGAAAATGGATCGCGACGCTCGAACCTATCTCTGTCGGTGATCCGTTCGAAGTCAAAATTAAAGGCGCAAAGAAATCTCTTCTTTTGAAAAACGTTGTCGCAGGCGAAGTTTGGATTTGCAGCGGCCAATCGAACATGGAGTGGGCAGTGCGCTCAGCAGGCAATCCAAAAGAAGAAATCGCAAATGGCAACTATCCATTGATTCGGCACGTCAAAATCACCAACGCTACGAACACTCAGAAAAACACTGACGCGGCAAACACAGGTTGGCAAGTCTGCTCGCCGCAGACGGTCGCTAACTTCACCGCGGTTGGTTATTACTTTGGTCGCGAACTTCATCAAGAGCTCGATGTTCCCATCGGTCTGATCAACACGTCATGGGGCGGAACCATCATTGAGGCCTGGATAAGTGCCGAGTCGCTAAAATCGCACCCAGACTTTTCAGACGTTTTAAAAGAGATGTCGAAACTTTCGTCTGACCCTGCGGAAATCAAGAGACGTGCGGACAACTTCAACAAATGGAGCAAAGCGTTCAACGAAGCTTACGCGGATCGTTCTGACCCTTGGGAAAAGGCCGGCTTAGATGATTCCAACTGGAAAAAAATCAAAGTTCCTGGTCATTGGGAAGGCCAAGGTTACCCTCTTATGGACGGCGTAGCTTGGTACCGCCACTCTTTCTCAGTGCCTGCGAAATGGATCGGGAAAAAAGCCAAAATCTCAATCGCGATGATTGACGACGGCGACACTACGTTTCTCAACGGTGAAAAAATTGGCGAGAACACAGCCTGGAATAAGCCACGTGTTTACGAAACTCCGGCAGCCCTTTTGAAAGAATCCAACACCATTTCCATTCGTGTCAACGATGGTGGGCAGGGCGGTGGAATCCACGGAAGCAGTGACGATGTTTTCATCTCGATCGAAGGCGAAGATCCGATTTCTCTCGCGGGCGAATGGAAATTTAAACCCAGCTCAAAAACGGAAGCACTCGGACCAAAACCAGAAGTGCCTTTTGCGGGCCCCAACAACCCCACAGTTTTACACAATGCAATGGTCCACCCGATCGTGCCTTACTCTGTTCGAGGCACCATTTGGTACCAAGGTGAATCAAACGCAGGCAGGGCGTTTCAGTATCGAAAATTGATGCCCATGCTAGTGAAAGACTGGCGCAGTAAATGGAACAACGAAATGCCGTTTTACTGGGTTCAACTTGCCAACTTTCTCGAGCCCTCCAAGCAACCCGCTGGAAGCACTTGGGCCGAACTTCGCGAAGCCCAATCAATGGCGCTCCGAACGCCCAAAACCGGCCAGGCGGTCATCATTGACATCGGTGAAGCAAACGACATCCATCCAAAAAACAAACAAGACGTGGGCAAACGTCTGGCTTTGATCGCATTGGCAAAAGACTATGGCAAAGAAATTGAGTATTCGGGTCCAGTCTATAAATCAATCTCTATCGAAGGCAGCAAAGTACGTTTGTCATTCGACCATGCTGAAGGTTTACACGCGAAAGCCAACGCTAAGGGTGAGACAAAACTGATGCGTTTTGAAATTGCCGGGGCCGACAAAAAATTCGTGTGGGCTGACGCTACGGTTGAAGGCAATCAAGTGATCGTTACGAATGCAGACATCAAACAACCGGTCGCGGTTCGGTACGCTTGGGCGGACAACCCAGAAGGTTGCAATCTTTACAACAAGGCAGGCCTCCCAGCGTCACCGTTTCGAACAGATCAATGGAAGGGCATGACGCAGAATTAGGCTTGGCGAAAGATATCAATTCGTCAGCACTAGAATTTCAATCAGATCTATTTTTCGCTCGCAGTTCCCGACAGATATTTAAAAACAGCATCGGCGACTGGAGCGATTGGCAAGCTTCGTTCGTTTTTTCAAGTTGCACTGTGCAACGCAAAATTTCCAATGGACGCAACACTGGTAATCCAAAGTTTCTTGCCGCTGGCCAACTCACGAAACAACATTCGCAAATTTTGATAGATTGCTCTGATGAGCGAAACAGAAAAACCTATCGAACTTGCTGCTGACGATCCCACCTCCCCCCCTAAACAAAGGCTGTTGTCGTTGGACAGCTACCGTGGACTGGTGCTGTTGTTGCTGTGTATCGAAGGACCGGTCTGGGCCTGGTGGAGTCCAATTGAAGAGGCTTTTCCTGAATCAGGATTTTGGTCCACGATTACTCACCACGCTCAACATGTTACTTGGATCGGGTGCTCGGCCTGGGATCTCATCCAGCCTTCGTTCATGTTCATGGTCGGCGTTTCGATGGCGTATTCGATGAACAAGCGCCAACGAGTCGGTGATAGTTGGAGCAAAATTTTGCTGCATGTGCTGTATCGCTCGTTGGTGTTGATCTTGCTAGGTGTGTTCCTGCGCTCCGCCCATGAACCCCAAACGTATTGGACTTTTGAAGACGTGCTCTCTCAAATTGGTTTGGGTTACACGTTCTTGTTTTTGCTTTGGAATCGTCCCCGAAAAATCCAATGGCTCGCAGTTGCAGCGATTTTGCTCGGCTACTATTCATTGTTCGCATTGAGCCCAATTTACGAAACTGCAGGCAATCCAGAAGGTTATTTGATGGCGGAAGGCTATCTGGCAAACTGGAATCTAAACGCGAATCCCGCTCACTTTGCCGACGTTTGGTTTCTCAATCTTTTTCCGCGGGAATCGCCATTCGAATTCCATTCAAGCGGATACAACACGCTCAATTTCATCCCTTCCCTCGCCATCATGATCCTTGGTTTGATTGCTGGTGAGTTGTTGAGAAGTGATCGAAGTGAATCCCAAAAGTTAGCGATACTAATTTCGATCGGCTTGGGCGGGTTGGTATTCGGCTACCTTCTAGATTTTGCAGGGTTGTGTCCTCTAATTAAGAAGACTTGGACTCCCACTTTCACACTTTTTAGTGGCGGATGGTGCTTCATCATCTTGAGCGTGCTCTACGCAGTGATTGACATGGGAAAAATACGCGGTTGGAACTTTCCATTGGTGGTGATTGGCATGAACAGCATCGCGCTCTACGTTATGCTTCATTTTTTCCCAGGCTGGTTTGACTCAACCTTGAAAATCCACATCGGAGAAAACTACTGCCAGTTTCTTGGCGTTCCATTTTCGCGACTCGTCACTAACGTGTGTGCTGGACTTGCGATGTGGTTCATTTGCTTTTGGATGTACCGCCGAAAAATCTTTTTAAAGATCTGAGGCGGATTAGATCTGAATTCGAACCTAGCATTTCGCGAACGATACTAAGCACACCGCACCAATCGCTTAAATTTAATGCCACGAGAAATGAAATTTCATCGCTGAGCAATTTGCCGTCGACGCGAACTCACAATTTGGCATGCGAGCAACGAAGTGCGTCAGACGCTAGTTCCGGCGACGGCGACAGACGCAAGCGAGACCCAAGATTCCGAGCGCCACTGTGCTTGCAGGTTCCGGCACCGATGCGGCTCGAATCTCAACCGTCAAATCAAGCGTGCCGAAAATGTTAGCAAAATAGTCAAACGAGTAAGAGCCTTCGTTCATATTCAGAATGTCCTCATTGAGAACGAATGAGCCGTCCCAAGTAACCAAGTCACCTGCGTCGAATGGAAGGTTCGTACCATCCACACCAATTCCAAAATCGTCGGCAATATCTTGCTCAGTCATATACAACAAGTCGATGTTACGAGTCCCGAACGGAGTCGTCACCGTTGCCCCCGAAGGCGGAACGATGTTCTCGTTTGTCCAACCACTATTGAATAGATCGCCGTGATCAACCCAGACAGACCCAAAGTCACTCAAGAAACCTGAATCAAAATCTTCTTGGCCTCCAGCGATCTCAGATCCGCTAAAAGTCCAAGTGGTTTGTCCGCTTCCCGGATCACCTACAATGCTGACGAACAAATCAGCACGGGACGTCTGCGCAAACGCGAACAGCAGAGCGATTGACGAAAGAATCGAAGCGATTTTCTTCATAAGAAGTCCTGAAGTGATATCTCAAGAATTGAATGACAGGAAGATCAAGGCGGAATCTAGTCTGACGTGGACCGACTGTGTGTTCAATCACCAAATAGCACAATATAGGGCCATTATTGAGATTTCCATGGCTGATTCCCATTTCAAATCCCAACAGGGCCACGGTATCGATGCGCGACACAGCGACAGCCTACTTTTTCAAGCGCAACAACACATGTTAACTTGCATTGGCGAGTACCGGTGACTTGCTGAGGCATGTGGATCAACTTTCAGCAAATTTAGTTTTAGCGATCTCAAAAGCATTTTTTAAAGATTGGTTACGTCGATGAAGATACTCCAAGTCCAAGCCCAACACATTGATCAAGTCGTCGAGTTGTTTGATGCATATCGGGTTTGGTACGGAAAACGGTCCGACAAAGCCACGGCTACACAATTCTTGTCAGAGCGAACTGAGAAAAATGAGTCAGTGATTTTTGCTTGTGAAAATTCAGATGCAAAATTCGTTGGTTTTACTCAACTGTATCCAGTTTTTTCTTCGACGCGCATGCGCCCCATGTGGTTGTTAAACGACCTATTCGTATCGCCCGAATTTCGAGGCCAAGGCGTCTCGAAGAAGCTGATCGAAAGCGCAAAAGAGCTCGCAAGATCAACCAATGCGTGCGGCGTACTTTTGGAAACCGAAACCACAAACGATATTGGCAATCACCTCTACCCTAGCGTTGGTTTTGAGCTCGAAGAAAACAATTTCTATTTTTGGACAAACGGATCGTAAACCAAAGGATTGGCCTCACCTTCGACGCTGCTGAACAGAAAAATCTACGTAAATCCAATTTACGCCATCCGCCAATCACAATTCCCAGTTGACGGCCGGTAGATTCATTTTAAAAGTCAAAACCTCTTCCGATCTCAAAATCTAGATCGGCAACACGAGCTTCACCGCAGAAATGATCGCCACCGCAAATATCGCAAGCGAACTCAGCCAAAGTGCAATGTCGTAACCAGTGGTTGGACGCAGCCGCGGGTCGAGCCTGCAGTATCGAAAATAGATCGCAGCAAAAACGACGATCAACAAAATCAAGACCGTCAGCGCACCACCAATGATGACCATCATTCCGGGAGCTTTGAAGAACAGAAACAAGGCGGTCCAGACAAATGGAAACACCCAAGCGATCACGCCGATGGCTCGATGGCGAGATTTCGGATCCTTAAAATCCAGCACGCCGATTTGCCCCAACGCATCGGAGTATAAACGGGTCCATGCTGCCAATGCTGCAAACATGGTTGAGTAGAGGACCACGATTGCCCCAACGATAAAAACGGTCGTCGCCCACGGCCCCAACGTGTCTGTGTAAATTGTTCCGAGAGTCGAAACCAAATGCTCGTTTGCAGGCATCAGGTTTTTACGGTGAAGTACCGCAGCCCCAAGAAGATAGAACATCGCCGTGACAGCCGTGTAGCAAACCATGGCGAGTATTGCGTCCCAGTACATGACGCGAATCCAACCTTTCGCACGACGTTCCCAAGCAACTGAATCATCCTTGGGGCCAACGTAGGAGGCATACCCTTTCTCGATCAGCCAGTAGTTATAGGCCAGAATTTCATCACCACCGACGCCCGTAATTCCAAACGCGCCAATTGCAACCAACAATGCGGCTTGGGTTGGGATGCTGGGAACCATTCCGCTGCCAAACTCAGCAGCCGTGACGGCCAACTCCGTTGTTTGAAGCATCACCAATGACAAAAACGTAAACGCGGTGAAAGCACCAATCATTATCAATGAAGCTTTTTCCAGCAAAACGTAATAGCCACGGTAAACGAGAACGGAAACTGAACCCCCTATCGCCAAACTTGTAAGGATTCGAACGGGAACCAGAGCAGGAAACAATTGCTCTACACCCAACACCACTCCCGCGATGATTCCACCGAGTTGTAGTGTTTTTACAAGCATCAAAATCAGCCAACTCCAAACCGACCAACTTGCGCGACCGAATTTGGGCCCCGGCAGAGAATTAAGCGACGTCATCGTGGACTCGCCCGAACTGATCGCGTGTTTGCCGAATTCAAGTTGAACGGCGACCTTGACGATGCAGCTAAAAATCACAAACCAAAGCAGAACGAAACCTGCTTTCGCTCCGACCAACGTTGTGGCAATCAACTCCCCCGAACCGACAATCGACGCCGAAAGAATAAAACCAGGTCCAAGATATTTTAAGCTCTCAACAAAACTCGTCGGAGGCTCTTTGATGTTGGCTGGATCCAACTGGTAGGGATCTTCAATTGGCATAAAGCAAACGATTGGATTTCGAAATGTGATGGCGAAAACGTGCAGCGAAATTTTAGCGTGATTTACTCAGCAGGTGGACGATAACACTCAACATTACAAAACAAACAGACTCCAACCATTGAATAAACTGGGACAATGTCATATCCTGCGGGATCAACATTACGCAAAATAAACCAAGCTAAACTACACTTCATGCCAAAAGATTTCCTAAAAGGCGCAAACGATAGTTACGACGTCGTTGTCATCGGTAGCGGCCTCGGTGGACTAACCGCAGCCAACATTCTGGCACGCAACGGACTGTCTGTTTTACTCCTCGAGCAACACTACAAACTTGGCGGACTGGCGACTTGGTTCAAACGACCCGGCGGACACATTTTTGACATTTCGCTGCACGGTTTTCCTTACGGCATGGTCAAGAGCTGTCGCAGATACTGGTCCAAGGAAATCGCGGATTCAATCGTTCAGCTTGAGGGGGTTCGTTTCGACAATCCGATGTTCTCGTTGACGACATCGTTTGACAGAAAAGACTTCACCAAACTCCTGACAACTGATTTTGGTGTAGAAGAAGAAAAAGTCGATCAATTTTTCGACGCCGCACGTGGAATGAATTTCTACGACGACCAGAGCAAGACGACTCGACAGTTGTTCGATGAATACTTCCCAGGTCGTGAGGACGTGATTCGCCTATTGATGGAACCGATCACATACGCGAACGGTTCGACGCTGGAAGATCCGGCGATCACTTACGGAATCGTTTTTTCGAACTTCATGTCAAAAGGCGTTTTCGTTTTCCAAGGCGGCACCGACAAACTGGTCAAGTCGATGGAAAAGGAAATGAAGACTAGCGGAGTCGACGTGCGGATTAACTGCGATGTTGAAAAAATCAACGTCGGATCGGTCGGTATTGAGTCCGTCGTCGTCAACGGTCGCACGATCAAGACTAAAGCCGTCGTGTCCAATGCGAATTTACGCTCAACGATTTTCAATTTGATCGGCGAAGACAAATTCGACGCTGGATTTATCGATGACGCCAAAGCCGTTCGACTGAACAATTCAAGCACGCAAGTCTACATGGCGATGGCACCGGAGGACACGGTTCCGCGTGAGACGGGTGATCTACTGTTCTCCAGCACGGCAGAACGATTCCAAACCGACCTACTGCTCAGCCGAGACATCACCAGCCGCACGTTTTCGTTTTACTGTCCCGACACCCGCCCACAAGGCAAAGAACGCACGCTGATCGTGTCGAGCACCAATGCGAATTATGAAGACTGGGTTGGCATGTCCAAAGAAGAGTACGACGCCAGTAAACAAAACTTGGTTGATACAACTTTAGATGCGTTAGAAAAATACGTTCCCAACGCGAGGGAGCGGATTGTTCACGCCGAAGCCGCAACTCCGGTAACGTTTGAGCACTACACAAAACACGTCGATGGTGCGAGTTTTGGAACGAAATTTGAAGGACTGACCGTTAGCCGCGCCTTGCCCGATCAGATCAAGGGACTATACCACGCAGGTAGTTGTGGGATCATCATGTCAGGGTGGTTGGGCACGATCAATTATGGCGTGATCGTCGCAAACGATGTGATCAATCAGATCAGCAGTATGTCGGCAACGTCGCCCGTTTCGAGCGACGAAGTCTAATAACCCGACTTTTGTTTCTGATTCGGATAACTTCGCCAAGTTTGCGGTCACGTTGCTTTAATTTTAGCAGCTGGCCAATTCTGAATACTCAAAAGCCTTTCCCAACTGAACTTTTACCGGATCCATCATGACGGCACATCCAACGCTTGAGAAAATTCACGCGGCCATCCCTCATCGAGCGCCGATGCTACTGGTCGACGAGATTGTCAGCCAAGACGATCAATCCATCGTCTGCAAAAAATCATTCTTCGCGGAAGAGCATTTTTTCCAAGGACATTATCCCGGTCAGCCCCTCGTCCCCGGTGTCATCCTGTGTGAATGTGCCGTTCAGGCGGGAGCCGTATTTCTATCTGACCTAATGACGGGTGACGATGGAGTTCCGGTGCTAACTCGAATGACTGATGTAAAATTCAAAAACATGGTTCGGCCTGGCGATACGATTGAAATGCACGTCAAACTCGATGACGTTGTTTCCAATGCTTATTACATGACAGGCCAAGTCAAATGTAACGGCAAAATGGCGGCTCGGCTTTCGTTTACTTGCAGCGTTGCACAGGTGAATTAGCAACTCCGCTAGGTTACTTGAACCCGTTTCAGAGTTCGCTTTCTTTATTGCCCAACCGTTCTCAATCACGGAACGATCCGGCCAGGTTCAAACGCGGATTCAAAACACACCAACGATCGAATAGGATCACCCAATGGATTTCCTTCAACTAGCCGGCAAAACCGTTCTCGTGTTCGGCGTGGCGAACAAAAAAAGTGTCGCTTGGCACATCGGCAAAACACTTGAAGAAGTCGGAGCGACGGTGGTTTACATCGTCCGCAGCCCAGAACGGCGCGAAACGTTAACGAAACTGATGGGCGACCGACCGTGCTTCATTTGCGATGTTGAATTCGAAGATCAAATCGAGCGAGTCAAAAACGAAATCGTCGCAGAATATCCAGAGATCCACGGCTTGGTCCACTCCATCGCATTCGCGGCTTACGACGAAGCAGGCATTCGACCGTTCCATGAAACGACAAAGCATCAGTTTTTGAGAACGATCGACATCTCATGCTATTCATTCATCGCTTTGGCGAACGCATTTCGTGACAATCTCGCGAAGGATGCTTCCGTGATCACGATTTCAATTTCAACAACGACCATGGCGAGTGAGAACTATGGATTCATGGCTCCCGTCAAAGCCGCACTCGATAGTTCACTAGCGTTCCTCGCCAAAAGCTTCAGTAATTTTTCGCAAGTCAGATTCAATGGCGTTGCACCTGGCCTGTTAAAGACGTCTGCGTCGGCTGGCATTCCCGGCTACGTTGACAGTTATATGTTTGCGGAAAAAGTGATCCCGCGTGGCAAAGCCGTTTCAACCCAAGAAGTCGCCAACGCGGCTTGCTTTCTCCTTAGCCCTCGATCATCAGGCATCAACTCGCAATTGTTGGTGATCGATGCAGCGATGTCGATCAACTATTTTGACAAAGAGATCATCCAGAAGGTCATGGAAATGCCAGAGTAAGAACCCCTGAGTCATGTCCGATTCGGTGGCATGTTTCCGACTTGGGATTTGAAACTGAAAGAAATATAGAATGGTATCGAGGATTCAAATGTTCCTAAACCTTCCCCACTGCGTTACAATGTGGACTCTTCCGAAGTCCGTCTTTGACACTAAATAGTAACTCATGGGAATTAGATTTCTTTGTCATCAATGCGAGAAGCGTCTCAACGTTACCGCCAAACAAGCGGGGCAGGAGGGACAGTGCCCAAACTGCATGGCGGTCGTGGCTGTCCCAATGAAGTCTACGATTCCAAGCCTCAAAGAAAAACAAAAAAGTGCTCGGCGGCCGGGCGATGCGGCTAACGATTCGTTTGTTGGACTTCACGACGCAGATGACCAAATTACAATGGACGGAACTCCAGCAGAAACTCTTTCGAGCAATTTGGTGGCAAAGATAAAATCGGAGGCGACACCCATCACCAAAAGCCAATTTGACTCCGACAACTCAACAGAGCTATTCATGCTCGACAAACCGACGCCTCCTGAGTCGCGGGGCAAAGTCGATCCGATAGCGGAGGCCCCTAACAGTGTTTGGTATTTCCGAAGTCATGAGCTTGGGGAAAAGGGACCGCTCAAAGGAAAGGTCATGCAAAAGCATCTTGACCGTGGCGACGTCGCGGTAGGCTGTGTCGTGTGGCGCGAAGACTGGGAGGACTGGGCTCCTGCTGAATTGGTTTTTCCAACGTTAGTTGCTCAAGCCAAAGAAGACCGGCGAAAAGCGAGACTCAAAAGAGCGTTCAAGGAAGCCAACTACGAGATTCCCGATGAGGTGAATCCACACTCTGAACTCCGGCGACGGCAACGCAGGAACAATTTGATTTTTGCATTTGTGATTGCGTTGGGGCTCGGGATCGTCGCGTTGCTTGTCTACGTTTTGACGATCGTTTTGGCAGGCTAAAATTGTTGTGGGTACATGGCCTGCACGAAACAGCCGTCTGAAGCTAGGCGATTCCCCATTATGTTTTTGTTGTCAGCCCAAGGACAAGTGACGCCACCAACGCGAAAACCGCAGAAAAGCACGTTTTTGCGGAGGCTGGCAGCCCGATTAAAATCAACTTGTTATATTGAAATCCACGAACCGTCAGATCGGTTCATTCGTAATTCCACAATGCGTTCAATCCAACGTTGTTTGGATTTACATTCTTTGTTGACGAAACTTTTGCAAACCACAAATCTTCCTTTTTAGTAACGAATCATAATGAAGACTTCAATTTTAAAAATCTCGCTGTGCTGCGTATTCGCTTTGACTGTTTCTGTAATGAGTAACTACTCTTTCGCCCAAGCAACGGCAACGAAACAGGACGACACAAAAACAGAGGAAGCACCTGCTCCTATTCCTGTGACATTGGCCGACGGCAATGTGAAATTCTCAGCGACCGGCACTTGGAAATCGGTAAAGCCGAAAATCGGAATGATTGCAGCCGAAATGCAAATTCCAAAAGTCGGCGAAGATGAAAACAACGGACGACTGACTGTTATGGCAGCAGGCGGTTCGGTCGAAGCCAACATCACACGCTGGCGTGGTCAGTTCGCTCAGCCTGACGGATCTGATACTGCAGACAAAACGAAGACAGAAAAAATGGAAATCGCCGGTCAAACCGTTCATATGGTTGACATCTCTGGCACATTTATGGATTCGCCAGGCGGTCCACGTGGAGCCAAAATTGAGCGAGCCAACTATCGCATGATGGCTGCGATCGTAGAAACAGCCGACTACGGAAAATTGTTTATCAAACTCTACGGCCCAAAAGCAACCATCGACAAAAACGCCGATCACTTCAAGGCGATGATCAAGAGCATGGAAGTTGCTGAATAAGAAACGAGTGCGAACTGCTTTTTCAAAAAGAAATTAGCGACACGATAAACACAAAGCTCAACGAGTACGATCTCGTTGAGCTTTTTTATTGCCCATCAAAAATGGTGATATTTCGAGCGACCGAATGCCTTGCTCAACCACCGGCCCTGCGGCGATTCAAACGAATTTTTTGCGATGACGAACATTTTCTTCAGGTATTAAAAGTTGATCCGCTGTTTTCTTTTCGGCATCACTCAAAACCCAACAACAAGTTATAGGCTTCGGTGCTCACGAAGCGACTCCAACGTTTTTTGGATGTCGTCTGCCAACGGGGCTTCGATTTGAATTTCCGTTTCCGTAACGGGATGCTTAAATTTGATACGACGCGCATGGAGTGCCTGTCGATCAAGCAGCAACCTGTCGTCTGCCTCTCGTCGGGTTAGTTCTTTTTGGTTGAGCATCGCGCGACCGCTATACAACCTGTCACACAAAACAGCCGTCCCAACGTGTGCCATGTGAACTCGAATTTGGTGCGTACGCCCCGTTTTCGGTTTGACCAAGACACTTGCAAATCCTTGAAAACGTTCAATCACCTCGTAAAACGAAACAGCATCTCGGCTGGTTGAATGATTTTCTCGAATGGCTTTTTTTTCTCGCTGGTACGGGTGTGCACCAATCGGTTTGTCGATCACGTCGCGGTCACGATCGGGAGAAGGTGTCACAATCGTGAAATACTCTTTCTCGACAACTCGATGTTCGAATTGACTGGAAAGATGAACGTGAGCTTGGTCTGTCTTTGCAACCAAAATCACGCCGCTGGTGTCTCGGTCAAGTCGGTGGACGATGCCCGGACGCGTTGGGCCGCCAATAGAACTAAGTTGCTTAAAGTGAAACGCCAGAGCGGCGGTCAGCGTCCCCGACCAGTGTCCTTTCGCAGGGTGGACAACCATGGCCGGTGGCTTGTTGATCGCAACCAGGTGTTCGTCTTCGAAAAGTATATTAAGAGGGATGTCTTCGGGCAGTGAACCTTCCGGTTCGGGTACTGGAGGCAAAAAACGGACTTCTTCCCCCGCACGAATCCGCGTTGAAGATTTTGCTTTCTTGTTTTCCAGCAACACGTTTTCAGCTGCGATAGCGCGTTGGAGCTTCACCCGACTGAAACCAGAAAAGTGCCGGACCAAGAAAGCGTCGAGGCGCTCGTTGTCTTCGTCTTCCTGTACAGTCACGAATTGCCAGCCGCTATCGTTCTGAGTAATATTTTTCTCGTCAGTCATTAAGTATCAAAGGACCTAAATATGCAAAATTAAGACATGATGTTGCTGTACGAAAGCGATAAACGGGCAACGTCGTTCGCCGAAACCACCCAATCTACATGCTCCAATCTGCCCAACCCGACTCTCTTTAGGGATAGTAAAAGATTAATATCTCAAACAGGGCGTCGAGAACCGCATGACGACATTTTGGTGATAGATATCGCTGGAAACCTATTAACCTGTTGGTATCATAGACTATCTTCCGTTGGGGAAATCTATGCCGCCGAAAAGAAAACATAAATGGGGCTACTGCAGGAACTGCATCAAAAATGTTCCTCATGTTCGCCACGTAAATTCAAAGCTGTTTCGGGTTATCGATGCGGCTTCGTTCCGAGCCATGGCTGCGTTTCGAGTTGGGCCTTGGTATTGCGAGCAGTGTGAGCGAAAGGTTTTCATTCTCAAGCGGCCCCAATTCGATGCTGCAGATTTTCGAACGGCGGAATCGTATTTCGAAGACGAGCGAAGTGAAACTCCCGTTGACGGCGTTGAGTCAGCCGGAAATTTTTTGAGAACAGACGAGTCACTCGTCGTGCGCTCTACTCGCTTGCGTCGTTTTTCAGAAAAATACAGAGACGCTTTGGTTCGCCGAATTCTCGAAGGCACCACCACCATTTCAAACTTGCGTCAGGACAAAAATCTGTCGGAGGCTGAGGTGATCTCATGGATTTCCGACAAGTTTAACCGAATGGAAAAACAACTTCATCTGCTTGAAGAGCATTTTGCTCCTTCGTTGGGCATTGAATACGATCCAGACCAAAAAGAAGATTTCAGCAAGTCACTCGACTCGACTCAGTTCGACCCCACCAGCGAGGGCACTATTGTCGAGGGGCAAGTTCGGCCAAAGTAAACACCTGCCTGGTCGACGGAAAACAAATCGCTTTTAGAATCGCACAAGTACAAACTTTGATTGATTACTCAATCTCGTTTAATGGTAAGATTTTAGAAGGCGAAATTCTTTTTTGCTTGCGTTAATAATAGAACGCTTCCCAAACACTTCATCGAACTACTCTCAGAACCGTTACGCGGACCAGACTATGAAATTTATTGAGATGAGCGGCGCGACATTAGACGCGATCATCAACGACGGCGAACTACACTCGCAAGATCTTAACGGAGCAGGGGTCAAAAACGACTCGATTGTTCGCATCAATCAACAGGGTGATATTGAAGTTCGTCGCGCCCACAAGTGGGACGTAATCGGCGGTTTGCTCGGTAATTTTGAAGAGCGGATCAAGCAGACGACGGGCTTCGACTGGGCTTAGCTTGCGGATAACAAATAGGCTGCAATCGTTGTCAGAACGCGGCGATTTGCAAGTACTACTAGGCAAGTGCGTACTACTAGGCAAGTGCGGAATTAGGGTGCCGATTTGAAAACGCTGAAGCCCAAACGCCTTTTATCGGCGGACTTCGATTGAGCGTTATCTACGAATCCATGTCGCTGAGGGCACCAGGCGTTTGGGCTTCGATCTCGAGCAGCTCATCGATCCAAATGCGGATATCGTTTTCATATTCGCTTGCCAGATCGTTCTTGACGAGTTGCCGATGAAACGCGGCTGCACCAAATTCTACGAGGTCAGCCGCTTCAGCCGTCTGGAATCGATCGGCTGGATCGGGAGCGATCAACCCTCGACAAAATGACAACAACAAATCGTTGCGAGCGACGTCCTCAGGTAGCAACTCTGGCAATCGGTCGGTCAATGTTCTTTTGGCTTCGATTAATTCTTTGAGATCATTGATCCCACCAAACACAGGTTTGCCCGCTAATAGTTCAACCGTGACATACCCGAGACTTGCGAGGTCACTGAGAGGCGTGTGCGTTTGGCCTTCGAGGACTTCAAGAGCAGCATAGGCTGGCGTACAAGCACGTCGCTGCGGCGGGTCAGCGATGTCGAATGCCGAACCAATATCGATGATCTTTGAGTGACCACTGCGCTTCAACATAATGTTTCCAGGTTTCACATCGCCATGGACGATATCCTGTCGATGCATCGCGGCGAGAGCCTCTAGGCAGTCTCGCACGATTGCGACCGCAACACCGGCTTTGAATCGAGGCTGCACAGGACCAGACGTCACGAGGACTTCGTTGATGTGGTTCCAACGAGTTTCACTGTAACGTTCTTTGACGACACCGAACATTCGAGGCGTCAGCAATCGGCGAAGGTCAAAACCTTCCACCCACTCCATCACCATCATTCGAATTCGATCGCGATCCAAAAAGTTCTCAACGACTAACAGGTTCTCATGTTGAATTCGTGCGACTTTTGCAGCAACGCGGCCCATCCGCGCCATATCTGAATCGTAGTGACTGGGTGTGGCATAATGCTCGGGCGAGAAGACTTTTAGAGCAACTGGTAAAGTGAACCCGTCAGAACCACGTCGCTCGGTCAAATAGACAACGCCTTGTCCGCCGGATCCAAGCTTTTTAAGAAGCCGTAGATGGGTCGTCCAGCTGTGTCTTTTCTCCCGCAAGATCTGATCGTAACGCTCACAAAGCTCACCACACTGATTGACCACTAGCTCACCGTCTTGGGTGACGGTTGGCGAAAGGTCATCAGCGGCTGTGTTGAAAAGTGTTTTGCCGTCAAAAGTCAATTGAGGCTCCTCAGGGTCTAGCTTGGCAAATACTTGAGATTTCGGTTCAAAACCAACGAACCGGAATGGAAACAGGCCCAATCAGAAGTGGCCTTTGCGGGATCTTCATTTTATTCACCCGCACCTGAATAGGTCTACCTCATATCTCGCTCGAAGCCAGCGATTCGAAAAAAGATAAGCCCGAAAACCGCTCGAATCAGTCAAATTGAATTCGATGTTCAGGGCGTGGAAACCCTAGCTCTTTATCGACTTGGTTTAGCAACGACTGTTTGCCACGAAAACGATTTAGATTTTCACAAAACAAATCAATTGTCGTGGGGATTCGCAGCGGAGACTGAGCTCCTACATGAGGAGAGATGATTACGTTCCCCATCTCCCACAGCGGCGAATCTGATGGTAACGGCTCTGGGTCGACCACATCGATTCCAGCCGCAGCCAGTTGCCCGCTGGCCAAGACCCTTACAAGACTATCAGTATCCACGACAGAACCGCGTCCAACATTGATCAAGTAGGCTCCAGGTTTGAACACTTTGAATTGATCATCCGAGATTCGTTTCTCATTGGCGTCCGACAGGGGCAACGTCACAATCACGACGTCACACTGCGGCAACATGGCCTCCAACTCATCAGCAGCATAGACATTTTCAACGACCCCGTTTTTTACCAATGCTTGACACGATTCGGGAAAGCAATCAGTTGCCAAGATCTTGCCGACCATTGGCTTCAGAACATGCGCGATTCGTTGTCCATTTCCTCCGAACCCGACGATGCCGATGGTTTTGCCAAAAATATCATCCGTAGGCCTACGAACGTACTCTTTGATTTGCTGAGCGCGAAAGAACACCGGCAGACGCCTGACAAGCCCCATCAACAATGCCATCATTTGCTCGGCGACCTGCGGCGCAAACAATCCTGAACAGCCGCTAACAATGATCGGCGAATCAATCACCGGTGGAGTGAGACAATGGTCTAGCCCGGCCGCAGAGGACTGAATCCAAACAAGCTTTTTTGCGTCAACGACTGCCTGCCAATCGACGGGGACTTTGGCGTGTCCGCAAAAGATGTCGGCCTTAAAAATGTCGGTCGCTATCTGATCCTGTGTTGAGACAATGACCTCGAAATCATCTTTGGCAGTGGTTCGAATTTGCTCAACGTGTGATTCGCCAAGGGGAAAGCAAGTTACGATTGTTTTTGAATTCATCGAAGGTCGTCGTTGGTGGGCAGAGAATTTAGCCTTGAACAAGATCACACATGAACTTGAAAATCAAGCCCGTCTACGGGAGCAAAATGAGCGCCGGATTGCGACCGGTCAAGCCAAAGAAACTCAAACAGAAGTTGAAGCTATTGACGGGTCCGTTTTGCGATCGTCCAATAAGTCCACGTTTCGACCAGACTAATCAATTTTGACACGGCAAACTGGAAAAATTCATGGGTGAATCGGCAACAGAAAATTCATCAGAGATCACAATTCGAGAAGCCCAGGCGACGGTGGACACTTGGATAAAGGACATTGGAGTCCGATATTTTTCTGAGCTTACCAATCTGGCCCAACTGGTTGAGGAGGTGGGCGAGCTATCCAGAATCATGTCGCGGACTTATGGAGATCAGAGTTTCAAGGAATCGGACCGCCAATCGTCCATCGATGACGAACTTGCTGACATTTTGTTTGTCATTATTTGTCTTGCCAACCAAACAGGTGTCGACTTAACTGATGCATTGAGCAAAAATCTTGAGAAGAAAGCGGTTCGTGACAAAGACCGACACCACAACAACCCTAAACTTCATTGAGGGAAAGATTGTGCGTGCGACTCACAAACTTTTTTCATTTACGAACCTTAAATCGAAGCGATCGAAACAACGATGAGCATAACTGTAATGCGGCAAGTCAAATTCTGTGCCGGACACCGCTTACTGGGGCACGAAGGAAAATGTGCCAACCTGCATGGACACAATTACTTGATCCAATTTCACGTTACGGGCAACGAGATTGATGAGCTCGGTCGCGTCGTTGATTTTGGCGTGATCAATAAACTTTTCAAAGGTTGGATTGACGACCACTGGGATCATGGTTTCATCGTTTGGGATGCTGACGAGAACGCTTTGACTGCCTTGGAGCAAGTTCGCCCCAACAAGATCTACCGATTGCCTTACAATCCAACGGCCGAAAATATGGCCAGGTATCTGTTGGACCAAATCGGCCCAAAGCTGATTGAAACCATTCGCGGCTACGATTTACAACTCACCAAGGTCGTTGTCTGGGAAACAGAAAACGCGTTTGCAGAAGTCACTGTCGATTCAAGCCGCAACCAAGCTGACGCGATGTTGCGTCACGCCCACAAAGCGAACTTGAACTAGCATACGTTTTGTGCGGAGTCCAATGAAACTTTTTTACTCCGACACGTTTGAGTTGCCGTTGCCTGACAACCATCGTTTCCCGATGGCCAAGTACACATTGTTGCGCGAGCGGATCAAAGACGATCCGCTCGGAGAAACTTGCGAACTGCATTTACCTCCCGCGGCAACGGATGAGCAAATCCAATTGGTTCACGCTGCGGCGTATGTGCAAGCGATCAAATCGGGGCAATTATCGGCACTTCAAATTCGCCGCATCGGTTTTCCTTGGTCACCCAAAATGGTTGAGCGATCAAGACGTTCGACAGGAGCCAGTATTGCGGCAGCTCGCGCGGCCTACAACGACGGCATTGCGGCAAACCTTGCCGGCGGAACTCATCATGCATTTGCCGACAACGGGCAGGGCTACTGCGTTTTCAACGACGCTTGTGTGGCAGCCAAAGTTTTGCAAACCGAAGGCCTCGCAAAGAACACTTTAGTGATAGATTGCGACGTCCATCAAGGGAACGGAACGGCGGGTATTGCAAAAGGCGACCCGAGCTTGTTTTCATTCTCGGTGCACTGTGAGAAAAACTATCCATTCCAGAAGACGGATGGTGATTTTGATATCGCGTTACCTGCTGGAAGCACAGACGAGTATTATCTCGCTCAGCTGAAACATGGTCTCGACCAAGTGTTCCGGCAATTCAAGGCGGACTTTGTTTTCTACCTTGCAGGTGCGGATCCTTTCGAAGGCGATAGGCTGGGGCTGTTAAGCCTAACGAAAGAAGGTTTGCGTCGACGTGATCAACTGGTGATCGACTATTGCCGCGATCTTGAAATCCCAATGGCTCTTTCAATGGCTGGTGGATACGCTCCCAACATCGACGACATTGTCGACATCCATTTCTCAACGATTAACATCGCGTCCCAAAGATTCCTACGAGACCAAATCGCGATCTGAATTATTTACGATCTGGGTCGAATTTTTTGTCACGACGAATTTCGATCGTTTTAGATTTGAATCTTTTTACCTGTCTGATTTGGGGTGCTGCCATGGGCGATCATGTTTATTGGGGAAGGCAATGACGAATTCATCGCAGGACATACCTGGTTCAAGAATCTGAAACTCTTATTGGGATTGCATAGATTTTGCAGAACTTTTTTGAAGCTACGTGAATGCGGCCGAGCCTGGGCTGTGAGAATTTCTGCTGTATCAAAAGTGCGTATTCAACTACAATTAGGTGAGCTCAAGCGACACCCGTCTTATTCTACTTCCATGTCGTTTGCCTGTTGGAGAAGTTGATGAGTCAAGTCAAATGCCCGACTTGTGGTAGGCATATACGTTTAACCGAAAAGCTATACGGCCGAAAATTTAAATGCAAATGTCGGACGGTTGTTCGATTGCCTGAGTCGCCCATCATCGCATCTGTTGTCCCGACTGTTCCTGTGGTTCGCTTGCCAGATGCTCCAAGAAAAATAAAAGAAGCGATTGTTCTGCCGCCCGAACCAGAACAAATCCCAACGCTTGAACCGCTGTCCGACAGCGATGTCGCGATCCCTTCTCCTTTTCCTCCGCAGCCCGCAAGAGACAGTGCCGCTAGGATCAAGCCATCGCCAGCAGTCCCTCCAACTGTCGGTGGACCGTCAATCGACGAGAGGCACGTCGAGGAATTGCCCATCGAGATTCCCGACGACGACGATTTCCCAGATCGCGAATCGCCTGCCGAAGACCTCGTTGAAGTTTTCCCCGTAGACGCCCCGCCAACGCCTCCGACCAGATTTCGACAGCCCGAGTTGGATGACGAGATCCCGGCGGCGATCCCAGTTTTGACTCCCGTGAGCGATGCGGCCCCAGACAATTACTCGCCTTCCGCCTCCACTGCGATCCCATCTCCATTTAACCAAGCCGATGTTTCAGCCGTTCCGGTCAGCGATGGCGATTCGCCCAATCCGTTAATGTCGCCTAACGCTGCGATTCCCCCGAGCACCAGTCTGCCGCCTATTCGATTCAAATGCCCAAAGTGCATGGAGAATCTCGAAGTCGCTGGTGAATCTGCTGGTCAAATCTCTCGTTGCCCATGCGGCACAAAAATTCGTGTCCCTTTAGAATCGTCGCTTCCTCGCACCGTCAGCCGAGACCCTTTGAAAAAAAACATCCCCAGAGGAATCAACGCCCCCCTTGTGCCCACGCCTCTTGATACGCAAGCACCTGATCCGCTTCAGCCCGTCGGCAGCATCGCAAACGTGGCCCCCAAATATAAAGCTCCCAAAAAGAAGAAACTTAAAAAGAAAA